>RDXX01000011.1:0-47318 GCA_004292955.1 Oscillatoriales cyanobacterium | reverse complement strand
GATGGGAGCACTCTTTGCTGAGATCTAGGAAAGAGCGCTGAAGCGCAACTACGTACCTTGGCCCAAGCACGAGCCAATCTTCGATCGATAATTTTGGTAGTTTCAGATTTCTTTTCCCGACAATAAAACCACCCAACTAAGAGGGCGGGCCAGGGGGCACCGCCCCTACAAACTGCTTTCGGAGTCAACAGTCAACAGTCAACAGTCAACTTATTGCCAATTCCCTACTAGCACGAAAGGCGCCCAGAAATAAGGATTTTGATACTCTTCGTTTTGCAGCAGGGTTAATTGAGCGTTGCGGAGGGCTTCAGCTTTGCTGGCTTTAGAACCACCAAGCTGGCGGTAAAACTCAGTCATAAAAATAGCGGTAGATTCGTCGTTTACTTGCCAAAGGGTGGCGACTGTGCTGCGAGCACCCGATCGAATTGCGGCGCCAGCTAAACCCAATGCGGCCCGGTTATCGCCGGAAGCAGTTTCGCAAGCACTCAACACCAAAAGCTCGATCGGCTGTTGTTTCTCCCCAGTGCGCGATCGCAAAAGTCGATCGAACTCCTTAACATTTACTTTTTGATCCCAAGTCACAATAAAAGTATCCGCCGCATTCGAGCTAAACTGACCGTGAGTTGCTAAATGGACGATCGGGTAAGACAAAGCTTTAATGCGATCGTGCAACTGCGTGCTGACAAAATCTTGATTCAGCAGCGCACTCGCCGGCATCTGGGCTGAAATTTGTTCGAGTTCCTGTTTCACCCCCGGCAAAGCCGAGAAGCCTTGACGCGATTCCGACAAGCCACCAGTTAGCACTTTTAACTTTACTTGGCTGAGCGGTTTCGGTGCCAGCAATTGCAGTCCCGGCGCCAAAGCAATACTGTATTTTTCTACCAAAAACTTTTCGCCATCGTGCAGCACTGCGATCGGCAGATTTCGCAAGTAACCATCGAGCACAAATACCAGCGTTTTAATCCCGCTGGCAGTCAAATCGGCTTCTGCGGGGCGGATTAACCAGTCGTAAACCTGTTGAATAGGTGGGAACCTGTCGCGCACAAAAGCAGAAGGCCTGATGGTATTTTTGGCTAGTTTGAAGGCTGTTTCTAACTCGGATTGAGACTTCTTAGTCGTATAGCGGCGCAGAGGCTTGCCGGGAATTGACAAAATTACCTCCAAACGATCGCTCAAAATAATTGGGTAAATCACCGCCGCCGTCGGATCGATTTCCTCGATCGACTTTGGTTTAGCATCAGCACAAGCATCCCGAAAAAAGTTATCCAATTCCGCCAACTGCAAAGATTCCACCGTTTGGCGAGCCTGTTTTAACTTATCTTGAGTGGGGGATTCATCTTGCAACAGCAGCCCGACTAATTCCCGATAAACTGGTTCGGCACTTTCCCGAAACGAAAATTGCACTTCGGGATTAACTGTTACCAAATCGCCGCGCAGAGAAGACAATACATTTACAGCTTGAGTATATTGAACGATCGCCCCTTCTGTATTCCCCTGAGCTTTCCGAATCCGTCCGAGTTGCCACAATAATTGATAGGCAATATCGGGAGATTGAAACGCCGGTGCTAAACTCAAAGCTTCAAGAGTCAAAGTTTCAGCTATAGAATGCTGTTGTTTGAGTTCGTAAACCTTGCCCCTAGCTCCTAAAATATAAGCTTGTATTCGTTTGTCGCCCAAACGGTTTGCCGATTCCCCAGCCAAGGAAAGCATTTGAGCGATATCGCTCAAACCTGGAGTACCGATTGGTAATTTATCCAATTTAATCAAGGTCTGTGCTAGATTAATTTGAGCGTAAAGCCCAGCACGATTGGAAGGGAATTGAGCGACTTGAGGTTCAAGAGAACGCCACAAAATCTGTGCTTCCGAGGCATTTTGGCTATCTGCAAACAGACTCAATTGATTCAACCTCGCCTGCATCCCGATAGTTGATTTCCCCGGCATCGCCTCTGCCGCTAGAGCATAATATTCTAAGGCGGAGCGTTCCAAATCAGTCCGCTTTTCCATACTCAAACCCGGTTTATTGCTTTTAGCCCGGGCTGTGTTTCCCAAATTCAAATAAATTGCAGCCTCTTCTTGTCGGACACCTATTTTTCGGGCTGCTTCCATTCCCGCTGACAGCAAATCCTCGGAGCGTTCCAGTTGTCCCAAAACCCGCAGCACCCTGGCTAAAGCATTAATTGCCCGAATATTTTCTAAGGAAACAGATTGATTTTTCAAACTTACTAAGCCTGCGGGCAAAACTTCACAGGTTTTGTTTTCCAGGTTCAAAGAACCTAACAATATTTTGCAAGCTCTGGGGTAAAGTCCGAGAGTTTCCCAAGCTCGACTTTGATTGATTTGAACTTGCAAAAGTTGATTTTTGCTATCAATTTGCTCAAAAAATTTAGCAGCTTGCGTCCAAATGTCGATCGCATCTTGAGTCTGCCCCCGTTCGAGTTTAATCTGTCCTTGAATGTTGAGAGTTTCCGCCCAAATCCGCTGCTGTTCGGGAGTTTTGGGTTGCGCCCGCACCACCGACAAACTCGAATTCACAGCTTGTTCTGCTTGTTCCCAAAGCGCTAGTTGCCCGTAGGTTGCAGCTAAATTGCTCAAAGCCGCCGCGCGATCGAGATTTTGACCTTTTGCCTCAAATTGCGTCGCCGCTTGCTGTAACAGCGGCACAGCTTCGGAAAAACGTTCTGAAGCATACAGAGTTCGAGCTTGTCGGACAAGCTGCACCGCTGGTGGTGACCGCATCTGAGCAACTGCGGGAGGAATCGCCACCGCTAGCAGACAGGATATCAGAAATAAGAGAATTGCTTGTCGGAGCGATCGGGTAAATTTCATATTCAAGCACTTGTAGGAAGACGGGGAGAGAGTGGGAGAGGGTGAAATAGGGCATTAAAATACAATAGGCTTGGGTTATAATTGTCATTGCGAGGAACGAAGCAATCCCAGAATCTATTTTTCACATTGCTTTTTCCCCCTGTACCGTCCTAAGTAAACTGTATTGGGTGATAATTGTCATTGCGAGGAACGAAGCAATCGCAGAAGGGAGCATCTCAGTTTTGTAAGAAGCATTTTTTATTATACGGTTTACTTAATGCTTTTTTGTCATTGCGAACGTCCACGCGCGGCAATCGCAGCGTCTATTTTTCACCTCGTTTTTCCAACGGACTGTCTTAAGTAAACCGTATTGGCTTATACACGCACGCGAGCGGGGACGCACGCGAGCGGGGACGCACGCGAGCGGGGACGCACGCGAGCGGGGACGCTCGCACTATAGCAAAACTGAGATGCTCCCATCGCAGAATTTATTTTTCACATGGCTTTTGCTCTCTTGGCGGTCTGCTCTCAATTGTATTGCATTAAAATAGACAATTTAAATTCAGTACACCACTTACCAATCACCAATTAATCGGGTGCATCTGGTTTTTGAAGCCTGAAGAAGCATGACTGCATATAAGTTATTAGTTATAATCTTATATTCACTGCGGTCATGCTATAGCCCATACAAACATATTTGCTTGCATTGAGATGCACCCAATTAATCCGCGTTTATCCGCCGTAAAAAACATCTTGTCAGCGCGACGGACAAAGAGAATTCGATCGAGGATTGCGAGACTCAGCAGCATTACCTGGATTGTATCCAACCAGCGTCACCTCCCCTTTCTCATTCACCACCCAACCGCGCGCCGGAACTACTTCCCGAGCTTTTTTTTCCCTTTCTTCCTTCGGACTTCTATCCGTTACATCCGTTACATCCCGTACAGCGCTCGTTGCCGAACTTCCTTCTGCTTCCACCCACGGAAACGGCGTTTGTGCGCTACCAAGAAAGTCATTAGGACTCGGTGGCACTCCTCCTTTCCCCGTGACAGTAAACTCGTTATCGGCTCCTTCAACGCAGGGATTAGCAGCAATTAACGCAGCCGGATTCACCACATTTTGTGGCAACTCTACTAAACCTTGAGCGGGATTTACCCCAGAAGCAGTAAATGTTACCGCCCCTTGCAAAGCCGGGCCAGCACTTTGAGAAATCGCGGTGATGTCGCTACTTTGAAGCAGAGATGTGGGACTGACTTGCAAAGCTGCAAATTGCGCGTCACTGAGATTCAACCTGCTTCTGACTTGTTCCCGGCCAACTGCTGCAAAGCCCAAGACATTCGGGACATTAACATTGACGCGGCCGCCACCTGCGGTGCGGGCGTTGGCGGTGATGTCGCTGTTTTCTTGGGGGAGGGCGAGCAAAGTATTGCTATTAATATTGATATTGCCACCTTCAGAAGTACCCGCATCGGTGGTAATTCGACTTCCGCGGCGCAATTGGATGTCTCGTGCTTGCAGGTTAATATTTGCTCCGACACCGGATGCACTTCTACCATCAATGCTACCTTTGTTGTCAAGGCCGATCGCATTTGCGACAATATTGATATTACCAGCGCGCCCGGTTCCCAAAGCTTGCACCGTCACATTGCCTTCATTCCGGACAATCAATCGATCGACATTCAAGTTCACCGAACCTGCATTTGCCGTAGCATTGGGATTATCACCCGTCGCCTTGCCAACAGAAGCATCAATAGAACTGTTAAAACGAGGATTACCTAAACTACCATTTACTTCGACGCGATCGGCATTAATCGTAATATCCCCCACGTTTCCTTTACCCGAAGAATTAGAAGAAATGAAGCCCCCATCCCGCAGAATCAGGTTTCGCGTGTCAATGCGGATATCCCCGGCCCGGCTAGAACTAATTGTTCCAGAGGAAAAAGCACTAGCAACTTGATTCCCATTGCTCAAAACTTCAGAAATACCTGCAATTTCTACTGATTCGCTAGCCCTAACAGTTAAGTTTCCTCCTGGCCCCCCATTCGTAGAGAAGATAACTCCGCCAACCGAAACACCGCTCCCCAAGGTGAACGCGGAGCCCCCAGAAAGACTCAGCCGTTTTGTATCGATAGTGATATCTCCCGCCTTTCCGGTAGAGCCGATGGTAAGCGTGCTGATGCCGCTTGCGACAGCAGTTTGAGAAATGGTGTTCGACAATTGTACCGATTCAGCAGCTTTAATTGTTATATTTCCCGATCGGGCAGCGTTGTAGCTAGTGCTGGCGAGAATAGCACCATCGCGCAGGATCAATCTTTGGACATCAACGGTGATATTTCCTGCCGCACCGGTACTCCCTTTCGTTGTTGCGTTGTTGCTCCCAGAACCCTGAATCTCAAAAGTATTCGCACGGATGCTTAAATTTCCACCATTTCCAGCACCAAAAGCTATGCCGCCAAATATTGCACCATCCCGCATCAGCAGGCGTCCAGTATCGATTTTAATGTCTCCGGCTGCTCCAGCGCCAGCAGTAGCATTAAGCAACACAAAGTTCGCAGCTAATGGGTCGATTAGTCCCGATGCCAGATATTTAATTACAATCTGTTGAAAGCCCTCAATTCCCAGCCCGCTGATTTCTATTGCATCAGCAGCACGCAAATTGATATTACCTCCAGCACCATCTCCAAAAGTGAAAGTAGACAATTGCGTCCCGTTTTGCACTTGCAACTTTTGGGTGTTTATATCAATACCTTTTCCATCAATATTCCCGAAGGTGAGCGCATATATTCGTGCAGCATTGATGCCGATATTTCCACCTTTTAGTTCTACTCTACCGCCACCTATTCCACTCGTGTTAATCAGCGTACTATTGGATATTTGAATATTGCCAAAGTTTTGAATGTTGCCATAATTTAAACTTAAACTCCCCTGCTGTGGACTCGATGTCAGTGCCAAATCTACTAAACCGGGACTGGCTACGCTACCGAGTGCAATTTGTCCGCCACTAGCAGTTAAATTGCCACCTGGGATTTGGATGTCGCCACCAATCAGTGCTTGCTGGGAGATTGACTGTTCCTGTAGCTGTGGATTGATTGACAATTGTACCGGGATTGTCTCTAAATCTCAGACCAACTGGAATATTAACTGTTAACAGCGGGGATGTTTGCCCTGTGGTGCTGCTGAATTCAAAGCCGTTATTAAATACAATACTCTCAGCAGTTGAAGCGACAAACGAACCGCGCAAATCTAACCGAGCGTTGGGGCCGAAAGCATTGCCTAGGACTCCGAGGGTTCCTAAAATATTTGAGGGTTGCCCGCCCGTGACGCGGGTGAAGATGTTAGCAATTCCGCTGGGATTTTCAAAATAAGCTCCCTCTCCACTTTTGATGTTAAATTCTCGAAAACTGTGAAATAAATTCACGCCGCGAGTGGCACCACCAGTGATTCGCTCTGATGGTAAGTTGTTGATATTATCGGGTACAAGGCGCGAACTTTCTGCTCCCAAGCTGCTGTCGGGGACGATTTGGGCGATCGCACTTTCAGCAAACAGACACAGGTAAAAAAATGCAAATAATATCAGGTTCCGTCGATTAACCGCAACAAGTAAAGTTCGTAGTGCGGACTTTAGTCCGCTCTTATTCTGCGGACTAAAGTCCGCACTACGAACCGTTTTTCTTTTCGTAATCGACCGATCGCGATCTAAAAGGTAAATCACTCTTAAAATATAGTATTTGTCTCGGTCTTTGAGTTCATTAATTTGGCAAATCTGCCATAAGTAGAGATATTGGAAAATCATAATCAACCTTTTGTTAGCTAACATTCGGTCATAAAATTTCTAGCATTTGCCCTGTTTGTAGTTATCGAGGCTGACAAACAGAATCAGGACGCCTCGTGCGCTGTGGAAATTGACCGGCAACTTCCGCAGCCACCAGCGTAACTTCCCCTTTCTCATTCATCACCCAGCCTTGAGCAGGAACAACTTCCCGATCGGGAATTTCACCTTCTTCCCTTCTTCCCTTCTTCCTTCTTCCTTCTTCCTTCTTCCTTCTTCCTTCCTCTTCTATTTCTATCCACGGAAACGGTGTTTCTGTGCTACCCAGAGAGTCATTGGGGCTAGGAGGCACTCCCCCCCGACCAGTAACAGTAAACTCGTTATCGGCTCCTTCAATGCAGGGATTTGCCGCAATTAATGCAGCCGGATTCACCACATTTTGTGGCAATTCTACCAAACCTTGAGCGGGATTCACCCCAGAAGAACTAAAAGTAACAGTACCTTGCAAAGCCGGGCCTGCACTTTGAGAAATCGCGGCGATGTCGCTACTCTCAAGCAGAGAAGTAGGACTGACTTGCAAAGCTGCAAATTGCGCGTCACTGAGATTCAACCTGCTTCTGACTTGTTCCCGGCCGACTGCTGCAAAGCCCAAGACATTCGGGACATTAACATTGACGCGGCCGCCACCTGCGGTGCGGGCGTTGGCGGTGATGTCGCTATTTTCTTGGGGGAGGGCGACTAGAATCTGGCTGTTGAGATTGATGTTACCGCCGTCGGAATTACCTGCATCGGTAGTAATCCGGCTGCCGCGTCGCAACTCAATGCTTTTTGCTTGCAGGTTAATATTTGCACCCGTACCGGATACAGTTGTGCCGTCAATGCTGCTTTTGGCGTCAAGGGAAATTGCATCTGCGACAACATTGATATTACCAGCCCGTCCGGTTCCCCTAGCCTGCACCGTGACTGTAGCGCCATCCCGAACGATCAATTGACGGGTATTAAGATTCAATTCGCCAGCATTCGCCGTCGGGTTGGGACTATTAATCGGGAACCGGCTGCCGACAGAAGCATCAATTGAACTGACAGATAAACCGTTACTGCTGATGCCACTGACTTCAATGCGATCGGCATTAATAGTAACATCACCTCCATTTCCAGCACCAAAAGATCTCGTAGAAATTAGCCCCCCATCCCGCACCACCAACCTCGGCGTATCGACGCGGATATTCCCGCCCCGACTAGAACTCAAAGTTGCAGAACTCAGCGCACTATCAGTGCGATTCCCGCTAGTCAAAACAGGAGAAATTCCTGTAATTTCCACTGACTCGCTGGCCCTAACTGTTAAGTTTCCCGCCGCTCCGCCGTTCCTGGAAAACAGAAAGCCCACTAATATACCTGTTCCTAATGTAAAAGCAGAACCGTCAGCAAGACTCAAGCGCTTGGTATCAACCGTAATATCCCCTGCTCTGCCGCTAGAACCGATACTGAGAGTGCTGATTCCAGTTGATATAGCAGTTCTGCTACTGGAGTTGGACAGTTCTACCGATTCAGCAGCTTTTACGGTGATATTTCCCGACGGCCCGTTACTGTAACTCGTACTGCCGAGAAGGGAACCATCGCGCATAATTAACCGCCCAACATCAAGGTTGATGCTTCCTCCGGCACCGCTACTATCTTTAGCTGTGGCGTTGTTGATTCCAGAACTCGCGATTTCAAAAGTGTTGGCGCGGATATTCAGATTGCCGCCATTTCCAGCACCTAAAGTAATGCCGCTACCTACTACCCCATCGCGCATCAGCAGCCGTCCGGTATCGATGTTGACGCTTCCCCCATTTCCGGCGCCAGCAGTACCGTTAAAAAACATAAACTTAGGGTCAAAAGGGTCAACTGTTCCCGATAGGAGATATTTAATTACAATTTGTTGAAAGCTCTCAATTCCCTGCCCGCTCATTTCTACCGAATCAGCACCGCGCAAATTGATATTACCTCCAGCACCATCTCCTAAAGTGAAAGTAGACAATTGCGTGCCATTTTTTACTTGCATTTTTTGGGCGTTTATATCAATACCTTTTCCGCCAGCATTTCCGAAGGTGAACGCATATATTTGTGCAGCGTTGATACCGATATTTCCACCTGTTATTTCTACTCTACCGCCACCTGTTCCACTCGTGTTAATCAGCGTACCATTGGATATTTGAATATTGCCAAAGTTTTGAATGTTGCCATAATTTAAAGTAAGATTACCAGGCCCGGATACACCAGGGGTTAGTGCCAAATCTACTAAACCAGGACTGGCTACGCTACCGAGCAAAATTTGTCCGCCACTAGCGGTTAAATTGCCGCCTGGGATTTGGATGTCGCCATGCTGGGAGATTGACTGTTCCTGTAGCTGTGGATTGATTGACAATTGTACCGGGATTGTCTCTAAATCTCAGACCAACTGGAATATTAACTGTTAACAGTGGGGATGTTTGCCCTGTGTTGGTGCTGAATTCAAAGCCGTTATTAAATACAATACTGTCAGCCGTTGAAGCGACAAATGAACCGCGCAAATCTAATCTTGCATTGGGGCCGAAGACAATTCCTTTCGGGTTGATGCATTGCCTAGGACTCCGAGGGTTCCTAAAATATTTGAGGGTTGCCCGCCCGTGACGCGGGTGAAGATGTTAGCAATTCCGCTGGGATTTTCAAAATAAAGTCCCCGCCCTTCACCGATGTTGAAGGAGCGGAAACTGTGAAAGAGATTAGAGCCGCGAGTTGCGCCTCCTGAAATGCGATCTGAGGGTAAGTTGTTGATTGTATCCGGTACAAGGCGCGAACTTTCGGCACCTAAAGTGCTGTCGGGGATGATTTGGGCGATCGCACTTGCGGGAAATAGCAACAGGAAGGCAAACAGTAGGGAGTAATGTAAGCGAGGCATAAAAAAATTATTTTTAGGATAAAGTCGATCTGTGTAAGCTCATCTCGTTTCTCTAAAGGTTTTGCATTTGGCTGCTAATCACAATTTGCTCTACAGTGATTTCTAGTTCGGGAAAAGTTTTAGAGATAATGCGCTCATTACCTGTAAAACTTTGAACTAAATAGCGGTCATTTTCCAAAGAGTAAACAAAAACTGTGGGAATTTTGGGATTACCTAAATAAGCCCTAGAAGCGATAGCTAAATAGTCCACAATCCAATATTCACAAATACCGAGCCGTTGATACTCATCCAACTTATCAACATAGTCGTCTTCCCAGTTAGTTGAAGTTACTTCTACTGCTAATTGTATAGGTTCGGTAAGGGCTCCGTAGCCGCGGACATTGCTATTCCATACTGATGCCTTGACCACGCCGACATCAGGATTTCTGCCTTGCTCTTGCCCCCTCGCTGTTACAGTTCTGAAAACTATATCTTTGTCAACGATATAGTCAAGTTCCAAGCGCCTGATTTCATCGTTAAAGCCAAATACTAGAAATCGTGCTACATTTTTATGAGCTCTGGTTGCTTCCACTTTGACAATCTCTCCATTTACAAGTTCGTAGATGCCCGATCCGTCGGGGTACTTTTCGATAAACTCTACAAATGTTAGTTTAGTTTTTGTCTGAACCATAAGACAAGCCCTCTTGTGTTAACTAGGTTAGGATTTATATCGTTTCCGGTTCCATTATAATTATATATTTGGATCGTATCAGTGCGATCGCGATCCAAGTAGCGATCGAGACCGCCACTTAATAAAATTTGACTGTCAGCGCTAAAATGTGAGAAATTTATCAAAGGTTTTGAATGTAAGATCGTTGACCGTTGCACGATCGTGATTTAACCACAGAGAACGCAGAGAACACAGAGGGAGATAAGAGAGATGAAAAATTCTGATGCTACGGGATTTGATATAACTCAGAGGAGAAAGAGTCATGAGTTTGAATGAGTTACCGGGAACAGAGCTAATTCTACCTGGTCATGGAGAACGCAATCGTTCATACTAGATGGTAGACACCTTCAATCTTAGGAGCCGTCTATGTTGCTAGAAGAAGTCAAAGAGCAGGTCTTCAAACTGCCACCGAGCGATCGCCTTGCGTTAGTGAGCGCCATCATTGAGTCCTTGCAATATCCGCCAGTTACCAGGGGCGATCGTTCTGGTGCGATTCAGCGGATGCGAGGCTTGCTAAAGACAGACCAACCCGCACCGACAGATGAGGACGTGGCTGCAATGTTGGAAGCGCGACGAGTGGATTTGCTACTATTGGGATATTGAATTTGAAGATGCTTATGACACTGACAATCGTAGCTGAACGGGCTCCTTTAAATGCAAATGAAGATGGTGTGATTCTCGTCGGCAAAACTCGCGTTACATTAGATACTGTAATCGGTGTTTTTCAGCAGGGCGCGACCGCAGAAGAAACTGTTTATCGCTATCCGTCTCTGAATCTAGCTGACGTTTATGCCACGATCGCCTTCTATCTCAAGCACGAATCGGAAGTAGAAGCGTACTTGCAACAGCGACGGCAGCAATCGCAAGAGATTCGCACTATGAATCAAGCAAAATTCGACCCACAAGGCTTGCGCGATCGCCTGCTTGCCCGCAAAACAGCGCAAGAACCATGTTAAAATTTCTTGCTGATGAAAACTTCGACAATACGATCGACCCAATAGTTAGGGCAACTAAAACTTAGAATGATTACTCTGATTCATCGTCGAGTCGAGGAAGCACGTCAGGGAATTAATCCGGCAGTAATTTGTCGGGTTCCATCGGGCTGGGTAGTGCTTGGTGATGTTCAGTTCTTGCAGGGGTATTCACTTTTGCTACCCGATCCAGTTGTGCCAAGTCTGAACGCTTTAACAATGGAGCAACGCATAATCTTCTTACAAGACATGACGGTTTTGGGTGATGCTTTGCTTGAGGTCACTGGTGCAATTCGTATCAACTACGAAATCTTGGGTAACAGTGAAGCGGCACTACATGCCCATGTGTTTCCGAGGTTCGCAACTGAGCCAGAAGAGAAGCAACGGAAGCCAGTATGGTTTTATGATTGGAAAAATGCGCCCCCATTCGATCCAAAGCAGGATCAACAATTGATGAATAAAATTGCAGCGACGATTGAGCAGTATCAGAAAAGTATGTAGAGGCAATAGCACTATAGGGCGATCGCGGCGGCATAACAACCCGGTCGAAGCGGCAAATTAATCGTTATAAAAGATAAACTTGAGTGCAATGGTATCAGTTCTATAAATTTTGCTATGACAACCACAGAAAAATTGATCGTGCTTGCTCTAGGTATTACCGCTATCAGTTTATTTGCTGGAATTCTCTATCAAGCAGTCAGTCAAATAATCGATCGACGCAAGTATCCTCCGCAGGGTGAACTGTTTGATATTGGAGGATTTCGTCTACATCTCAACTGTGTGGGAAAAGGGACACCAACAGTCATTATGGATGCTGGCGGTGGTGCTCCCTCAATTACGTGGGGTCTGGTTCCCTCTGAAATTGCTAAGTTTACTCGTGTCTGTACCTACGATCGAGCAGGGTTGGGTTGGAGCGATCCCAATCCCAAGATACCTCGCACAAGTCAGCAGAGTGTTGATGAATTACACGCCCTGTTGACGAAAGCTAAGATCGAACCTCCCTACATTTTAGTTGGCCACTCCTTGGGTGGAGGCAATATGCGACTATATGCCAGTCAACATCCAGAAGAAGTCGTCGGATTGGTGCTGGTTGATTCTGTCCATGAAGATCAAATAACACCCGCAATATGGAAGCGTATGAAAAGGGTAATTTTGCTTTACCAGCTTCTGATAATTGCCAGTCGGGTTGGAGTGTTACGATTAATCGGAGATATGAATGTGTTGCCAATGTTTAAGGATATCAAACAAGAAAGTCAAAAATATCCGTTGGCAGTGCAAGCTCTATTTGACACCTTCAAATCTTCCTGTTACCGCCCCTGTTATTGGGCAACTACGTCAAGTGAGCTTGCCAATATGAAAAGGAGCTTTCAGCAATTGCAAGCGAGTACACTACTGGGGAATCTGCCTTTGATTGTATTAAGTCAAGGCTCTAAAAATCCACAGATGAGTGATGAAAGATTCCAGAAATGGCAATTGCTTCAGCGAGACTTGACCCAACTATCCTCAAATAGCCAACATATCATTGCAGAAAATAGTGGACATCTTGTAATGCTAGATCAGCCTGAATTGGTGGTTAGTGCGGTTCATCAACTGATTGAATTGAGATCGCCACTTAATAAAAATTGACCGTCAGCGCTAAAGATGAAAGTGTTGGGTGAAGCGAAGCGTAGGGTTCGATCGCACTCAACGCAACCCACAATTTAGAAAGCAAAGTAATTAATCCGAAAATAGATGCCTTTTTCCTGAAAAGTTCGATCGCCCCCTCGGACATTAATCAAGGGAATACCATAGTCTAAGCGCATATTAAACCGATCGCCCATCTGCCACACCAACCCCACACCAGCACCCAGAAGCTTGTCAGAATCAGGATTAGCTTTTTCGCCAGAATGGTTCCAGCCTACCCCCAAATCGATAAATGGAGCCACCTGCAACAATCCTTTGACCTTCGGGACGCGCCAAATTGGAATACGCACTTCCGCAGATGCGATCGCACCGCTATCAGTTAACAACAAATCCTGCCGGTATCCGCGCACGCTTTGCACGCCGCCGATCCCGATTTGTTCGAGGGACAGCAGCGGGCGATCGGCGAACTGAATGTCGGAACGCACTATTAGCAAGGTTTCCGGCGCTAGCAGCCTCACGTACTGCGCTTGTCCGCGCCACGCCAGGAAGCGACTGTCAGGGCCGCTATCGTTCGCAGTAGCACCCAAAAAATTGGTACCGATGGAAAACTGCGATCGCGCTGCGAGCACTTGTCGGGAATTCCGCTGCACGTATTCTTGAAAAAACCGCACCGCCGAAACCCGCGTTTCGCCGCGCTCGTTTGCTCCCGCTGACAGCGCAAATCTTTCTCCCAACAGGAATGTATCGCTTTCTTGGCGCGAAAAAGTTACTCCCACAGCCAAAGTGCGATCGGGCTTTTCGACGATCGGCTGGCGGTAAGTTAACTCGTAAGTTCGCGATTTCCCCTCAATTTCCGCAGCATCAAACGGTTCCTCGATCACGTTAGTGCTCGCAGCACTCGCAGCAAACCGAATCGTGCCGTTGCGCGCGTTGACGGGGACTGTGTAGCTGCCGTTGAATTCGTTGCTGCCGTCGGTGTTAGCGTAGGATAGCTCTAATCCGTCGCCCAAACCGAGCAAATTCGCTTGATTGATGCGCGCGCCGCGCCGAAAACTGCCCACGCTGGGCGATCGATTGTTGTCTAGAAAAACTTCGCCGCTGAAGCTGTCTGCTTCTTTAATCCGCACTTCTAAACGGCTGTTTTCCGGGCGGCTTCCAGCTTGCAATTCTGCCGAAATATTGGCAATTAAGGGGTCGAGTTGCAGCATTTGCAACGCTTCCAGCAGCCGATCGCGATTCAATGGCCGCCTGGTGACACGTTCCAAGCGCGATCGCACGTAATTGGCATTTAAACGCCTGTTTCCACTAATCTGAATTTCATCTAATCCGCCTTCGACAATCCGAATTTTCACCACACCTCCTTCTCTGGGAAATGTTTGGTTGGCGGGAATTACAGCGCCGGAATTGATGTATCCTGCTGCTACGTATTTTTGAGTCACTGCCCCTTCTGCTGCGATCAGTTCGGCAAAGGTGATGTCGCGCCCCGCAAACTGTTGCGTAACTGCTGCGAGTTCGCGATCGCTAAAAGCTGTGTTTCCCTCAAATTCAAACCGCAAAACCCGAATTGTACCCGGAATCCCCGGTCTGGAATCGCCGGGAACTGGTGTTGGGGGAGTTGGTTGGAGGGGAGACGGCGGCGGCGGTTGCGGGGCTATTGGTGCAGGCAATTCCGGCTCTCTGGGTTGAATTGGGTTGGGCAGTTGGCTCAGTTGCGAATCTCGATCGATACCTATATTTTCTTTTAGCTTTTGATCTCGGTTAGAAAGCTGAGTTTCTCGATCGTTCGTGGCGAATGTGCGATCGACAGAATTGGCAGCTTCTGGCTGTAAATCGGGAGTTTCCGCAGGTAGAATTGGTGCCAAAGTCGATCGATCGGACTCAGTGGCCGGCAAGTCTTCCCGGGTGTCAAGATTCGTGTCGTTGGTTCGTAAAGGTCGATCGGCTCCGCTGCGGACTGTTGCCAAATCCTCAACATTTGAAGTCAAAATTTCAACGTTGCTCGCGGATGTTTTCGTCGGTTTTCCCAACCAAACTAAGCCAAAGATTCCAGCAATTAAAAATAATTTTTGCGATCTACAGTTCATATGATATAATTATTATTTCGCTAGATTGGGTGAAAATATTTTAAGGAACCAGCGCACCCTAAACTAACAATTAATCTTAACCGAAAAAAAGGCAACATCGGGCACTGCCAAGAATTTCCCAACGGCTAAAAACCAAAAGGTCGATCGACCTTTTGGTTCCTCCGCCAAAACTTACGCAGCAACCGGATGCAGATCCGCAAAAATATCTTTGACAGTTGACAGTTGACAGTTGACAGTTGACAGTTGACAGCATACAGGTTGACAGTTGACTTGACGAAAGGAGGGAGACCTCTACCGGAAAGGAAGAGGAGTCGAGCAATCAATCGTCTTTTTTTAATTTCTCCCTACAAGGCTTGGGGATTTAAACCAATTTTTCCTGGTAAGGAATGAGAATTAAATAACTTAGGAGCGCGAATTAAATAACTTAGAATTTTAATTATTGTGGGATGGGCGTCCCGCCCGTCCTTTAAAGACGGGCGGGACGCCCATCCCACAAACTACAGGTTTGTAGTGAGGACTTTAGTCCGCAAGAAGAAGGACTGAAGTTCTCACTACAAACCTGTGTGCGTCAAGGTTCGTAGTGAGGACTTTAGTCCGCAAGAAGAAGGACTAAAGTCCTCACTACAAACCTAATTATGCAGGGCGGCTCGCACTAGCAGCACCCATGGGAGCTCCGTCAGTCAATCCCACCAACTTAGCGCTCAACTCCCACATCCGCTCACCTTTCTCATCATCGCGCGCCTGCGGAGAAACCTTCTGCACAAAAGACTTACCATCTTTTTTCTGACGATTTCCCCAACTCCAATAAGCCCCAGATTGCTTGTATTCTGGATCTGCAACCACCATTGCCAGCCTTTCGCCCGCCAACTCCTGCGACACATAACCGCCGGTGATATTCTTCTGAAACAGCGGGAAAAGTTTCTGAAATAAAGGATAGTGATTGCGGAAAAGTGGCGTATCCGCCACGCATCCCGGATACAGCGAAGTGAAATTAATCCCCGTCGATTCGTGAAAGCGGCGGTGCAATTCCCGCATCGTCAGCACGTTGCAAACTTTGCTATCTTTGTAAGCCTTGACAGGTTCAAACTGCTTCCCATCTACCATCGAAACCGGATCTTGGAAACCCGCTTCAAAACCCTCAAACTTGCCCAAATCAGGACGCGGCGGAATCTTTCCACCCAACTCGTCTGGATTGTGAGTCACAGTTCCCAAAATCACGATTCTCGCATCTTGATAATAGGAAGGTTTCATGCTATCCATCATCAGATTGCACAGCAGGAAATGACCGAGGTGATTGGTAGTCATCGTCAACTCGTAACCTTCAGGGCTCCGCAGCGGTTCCTTAATCAAAGGCAGATAGATAGCTGCGTTGCACACCAAAGCGTCTAGAGGCCTGCCGCTTGATTTGAATTCCCGAGCAAATCGGCGCACGCTTTCCAAATCGCCCAAGTCAATGTGCATAATCGTGAAACTACCTTGAGGTATGCCCAACTCTTGAGCGGCGTCTCCGGCTTTTCGCACGTCGCGACAGGCCATGACTACGTGCCATCCTTTGTCTGCAAGGGCTTTGGCGCCGTACAAGCCGACGCCGGAGGATGCGCCGGTGATGATAACCGTTGACTTGTGATTTTGTGCCATTTTCTTAAAAATGCTTGGCTATTGATTATTTTGGGGCATCTCAAAAGCTGAGCTAGCAGCTCGGATGTTTTCAGATGCCCTCAGGTTAACAGGATAGGCCCAAACGTTGTGAATCTCAACTTTCTAGGTTGCCGATCGATACTTCGCACATTTTCGGAGATTCGGGAGATAAGTTCGTAGTGCCGACTTCAGTCGGGAGATAAGTTCGTAGTGCCGACTTCAGTCGGGAGATAAGTTCGTAGTGCCGACTTCAGTCGGAATCGGAGTGCATTTTGCGGACTTAAGTCCGCACTACGAACCGTTTTTGCGGACTTAAGTCCGCACTGCGAACATGATATATATGAGGGAATAACTTGAACGCATTGAAAGGTAAAGGTAGTCGGAAATGGTCTTGTTAAAAGTATTAGGTATGAGCTATTATTGAGAAATAAGTTATCAAGATATGCTCAATTTATGGCTGATGTTTTCATAGCTATTTGCTCAGTAAATCAGCGATCGCCCCAACCAATAGATTTGGCTCGACTGGCTTGGAAATGTGCCTCTGAAAGCCTGCTGCCAGAGCTTGTTGGTGGTTGATTTCTCCAGCATAGGCAGTCAATGCGATCGCCGGGATCAGTCCCCCCCCGCTCAGGTGATAGAGAACGCACATATCCGATCAAACTGTAGCCATCGACTTCTGGCATTCCAATATCGCTCACCAAAACATCCGGCACAAACGACTCTAGGGCTACCATAAATTCAGCCGCAGATGCAACTGTCATCACCTCCGCTCCAGCCATAACCAGGAATGCGCCGATTACTTCCCGGCTGTCTGCCTCGTCATCAATTGCCAACACTCGGATGCCTCTGAGATCCTGTTCTGCTTCTAATAACTTGTCCGGATTTTCGCCTGTTTTGACGTTCAGCAGCGGCAGGCTGACTCTAAAAGTGGCTCCTTTTCCTTCCCCAAAACTGTCAGCTTTGATTGTTCCGCCGTGGGCTTCTACCAGTTGATAAACGATCGCCAGTCCCAACCCTAGCCCCCCGTGTTTGCGAGTAACAGAAGCATCTTCTTGACGGAAAGACTCAAAGATGTAGGGCAAAAAGTCTCGATTGATGCCTTTACCCGTATCTGTTACCACAATCTGCGCTTGGTTGTCTGCTAACTCTAATCGAACGTCTATTCGTCCACCCTTGGGAGTGAACTTGACAGCGTTGGAAAGCAAATTCCAGACAATTTGCTGGAGGCGAACCGCATCCCCAGACACTTGCCCGATATTGGATAGCACGTGATGAATCAGAATTGACTTGGCGGTGGCGGCAGTCTGCACTGTTTCGATCGCAGATTCAATGGTAGACAACAAATTGACAGCAGTCACATTCAAACTCAGTTTGCCGCGCAGCACGCGAGCCATATCGAGCAAGTCGTCAATTAATTGAGCCTGTGCCAGGGCATTCCGTTCGATCGTCGCTAACGCTGCTACAGTTTTGGTTTCATTCAGCCTGCCAGTTTGCAGCAACTTCGTCCAGCCTAAGATCCGGTTGAGGGGCGATCGCAACTCGTGAGAAAGCACCGCCAGAAACTCGTCTTTGATGCGGTTAACTCTTTCCGATTCGGCCAGGGCAGCTTGTTTTAATTGCAGAATGCGATCGCGTTCGATTTCCGCTTGTTTGCGATCGGTGATATCCCGCGAAGTCGATAAGATTTGTACAACTTGGCCTGCCACATCCCGGATCGGTGCTAACACGACATCCCACCATTTTGGCGTGCCTTTGGCGGTGGCACAAAAGCCCTGAAATCTAGCCACTTCTCCTGCCTTCGCCGCCGCGATCGCAGCTTCCACCTCTTCCCGAGCTTCATCTTGCCAAAAACAGAGCCATTCCGCGTTCAAATAGGGGGTGAGATCGTCGATCTCCAACAGGCACATCCCTCCTGTATTTATGTATAAAAGTCGTGCATCCAGATCCAGCACTTTGATGCAGTCGCTGCTGCTGTCTAACACCCGTTTTCTAAACTCTTCACTGTGACGCAGTGCTTCCTCGGTGTGCTTGCGATCGGTGATATCCAAATCTACGCCCGACATCCGCATCGCTTGCCCGATCGCATTATAAAACACTTTCCCCAGGCTCAGCGCCCACCTGATTCTGCCGTTGGGATAGATCACGGTTATCCTCCACAATCAAAACAGTGCGCTCAACTTGACTCATAATTGGTCTTCCTCCGGAGACTGAACAGGGAGCATCGTGATTTCAAACCAGTAGCTCAACAACGTCTGAATACTTCGCTTCAACAGCTTAAAATCCATAGGTTTGATGATATAGCTGTTCGCTCCTTGTTCGTAGCAGGCTGCGATGTCTTTGGGATTGTTAGATGTGGTGAAAACAACCACCGGAATCTTTTTCAAATTACGATCCTGTTTTATTTTATATAGTACCTCTCGCCCATCCGTTCCCGGTAAGTTGAGGTCTAGCACAATCAGTCCCGGACGCGGAGCAGTGTTAGGATTGGTGTAGGGTTCGGTGCGGTAGAGAAACGCCAGGGCCCGATCGCCATTAGTGCAGCGATAGACGGGGATTTGCGAAAAAGATGGGTGTAGGTAACGTTGGAACGCTTCAAAGTCTTCGTCGCTGTCTTCAACGATCAGCAAGGGAGGGAGTTGCATAGCACGCATCGCTGAATATCCGGTCATGGTTTGACCGCTGCTGACAATGTGAAGTAAAACGTGCTGCCCTCACCGGGCGTCGATTCTACCCAAATTTTTCCCCCGTGTCGATCGACAATTTTTTGGACGATCGTCAAACCTGCCCCTGTACCGCCACCATATTCGTCTTGTGCGTGGAGTCGCTTGAATATCTGAAAAACGCGCTCCAAATGCTGTTGGGGGATGCCAATGCCGTTATCTCGCACATAAAAGGTATATAAACTTGGATCTTTACTGCTAGCGGATTCTGATTCGATCAAACCAATTTCCACCCATTTCTCGGTTTTATTATTATATTTAATCGCGTTACTAATTAGGTTGAGGACTAACTCGCTAACTAGAGTGCGATCGCAGGCAACTGTCGGCAACGATTGAGTGCGAAACTCGATCGCTTGCGGAGGCCCGCCGATCTTTAAAATGTCGATCGACTGTCGCACTAAATCGTTGAGATTTGTCGGTTGGCGCGAAAGTTCGCTGCGTCCCAGCCTGGAATAGTGTAGCAGAGAGTTAATCAGATCTTCCATGCGTTGGGTTAGGCGCACCAGCGTTTGCAATTTAGCGATGCCATCCTCGTGCAACACCTCCCCGTAATCTTCTATCAAGAAATTGGAATAGTTATGAATGCCGCGCAGCGGTTCTTTGAGATCGTGGGATGCGACGTAAGCGAAGGCATCTAGTTCAGTGTTACTGCGTTCCAATTCTAGATTAATCTTTGCCATTTCATCTGCCTGACTGAGGATAATCCCGACGATCAGGCTGCACAGTTCGGTGGCGACTTCGATCTCGCAGGACTTCCAAGGTAACGAGCAGCCCTGCACCGTTTGTTGCCAGAGTTCAAAGGATTTGCGAGGAGACAACCGCATCTCGCGATCGATTGTGACTTCGACAGGTTTGTTCGGGTTGCCGCCCCAGTTGACTGTTTGAATCACTTCTGGACGGAACCAGAGTATATAATTTTTGTTGACTTTGGAAATTTCTAATGCTAACAGTCCACTCGCAACGCTCTTAAATGACTCTGCGGTTGGATAAATTTCAGATAGCGATCGGGTTTGAAACAGGTTGTGTTGAATTTGGCTTTTAATCCATTCCCGCAGGGCAGGAATTTCAGCTTCTGGCGGCGTTTCACCAATACAAATAACTTGTTCTCCCGCGCAAACCGCCACTCCCGTCGCACCCACCAGATCTAGCAGGTTCGAGTTGAGTTGAACTAATCCATCCCAGAAGCTTTTTGACTGAGATAGCGATTCTACAAACTTGCTTTGGAGCGACTTCAATGTCATTTTGTAGTCTAAGTCTTCACGATCTTGTTTGTTTGCAAGTTCGATCGACATTACCTGCCCCACAAACTCGCACATGGTTCGCACGCTATAGGGCACATAGTTCGGCGTCGAATGATGGCAAGCAATCAGCCCCCATAGTTTTTGGTCTTGGATCAGTGAAATAGACATGGAGGCTGATACACCCATATTCTTGAGGTATTCCAAGTGTACGGGAGACACGCTCCGCAGCACCGATAAACTCAAATCCGTCGGGCGCGAGTCTAAGGGATTGTGCGCTGGCACTAACGCCACAGGCTCATAGGAGGAGTCGGGAATTAACCGCAGCCAGTTGAGGGTATAAAGCTGTCTCGCTTGCTGGGGAATGTCGCTGGGCGGATAGTGCAAGCCCAGATAAGGCGTTAGCGTTTCTACCCGATCTTCTGCAATCACCCGTCCGGATCCTGCGGCATCAAATTGATATACCATAACGCGATCGAATCCAGTGATTTTTCGCACTTCTTTAACTACAACCTCGCACATCTCCAGCAAGGTTGGAGCCTTTTGAATTTTAGTAATCGTTCCTTTTAATCGCTGGTAAAAATGGAAAAAGTCTGTTTTTGGTCTTTTCTTTTTTGGTTCCAATTCTAAAAAGATTATGGTATTGCAGCGATGAACAATGCCATCAAACTGAAGTAATTTTGTTTTAGCTTTTAGAGAAATATCTAACGGATTCACATACTCAAAGTCTTCGCTTAAGCACTGCCGAATTGCATTAATCTGCTGGGGAGCGAGTAAGTTTAATAGCGGTTTGCCCAACAGATCTTGGGGCTGTTGACCTAGCAAAGCCAACGCGTTATTGCTGACCTGGACAATCTTCAAGTCAGGCTCCTGCAAAACCAACAGCACCCCGTGGGGCTGAATCAGCCCTGGAATTTGAATCGGTTCGCGATCGCAATTGGTTAAATCGACAGTTTGGGTGAAATCAACAACTTCATCTATCATAAATCGTGCGGAGAACTCCGGCTAGAAATGATTTCTATTTCTCTTTATTAAAACACTTTTCTCGCAGCCGGAAACGACGCACATTACACATTGGGTGGAGGAAACAGCCCGGACGTTCACTCCGCCCAAAAATTCTCTTACAGTCAGCTTTTTGCTCAACAGTCTAAGAAATAGCTGCTGATTCCTGATAAGTAGGAAAGTCAATATAACCTTCAGGCCCAAAAGAATACCAGACGCCGACGACCGCAGGCGGATTGAGCGGCCAACCGCCAGCAAAACGCTCTACTAAATCCGGATTGCTGATAAAATCCCGACCAAAAGCAATTAAATCCGCAACTTTGTTGCTCAAAGCTGTTTGGGCTAGTTCTTGATTGTATCCGCAGTTACCAATCAGCGGCTGGGAAAATACATCGCGAAACTCTCCTATCATCATCGGCGTTCCCAATTCGTGAAAGCCAAAAGCTAAACCATCCACAAGGTGAAGGTAAGCTAAACCGTAGACATTTAACTGACCTGCAATATACAGAAAAGTTTCGCGATAATCGGGAGAACCCATATCATTGTAAACACCGTTGGGAGAAAGTCGAACTCCAACTCGGTTGGCAGGGAATACTGTCAGAATTGCCTCCACAATTTCCTTGAGAAAACGGTAGCGATTTTCAACTGTACCGCCATAGGAATCTGTGCGTTGATTAGTTTTGGATTGAAGGAAAGTGTCAATTAAATATCCGTTAGCACCGTGAATTTCTACACCGTCAAAACCCGCCATTTTTGCCCGTTCTGCGGCCTGGCGATAATCTTCCACAACGATCGAGATTTCATCTGTTTCTAGAGCGCGGGGAGTTTCGTAGGGTTGTTTGCCCGCAGGGGTATGAATGCCTTCTCCATTGATTTTGATGGCAGATGGTGCAACTGGCAATTGATTGTTTTCCTGAAAACTGCTGTGAGAAGCCCGCCCGCAGTGCCAAAGCTGCATGAAAATTGGTGTTTCGCGGGCATGAACCCCATTTACAACTTGTTTCCAAGCTTCGGCTTGCTCGTCTGAATAAATACCGGGCGTATTCAGCCAACCGTTAGCTTGAGAAGAAATCACCGTAGCTTCTGTCAGGATCAAACCAGCACTGGCCCGCTGAGCGTAATACTCGGCCATCCAAGCGTTGGGCATCCGCGTTTCACCGGCTCTCGATCGCGTCATGGGTGCCATGACTACCCGGTTTTTTAAGGATAAATCTCCCAATTTGAAGGGACTCAGGAGGAGTGAAGATGTTGTTTGAGTTGTCATAATCTCGATCTGTCCTTTACTGAATAATGTGAGCAATCGGAGTTCGATCGCTTTTCAAGATAACTTAAACAGGACTTGCCAACAAATATCAATGGGCGTATTTATTGCTAAGGTACGCAGTGATACACCCTACGGATATAGCCTGCGTATATCACTGCGTACTATCAACCGCCGGCGGCAGACGAGGGCTTTAATATCAAATATCTTGGTGAACTATTGCGAAACTTTTAGTTAATCCAGCAGCCAGCTAAATAAACCTTTAACTGTCAGATTGAATTCTCTGGCAAATTCTGGCACTGGTAACAGTACATCTGGTTCGTCAAAAAATGCTGTTGGTCGATCGCGCAAATAAACAAATACACATTGCTCGGAGGGGTCAATCAGCCAGCCCATTTGCGTTCCGCGAGCCAAGCAATGTAGAATATTTTTAGTTACCTTTGTTTGGCTTTGGTCGGGCGAAAGAATTTCTATCGCCCAATCTGGAGCAATTGAGAAAACATTAGCCACTGCACCATTTTCCTGGCGAGGAATCCTGTTCCACAAGAATATCGAAACATCGGGTATAATCGATCGCCCACCAAAAGTGCAACGGAGTTCACAGAAAGCTCGTGCAATCTTTTTTGACCTCACAACCGAGTTAATTGCGGGGGACAATTCAGTCTGAAGTGCACTGTGTTCTCCTTGCGGCATTGGTTTTTGGACGATCCGTCCATTAATGTATTCGCTGGCGGGTTCCGTCTCCGGCCGCTTCAGAAACTCTTCTAGGGTAAGGGTTTTCGTGGGAGTCTGTAGCATTTTCAGGTTTCCTAAACAGAGGCTTTGTTGAAATTCCTATGCTTGATTATCCTACAGATATCGATCGCCCGCGCGATCAAAATGGCGTCGCCACCTGTAAGCTGAGCCTTGAACCCAACTGCGGATGCTCAAAGGAGAGTTCCCGCGCGTGCAAGTGCAGTCGGTTCGCAGGGGCGCGACATCCGTAAAGTCGATCGCCCAAAATCGGTATTCCCAACCCTCGAACATCCGCTGCATGAACCCTCAATTGATGCGTGCGCCCCGTCAGCGGCAAAAACTCGACGCGAGTACAATTTCCCTCCTTCGCCATTACCTGAAACCTAGTAATGCTGGGTTTTCCGCACTCCAAATTAACTTGCTGAACCAGGGAATTTTTCGGGTCTTTTTTTACCGGGAGTGCGATCGTCCCCGCCTCTATGTTGACAGTCCCCGAAAGCACTGCTTCATAAACTTTGTGAACCCGCCGTTTCTCAAATTGCAGCCTTAGTTGACTGCTGGTTTCTTTGTCCCGCGCCAGCAACAAAATCCCAGATGTTGCTAAATCTAACCGATGCACCGCCGTCAGTTTTAACCCGTCCTGTAACAAGTTTTGCAAGCGACTCAAAACGCTATCTTGATTGTCTAGATAACGACCTGGAACTGACAGCAAGTCTGGGGGTTTATTGACTGCAATTAACCATTTGTCTTCATAAACAATTGGCAGCATTTCCTGGGGATTGGTGACTGGCAAGATGCTCGTTCCAGCAAATTTTTTGAGATTTGTGGGATGGGCATCTTGCGCGCCCCAAGAGCGATCGGTAACGGGCAAGATGCCGGGTTGGGCATCTGGCGCGCCCCAAGAGCGATCGGTAACGGGCAAGATGCCCGTTCCACCATGATTGTTTTGATGAGTTGTGGGGAGTAGGGGTTGGGCTTCTAGCCCGCCCCTAAAAGTCTGGCTTGTCGGGCGGGCTTCGATGCCACCATTAAAAGACTGATTTACACTTTTTTTCGATGAAGCTTTTGACAGACTTTTGCTATTAGCTGACGATGTAAAAGCCGGGTAAGCTTTCGGCCCCGAAACAATTGGATTTTGTGGCAATCCTGACAGCAAAAAACCCATCAACGGCTGACACCGATCGCTACAAGCACCATAAAACTCTCCCGGAACTTTGTCACCCGATGGCGGCCCCCACCAAAACTCAGCCATTGCTAGCGGTTTCAGATTGTTTGCTGCCGCGCAGTGCAGCAATTTTGGCGCGCAGCAGTCGCCGGTGCCAGTCGGAATAGAATTAGTTGGCATCAATTCCTGGATCGATCGCGATTTTCCCAAAAAATTCACCAGAGTGTAAGCTGCGTGCATCTCGGCCTGAAGTTGGCGGGAAAGTTCTTTTCGCCCTTGTTTGAGCACCCGCATCCGCTCATTGGCAGCTTCAACGATCTTTTTTAGAGGCTGCAATATTGCATCCCGCTGCCGTTTTAATTGCCTGCATTCAATTCCCTCCAAACGGCTTTCTTGATTTAGTTTTTCCAGGGCTATTAAGAGTGTGTCTCCTGCGAGAGTTTGACTGCTTAGCTGACGTTGTTCGTCTCGCTGCTGCTTGCAATTGCGGTGCCGCGCATTCAAAACTTGCAATTGCAATTCAAATTCGCTCAATAAGGCTGCATATTCCTGTCGCTGCGGGAGTTGATTCAGTGCAATCAGTTCCTGTTTCATTGCTTCCAATTGGGCCAGCGTGCGCGCTTCTTCTAAAGCAACTCGCGATCGCCCCGGAATCGGTGGCACCCACCCGTCAACAACGCTAGAACCGTTCAGCAACCCCGAAAATGCTTTGAGAATCCGCTGTTCCCCCCAAGGCAT
The DNA here is from genome assembly GCA_004292955.1 of Oscillatoriales cyanobacterium. Taxonomy (GTDB): domain Bacteria; phylum Cyanobacteriota; class Cyanobacteriia; order Cyanobacteriales; family Microcoleaceae; genus Microcoleus. Next base: position 21,940 of record RDXX01000011.1, on the reverse strand, counting down.
CTCCACCAGCAATATGCCGTACATCTTCCCCTCGCGATCGTAGGAATCGTCAGCAGCAAGGTATTCCATCAAACCCCGGGCGATTTCTTCAGACATTCGAGTACGTGGCAATCTCAGCAGATCCGCACTTTGAAGGCAATGCCCTTCGTACCAATAACTGGGGCTAGAGTCGATCGACCCTCCCTCTTCGTCGATCGACCTTTCCGTGAAATCTAAAAGCGGGTGCAGAGTTAGCATATTAAATTTGATTTGAAATCTCGATCGCGACATATTGGTTTGTATCCTAACCCTAGGCTGGGAAATACAGTTATACCATTTTTTTAAAGTTATGACAGACTTTGGCAAACAGGGAAATTTTATGATAAATAGTAATGTCTTGTCGTCCTCGATCTCTGTCGAATCTTTAGATAATTGATATTATCCTGAATTAGATTTGCTGGGAGGGACAGACTTTCTAACATCGATTGCGAAGCTAGATTGTTAAGGCTGATACCTAGAATGAGGAAGATAATTGAAGCTAGATTGTTGAGGTTAAATAATCTTCCGCCGAAGTAGGGGCAATTCATGAATTGCCCCTACTCTAAATTTCAGGAATTGCTATCGCGAGTGAATCATACCTAAATTAAGCAACAGCAAACATTTATACTAACAGTGATGTTCTGGTTCGTTGTGATATTATCATTTACCGCTGTGGAGGAGTATTCATAGACCCAGGCGGTAAATTCATGATTTTGAGCAAGATGTTCGCCCACTCCTCATCCGTCGAGACCCTAAAGAAGTCACCTCCGGTGGTGTTTGCTATGCCCTCAAGGTCAGACGTATCAACACCACTAGGGCCAGTGAATATTATAAATATTTGCACTTGTGCACCAGTCGTCGGGTCAGGAGTGATGGGGTCGTTGGATGGCACAAATGGGAAAGGGGGATTAGCGTTGGGATCACCTGGGTTACTTCGTTGTTGTGTACTGCCGCCGAACAAAAAGTCATTACCGTCACTAGACTGAAGAAGCTTGGGGGATGACTCTCCGATCGGGATGTCGTTCAACGTACCGTAGGTGCTTTTAATCGCGAGTACGTTGATCGCTAACGAGGCGATAAATATTATGGCGATCGTCTTGTACGATCGAATTCTTAAATTGAGTGGCATCATGAAACTGCCTCTTGGGCGGTACTAAAACCCGTGAACATCGTCTTTTGAGAAAAAGTCCAAGCCATAATTTTTTTCCTTAACGAAGAAGGTTGTTAACCCGGTATCGATCGAGGGTGAATATGTCTTTGAGATCGAGCACGCTTTCGTAGCGGATCTCAGTCGTTTCTGACGTGAAAAATTGGTCAACGAGGGTCTTGGTAAGATCGATATATCCGATCCCTCCCTGCGTAACGGCGGAGTTAAGAGCGCCGGCCACCATCCCGGAAAAAGGACCGCGTGTGCTTTGCCACGCATTGCGAAACAGCCAAAAGATTTCTGGTGGCAAGCGTTTTGAAATACTGGCTAAGCCAACAGACTCGGCTTCTGGAGACGGTACAAGCAGCACAGAGTCCGTGTAATCTTCTATAAATTGCTTGAAGATTGGCTCATCAATCGGAAGCAGAGGATTGGTGGGCGAAGCGCGTATGCCCGACATCAGTGCCTGATCGAACAGAAACTGTCGTTCGTTCCATAGGAACACCGCACGCACAACGAGCCTGGGCGAACGGCCAAACGTGAGTTTTACCCAAGGACTATCCAAATGCCTGGTACCATTAGATTGCGTGCCCTCTAAGTTGAACGGTACTACGATTGGCGCAGTCGTGAATGTGATCCGCCGAGGGTATTTGACCAGCGGACGGTTAACGAAAAAAAGCTTGACTTCTGGAGAACTTTTCAAATCCCCGTGGCACTGGGATATTTCGTCAATCTTGGCAGAGACGTGTTTGGAAAGGGTAGTTACATAGTTCTTGAAATATGACTCCTGCAAAGTGTCAACGGACGTGCCAAAAATCTTCCTCCCTGTTTTGTTGATAATCTGAGTTTCGTCGATAATCTGAATTGAAGTTTGCACTTTTGGGCAGCTCTGCTGAGAGTACGTGCTTTCGATCGCGAGTACGTTGATTAGTAACGATGCAATAAATATTATGGCGATCGTCTTATGAGATCGAATTTTTAAATTGAGTGGCATAATGAAACTGCCTCTTCGGCGGTACTAAAACCCGTGAACGTCGTCTTTTGAGAAAAAGTCCAAACCATAATTTTTTTCCTTAACGAAGAAGGTCGTTAACCCGGTATTGATCGAGGGTGAATATGTCTTTGAGATCGAGAACGCTTTCGTAGCGGATCTCAGTCGTTTCTGACGCGAAAAATTGGTCAATCAGAGCCTTGTTAAGATCGGTATATCCGATCGCTCCCCGCGAAACGGCGGATTTCAGAGCGGGGTCCAGCCACGTGTAGAAAGGACCGCGTTGTCCCGACGCATAGCGAAACAGCCAAAGGATGTCTGGTGGCAAACGCTTTGAAATACTGGCTTCGGCGGCAGGCAGGGCTTCTGGAGACGGTGCAAGCAGCACAGAGTCCTTGTAATCTTGTATAAATTGCCTGAAGATGCCGTTATCAATCGGAAGCAGAGAATTGGTGGGCGAGGCACGTATGCCCGACATCAGTGCTTGATCGAACAGAAACTGTCGTTCGTTCCACAGGAACACCGCACGCACAATGAGCGTGGGCGAACGGCTGAACGTGAGTTTTACCCAAGGACTATCCAAATGCCTGGCATCATTAGATTCTGTACGCTCTAAATTGAACGGTGCTAAGGGCGCAGTCTTGACGAGCCGACGGTAAACGAAAAAAAGCTTGACTTCTGGAGAACTTTTCAAATCTCCGTGGCACTGCGATATTTCGTCAATCTTGGCAGAGATATGTTTGGAAATGGTCGTTACATAGTTCTTGAAATGTGACTCCTGCAAAGTGTCAACGGAGGAGGTGCCAGAAATCTGTCTCCCGCCCGTTTCGTCGATAATCTGAATTGAAGTTTGCACTTTTGGGCAGATCTGCTGAGAGTACGTGCTTTCGATCGCGAGTACGTTGATTAGTAACGATGCAATAAATATTATGGCGATCTTGTGAGATCGAATTTTTAAATTGAGTGGCATAATGAAACCCTTCCCTCAACTTTCTTGTCCAAATCAACGTCTGATACAAATTAATTTTGATGTTTGCCAAACCAACTCCTTTTAGCTCTTTGGAAAAAAAGTGTTGCAATGAAATGAATTGATTGATTTTTATTGCCTAATATTTAGCAGCTACTATTTATTGCCATCCTGAGCAACTCGATATAAAGAACAACATACCTCTTAATTAAACGATGTATGGCCGTTACAATAAAAGTTAACACACTGCCTTTTTGAGGACAGACTCTATTAACTCAGATCTCGCACCGCAGAGATTTGAAGGATTCTGGGAAAATTAATATCGTTTACGAATACACGTTTCCGACACTCGTAGTGGAGAGATCAAAATTTTAGACTCTGGTTCAAGCTCCCAGATTCATCTGTGGAGTCAATCGAACATCGAAAATCGACTGACCGTATTTTACAGCGGTATACGCAAAGTGGGAGCGGTGCATAATTTTATACATTACAGTTAAGTAAATATAATTTGTGGTAATAGACCTGATATGCTAAATTTGTCTCAAAATAGCAGCGAGTTAAGAAAAGCATAAGTTAATATATAAGACCGCAATCTTGTCAACCCACTAAATTTTATATGTAAGGCGTATGCCAGATATCTCGACTTCTACCACAGAAAACTCCTCAAATCCCGAGTCCGGCCTCCTGCCCCCGATTTTAAGAATTTTTGCAGCATTTCCAGATTACGATCGGGGCAACAGACACTACGCATCGGGAAGGTACGAAGCGGCAATCATTTGCTACGGAAAAGCGGTGCAAATTAAGCCGGATTGGGCCCGCGCGTGGCTGAATCTGGGCAAAGCTTACAAGCAACTGCACTCCTGGGCTGAAACGGTGGCCTGTTGCGATCGAGCGATCGCCATTAATCCCGAAGAATATTGGGCCTGGATGCTGCGCGGGACAGCACTGTTAAGTTTGCAAAATCACCCCGAGGCGATCGCGACTTTTGACAAAGCAATTGAAATCAATCCCGAAAAGCACGAAGCTTGGTATCAGCAGGGCAGAGTTTTAGAAGAATTGCAGGAGTGGGACAAAGCAGCAACCTGTTACAAAAAAGCAACCCAACTTCATCCAAATTTGCCCGCGATGTGGTGCAGGCAAGGCAGCGTGTTGCTGCAAGCCTCGCGCTACGCTGAGGCTGTGGCGGCCTACGAGCGCGCTCTCAAACTCGTCCCGACTAATTGGGAAGCTTGGCTGAACCGAGGTTTGGCTCTGATGAAGGCGGAACGCTACGCTGAAGCTGTAACTTCTTACGATCGCGCCATTCAACTGCAACCACAAAACACTTTGGCTTGGTTCAATCGGGGCATTGCTTCGGCAAAATTGCACAAATACGGAGAAGCAGTCACAGCTTACGATCGCGTCTTGCTACTCCAACCCAATGACTCCGAAGCTTGGCTGTACAAAGGAATGGCCCTGAAACACCAGTGGCGCGATGGGGCAATAGCTTGTTTCGATCGGGCTATTCAAATGAATCCCGCTTATCCCGAAGCATGGATCGGGCGCGGTCAAACACTGTCAGAATCAAGAGATTATGAAGGTGCGATCGATGCTTTCGATCGAGCGATTCAAATTAATCCGAATTTCCCCGAAGCTTGGCTGGGCAGAGGTATGGCCCTAGCAGAATTGGAACGCTACAAAGATGCGATTATCGCTTACAGCAATGCCCTCCAAATTGAAGGAAATTTTCTAGAAGCTTGGAATTTGCGAGGCGAAGCCCTAGAAAAATTGGAGCAATACGAAGAAGCGATCGCCTGTTTTGACAAAGTAATCTCTCTGAGTTCAGAAACAGACATTACATCAAAAGTAGGATTGCAGCAAGGCGCAGCGCTAGAAAAATTGCAGCGTTACGAAGAAGCCGTCGCAGCTTACAACCGCGTTATTCAAAACGTGCCAGACAATTTTGAAGCTTGGTTGAAACGTGGCAACGCCCTGTCAAATTTGGAACAGTACGAACAAAGTCTAGCATCATACGATCGAGCAATTACTATCTGGCCCGACAGCTATCAAGGCTGGGTGCAGCGAGGCCTGGTGCTGGGGAAAATGCAGCGCTATTCCGAATCACTTGTCGCTTTCGATCGAGTGATTCAACTCAAGCCCCACAACTGGGAAGCTTGGGCGCAGCGCGGCGACGTTTTGCAAAAATTGCAGCGGACTCAAGATGCAATTAGTTCTTACGGAGTCGCCCTAGAAATCAAACCAGATTACTACGAAGCTCTAGTCAGCCGAGAAGAATTGAGACTCAAAGATGCAATGTCAGGAAAATGGTAAAACAGTTGATAGTTGATAGTTGACTGTTGACTGTTGACAGTTCACCGAAAGACGAGCGAGAAGCCCCTGGCTGTCTTACATGGTCCGGAACGCGACTGCGACTTTAGTCGCCTACATTTTCCTCTTTAATTAATATCCTTTGATAGCAGGTGAGAAGGTATAATATAAAAAGGAGGTAACAAAAATGTTTGGATGCCAACAAAATTTAATTAGCCCGGATAAAAACCTAAAAGCAATTCTCGAATTCCTGTGCAGTGAGTCATCAAAACTGACTAATTGCGGTATTTATTATGCTCGTCAAATGTATTTTAAAACAGGTAAAATACCGGGGAGAGCAGATTTGCATAAAGTGCTAGGTACGGAGAACCGAAATTTGCACTATAAAGCATTCTATTCGGATACCGCACAGCAGATTTTAACTACTGTTGCCGAATCTTTCAAATCCTATATTGGACTATTAAAAGGCATAAAAGAAGGGACAGTAACTCAAAGACCGAGACTACCTAATTACCGACAGGGTGGTCTAGCTTTAGTAACGTATACAGCTCGCTCTGTGAAGCTTAAAGACGGGTTATTAAGATTTCCACTCGGCACCAAAGTTAAAGCTTGGTTCGGACTGGATGCTTTCTATCTACCTAGGCCCACAAACTTAGACCACAAAGCAATCAGAGAATATCGAATCCTGCCTAGAAACGGCTGCTTTTACTTGGAATTAATCTACAAGACTGAGCAGGTTCAAGCAGATGTAGATCCATCTAAAGCTTTGATGATCGACCACGGAATGAACAATTGGCTAACCTGTGTAAGCAATACTGGGACTAGCTTTATCGTTGATGGGTTGCACCTAAAGTCGCTCAATCAAGGATATAATAAGCGCGTTGCGTTTTTGATGTCCGGGAAAGCGAATGGTTATTGGTCAAAACGACTGGAGAGATTGACAGAAAATCGCAATCGCACAATGCGAGATGCTGTTAACAAAGCTGCTCGGAAGGTGATTGCTCATTGTTTAGCTAACAATCTAGGTACTGTGATATTCGGTTGGAATGTGGGGATGAAAAATGGTCTCAATCTGGGTTCTCAAACTAACCAAAAGTTTGTTCAAATTCCAACTTGTAGACTCAAGGATAGAATCGCTCAATTGTGCGAAAAATACGGGATTCGGTTTGTCGTGACCGAAGAATCATATACTTCTAAAGCTTCATTTGTCGATCGGGACGTGCTACCTAAATTCTGCGAAAAACTTTCGTGGGTGGCAGTCAAGCGGTAAACGAGTTAAGCGCGGATTGTATCGCACCCTTGAAGGTTTGTTAATCAATGCCGACTGCAACGGTGCAGCTAATATCGGTAGAAAAGTAGCGGCAACTTTGGGGCTTTGTCTCAAAGAAGTCAGTAGAGGTGCTTTGTTAACGCCTTTGAAAGTCCCTTTGTGGTCTTAATCAAGAATCCCCCCGATTCATCGGTGGGGAGTATCAATACGCTTATTTCAGTGGCGATATTCCAGCGCTGCGGGCCGCCGATGAGGCGCTCAAAGCTGGGGGATTTGCTTTTGCTTTGATTACCGCTGAGGGAATGCTGCAAAACAAACCGCCGCTGATCCCTTATCCGAGTCACTGGGTGGCGCTGTTGGGAAATGTCGCAATTGATGAGGGAAGCGATCGAAAGGGCGATCGATCTCGCGTTAGTTTTGATGTTTATACTTGGGGTAGAAAAATGCGCGTAGATATTCCTAAGAACTCTTTTGAGAATTATTTTTGGGTCGCCATTACAGGGCGCTAAATTTAATGCGATCGGAGACGGGATATCAGAGATTAGAAATTCAGTCAACACATGAATCCGAGGCTAAAAAGATTGATCTCTGGTGTTACAGGCAGGATATCTATGCAACCCGAAAAGTGCCCGATCTCAATATAACGATCGAGAGCAATATTTTCAATAAAACCCCATCCACCTGCTAACAGGAACGAAAAAAATTAGCCCTCAGCTCGATCGCACAGCAAAAAACCAAGGTGATGAGGCTAACAGTGCAATATGTCAGTTATCAAGAATACTTTCCGCGGGAGATTGCCCGACGGCACCCTAATTTGAAAATTAGGACAGGCAATTGCTGATTCTGCTGGCTTCATGTTATAGTAGTTTTTCAAGAATTAAATTCGGTTGCGTAGTTTGTTGGTGTTTATTTACAAGCCTCTCTCCGAATCTAAGTCTCTGCACCCTAATAGATTCTGGAGATTTTATGTCGATTTACGTGGGTAATCTTTCTTATGAGGTCACATCAGACGACCTCAACGAAGTATTTGCCGAGTACGGTACTGTAAGCCGCGTCCAAGTGCCAGTGGACCGGGAAACAGGCAGAATGAGGGGTTTTGCTTTTGTCGAAATGGCCAGCGAAGCAGAAGAAGCAGCAGCTATTGCAGCCCTCGACGGTGCTGAGTGGATGGGCCGTGACTTGAAAGTCAACAAAGCCAAACCTCGCGAAAACAACAACAAACGCTCCTCGGGTGGCGGTGGCTGGGGCGACAACAATCGCTCTTCACGACGTTACTAAGCTTTGAGACTGAAAATTTGAGTTTTGGTAGTTGACAGCAAGTGCGAATGCTGCTTTTTTTTCGGGTTGTTAGACTGGCTACATACAACTGCCAAACCTTTAACTCAGTTTAGCCCCCTCCTTCGAGTGAGGGGGCTTTGTTGTTGGCGAAAAATTCCACGAGGTACGCCCGCCGCGCAGCGGACAGCCTAACTCGCAATTCTGTATCGCGATCAACTGCTTTTTTCAAGAAGCTTTCGGGATTTATGGGCGCAACTCCTGTAAACTATCAAAACTAGAATTAACTCCAAAGAAAAGTTACAATAACGCAAAAGTGATATTGCTCAAAAAAACAAATAATCTTTACTGAAAATTAGCAGATCAAACCAGCCAGACCCGCAAATCAATAGATTTTGCCTGAATAAAGATGCCCAAGATCTACAGCACGGCGGAACTCATTAACATCCTCGCAGAAGAGCGCCAAGCCTGCTTGCACGGGCGACGCCTCAATTTGACTGAAACTCCTGCTACAGGAAACCCCGTGATCGATCGCTTTCTCAAATCTGAGGGCGTTCAAAAGTTCACTGCTTATCAAAATTTTAAGGCAGCCGTGCACGAATACCAGCGGGAACATCAAGTTTCTGGGATTGTCTGGCGGGAAATGACGGTTAAAGGCAATAGTCTGCGCTACCCGGGAGTGGATGACGAATTAATCGCTCTACCGATCGATTTGATGACGCTGAAGGCTGCTAAGACTGCGATGTTGGAATTCTGGGAGCGGGTAACTGCGGGGATGGATTTGTATTTGAGTATTAATAGTGGGAAGGATTTTCGAGCGATCGAGCCGATCGACGTAGAAGCTCTAGCCCAGCGTACAGAATGGGCGAGTCTCTCGAAGTGGGAAAAGTTGGATTTTCTCGAAATTTTGTTGCAGTTGGGCTGGGGGAAGCCCGAGGAAGCCTATTACAAGCGGGGATGGCCGACATCCGGCAGCGAGTACATTCACGCCGTAAAACCCGGACAGCGGCCGATTTGTTAATTAGTCAGTAGTCATTAGTCAGTAGTCAGCAGTCAGTAGTCAGCAGTCATTATATCAAATCCGGCAGCATCGTAATTATAAGAGTGCGAGCGTCTCGCGAGCGATCTATGCCGCGAGCGAGACGCTCGCACTGATATCATCCAAATATATTATTCCGATGCAGCCGGAAATGATATTAGTCATTAGTCAGCAGTCATTAGTCATTATTAGTCAGTAGTCAGTAGTTACTGATTATTGGGAGATATTCAAAAATAACAAATAACAATTGCCAACTGCCAACTGTCAACTGCCAACTGCCAACTGTCAACTGTCAACTGTCAACTGACAAAGCATCAAGCCAAACCACTGATTTGGGTCTGTCCAAACTTGCACCGGCTTTAAACCGCGCTGCGAAAGATCTGCCTTTACAGTATTGAGATTAAACTTGCGCGAAATTTCGCTGCGGATAGTTTCTCCGGCGGCAAATTCAACCGTTAAATCGAGCGCGCGCAAGTTGACTGTTTGCGCTTTCTTACTTTTCAAGTGCATTTCAATTTGACATTGTTCTTGATTGTAAAAAGCCCAATGCTCGAACTGCGCTAAATCAAAATTTCCCTGATACTTCCGATTTAAATGTCGCAGCATATTCAAGTTAAAGGCTGCGGTCACTCCTTGACTGTCATCGTAGGCCGGCTCTAAAATATCCTTAGATTTGTCTAAGTCAATTCCCAGCAAAAAATACTCTCCCGGCTGCAATGCACCGACAACTTGCGAGAAGAATACATCGCATTCTTGATGGTTGAGATTGCCGAGGGTGCTGCCTAGAAAGCAAATCATTCGGGTTGGCAATGGCGACGGGGCAATTTTAGCTAAGGCTAATTCGTAAGTGCTGACAAGTCCGTGAATTTGGAGCGATGGATAATCTGCTAACAGTTGACAAGCGCTGCTTTCTAGGATAGTGGGGCTGATGTCGATCGGCAAATAGTGCAGCGGATATTCCAATTTGCTGTAAGCATCGAGGAGAATCCGGGTTTTGGTGGAACTGCCGCTGCCAAGTTCGACGATTTCGCACGGGCCCGTCAAATGCGCGATCGCCCCTGCACACTCTTGCAAAATTGCCGTCTCAGTGCGCGTTAAGTAGTATTCCGGCAACTGACAAATCAACTCGAAGAGGTTCGAGCCGCGATCGTCGTAGAAATACTTGGGAGGCAGGGTTTTGGGGTTTTGAGTCAACCCGGTAATTGCATCGCTGCCAGCATTGATTTCTGCGGGTGTCGGTGCCACAGCGCTCACCAGCCGCTCTAAGTGCAGCCGGTTTTCTTTGGTTGACGCTGGGTTTGTCTTGTCGGAAAGTCTTGGAGATTTCATAGAGTAAAATTAAGATGCACAAATTGATATAGCACACAGTTGCGTTGCTGAAGATCGCACTCAAGCTAGATTTTTGAGGCCGCTCTCCGTTCTGTATGTTCTCACCCGATGGCGAGTCGCGTCCACAAATTAAAATTCAACAAATATCAACCTAAATTATTAAATCATTTACAAACCTTTTTTAACCTAGTATTTTTAAGTGGAAAAAAGTTTTGGTGTTTGACAAACAAATATTGTCTAAAATTAACTGGAAATAAATTTTATTTTTTAAATTTAAATCTTACAGGTTCGTAGTGAGGACTTTAGTCCGCATAAAATTAGAGGACTCGCATTCCTCACTACAAACCTATGTGATTGTAGTTGTGGCGCAGCGAAAACCCGCGATAATTTGCCGCACGCCCGGATAGTACCAATTCCGAAAAGTCGATCGCAGTGCCTGAGGAAAAGTTGCCCAACTCCCGCCTTTCAAAACCCGATGTTCTCCATCAAAATAGAGTTCAGAGTATCCCCGATAAGGATAACTTTCAAATCCTGGATAGGCGTCAAAGGTTGAAGCTGTCCACTCCCAGACATTGCCCAACATATCACAACAGCCTGCTGGACTTGCTCCCGTTGGAAAAGCATCAACGGGGGAAGTATTGGCAAGATGATTGCCGTGATTGCACAGGCTGGCATTTGGCCGTGCTTCTCCCCAAGGATAGGTAAGTTTTGTCCCAGTTGTGGGATCCCAACTGGCTGCTTTTTCCCATTCGGCTTCCGATGGTAAGCGCTTCCCGACGAAGTTGCAGTAAGCTTCGGCTTCGTACCAACTGACGCCGCAAACTGGATGGTTGTTGAAAGCAGGGTTTTCTGACCAGTAAAGCGGGCGATCGACTAAATGAACTTTTTGCCATTCCCAGCCCTCAGCAGACCACCAATCGCGGTTCTGATAGCCGCCGGATGTCATAAAATCTCGGTATTGACCGCAAGTGACCGGATAGCGATCGATCGCGTATGCTTCTAGATCGCACAGATGGCGCGATCGCTCGTTATCCAAAGTTTCAGCAGCATCGCTTCCCATATAAAATTCCCCGCCGGGAATCTCAATCTCTGGGGAATCGGTAATGGGTAATGGGTAATTGGTAATGGGTAATTGGGAATTGGTAATCGGGAATTGGGAATTGGGAATTAATCTTCCTTCTTCCTCCTTACTTCTATCCGTTAAATCCGTTACATCTTGTACACTGCTCGTTGCCGAACTTCCCTCTTCCTTCTTCCCTCTTCCTTCTTCCCTCTTCCTTCTTCCTTCTTCCTTCCTTAGCATTTGCAGCACGAAAGCAACTGTTTCGCAGTGCTGACTTTCGTGCTGAATAATAAACCGCCAGAGACGTTCCTGTTGTGCGATCGGCGCAACGTCCAAATAATCTAACACCTTTTTTCGCACCGCATCCAGATACAATTCAACTTCTGGTAGCGCAGGCAAAAAAACTCGTTGTTTTTTCGGCAAAATATCCGCAGCAAACAGTTGGTGATACTCAGGAAAAACTGGCTTGAACCCACCACATTTCTGCAACAGCCACAAATCCTCAGTATAAGCAATGTGACCTAAATGCCAACCAACCGGACTAAAATCCGGATGGGCTTGACGGCAGAAAGTATTGTAATCGATGTCTGCAAATAGTTGAAAAGTGCCGCGGCGACACTGCTGCAAATCCTGATAAATTGCCTCTTTACAAGATTGGATTGATTTCGATCTCACCGTCTACTCCCGTACTGATCGTGCTCTGGACTGGACACTCGTGCCAATTGCCACCAAATAAAGGCTCAGAAGCAATGATGACAGAATTGGGGAAATTTAAATCGTCCCGCAGCCAATACAGGGAAGGAGGGACTTTTGGGAAAGCAAAACGAGATGCAACGAGCTGCTGTCCGTCGCTGATAATAATATTTGCTGAAAATTCAACTTGGTGAGCGTTTGCTAGTTCAGCCAAAGTTTTCAGGCAGTTTTGCAAAGCAGCTTTTAGGCTCAGATTGCTGGCTGTTAATTCATTGACAAATAAGCCGAAGATGTGCTCTGAATCTGTAGTACCGTTAATTGATTGATAAAGGGTATCGTTGAGCCGATCGCGAATTGGTCTGTAAAGACTTTTGCGAAAATTCTGCACAAAGCCGTTGTGTACGAACAACAGGCGATCGTGTTGAAACGGCTGACAGTTGCTCAAATCTAGAGCTTGTCCTGAAGTTGCACTGCGAACATAGGCGATCGCACAGCCGGATTCAACATATCGGCTGATACTCGGCAGATTGATGTCGTTCCAAATTGGCTGTACATTTTTATAAGTAAACGGATCGGTATCGAGGTGCGGGTGATACCAACCGATACCAAAACCGTCAGCATTGAGCAAGCCCGAAGTCATTTCGCGGGGCTGGTAACTCTGCACAATTAGCGAATGTTCCGGCTTGTACAGAATAGAATCGAGTAAAATCGGCTCGCCGAGGTAGCCAAGCAAACGGCACATAAAATTTTGTAAACAAACAGATTAGCATTGTAAATCATTTGCCGACAATTTTCCGGCAAGCGTTTTTTGCAGCATGAGCTTGCCCATCTTTAACAGGCTCGATCGCCCTTTTTTTGCAGTCTGCTGCCAGCATCTCCGTACAAACGGTACAGTAAAGATAGAACCCCAGCAGCACAAGGAGACTCTTGAATGTTCCTCGACGAACTCATCCCAGTGGTCAAAGAATTGATCCAACAGCCGATCGCCTTTGCGGGCGGATTTTTTTCTGGCCTGCTTCGACTCAACCTTCACGAAGATCCCGTTAGAAGCTGGATCGATGAGCAAGCCGGTTCAACTTCCTACACTCCTCCCGCAGCCGAAGCCACCAACGCTAAAAGCACGGGGCCTCAGTCGATCTCGATCGACTAAGCAAAAGGACTAACTATTGCAGTCAGTAGAAAGGGTTTGTCGGTGCGGCAAACCCTTTTAGTTCAAAGGCGATCCTTCAACAGTTGACAGTTGACAGTTGACAGTTGACAGAAGGAGAGCGACCTCTACCCTTAAGTCCGAGTATTGGAGTAATGAATAGTCTGATTTTAATTTCTCCCGATCGGGCGGGCGGGCTTTCAACCAATTCTTTCTGGTCAGTTTTAAGCGAGATGGCACTTGAGAGTCAAATGAACCGGTTATTATGTATAGCACAACAAGTTTAGTTCGATCGACATGACTATCTATATTGGAAATTTGTCCTACCGCGCCACCGAAGAAGACCTGAAATCAGTATTTGCAGAGTACGGCACAGTCAAGCGAGTTGTCTTACCTACCGACAGGGAAACCGGTCGGATGCGCGGCTTTGCATTTGTCGAGATGATGGAAGATGCCCAAGAAGACGCTGCAATTACCGAATTAGACGGTGCAGAGTGGATGGGACGCCCCTTGCGAGTGAACAAAGCTAAACCGAAAGAAGAGGGAAATCGAGGCCCAGGCATGAATAGGAACAGCGGATATTAGGAATGAAAATTAAATAACTTCCACAAGTTTGTGGGATGGGCGTCCCGCCCGTCCAGAAAGAACGGGCTCTTCTGCCCCATCCCACTTTCAAGAGTGTAAGTTATTAAATTTTCGTTCTTTAAAAAGAGTAAATTCGCCCTTTTTCATCAATATAAACTGACCGATCTTGCCTAGTGCGGCCGTCTGATGTGGTGATGCGAACCGTCACAATGTTTTCCTTGGCATCAACGTTATAGTCGTATTTCAAAGTTGTGGTTCCTCCTTTGACATTAATCGGAATATTGGCAATGTCTCCGGTGCGGTTGCTGACGCGAACCATGATATTTTTGCTAGCTCCAACTGGCAAGGATGACAAGCCGACACCTGATTGACCGTATTCTAGGTTTAATCCGGTTTCATTTAACAGTCTCAGGGTAATGTTGCGAGTATAGTCAACCTGTGCTTGAGGTTGCCAAAATCCTGGTTTTGTACCGCCGTCAGTTGCAGGTTGAGATAATGCTGGATGGGGATGCAGACAGCCGAGGGCAGCAAGTATTGCTGCGGTTGCAATAATTTTTGATTTCACAAAAAAGCTCGGTAAGTGGGAAGCTCAGCGTATGAAAGACCTGAGAGGAAAACAACACGGGCGGTTTCAACCGCCTTGAATCTTTCTCTATCCATTTATGCATTACCGCCTTGGAGTTGCTTGATTTGGTGTACTTTTGTAATGTACTTAAGGGCAGGACAGTTACCGCCTCAAACCTTGCAACTCGCGATCGCATAATTTTTGCTCTTGTCGAGCCTCCCTTTCGGGGTAATGTTAGCTTGTCGGTCAATGTTATAAGAGCTTGTTAGGCTGAAAGCACTGCCTCAGTGACCCTAAGACTGTTTAACCTTCAGCGACAGAGCAGGGGACTAGCTTCGTATCCACAGGGTGTCGTGACTCAAATAACGTAGTCAGTTAAGACTTAGGCTGGTCAGCATAGCTTACTCGATCGCTCTTGCAAGCTCAGTCCCTTTAGGGCTGGGTTACTGACTGTTTCTACCTCCGGTTAAAGTGTCGGTGATATTTCTATGCTAGCTTGAAAATCTGATGTTTTTAATTGAGGATTTAGGTTTCCAAATGCGGTATCACTGAACCACTCAAGGATGGAAGGCAATATATCTATGCAGAAACCGGGTTTTTGTAATCATGGTTAAATATTGTTGCTGTTTGCATCGCAATAATAATTTTTGTGCTGGGCTGGCGGGATGCTGGTTAATTTTTAACGATCGCGCGCGCGGCATCTAGCAACAGGCGCTGTTCGGCGCGGGCGATCGCCCTGTAAGTCTGTTCTGTAGTATCGACATTCACCGAAATAGACGAAATCCCCCACCGCACCAAGGATTCAACTATCTCGGGATACAAAGCTGGAGCATCGCCACAGATAGAACAAGGAATCCCCGCAGCCCTGGCTTGTCGGATTAATTGCTCGATCGCCCTCATCACTGCTCGATCGCGTCCGTTGAAACCACCTGCTACCTGTTGGGAGTTGCGGTGAATGCCTAACAGAAACTGAGTTAAATCGTTGGTGCCGATGGAAATTCCTTGAACTCCTGCTTTTACGTAATCTGGCAATAAAAATAATACCGAAGGAACTTCCGCCATAATCCATATTTGAAACTGGTCTGGTCGATTTTTCCAAATAGTTTCTAAGCGCTGGCGGCAGTAGACAAACTCGTCTACAGAGCGCATGAAAGGCAAAATTAAATTGACATTTGTATGACCTGACTCACAGACTTTTTGAAGTACGGACAACTCCCAATCAAATAACTCCGGTTCAAAGGTATTGCTGAAACTGCCATGAGATCCTGAGTCGCGCAAGTCGAGAGATCGATAAAATATAGGTCGCGGTGCTACCGCTGCTGCAAATAAGCTGAGGCAATCTGCCATGCGATCGACAAATTCCGATTGGCGACCATCTTGCAGCCAAATTTTGGGGTTTTGACAGTCCAAAGCTTCCAATGCCATCAATTCCGATCGCAATAATCCGATGCCGTCGATGGGCAGATTTCTGAGGCGATCGATCGAACTTGTTTGGCTGACATTAACCAGCAGTTGAGTTGCCGTTGGCGCGCCCCAAACTGATTCGGGAGATTCTGCCCGTCGAGGTTTAGATGCGGGATTGGACGATCGCTCTGATGTTGAAGATTGATAATTAGCTATTGACATTTTTGCTGCTGTACTGTATGTATCCGCATTATTTGGCGTTTCCTGAAGCGGGTTGCTGTCTGCTGTGTCGATCGCCGGATGTGGAGCGAGGGCAAAAACTTCTCCGCTATCGCCATCTACCAATACCGAATCCCCCGAGGCGATCGCGCGAGTCGCCCCGACAACTCCCACAACCGCAGGAATTCCCAATTCTCTCGCTAAAATGGCGCCGTGGCCTGTCATCCCTCCTTGTTCGGCAACTATCCCAGCAGCAACTTTCAACCAAGGCAGCCAATTCGGATCGATTGTGCGGGCTACCAAAATTCCTCCGGCTAAGAAGTCCGCGTTTTCTGGGTGGGAATTAGTCATAACTTGGGCAATTGCTTCGGCTTTTCCTGAGGCGGCACCCAAACCCTTGAGGATAGCAGGAGTTCGCGTTTGGGCGATCGCTTTTTCCCGGGAGGGCGCCACTTGTTCCCGTTTAAAAAGACGCATTTGAGTAAAATAAAACTGCGGATCGCTACTGTTTGTTGTCTGGTTTAGCGTCCACTCCAAGATTACATTACAGTCAAATTCGGCGATTACTTTTTTGCTCAATTCAATGAGTTTTTGCAATTGCGATTCCTCTAAAACGTATTCACTTTGCCATTTCTCTCCCAGCGTCAAAAGTTCTACGCAACTGCCAGCAAAATCGGGAATTAACAATGCAGAATTGGTAATGTTTCGGCTTTCCCAATTTCCGCTCTGCGGTTTTTTTTTCGGCTTTCCCTCCCCGGTTTTGAGATTGTATGCTAATGTTTTGTAACCGAGCCGCTGGAAGTTAACCGTCCCTGTTTCGGGCTGGACTTGATAGTAATCGGGGAT
The DNA here is from genome assembly GCA_004292955.1 of Oscillatoriales cyanobacterium. Lineage (GTDB taxonomy): Bacteria > Cyanobacteriota > Cyanobacteriia > Cyanobacteriales > Microcoleaceae > Microcoleus. The sequence continues at coordinate 5,075 of RDXX01000011.1, read as the reverse complement.
GGTTTCTCCCCGAGCGAGGGACAGTCCCAAACCGCTGGTGGCTTGAATTTCCCAGGCTGCACCCGCGTTAATTTTCACCTCGCCCGCAGCGATGGCTGGGGCGAGGGGCTGCACCAAAACTACGGGATTGATTTGCTGTATCTTCATGCCGCACCGCTGCCAGTAAAATAGACTTCTGGCTCTGAACAATTCTGCCCAAGCGCGTTTGAGTCCGGCTTCAATGGCTTCTGGTTCGGCACTTACTGCGTGAGATTCCAGGATTCCGGTTGTTTTCGGGTTCCAGGAAGTCAGGGAAGGGCGAAAAATTAAGGCTTGGGAGTTGAGCTGACAAACAGCAGACTCTAGGGTGGAGAGTAGTGCATCTGGCAGTTTGGCGGTGAGGATTTGGTGGCGGATGCTGCGAGCGATCGATTGCAGTTGTCTGGGTTCATCGACATTCAAGTGTAGCGAAGAGTGGGGCCAGTCAGCCAACAGCGGTTCTAGCCAGTCGATCGACTCTAAAAACTGCGAAAATGTTGTAGTCGGCACGACAAAACCCGGTACAGCGGGATGATTTTGGGCGAGTAAACAGCTTAAGTAAAATGCTTTTTCTCCCACTGCATCTCGGTCTGAAGGTTGAATTTTGTCTAGCCAGTAGAGATTTGTCACGCTGGGAGCCTGTCCTTGGAAACTGATTTAATTTTGATAGTTTTTCCCATTAATCACATACCACAATTTTACGATGAACGAGCGAAATTGGACGGGATTAGTCAAATCTTTTCTCAATCTATTTCTTAAGTCTAACTGTCCTCTTTGTCAGCGATCGGCTACCGAGGAGTTTTGTGGGTACTGCTACAAGCAACTTCAGCAATGTCAGCTACCCGATCCCGGTCGATTTTGGGCCTCCCAACAGCGTGTTTTTGTGTGGGGGGAGTACGGCGGGACTCTCAAACGGGCGATCGCAGCTTTAAAATATGAAGGAAATCCACAATTAGCAAAACCTCTCGGTGGCTGGCTGGCAGAATCTTGGCTGAGTTTTCCCGAATTAGCTATTGACAATTTAACAGTTGTACCGATTCCCATGCACAAATCAAAGGTCAAGGAACGGGGTTTCAATCAGGCGGAACTTTTGGCGGAAAGTTTTTGCGAGCTGACTGGTTTGCCTTTGCAGCGGCACGGTTTGGAGCGGGTGAAAAATACTCAGGCTTTATTCGCTCTGACAGCACAGCAGCGGCAAGCGGAAATGAAAGATGCTTTAATTTTGGGGAAAGATTTTCGGCGCCGTCTCCCGCGCAATCCAGTTTTGTTGGTTGATGATATTTACACTAGCGGTACTACTGTCAAGTCGGCAATTAAAACATTGAAAGAGTCGGGAATTGCGGTTTATGGAACTGTGGCACTTGCCAGTCCCCCTCGGCGCGATCGCTAAGCTGTTTTACTTTCAATTTTAAATATAGCCTTTCCAGCTTCCATAGGAGGTACTCATGGCCTCCGCGGTCTCTGCGGGCATACCTCACCACGCTTGAGAACCGCTATAATCTTATGCTGAAATGCTGTAGTGATTGACTGAGTTAACCTTTTATTATACCCTAATCAAGGGTAAAACAGCTTACTCCCTTCGGAAGAGCAAAGTTGCGCTGCTGCATTTCTTACCAGGTGAGGCACACTGAATCATTTGACTGTCAAGCTTTTTAGCTTTCACCACCTACCTTGCCAAACCGATAGCCACTGTATTTCCTTCTACCCAGATAACTAAACGTGAAAAAAAACAATGCTTAGTCCCGGATCTCAGCCCCCGAACCCACTCAATGATTGCCCTGAAAAAACTGTACTTTTCAAGGATAAAGTAATAGTAAAACTATTTAATTTGTTTTTTGAAATAGAGTTTTTCATCAAAGTTGCTATTGCTTGTACCCTGCTCCAGCAGTTAATTTATTGGCTCTCGAACAAAATCCATCTCGACTTTACCGCCGAGGTTTTACTGTACTGGTTGGTTGGGTCGGTTTCATTCTACAGCATCGGTATTGTTATTGAAAAAGTTCTTAAAACCAACGAGACTTGGTGGCAAAGATTCAATGTCAGAGTCAAGAAAGTGAAAGAACAACCGTTCCCTGCATTTACTGTTCGAGGAATCCTGGCCGGAGAAATTAAAAGTTTAGCAGCAGCAGCGATTATCCTGTACCTAGCTCCCGAAGTTCATCGAGGAAATAGCTGGCTCTTAAATCTTGAATGGTTCTTGATGAGAATAATTGCGGCGGATTTCTGCTTTTACGTTACCCATTGGCTCTTTCACAAAAAGTTCTTTCAGGAAATACATCTCAAACATCACGACTTCCTGGATTCATCGAGTTTTGTTGCCGGTCATAAAAGCCTGCTTGAATATGCTATCGTCACCGTTGCAGACGTTTTGCCTGTTTTTGTATTCGGATACGATATTGCTCAATTGTGCGCCTGGACTATTATCGGGAATGCTTACAACCTAGAAGGTCACAGTTCTCTGTCAATATTTTTCATTTCCTCGGATTTTCACGATCTCCACCACTCTCGGTTTAAGGGAAACTACGGCATTCAAGGATTTTGGGACAGGGTATTCAATACGCTAAACCATCCCACAAAAAAGCCCGGAATTATGTTCCCGGTGGCTTCTCTGGAAAAGAGCCTCCTCAAGCCGTCCTATAAGGGCATTGATGGTGGGAATTGAACCTCGACTCGTTCTGGTAGGGCGATCGCCGATCCAAAGCTTTCCTTAAGCTTTGATCGGTTCGGGATCTCGAAGACAAAGAGATGATTGCGCTAGCGATCGGGAAGTTTTTGAAGAATTCTGATACATCAACTACCTCATGATTGAGAACCCACACCTTCAAATATACTTCTAATACGTACTGCCGTTCGCAATTGATAGCGCGATTGAAACGGGATTGGCAGAATTTGATATAGCGGTTCTCAAGCATGGTGAGATATGCACTATGCCCACGGAGGCCACGCAGGCCACGCAGGCCATGAGTACCTCCTATGGGAACTCGAAATATAGGTCAATACCGTTTACTTAAGACCGCCCTGGGGGTAAATCGCTATGAAAAATATATACTGCGATTGCTTCGTTCCTCGCAATGACCATCTTAAGTCAACCGTATTGGGCTATAGGTTTGTAGTGGATGCACTTGCAACCTCAGAAACCGGGTTTCTATGAATATTTCTCGTCACTAAATCCAAAAACTCGTAGAAACCCGGTTTCTCGCCCCCCGCGAGTCGCCTCTGAAAGTGTCCGAAGTGTTGATTGATGATGATTTGCTAGCAAGATTTTTTTGGGGAAACGAACCGCGAAGACGCGAAGTCCGCGAAGGAAGAGAAAGAAGAGAGAGTTTAGGCGCCAAGCGGAAATTGCTGGCTGATGTTCCAGCGGCTGCCGTCGTGAAGCAGTAAGGTTAAGGCAGCGGCGGTAAACTGAAAGTGGAGTTCGCGCGCTGCGAATTCCAGCCAAGCCGTTTGAAAATTCTCCTCAGTTAAATCGCGAAACGCTACAGTCATGTGCGGTACAAATGAGCGAGTCTGAGAAATGCGATCGACAATTCCTAAATTTGCCGCGACATAACTCATCAAATCTGTTTGAATCTCCAGCAATTGGGGCGATTTGACAACATCCGCATAAATGACGCGGGGTGCGAAAGCGGCAAAACCGGATAGCGTAACGGGAATTGGGAGCCGATTTGCAGTAAAGGCCCTGAGACTTTCCTCTAATTGCGCCACATCCGCCGCAGGCCGTTCAAAGGGAGGTTGCAGTGTGATGTGGGGTGGCGAATTCAAAGCACCACGGCTGTTGTAGCGATCGGCAAAATACAGTTTAATCTCGGTAATCTGCTCTTGAATATCGTCTGGCGCCACTAAAGCTATAAAAAATCTTTGTTTTGACAGGTGCATGGGATAGCATCGAATTAAGGAAGGAATGGCCGAGTACGGGCGATCGAGTATTTCCTCAATGCCCCGCACCAAAACACCCATTCCCAATCTACAATCCAAAATCCCAAATCTAAAATCTAAAATTTAAAATGCCTTGGTTTGTCAAAATTGAGCAAGGAATTGTCGAAAAGCCTGTGTTTGACCAGCACGTGCCAGCTCACAGAGCTTATGTCCGAGATTTGATTTCTAAAGGACACCGAGCGAAAACTGGCTACTGGGCGAGGCGGGGCGGCGGTATGTTGATGTTTGAGGCGGCTTCGATGGATGAGGCAAAGGCGATCGTCGCTGAAGACCCGCTGGTGAAGAACGGTTGCGTTATTTATGAAATTTATCACTGGTGTGTGGTTGAAGAATAAATAACTGTGTTATACTCGTAAATGAACTGGATCCACGCGATTCCAACGCCCAAATCTTGTCAGGACCGGAAGGTAGCAGCAACACGGGATGCTTGTAATAGGCGTGGTCTCCGGTTCACCCAGTTTTATGAGGTGTAGTTCCTATGCCTGGTTTCGGAGATATTTTACAAAAAGCAGTTTACCTTGGTGTCGGGCTAGCTTCCTACGCTGGTGAAAAAGCTGGCAGCAAGTTAACTGAATTACGCACTGAAGCCCAAAAGCTGGCAGATGAATTGGTGAAGCGCGGTGAGATGTCAACAGAAGAAGCTCGTCGCTTTGTTGATGATATGGTGCAACAAGCTCAGCAGCAGCAACCACCTGTAGAAGCTGCTGGGGACAAAAAACCCGCTGAACCTCGGCGGATTGAAATTGTTTCTGAGGAAGAAGAAGTTTCTACAAAAGAAACTAAAGAAACCGGCGGCGTAGACAAGCTCCGCGAACAGGTACAGAATTTACAAGACGAATTGCGGCGGCTCAAGCGCGATTAAGCGAAAAAAGCTCGCGCAGCAAAGCATGAAGGGAACTCAGGATAATAATCTTGAGTTCCCTTTTTGAATATCTTCTCTGTCAGATGTGGGTGGATATACCGCAATAGGTAATAGAATTGAGAGTAGGTGCGATCGCTTCGCTGGAGGCAGGCTGTACTTATCAAAAAATTGGGTTTAAAACCCCGTCCTTAAGGACGGCTTTAATTTTTTGGTAAATTTTACTGAGCCTGTTAGAATGGAATAGTAAAACAAACGA
>RDXX01000126.1 GCA_004292955.1 Oscillatoriales cyanobacterium | reverse complement strand
AAAAACGAAAAATTAGGTACGTAGTTGCGCTTCAGCGCTCTTTGCTTATATATATAAAAAACGAAAAATTAGGTACGTAGTTGCGCTTCAGCGCTCTTTCCGAATATATATAAAGAGCGCTGAAGCGCAACAACGTACCTTGATCCAATCTTTGTCGAGCAAACAAACTCAACCTCAAATATTGTACCAAGAATTGTTCTATAATTGGTATTATTAGTAGACGAGCAATTGCATTCATTTCCAGCGAGCAGAAAATCATCTGCGGTTTATGTATCAAAGTCAGATTTATTTAATTCAAGTCTAATAAGGTGCATATAGCATTTATCAGAAAGATGAGGTATGACTGTAAATGGAGTTTTTGATGCGACCTCGCTTACTATATCATAAATACTAAGAGGGCCCAAGCCCAACAACGTACCTCATCTTTCTAATAAGGTGCGTATTTCGCACCCTACACCTACAGATTAAAGCAGAGAACTAGCATTAATCAAACGCCCGTTTAAATCTGCCGGAGTCACATTCAACACAGTCCCCAACAAAGCATTAGTAAAACCGAATCTAATATTAGTAGCTTCCACACGCCCATTACGATCGGGATCGAGACTTTGCTGCGAGATGCCGCCCTTGGCTAACAAACTCGTTCCCCCCGAGATACTTCCTGGATCGAGTAACAGTAGTCTCGGATCGTTTAAACTATAACTCACTTGTTCAAAAGTGATATTGCTGCTGGTGAATGCCGTACTAATTCCGATTGAATCGCTAGACTTATCAAAATCGATAATTACGGCGTCAGGAACTTCATTTCCAACTAATCTAAGTCCAGCTTGATCGACTCTCAAAACAAAGACATCGTTGCCCGCACCTCCTTTGTAAACATCCACATCTCTGTCGCCAATTAAAGTATCGTTGCCGTCACCACCGACTAACAAATCAACACCTTGCCCCCCGCGCAGCAAATCATTTCCCACGCCGCCATCAACGAAATCACTATTTTTATCTCCCGTCAAGAAATCGTTTCCAGCTTCTCCCAAAACATCGTCATCAGCTTTGCCGCCGTAAATAGAATCATCGCCGGCACCGCCAAACAGACTGTCTTTACCATCGTTGCCGAAAATCCTTTCTGCATCTGACGCGCCCCTGACAGTATCATTGCCGCCCAGCATCCAAACTCCCCCAGGAAAACTGGCAAGTTGTCCCGGTGCAAGTGTAATATTTTCAGCAGTATTGTCTCCTACCAAGCGAGGGATGCCAGAATTATCGGGGGTGAGTACCATAGTTGTAAATTTTGTGCGATGTGATAATGGATATCTTGTAATATTCTACAGCTTGGCACAACCCGATCGCGCGATCGCACATTAAAATAAAAGTTAAAACTAGAGCCAATGCCAATTATCTTAGTTAAAGACTTAAGCAAAGTTTATCCCGTAGCGATTAAGGAACCGGGACTGAAAGGAACCATGCAGCACTTTTTTAAGCGCACTTACCGCAATATCAAAGCAGTTGAGGGCGTTTCTTTCAGTATTGAACCTGGTGAAGTGGTGGGGTTTCTCGGCGCTAACGGTGCGGGCAAAACTACGACGCTGAAAATGTTGACTGGTTTGATTTACCCGTCTGATGGTACTGTCACTGTGTGCGATCGTACTCCTTTTGGCCGCGAAGCAGCTTTTCTGCAAAGAATCACCTTAGTTATGGGGCAGAAACAGCAGTTAATTTGGGATTTACCCGTACTCGACTCTCTGCGAATCAATGCCGCAGTCTACGGCATTCCCGATCGAGATTACCGACAGCGAATTGGAGAATTGACAGAAATGCTGTCACTAGAAGGCAAATTAAATCAGGCGGTACGCAAGCTGTCTTTAGGCGAGCGAATGAAAGCGGAATTGATGGCCGCACTGCTGCACCAACCGGAGGTATTATTTTTAGATGAACCGACTTTAGGTTTGGATATCAACGCACAGTTTAGTGTCAGGCAATTTCTGCGAGAATATAACGAGCGCTATCAAGCAACTGTGCTTTTGACAAGTCACTATATGGCTGACATTACGGCTTTATGCAAGCGTGTTTTGTTAATCCATGAAGGGCAATTAGTTTATGATGGCAGTTTGGACGGATTGCTCGACAGGTTTGCACCTTACCGAGAAGTCCAGGTAAAATTAGCCGAACCGCTAGCAAAAGATAGCGCTTTTGCTTACGGCGAGGTAGAATCTATTGAAGGTAATTCAGTCCGGTTTTTGGTCAAAAGGGAGGAGCTGACGGCGAGCGTGTCGAAGATTTTAGCCCAGTTGGAAGTGATAGATTTGACTGTCACAGATCCGCCAATTGAAGAGGTAATCGGTCGAGTTTTTCGCACGGGAAAAGTGTAGAGTTCCCCCAGATTACCTAAAAAGCAAGGTGTTTTATTCTCAAGATAAAGATAGGTACGTTGTTGGGCTTCAGCCCTCTTTCTATATACGCCGAAAGAGGGCTAAAGCCCAACAACGTACCTTTACCTATAATTTTTTTAGTGAGATTGATATGAAAAGAATCATCAGAATTGCTAAAACTTTGCTACTGACTTACTACGCTTATATGCTCGAATACCGGGCAGAATTGTTTTTGTGGGCCCTGTCGGGAGCTTTGCCGTTTATCTTGATGGGCGTGTGGATGCAAGCATCAGAAAGTGGTCAGTTTGGGCTAAAGGCGATCGACTTTGCCCGTTACTTTTTGGCAGCTTTCATTGTCCGACAAACTAATGTTGTTTGGGTGATTTGGGAGTTTGAAAAAGAAGTAGTCCAAGGCAAGTTATCTAATAGATTGTTGCAGCCTCTAGATCCAGTATGGCATCACTTCGCATCTCATGTTTCCGAAAGGTTTGCGAGGCTACCTTTTGTATTCGGATTAGTGCTGCTGTTTTTTGCACTTTACCCACAGTCTTTTTGGGTGCCGAGTTTGGGCAGGTTTTTGCTGTTTTCCTTGGTTGTCGTCTTGGCTTTTTGCTTGCGGTTCTTGATCCAGTATACCTTTGCGCTGTTTGCTTTTTGGATAGAGCGCGCAAGTGCGATCGAGCAATTCTGGTTTTTAATTTACCTATTTTTATCGGGACTTATCGCACCGTTAGAAGTGTTTCCCCCGGAGGTGCGCGCAGTGGTTTTGTGGACTCCGTTTCCTTATTTGATTCATTTTCCAGCTTCAATTTTAATCGGATTACCCGTAGATATCGGCCGTGGTTTGTTGGTGATGCTGGGTTGGGGCGTGGTGTTTTTTGTGTGGAATCGCTGGCTGTGGCGGCAGGGTTTGAAACAGTATTCAGGGATGGGAGCTTAAACAGTTGACAGTTGACAGTTGACAGTTGACAGTGAAGAATTGACAGTTGACAGTTGGCAATTGACAGTTGAGAGGGGACTATTGACAGTTGACACTTGACAGTTCATAGTGGATATTTAGCGAACAATCTCGGGCACTATCAACTATCAACTATCAACTGTCAACTATCAACTATCAACTGTCAATGACTGATAACTCACCACTCAAAAATAAATCTTTTGCGTTTGCCGTCCGAACGGTAAACCTATATAAATACTTGTTTTTCAATAAAAAAGAATATGTATTGTCAAAACAACTACTACGATCTGGAACAGCTATCGGTGCATTAGTTAGAGAAGCAGAACAAGCAGAAAGCAAAGCCGATTTTATTCATAAACTAGCGATAGCCCTCAAAGAAGCCCACGAAACTGAATACTGGATATTGCTACTTCGAGAAACCGATTATCTCACCCCAAAAGAAAGCGAATCAATCTTAAACGACCTAAAAGAACTCCTAAAACTACTAACCAGCATCATCAAAACAACCAAACAAAAACTCAATGACAGTTGACAGTGAGCAGAGGGACTGTTGACAGTGAACAGATGGACAGTGGATATTTACCGAACAATCTCCTGCCCTGTGAATTATCAATTATCAACTGTCAATTATCAACTGTCAATTATCAACTGTCACCACACCTCATGCAAAAATGCAATCGCCACCATACGACAATTGCATAAAAGTTAACTTTTTGTATCCATACATACAAAAGTTTACAAAAAATTCTTATATTAATAAAACCAACGACGGATAAACGAGATAAAAGAGATTCTAATGACAGCCAAAAAAAATCTGATTGTAATTGGCAATGGTATGGTAGGTCACAAGTTCCTAGAGTTAATGGTGAGCTCGGATGCTGCCAAAAACTGGAATTTAATTACTTTTTGTGAAGAGCAGCGGGTTGCTTACGATCGCGTAAACCTCAGCGGATTTTTCTCTGGGAAAACGGCGGGAGATTTATCTCTAGTTGCACCGGGATTTTATCACAAAAATGACATTAAGATTCACATCGGCGACAAAGCAGTCGCCATCAATCGGGAACAAAAAACTGTCTCTTCAGCCAACGGTTTAGAGGTTCCCTACGACAAAATTGTTCTCGCCACCGGTTCCTATCCATTTGTACCACCTATCAAAGGCAAAGACGCGGCTGGTACTTTTGTTTACCGGACAATTGACGACTTGGAGGCGATGTCAGATTATGCTAAAAATTGCAAAATAGGTGTAGTAATTGGCGGCGGTTTGTTGGGATTGGAATGCGCTAATGCTCTCCAAAATATGGGTTTGAAAACTCATGTCGTTGAGTTTGCGTCGCGGCTGATGCCCGTGCAAGTTGACGAGGTTGGCGGTTCAATTCTCCGCAACAAAATTGAGGAGTTGGGGGTTTCGGTTCACACTAGCAAATCTACCACCGAAATTGTTAGTGAAGATGGCAAAGTTACTAAAATGCTGTTTGCTGATGGTTCGGAATTGGCAACGGATATGATTGTGTTTTCTGCTGGTATTCGCCCCCGAGATGAAATTGCCCGAGGTTGCGAGATTGCAGTGGGAGAACGCGGCGGTATTATAATTAATGATAGCTGCCAAACTTCGGATTCTGATATTTATGCGATCGGCGAATGTGCACTTTATCAAAATCGCATCTACGGTTTAGTTGCCCCTGGTTATACAATGGCTGGCGTAGCAGCAGATATTTTGAGCAGCGCTGCGGATGACGGGCAAGATGCCCGTCCCACTAGCACTTTCACTGGTGCGGATATGTCCACAAAACTGAAACTTTTGGGTGTGGATGTGGCGAGTTTTGGTGATGCTTTTGCGAATTCTGCCGGTGCTAAAGAGATTGTTGTTGCTGACAATTTCCAAGGCACTTACAAGAAATTAGTTTTAAATCAAGATGGTAGCCGAATTTTAGGCGGTATTCTCGTCGGAGATGCTTCTGCTTACGGCACTTTGCTGCAATTCATGCAAAATGATATTGCTTTGCCGCCACATCCAGAAGATTTGTTGATGCCACCGCGCGAAGGCGGAGCACCTGCTGGTTTTGGTGTGGAGAGTCTGCCGGATTCTGCTCAAATTTGTTCTTGCAATAATGTCAGCAAAGGGCAGATTTGTGAGGCGATTCGCGATCGCAATTTAACTGATGTCGGCAGTGTCAAGAAATGCACTCAAGCTGGTACGGGCTGCGGCGGTTGCGTGCCTTTGGTGACGGATATCTTTAAGTCGGAGATGAAGAAAGCCGGGTTTGCGGTCAAAAATAATCTCTGCGAACATTTTGAGTTTTCCCGTCAAGAATTGTACCATTTGGTGCGCTCTCAAGAGCTGAAAAGCTTTGATGAGACGATCGCCAAACACGGCAAAGGGCACGGCTGCGAAATTTGCAAGCCTGCTGTGGCTTCGATGCTGGCTTCTACTTGGAACGACCATATTCTAGAGAAGTCTCACGTCGGTTTGCAAGATACCAACGATTACTATTTGGCAAACATTCAGCGCGACGGTACTTATTCGGTGATACCGCGCATCCCGGGTGGAGAAATTACGCCGGAGAGGTTGATTGCTTTGGGAGAAGTTGCCAGGGATTTTGGGCTTTATACTAAGATTACTGGCGGACAGCGGATCGATTTGCTTGGTGCTCGGGTGGATCAGTTGCCGCATATTTGGCACCGCTTGATTGATGCGGGATTTGAGTCTGGACACGCTTACGGTAAGGCTTTGCGGACTGTCAAATCTTGTGTTGGTAGCACTTGGTGCCGCTTTGGGGTGCAGGATTCGACGAGTTTGGCGATCGAGGTTGAGTTGCGCTATCGCGGTTTGCGATCGCCCCACAAGCTCAAGTCTGCTGTCTCTGGCTGCACTCGCGAATGCGCGGAAGCTCAAAGCAAGGATTTTGGGATTATTGCTACTGAGAATGGTTGGAATTTGTACGTGTGCGGTAACGGGGGGATTAAGCCGCAGCACGCGGTTTTGCTGGCGGCGGATATCGATAAGGAAACTTTGATTAAGTATATCGATCGCTTTTTGGTCTTGTACATTCGCACGGCCGATCGCCTGGAACGTACCGCTACTTGGTTGAACAAGCTTGAGGGCGGTATTGAATACTTGAAGCAGGTGGTAATTGAGGATTCTCTGGGCATTTGTGCTGAGTTAGAGGCGCAGATGGAGCATTTGGTGAATACTTATCAATGCGAGTGGAAAACGACGATTGAAGACCCGCAAAAGGTGCAGCGATTCCAGCATTTTGTGAATTCCGATTTGCCAGATCCGAGTATTGTTCGTGTCGAGGAACGGGGACAAAATCGCCCTGCTTACGAGGATGAAAAGGCTCTAGCTGGAGTTTCGGAATAATTCCAAGCGTGTCAACTTGAACTTAAACCTATTGTCAGCTTGATTGTTTTAGGCAAAGCCCCGGATCCCCCCTAACCCCCCTTAAAAAGGGGGGGACAGGAGTATTATCAAAGTTCTCCTAACCCCATTAAAAAAAGGGAGGAACAGGAGTATTATCTTGCGTCCCCCTTAAAAAGGGGGATGCGAGGGGGATCGATGCTCCCAGACAAACGAGAGCGCTCGTAGGTTTTAGCCAATTGTTGATAGGATGAAAGCCGTAGACTGGGAATGAGATTAGTCGTATTAAATTAACAGGAAAAAAATGGTTCAATCATTACAGGTTTCCGATACAGTAACAACTTGGGTAGATGTGTGCTCCCTGGATGCGATCGCCCCAAATACAGGAGTTTGTGCTTTGGTGGCTGGGGAACAAGTGGCTGTTTTCCGAGTGGGAAACGGGGATGAACTGTATGCTTTGAGCAATTACGACCCGTTTAGCAAGGCTTTTGTGTTGTCCCGAGGACTTGTGGGCGATCGCAGCGGCACTCTAAAAGTTGCTTCTCCGATTTACAAGCAGAATTTTAGCTTGGCTACTGGCCAGTGTTTGGACGATGAAACGGTAACAATTCCGACTTTTCGGGTTCGGGTTGCAGGCGATCGCGTTCAAGTAGCAGCTAGCTAGATTCAACGCCCCAATTGTTCGAGATCCATCCGCCAACACCCAACATTCCGATTGGGTGGTGGCGGATTTTGCATTGGGGCGCGATCGAGCCACTGGTTTTGCTATAAAATAGAGTCGATCGGCTGCATACTACAATCTGGATCGGACAGCGGTAGAAATCGCATCTACAGTCAAACTTTCGTCCGCCTGCACGGTGTAAAGAAGATAGCGTAATTTCAACCACTCGGTTTTCAATCCGCTATACAAGCGGGTTTTGTATCTATAGAAGCCGTTTCAACCGCGAGCGTCTTATTTCAGATTTTCAATCCAAACAAACTTTAGGGGGTAGGATATCACTATGTTATTAAAAAAACTTGTTGTCGAAAATAATCCCCAGACAGTGGCAGAGTTAATCGACGCACAACTCAAAACAGGTCAACTGACTGGGGCCGAACTCCAAACACAAGTTTTCGGCCAGCACTGGCGAGATGAATCTTTGCACGAATTCCTCCGAGAAATTGCAGCCAAGCTCGACAAAGAAACAGCGAGCGAAGTTATAGAATATTTGATAACTCAAAATGGTCAACAAGAAAAATTTATTAATTTATTTTTAGCAGCAGAATGCCTATCAAGAGTTAAAAATGGCATCAATGAAACAACAGAAAAAAAACTGTTAAACGCTTTAAAAAAGTTATCGCAATACGGTACGGTTTTTCTGATTCTTTATCAAAGCGCTGAAGAATTGCAGGAAACTTATCAAATTCGCTATCGATCGATCGCCGCGATCGCCCAAACTTGGAAAAACGACCCGCAAACCCTGCCTTGGCTCAAAATACTAGCACACTCCAGCGACAGCGGCGAAGTCCGCGCCACAGCAGTCAAAGCCATAGCCTGCGGTTGGCCTGACGAACCAGAAATTTATCTGATGCTCAAAAACCTCGCTAAATCCGATCGAAGCTGGGCAGTGCGATCGGCTGCAATCGAAGAAATGGCTTCTGGTTGGCCCTCTAACAGCGATACCTTGCCGCTGCTGGCGGTTCTGGCTCAGTCCGATCGCAGTCCCGCAGTCCGCACCTGCGCCCTGGAACAGTTGGCCTCTCATTGGCCCGATCGCACAGATACCTTGCTGCTGCTGAGAACGGCCGCCGAATCCGACGAAAATTTGGGAGTGCGAGTCGTAGCGTGGCAAGAAATAGCCAGAGGTTGGCACAGCGTTTTAGGCACGGTGTCCCAGCTTCAAAACCTTGCCCAGACAGGAAGTTCTACCCTGCGAACAGTAGCGGTGCGGGAATTGGCAGCGGGTTGGCCCGCCGATGACGAGGTTTGCTTGCTGCTGAAAACCCTAGCCACCTCCGACAGCAACGAAGAAGTGCGAACAGCGGCGATCGAAGAATTGGCCTCGCGCTGGCCGGGCGAACCAGATATTTACCCGCTGCTGAAAAGTCTCGCCCAGTCCGACGCGAGTTCCACCGTCCGGCAGGCGGCAGTCCAAGGAATTGCCTCTGGCTGGCCATCTAAGCCCGAAACTCTGGCTTTTTTGCAAAATATAGCTACGAGCGATCTCGACGCCGAACTGCGCGAAATAGCCTTGCAACAAATTGCCTCCTGTTGGCCCGACAGCCCAGAGACACTGCCCCTGCTGCAAAAAATTGCGAACTCAGATGATTATTGGACTGTGCGGCAAGTGGTAGTAGTAGCCGCAGCCACCTTACCGTCAGCCAGTCTCGAAGTCTTTGAATGGTTGAAAATTCTGGCTGAATCAGACAGACACATCAACGTCCGAGAAACTGCGGTGGAACAGATAGCAAGAGGCTGGGGACACCGGGGCGAGACGCTGCCTTTTCTCAAACAACTGGCGGAGTCGGAGCCCAATTCTCACTTGCTGAGCGTGCTGGTGCGAGAAATAGCGCGGGGATGGCCGCAAGAGCCGGAAACCTTGTCTTGGTTGAAAATTCAGCTTGAGGCTGGGGATGAGGAGGTGCGTGAGGTGGCGGTGCAGGAACTCGCTCGCAATTGGCCCGATGGTGCTGAAACTTTGCGGATGTTGGAGGCTAAAGCAGAGGGCGATGAGAGTTCGGCTGTTAGGAAAATTGCTTTGCAAAAGTTAGCCCGGGGGCGGACAAATGAGTCTCAAACTTTTGAGTGGCTGAAAATTAGGGCCGAGCAGGATGATGATTCGCAGGTGCGGGCGATCGCTCTGGTAGAGTTAATTCGGGGATGGAAGGACGAACCGGGAATGTTTGAGTTTTTGCGCCACAGAGCTCTTACCGATGCCTACGATAGAACAGGTTCTTTTGCTTACAATCCCCGGTTTACAGCACTCGAAGCAATTATCGAACATTATCCCGAAAATGAGGAAACTTTGCGATTGGTGCGATCGCTCGCAGTTTCCGACGTAGACGAGCAAGTGCGGGCTTTAGCGGGCCGCCAACTGGCGAGTCAAGATTGGTAATTGGTTGGCTGGTGGAGGAATAGTGCGATCGGGCTATTTATAACGGTGCTCAGAAAGATGAGGTATGTTGTTGGGCTTGGGCCCTTCTTAGTTTAGTGGTTATATGAGCTGTCAGTTATACCTCATCTTTTTGAGAAAGGCTATATATTGATTTTGCCGCACGATTGATGTTGATTCTTGTACCGAATTGATGTTGATTTTTCCACGCGAGCGATGGGTATTTTTCCACGCGAGCGATGGGTATTTTTCCACGCGAGCGATGGGTATTTTTCCACGCGAGCGATGCGTATTTTTCCACGCGAGCGATGCGTATTTTTCCACGCGAGCGATGGGTATTTTTCCACGCGAGCGGGGACGCTCGCACTGTGGGATTTCCGAGCGGGGACGCTCGCACTGTGGGATTTCCAGCGATTTTTGCCAATTTTGATCCGCGAGCGATGGGTATTTTTCCACGCGAGCGGGGACGCTCGCACTGTAGGATTTCCGGCGATTTTTGCCAATTTTTCCACGCCGTCCCTGGCACTCAATCCAATTTGCAATCAAATGAGGTAAATCAATGTCATTGAAACAAGATTTTATTCAATTACCACTTCCCAAAAACATCCATTTCATAACATTCGTTACCTGGGAAAGACTAGAACTAACTCCACCGGCTCGACAAGTTGTTCTAGATTCTACCTTGCACTTTCACAACCAAAGATATCAACTATTCGCTGCCGTTATTATGCCAGATCACGTACATCTTTTGCTTCAGCCTTTTCCGAAGTCTGATTCTCAAGACTGGTCAATTGGAAGCTTGCTTCATAGTCTTAAAGGTTTCAGTTCAACCGAGATTCCTAAAGTAATGAAGCATATCGGTAAAGTTTGGCAAGATGGGCGACACGCGGAAATTATTAACAGCCACCAACATTTTATCAATACCTGGGAATATATTAAACAAAATCCTGTCAAAGCTAACTTATCAGATACACCTGAAAAATATCCTTTTTTCTGGGAAAACAGCTAATCTGACGACAAAAAGTGCTGTCCCTGCTCGCGATGAATTTATTCCCAGAACACCTATATTCATTCCCAGAACACCTATTCAGGGAGCATCTCTGTTTTGCATTTGTAGTGCTGTCCCCGCTCGCGAATATTATAATACTCGCGAGCGGGGACGCTCGCACTCAAAGAAAAAATGCTTTTTACAAAACTGAGATGCTCCCTATTCATTCCCACAAAAGGGCGATCGCAAATCGCACCGCTTCCCCCATCATCGAACAGCGAATACTCGCCGACGCCGTTTTCTCCCACCTCAACAACTGTTCCCGAAAACCCGCGTCTTGCTTGGCCCGCTCCACGATCGCCTGACTGATTACTTTCTTCTGAATCTGCTCTGTCGGAACACCTTCCTGCTTCAAATAATCCAACAACCGCTGTACGCTTTCAGAGAATTTATCCGGCGTCTGAGACATCAAAATAAACGAAATTTGGCGCACCATTCGCTCGTAGATTTCCTGTCTTCTGAGCAACACCTCTTTTGGGAGCGGCCTTGGTGGCTGCGGTGTTGCTGACTCCTCCTGCGAACCGTTATCCGCAACAGCCAATCCCAGCAAAATCAAAATTTCAGCGCCCTTAGCTAAAACCTTTTCCAACATATCTGGATAAAGCGCCAATATGCGATCGCCCAAAATCTTACCATTCACCAAACGGTTCGCGCTCAGCCGCAGTAAATTTTGCTCTCGGGCAGACTCAAAAAATTGAATGTTCAACTGAAGTTCGCAACTCTCTAACTCCACCCGACGCACCGTAAACACCAAAGCCTCCCAATTAGGAAACTCACCAAAACACACCTCCACAATCGAACTTTCCTCGTGATACTGCTGTCCCAATTCCCCAGACTCAAAATCGCGATCGACCGGAAAGCGATTTGCCACAACTTTCGCAGTATAATCAAAGTCAGTAAAAACATAACGACAGTTAACTTTAGACAGCTCGACATCTTGAACCTGCCAATTTTGAATGCAGCACCCCGTAAGCTGCGCCCCCTCCAAATCCGTCCGAATTAAATGGCACTCAATCAAACAAGCTTCTCTTAAATCCGCTTCAGCCAACATCGAATCCACCAAATAAGCGCCGCTTAAATCAGCTTTCCGCAAATCAGCACTGCGTAAATTAGCCTCGCTCAAATCCGCCCGCAGCAAATACACTTCTTGCAAGTTAGCTCGCAGCAAAAGCGCCTGCTTAAAACTCGCTTTCAATAAATAAGCACCCGCCAGATTCGCTCGACTCAAATCAGCCCGATCCAGCACCGCCTCAGTCAAATCCGCCCCCGCCAGCACAGCTCGGTGCAAGTCAGCGCCCGTCAGATTTGCCGATCGCAAAATCGCACCATTCAAGTCAGCTTCAATCAAATTTGCACCGCTCAAAATTGCCGATCGCAAATTCGCTTCCACCAAATGCGCTTCCCGCAAATTAGCACCCGTCAAATTCGCACCAACAAGACTCGCGCGGTTGAGATTCGCCTCCATCAATTCCGCCCCCATCAACTGCGCGCCGTCGAGTTTAGCTTTTTCTAAATTAATTTGGTCAGATTTAACTCCTTGAAGATTAGCACCGCCCAAATCCGCCTCGCACAGCGCCGCCCAATTAAGATCTGCTGCTTCCAAACAACCAAGACGCAAATCTGCTTTCGCAAGATTTGCTCCGCTCAAATTTGCCCCAGTCAGATTCGCCCCAGCCATCCCCGCACTGCGGAGATCCGCGCGGCGCAAACAAGCCCCAATTAACTTAGCATTGCTCAAAAAACACCAGCTCAAATTAGCACCCGTCAAGTTAGCACCAGTTAAGTCTATTTCTCGAAGGTTGACACCGCTTAAACTAGCACCGCTGAGGTCAATATGAGCAAAGTTACGCTCTCCCTCTTGGTAGCGCTGTAAAAATTCCTGTATTTGCATTCGCAGGGGAAGGGGAAGGTAAAAAACAATTTATAGTCGGGTAAAATAACAGTTATCTCGTTTGTAGTGAGGACTTCAGTCCTCGGATTTTATGCGGACTGAAGTCCTCACTACAGGGAGCCTCTGAGTTTTGCATTTGTAGTGCGAGCGTCCCCGCTCGCGTGCTTTATAAAGCACGCGAGCGGGGACAGCACTGAAAGAAAAAATGCTTTTTGCAAAAATGAGATGCTCCCTCACTACAAACCTATTTGATTGCGAGCTATCTACCGGACATCAGAGGATTCAGAAATGGCATTGACTCTATAATCTTAGAGAAATCTCTGCAATTCCTGTTGCAAATACTTTGCCCATTTAGTTGCTAGAGGAACTTCTGTAAAAGGAACCTGCACCGCCGCAGTATCTTTTAACAGAAATTCTATGGCGATCGCTTTTCCAGAATTCGGCGGCGATTCTAAATCTACCACAGCACCGTTAACTAACAACCGCAGCGACTGCACATTTTTCAACGAAAAACTTTGCAAATTCACAGGGCCGCTGCGAGTAGGTTTCCCCCAAGTCAAACAGTCTTCTTGCTGACCGAGTACAGCATAAATATCGTATTTTGCCTTAGCGAATTGTTCCGCCCAGACGCGATACGCTTCTAACTTTTGATACTCGTTCCATCCAGCCCAAGCCAGAGCAATAAAAAGTGCCAGCAGCGGCAGCCACATTAAACCTCTTTCCATGCAATATCCTTTTCATTCAGTTGACAGTTGACAGTTGACAGTTGACAGATGAGGGCGACCTCTACCTAAAAGGAAGAGGATTGGAGTAATGAATAGTTTTCTTTTAATTTATCCGGATCGGGGAGAGGCTTTAAACCAATTATTTCTGGTAAAAAATACTCCCGGTTTTGTTTGCCATCTCCTCTCATGATACAATTGATTGAACTCCTCAAACTTGCTCGGCAATTTAAACTAGAAATTATACCAATTTGCGATCGCACGGGCAGCCCCCACCACCACATACCAAAGGCCCGCCCGCGAGTTATCCAGCAGCCGCCACCCGTAAAACTGGCGATCGCACTGAAAATTGGGTTATTGTGGTGAACAAGCCTTCCCTAAACGGACGATCGGCCATGAAAAAGTTTTTCCTTTTGTGCTTATTTTTAATCGGGCTCGGCTGGGCGATTTCAAATTTCCCAGGACTGGCTACTCAAGGCACTTACGACTCGATTGTGCTGGATTTCCGCGAAGATATCGGTGCTGCCCAGATTGCCAAAGAAGTAAATGCGATCGCCCAACAGTACCAAATATCACCCCAACTCAACAGCGAATTCTCAACATCAGATAATGTGTATGTTGTCAAGGGCGATCGCACTTTGCTAAACGCCCTGAGAAAATCAAATTTGGCTAAAGATACCGAATACATTGAACCGAACTACGTATACAGCGCTTTCGAGATTCCCAACGACCCCATGTATACCAAGCAGTGGAATCTTCGCAGCATCAACGTAGAATCTGCCTGGAACGAAACCAAAGGCAGCGGTACAACAGTAGCGATAATTGACACCGGCATTACCCCCGTTGCCGACTTAAAAGAAACCAAATTTGTACCGGGCTACGACTTTGTAAACGATCGCGCCGAAGCCTACGATGACCACGGCCACGGTACTCACGTCGCAGGTACTGTCGCCCAATCAACTAACAACAACTACGGCGTCGCAGGCATCGCCTACGAAGCAGCTTTAATGCCGCTCAAAGTATTAGGCGGCAGCGGTGGCGGTACAGTTTCCGACATTGCCGAAGCAATTAAATTTGCAGCAGACAATGGCGCAGATGTCATCAACATGAGTTTAGGTGGCGGTGGCGAAAGTCAGTTAATGGAAGAGGCGATCGACTACGCCCACTCTAAAGGCGTTGTCATCATCGCAGCCGCAGGCAACTCCGGCGAGAGTTCCGCTTCCTATCCCGCCCGCTATCCCCACGTCATCGGCGTTTCTGCCCTCGGCCCCAACGAAGAAAAAGCCGATTATTCCAATTTCGGCGCCGGGGTTGACATTTCTGCCCCCGGTGGTTCTGAACTGGGCAAAATTCTCCAAAGTACGATCGACCCAGAAACAGGAAACGAAGTCTTTGAAGCCTACCAAGGCACCAGCATGGCTTCTCCCCACGTCGCCGGCGTAGCAGCCCTAATCAAAGCCTCCGGCATCACAGAACCAGACCAAATTCGCAGCATACTCTTGCAATCCTCGCGAAATGTCACAGAAGACCCCTTAAACCATTTTGGTTCGGGACATCTAGACGCAGGCGCAGCAGTTCAGCTAGCCCAGCGTGGACAAATCAACTTCCGCGACTTCTTCCGCTGGCTGCGCGACAACGGCTATCTCAGCCCCCGCTTCTGGATTGACGGCGGTGCAGTCGCCCTGTTGCCGAAAATTGCCATGGTGCTCGGTTCTTACCTGCTGGCTTTCATTTTGCGGAATTATTTCCCCTTCCAGTGGACTTGGGGCTTTTCCGGCGGCTTGATTGCTGGAAGTTCTGGCTTCTGTTTCCTCCGCAACTTGTTCGTATTTGACTTGCCGCAGTGGCCGATGAGAATCATGGGTAGTTCTATCCCCGAACTCGGCGGTGCAATTAACGGCAGCAGTATGCTGAATCCCTTATTTGCTAGCGTTTTAATTCCCGGGATTTTGATTGTTTTGCTGTTGGGACACAGAGAGTGGAAGTGGATCGCGATCGCAACTTCGATCGGCTTTGCTAGCTGTTTAGCAGTGAATGCTGTTCTCTCTCCCGCAGTTTGGGGATTGGGAACTGGTTTAGTAGCACAAACATTCTTGATTGTCAATGCTTTGTTGTGTTTTGGATTGGCACGTTTGGCTATTAAAACAGAGGCGCAGTCAGCATGAGTATTACAGTCAAAGGCGAAATTGAACGCAAAGGATTAGGCCCGGGCACTTGGGCTTTAATCGGCGAAGATGGGGAAACTTACGAACTTAAGGATGCTCCTTCTGAGTTGAAAAAAGCTGGTCTTAAAGTCAGCGTCAAAGGTGAAATCCGCAAGGATGTAATGACTTTTGCGATGATCGGCCCGGTGCTTGAGGTGCAGTCTTTCGATCTGTTGTAGGTCGATCGACTCGATCCAGCTTTCGATCAAAAAAAACCCCGGCCAAAATTGGCTGGGGTTTATTAATCAGGGTGCATCTACATAATTTAATCTCCGCTCCGACAGCACCACATTCAGGAAAATTTAGAAAATTTATTTCAGCAACTCGGTTTCTTCTCACATCTTGCACCATTCTCAAGAACGGGCAAGATGCCCGTTCCACAAAAGATGAATTTTCTTGTGGAACAGGCATCTTGCCTGTTCATAAAAAGGTAATTGAGAATGGTGCAAGATCTCAGTTTCTTTCAACATTTGTCGTAACCCAAGAGCAAAACTCCTAGAAACCGGGTTTCTGAGCTTATACTTCAGCCCTCAAACAGTCGCTACCTCTGGTTATATCTAATTTTTGCCAAAAAAAACCCGGCCAAAATTGGTCGGGAGTTAATTAATCAGGGTGCATCTACCAATTAAGCTTCCTCAGAATTCCAGCGCAATCCGGAAACTCACCTCAATTTTTTTCAGCATCAGCCTTAACACAAAAAAAACCCGGCCAAAATTGGCGCGGGAGTTAATTAATCAGGGTGCATCTACTAATCTAATCTCCGGCGCGACATTACCTCGTTCCGGACAGTTTGGGAAATTAGTCAGAGTTGATGGCTTGATATCGTTTCCGGTTGTATCGGAATTATTTAACCGCAGAGAGCGCAGAGGACACAGAGAGAGAAGATGGAGATGAATACAGGGCTATGCAATCGGATTTGATCTGAGGTGCGATCGACAAAAAAAACTCCCGGGCCAAAATTGGTTGGGAGTTAATTAATCAGGGTGCATCTACTAATTTAGTCTCCGGTAGCACCGTACCTCTTTCGGGATAGTTT
>RDXX01000125.1 GCA_004292955.1 Oscillatoriales cyanobacterium | reverse complement strand
GAAGCGCAACTACGTACCTAAGAGCGCTGAAGCGCAACTACGTACCTAAGAGCGCTGAAGCGCAACTACGTACCTAAGAGCGCTGAAGCGCAACTACGTGACACTCAGAAATTAATGACTGATGACTAATGACTGATTACTGCTCACCATTTCCTTTTCCTTGATGTTTTCCGTTGCTTGGGCTGATAGATTCTGGGAAATGGGAATCTCTATGATAAACTCTGCACCTTTCCCGGGTGCAGAAACACATTTCAATTTTCCTCGGTGTTTTTCAACTATAATTTGATAGCTGATTGATAGTCCTAAGCCAGTGCCTTTGCCGACGGGTTTGGTAGTAAAAAATGGATCGAACAATTTGCTCATAACTTCAGGATTGATTCCCATCCCGTTGTCGGCAATCCGAATGGTTACTGTGTCTGAATTTGCACTGGTGTTAATCTGAATGGTGTTGGGGCTAGCATATATTTCTGTTGGAGAACGCTTGCTGTTGTATTCTTCGAGGGCATCGATCGCATTTGCTAACAGATTCATAAATACTTGATTGAGCTGACCTGCATAGCACTCGACTTTGGAGAAGCTGCCGTAGTTTTTGATAATCTCGATCGCCGGACGAACTGCATTAGCTTTGAGCTTGTGCTGCAAAATTACTAAAGTGCTTTCGATTCCTTCGTGAATGTCTACTCGCTTCATCTGCGATTCGTCGAGTCGGGAAAAGTTACGCAAGGATACAACTAAGTCGCGGATGCGATCGGCTCCTACTTTCATTGATTCCAAAATCTTCGGAAAGTCTTCTATTAAGTAATCAATTTCTATCTCTTCGGCTGATAAAGCAATTTCCGTGACGGGATTTGGGTATTTTTCCTGGTAAAGGTGGAGCAATTCGAGCAAGTCTTTGGCGTATTGGCTGGCGTGGGTGATGTTGCCGTAGATGAAGTTAATCGGATTGTTGATTTCGTGGGCGACTCCGGCGACTAGCTGGCCGAGTGAAGAGATTTTTTCGGTTTGGATTAGTTGCGCTTGGGTTTCGTGCAAGTCGCGGAAAGCTTTTTCGAGCTGGGCTGCTTGCGATCGATATTGCCCTGCTGATTGCTTGAGTGCTTCCAATACTTGGACGCGATCGCTAATATCCGTGTGCGTGCCCACCCATTCGCGAATGCTGCCGTCTGTTGCTAAAACTGGGACTGCGCGCACCCAAAAGTGCCTGTAGCTGCCGTCAGACGCCCGCAAGCGGTGTTCGACTTCATAGAGGTTTTTGGTTTCGACTGCGCGCATCCAAGCTTGCAGCGTGAGATCGCGATCGTCTGGGTGAATTGCCGAAAACCAGTTGTTTGTGGCTTCCTCCAAGCTTTGGCCTGTATATGCCATCCAGTCTGTGGGCGCGATCGGCTTTCCTTGTGCGTCTGTGATCCATACGAGTTGCGCGGTAGCAGCGATCAGCGATCGGTATCTTTGCTCGCTTAAACGCAGGGCTGTTTCGGCTTGGAAGCGATCGCTGATGTCGCGGGCGATGGTAGAAATATATGCGAGTTGGCCGTCTGGTGCTGAGTGGGAGATGATGACTTGGCTGACGGGAATTTCAACTCCCGAGGCTGACACGAAGGCTGTTTCTCCACTCCAAACACCGCCTGAGATTGCGGTGGCGATCGCTTGCTGGAAGGTGCTGCGGGCTGAGGCTGCGGCAAATTCTCCAACTTGTTTGTTCGATATATCTTCGTTTTCGTCGATACCCACCATTTTTCTGCCTGCTTTGTTCATGTAAACAGCGTGCCCGTCGAGATCGCAGATACCTACAAAATCCGGCGTTGCTTCGAGAATTGCTGCCAGACTTCTGTTGGCGACTTCTGCTTGTTTGCGATCGGTAATATCCCGCGCGATGCTAACTATACCGCTGATTTTTCCTTGCCCGTCTCGGTAAGCGTTTTTTGTCGAAAGAAATGTCCGCAATTTTCCTTGAACTGGCAATTCTTCTTCCATTACTTGCGTTTTTCCCGCTGTCACGATCTGGCGATCGGTTTTGGTAATATTGGCCGCAATTTCCGCAGGAAATAACTCGCTGTCATCTCGGCCGATAATGTCGTCAAAAGACTTGCCAATGATGCTAGCTCCCGCAGCGTTGAGCATCATGTAGCAGCCCTGAATGTCTTTGACAAATAGGGCGGTCGGCGTACTGTTAATGACTGTGAGCAACAGGTTGTAGTTTTTTTGGAGCGCCTGCTCTGTTGTGTGAGAATCGAGAATTTGCTGCTGCAATTGCTCGTTAGCAAGTTGGAGTTCAAGAGTCCGTTTCTCAACTTGACTTTCTAAGTCTGATTTAGCTTTGATCAGCCCCAGTTGGGTTCGATAGCGCCTTCGGTCTGCGGTGCAGAGAGTTTTCGCATTCTGCCAAATCAGAACAGTAAAAACGATCGCGTTCAATATGCTTAACAGCGATATTCCTAGCTCCGGGGAGTAGGCTTGCAACCGCTCTCCCGAGATGATGAAGTAACCAGCCAAAGTCGGAATAACCATCGCCTGTGGCAACAACCGCCTTGCCATGATGCCGCCCGCGCGATCGCTCACAATTACTGCTATCAATCCTCGCTCTGGACTAGCAAATAAAATCCCCAGGCTCAGTAACATAAATGCTACGGAGGTGTGCAAAGCCATTCCTGTATAGCCAATTGTGTAAAAGAAAGGTTTGCCGTAGATGTAGCCGATCAAACCCAGATATGCAATTAAAAATGCACAACAGCTTAAGATTTGAACCCGCAGGTATTTGGGGCGGCGTAGAGACAGCAGCAGCAAGGCAGTTCCCTGCAATAAAAAAGCAGTGGCAGTATTCGGCGCCATCCGTCCCGGTGCTGAGATACTTGTGAGGTTAGAATTGTCTTTAAATAGCAGTTGGTCGATGCCTAAGTCTAAATTAGAGCTATATTGAATTAGGGTGAATAGACTGATTAATATAATTAAAATTGAACTGGAAACAATTAAAGCTTTATCTGTTTTTTGAGCTTTAATTGTTGTTGATTTGGCGCGCCTGCGCTGTTGCAGAAATAGAGACAATCCGCTCAAAATAAAGCAGAACGCTGTGTTCGCTTTCATGCTTGGGAGTTCTGGAAAAATGCTCTTTAAGAGTTGCAGGTCGAAGATCCAACCCAACATGACTGTACAGCCGATCGCGATTACTGCAATACCAGCCTTTTTGGAAAAAGACTGGAGTGCTGCAATTGGGGTTGAGGGCGGCTGCACTTTTTGCGATCGTTCAAAAAATTCCAATTTCTCGCTCCCTCAAATTATGTGGGTTTCTAGGTGTTGAAGGTAACAATAAACACTCTACTTATATTGTTGCTAGATATACCAAGCTGCTTAAGAGATTGTTAAAACTGCGTAGATAGCACATAATACTAACTATGTTATCTAACTTGAGATAGAGTGTCAACTAAAGTAACAGGCTTTGATGTATAAGGCATTGGTCAGAATTCAATAATTTTTCTTGATTGTTAGTTAAAATAAAAAATTATTTTTTCTTTCGGATTTGTCCTTATTGTTTGTTACTTATTCCTTGTTCCTGCGAGGTGGTAAAAAGTGCGATCGCCCGATTCATCTTCGGGACAGAGTGTTTTTACTCACTCATTCGAGGGGTAATGGTAAAGGATTGTGCGATCGACTCCGCAGGGCGCTCACAACAAAAATAGCAGTCGGATTGTCAACCGGCTGCTGTCGCTGTGGTTCGTGTTCTGCTATCAGTTGGCTCCGCTAACCTCACAAAAGATAAAACTGTGCGCTTGAAACCAATCCTACACAAACTTTCGTCCGCTTTCGCAGACTCAAGAGGGGGATATTCAAGCCGGATTTGGTATCAAATCTGACATCAACGGTGTTGGGTTTCCTTCTTTCATTAATGACTGTTGACTGTTGACTGCTGACTGCTGACTGTTGACTGTTGCTAGTAATTAGTTAACGGTTGTGTGTTGTTAGTAAGTAATTAACGATATTACTGGTTATTAGTTACTGGTTATTAGCACGAAATAACCAATAACTAATAACCAATAACCAATAACTAATAACTAACAACCAATAACCAATAACCAATAACCAATAACTAATGACTAATGACTACAGACCAAATTTTGAACTGCTTCCAAAGCTTCGGTTGCTGACTGGTAACGCTGGGGGAAAGAGTACAGCACCATCTGGTCTAAAATGCTAGCAAGCTCCGGCGTCACGGTTGCATTTTTCTGCCAAATAAGATTGCCTAAATTATCGACTTTGAGTTGTTTCGGGCGCATCCCTGTCAAGGCTTGAATCCCGATGATCCCAACAGCATAAATGTCGCTGCAAAATTTCGGTGCGCCGATGGCTTGTTCGGGAGGAATGTATTCTTGATGAGTGCCGCCGCCGCGCGATTTGGTTTGACCGTTGCTATTTTGGGAGGTATTAATTTCTTTGACGGCCCCAAAGTCAATTAATACAATCTTGTTATCTGGTGAGCGCTTGATTAAGTTTTGAGGGTGCAAATCGCGGTGAATTACATTTTCTTTGTGAACGAAGACTAGCACTTCTAAGATATCTTTCAACAAAGCAATAACTTGATGTTCTTTCCAGGGTTGACCTTCGATGAGTTCTTGATACAGTGGTTGTCCTTCGATGAATTGATAGACTAAATAAAAATATCCATCTTCTTCAAATCGAGCTAACAATTCTGGTATGCGATCGTGTTGGCCTAAGCGATATAACACTCGCGTTTCTAGATCGAATAGCTTGCTGGTTTTCTCTGACTGGCTTTTCAGGCGCTTGACGAGACACAAAGGTCGATCGGGCAAATTTTCATCTTCAGCGAGATATGTATCGCTGTACTCGGTGCTGACTAAGTGTTCTCGGATTCGGTAACGCATCCGCAGCAGCCTTTGCAAGATCGGATCGACAGATTTAACAGGTTTTGTGCCTTTTTCTAGAGATCTCATGATACAGTCCCAAAGATTTGCTCCGACTACTCTTTCTTCTGGTCGAATAATTTCTGCTTGCTTCAATACCTTGGTGAGGTCTTTCCACAATTTGTAGCCGACATATCGCCCCAGGTATCCCACTGTGTACCCGCGGGCGATCGGATCGTTTTGCTGAATTTCTTGGTACGTCAAACCAGTTAAAACGCCTTTAATTATCGACTGCTGCAACCGACTCAGGTTTTTTTCTGTTTGTTGGTATACCAGGTTGTCCAAAAAAGTTATTGCTTCTTCTACCGTCATAGGCTTCATATTTTAAGTGATTTGTACGGGAGTCACGCATTTTTCTATGCTTAAGTTTCTGTTATACATGATTTGACTTAACTTTGATAGCTTTGTCTACTGATTGAAATATATTTTTATAAATATGACTTTTATGACTTTAAGTTATGACTTTTATGAATTGACATGATTCATAGTTGCGATTATTGTATCAAGTACAAGTTTTAAATAGAGAATATATTCCCAAATTAGCACGTTGCAATTTTGACTGTACCCAATTAAAAAAAATCCTTAGTTAGCTTTTTACCCAGAGCGAAGCCGAAGGGCTGTCTTCCTTCTATAACTACAGCAAAGTGCGATCGACTCGGTACCGATCGTAGCGTTACTTTAATCGGCGCCAGCGGTAACGATTTTATCAGCGGCAGATAATCAAGTGTTGGCAACGGTGACTGGGTTCAATAGTTTGGTTACTGCATCGGATTTCGTGTTGCTGTAGATTCATTTTTGAGATTCCCTACTTTTTTAAGAAGTGGGGAATCTCGCAACTACGATTTTTTCTGGATGATTTTACCGCAGAGGCCGCAGAGAGCGCAGAGAAGAAGAGAGAGATAATATTAAAAAGGCAGAAGGAAGTTCGGCAACGGATTGTGTAACGGATGTAACGGATGGAATTCCGATGGAAGAATGAATAAGGAAGAGGGAAGAAGGGAAGAATTGGACAATTGAAGAGAGGGAGAAACGGCTATTAATGCCCAATGCCCAATGCCCAATTCCCAATTCCCAATTCCCAATTCCCAATTCCCAACTACTTAATCTTGTTTACGTAGCCCCACAAACTGTAATCGCGACTCAGCCAACCCCGGAAAAAAGCCATTTGACTCGGATCTTCTTGCACTCGTTTGTAGCGGTAAATAATCCGTTCGTTAATCATTTGCAGCGCCGTATTTTTGTTATTAGCAGATTTTAGTGCATCCCTCGTGCGCGCATCAAAAACACCAGTTTGCGGCAATCCTAAAGCTTGCTGCAAAAATGTAATAGAATTGTTAATACCAAAATTAACAGCAGTGTCAAACATGACGATCGCCAAAGCAGGCTGCATCGTACCCGATAGGCTCGAATCCCAGTAATATTTATAAATTTCCATGAGCTCTGCTTCCGACATCTGCGTCACGTCGAGGGGTGGCAGCCCGCGACTGTAGCGGTAGGAGTTGTATTCCGTTTGCAGGATGCCCCGATAGGTTCTGCCGCCCTTATCTGCGGGGTGATTGCTGAATCCGCCCTCAAAATATAGGGTGAAATAAAGGGCTGTTTGAAATAGTCGCTGCCGAAAGTCGGCTGTCTGCTTTTGCGCGAGAGTATTTTGGGCAAAGGGTAAGGGGATTGCTAAGGCTAACAAGAGTATCCCCAGCAGGAGGTTTGGTTTCCACTTGATGTGATGTTGGCGCTGTGTCGCTTGCTTCTCGCTCATAAATTATCTGTGACGATCGCCCGTAGTTCCGATAAAACTGCTACTCTGCAAAATAATCTAAATTCAACCTTTAACTTGATAGCACAGATAGGGCGCCAAATGAATTCCGATTTTCGCAACCAATCCGAAACACCCCAATTAGAAGATGCTGCATCGCTGACTGTCGTTGCAGAAACTTATTACTCTGAAGGCAATTTAGCAGCCGCCGTGGCTGCTTGTCGCCGAGCTCTGGAATTGCAACCGAATTGGGCGGCGGCTTACGTGACAATGGGCAATGTGCAGCAAGCAAGCGGCCAGATTCAGGAAGCAATGCGGTTTTATTCGGAGGCGATCGCCCTGAATCCCGATTTTGCTGAGGCTTATGCTAATTTGGGGAGTATGCTCTACAAACAAGGGCATTTCGTGGAGGCGATCGTCAATTACCAAAAGGCGATCGAACTTAAACCAACTTTGGCTGCTGCTTACTGGAATTTGGCAGGCGCACTGAAGCAGCAAGGGCAGTCGGATGCAGCCGTAGCCTACGAGCAAAAAGCCCTAGAACTCAATCCCCATCTGGCTCAGGTAGATTTTCACATAAATTTAGGCGATAAATTAGCACGGCAAGGGAAGTTAGACGAGGCTGTGGCTGCATGGCAACGGGCGATCGCATTTAAACCCGATTTACCCGAAGCCTACTGTCAAATTGGCATAATTTTGCGCCACCAGGGCAAAGCAAAAGAAGCCATACCCAACCTGCAAAAAGCCCTAGAAATCAAACCAGATTTTATTGCCGCCCACCAACATTTGTGCGGCATCCTCAGAGATACTAGCGATTTAGCAGCCGCGCGGCAAGCCGTACACAAATACAGCCAAATGTGCGCCGAAACCGATCCAATTATGACGGCGATTTACTACGTCAGCACCTATCAAGTCTCGGGATTGAATCAAATTGCGGGCGATCGATTTTTAGAGTTAGAGTCGTACTTGCAGCAGAACTTAGAAACGGCTAGCTCGGTAGAAATTAAATCGCTTTATGCAAACTTCTTATTCAGCACGCCCTATGTGCGAGACGACTTAGTAGCAAACTCTAAACTTTACAGATTAATTGCCCAAAAATATATCGAAAAATGTATCAAACCTAATTTTTCTCAACCCGCAAATTACAGTTTAAAACCACAATCCCCAGCCAGCAAATTAAAAATCGGGTTTTTGTCCAATCACTTCAGCCGTCATTCTGTAGGTTGGTGCAGCGCTGACATCATTCGCGAATTGTCCGAGTTCACACCCAATTTATATCTGTACGCTTCCGAAAGAATTACTCCTGACGATCGCACTCAGCAATTTGATAGTTTGGGAAAACTCACTTTCCCTAAAACTTACCCAAATGGACTTGCCAATTCCGCAGAAATTATCAACCAAATTCAGCAAGATGAATTGGATATTTTAGTCGATTTAGATTCTCTCTGCGTCCCAATTCACGCTGAAATTCTTCACCAAAAACCCGCACCAGTTTGTGTCTCTTGGCTCGGATTTGACGCCCCTTACATATCCTCGGAAAATCACTTTCTTACAGACTGGCATTCGCACCCAGCAGGTAGGGAAAAATATTATGACGAGCAGCTAATTAGAATGCCGGATTCCTTTGTCGCAGTGTCAGGTTTTCAGAGGTATGGAGTCGATCCGGTGGCGTTGAGAAAGTCGAATCGCATCGGTTTAGATCAAATAGTTTACTTGTGCGTCACTCCCGGCAGAAAATTCAATTCCGACTTAGTAAAAGCACAAATTGCGATTCTCAAACAAGTGCCTAACAGTATTTTAATTCACAAAGCTTTGGGCGATGCTGCCGTATTTGAAGGTGCGTACCATCAAGCTTGCGAAGCTGAGGGAGTTAGCCGGCACAGAATTAAGTTTTTGCCCAGGTTTGCTACGGAGGAAGAACACAGAATTGTCTATTTGCTGGCCGATGTTTTGTTAGATTCTTATCCTTATAATGGAGGTACTCACACTTTAGAGGCTTTGTGGTTTAATTTGCCGGTGGTGACTCGCACCGGAGAACAGTTTTTGTCGAGAATGGGTTATTCGTTTTTGCAGGCTTTGGGAATTGAAACTGGTGTGGCTTGGTCTTGGGCTGAATATGTGGATATGGGTGTAAAATTGGGTAAAGATGGTGAATTAAGAAAGGCAATTCAAGCACAGTTGATGAAATCTAAAGACGCAGCCAATTTGTCGCCGTTGTGGAATCCGAAAAAGTTTGCTGGTGATATGTATGCGGTGTTTGAAAAGTTAGGCAAAGTCAATTCCCAAAAGTAGGAAAACGGCACAGTAGAGTGTCCTCGGTTGCCTATCCTTACCGAGGCAAAAATAAACTAGATCGTATCAAATCTGGTCAATAGATCGTGATTGTTGTAGGGGCGGGTTCACCCTGATATTCAACACAAATCCTAAATCCAATAAACCCGCCCCGACCGGATATTACGATCGACCGGACATGATATCATATCAAATCAAATCCGGTTACATCGTCGGGCGTAGGGGCGGGGCGGGTTTATATAATTTGTCGATACTTATCTAATATTTCGGCGAACCCGCCCCTTGTATCTTAAAAGAGTCAGTCAGTCGATCGCCACGTCATTGATTCAATCATACCGATAATCAGGCGATCGTACAGACTTTCAGTCGATCGAGCCGACAATCAGGCGATCGAGCCGACCATCAGGCGATCGTACCGATCATCAGGCG
Source organism: Oscillatoriales cyanobacterium (assembly GCA_004292955.1). Taxonomy (GTDB): domain Bacteria; phylum Cyanobacteriota; class Cyanobacteriia; order Cyanobacteriales; family Microcoleaceae; genus Microcoleus. The sequence continues at coordinate 949 of RDXX01000125.1, read as the reverse complement.
ATCGTACCGACAATCAGGCGATCGAGCCGACAAGTGGGCGATCAAGCCGACAATCAGGTAAATCTAAAGAAACTAGAAAAGTTTCTGAATAAGATGCCAGTTTCAGCAGAAAGTGTTGTTCAAGGACATCAGAAATCGGTGAAGTTGGCCCGCCCCTTAGACTGCATAAGTCTGTTGCGTAGATAAGCTCCCATTACTGATGACAGGCGCACCTAAAGCTGGACAGTATCTTAGGCTCTCGGCATCGCCCGGGAAAGCCTGCATTTACAAGGTTAGTATTCAATTGCCTGTCGGTTCTTTCATAAAATCGGAGTACATCTGGAGCAAACAATGACATCAACAGTCTTAGGTATAGACATCAGTAAAAGAGACTTTCACGTCTCATTACTGAAAGAAGGTCGTGCAACTAAACCCAAAAAGTTTACGAACAATATTCAAGGGTTTGAGAGTTTGCATAACTGGCTTCAAAAACAAAGTGTTGTTGAACTTCATGCCTGCATGGAAGCCACTAGCATTTTGGCGTGAAGCCTTAGCCGAATTCCTATATGGGAATGGCTTTCAGGTTAGCATTGTTAATCCGGCGCGTATTAAAGGGTTTGCTAAAAGCGAACTTCTGAGAACTAAAACTGACTCTGTAGATGCGGCACTGATTGCTCGTTTTTGTGCGGCGATGAAACCGTCTTTGTGGACACCAACCCCGTTGGAAGTCAAGGAATTACAAGCTTTACTGCGACGACTAGAATCTTTGACTCAGATGTATCAACAGGAAGAGAATCGTTTGGAAACAGCTACAGAAACTGTAGCTAAACTTACGAGAGCTCATTTGGAATACATCAAAGAACAACAAGCAGAAATCAAAAAAATGATTAGCGATCATTTTGACCAACATCCGCATTTAAAACAGCAGCGCGAGCTGTTGACTTCGATTCCAGGTATTGGAGAACAGACG
>RDXX01000124.1 GCA_004292955.1 Oscillatoriales cyanobacterium | reverse complement strand
CCTGTTCCACAAAGAGTTAATTTTATTGTGGGGTGGGCATCTTGCCCGCCCCCTTTCTTTCTTAGCAACAGGCAAGATGCCTGTTCCACAAAGAGTTAAATAGATTGCTGGTATTTTTCCAACAATTCTGGGATATAATCGTAGCCATCAACACCGATCGCCGGAATGATACTCGCTCGACTTTTCGCCAAAGACTGCTTAAAAGATTCAGCCCCCATTTGTCCGCGCAAAATTGTCAGCAAACCAGCCGATTGTCGCCATTCCATCGCCCCAATTTGCTCCAAAGTATACATCCCCAAACAGCCAGCAAAAATTGCTTGTTCTAGTTGATTCAGACTGTAATAAGCTTGAGCTAAATAAGCCAAATTGAGACCTTGGAGATATAAGTCGCCGGAAAATTGAGCCGCTTGCCAACCTTTGACCAAATACTCGATCGCACCGGCAGCATTTTCCAGAGCAATTTTAGCAATACCGAGGCTGCTGGAGCAAAAAGCTTGACTTTGGCGATCGCCCAATTTTTCCGACAGCAGCAAACCTTGCTCCAAATAACTAATAGCACTTTCGTAAACCTCCGGTTCCACCTCCTCCAACTGCCGCGCCTGGAACACCTCGCTGTAGCCCAAATTAGCCAGGGCGTTCGCCTCACCTTGCCGCTCTCCCGCCTGCCGTGCCATAATCAAAGCCCGCTGACTGTAATTAATCGCTTCCTGATAATTTTTTTGAGCCACATAATTGCGGCTGATGTGATTGAGATTGGCGACTTCACAGGCTTTATCTCCTTCCATCCGGGCAATTTCCAGGGATTGCTTGTGCAGTAAGATCGATCGCTCGTAGGCCCCAGCCGCCTGCATCGAATAACCCAAAAGCGTCAAAATTCGAGCCTTCGCTTGAGTACCTTCAACACGCCGCAGCGGTTCATCTAAATAATCCAAAGTATGCCGCAAAGCTTTACCATCAAACGAAGCAAAAATCCCGCCGTAAAGCGGAAAGTATTCCCGCTGAGAAAAAGTGCGTAAAATTTGCAAAGTTACTTGAAAACAAGCATTTGCCAACTGTTCGCCGCTCTTAGTAGAATTATTAAATCCACTAGCTAGCTGACTCCAAATTACAGAAAAAGTAATGTAAGTAGAAATCGAAGCTTTTGTGGACACTTTGGAATCGTAAACTTGCTTGTCGAACCATGTTACCAAAGCCCGTTGCAAACACTGCAAAATTATCGCCAATTCCAGCAACGTACCTAATTCTACATTAGACTGCTTGGCTGCAAATTCAACGATAGAATCACCCCTGGCAATAGTCTGTAAAAGAGCGTTAGCAAAGGCACTATTAACTTTTTTTGACCAAAAAGCCCAAGGCCCATTTTGTTCGGGACTGCCGGCGAATCCTAGCTGCTGTGGCTGATAAATCCAGCCGACGAGTTCCGGTTCCAAGCGCTGCCAAGATTCTAAACCTTTAGCAATCCCGGCGGTGATTTGTTGCAAATCTCGTTCGGTTTCGGGATTGGTAGTTTGCAGCATTTGTTGGTGCACAGATTTTGACAATTGCTGCAATTGATCGAGAGTCAGCGGATGTTCTTTATTGGGATCAATTATTTGCAATATTGCCAGGAGGCGGCCGTTAGATTCGGCGGCAAGGATTTGTTGGATGGAAGATGCGATTTCGCGATCGACGCGGTTATCCTTCTGCCAACGTTCCCATTCTCCTTGGATAGTTTTTAGCGCTCTGAGGCTGCGATTTGCCTTGGCTTGTTTGATTTCGTCCTTTTCATTTCTGAGCAGGTTGTCGGTGGCATCGAGGCGTTCGCCAAAACAGCGTTCAAAGATTTCGCCCGTGCCGGTGCCAATGTCTTGCACCAACATTTGATATACTTGTTCTTTAGAGCGAATTTGACCTTTGAGGGTGATTTCGACAATTTTATCGATCAGTGCTAGGTAGCGATCGCGCAATGAAGTAGATTCTGGCATAAGTTATTTTTAGTTAATAAATTTTTATTGACACCGCGAGCCGTATTGCAGGCTGCTACTTAATTTTACAGATCATCTGGATTAATGCCCATGTCTCGGAGGCGATCGGCCAATCGATTTGCTCGCTGTCTTTCAGATTCAGCCCGCTGACTTTCAGATTCAGCGCGTTGACTTTCAGATTCAGCCCGTTGACTCTCTAATTCAGCCCGTTGACTCTCTAATTCAGCCCGTTGTCTTTCAAATTCTTCGGGAGTCAGAACCCAATCGCCACTAGCATCGTACCAGCGCAGCCACAACCTCGAAAAACCTTGATAATTACCTTCCCACAAACCAATACCTAACTCCAATTCCGGTATCCAGAATCGTGAATCAGTTAAAACTTGTTCGCAGTAACGATTATCAATCAATTGAAATACTCTCAGTTGATTAGTGTAGCGACTAAAAACAAAGTAGTAAGGAATCTGCAAAATCTCTTCATAAACTCGCCACTTAGTAGGCGGTTTATTTCGGATTTCTGGTGTAATTCCCAAATCTTCATCTTCAGTTCCAGGTGACAGGAGTTCCACTACTACTAGAGGACTAATATTTTCTTGCCACATCACGTAGCTGAGGCGCAAATCCTCACCTCGATAAAATCTAGAAGCGCCCAAGACAACGAACCAATCGGGTCTTTTATACCAATTGAGATGATTGGAATCGTAGTATAGATTGAGGTCTGTCGCTATAAAGATTTGGTCTAGCGGATGGTTGCGGGGGCGGCAGGTTTGACGCAGCAGTTCGGGTTGATAGTCATGAAATTCGTCAGGCAAACCGGGCTCCTCCGGGTCTTCACTAGGTAGATCGTACATCGTAGGGAGCAGTTTTGTTTGGTAAGGCTGCGAATCCGGTACGTACATCGTCATAAAATTACCCGGGCGAGACGGCTTAAGGAGATTGAGGCGGTACGGTCATTAAGACATTATAGCGGTTTTCGATTTCTTGCGAGTGCCGCTAAGGGCGATCGCATCTTCCCAAACAAACCAAAAATTATTTACGTGTAACTTTTGCTGGGAATTTGAATATATGAATCCGGCATTTCATGCTGCTGGTGAATAGCAAAGAAACGGCGTTCTATTTCTTTAAGAACTGCTGCATCATAATAAATCATGCCACAATCCAGACAAATCTCAACAGGCGTATTAGGAACTAGCAAGTATTTACCTTGATGACTATACAGGTAATTGATTTTACGTTCCTCATAGCGGTTGCTACCACAGGTATTGCATCGGATTTCTCGCATGAGTTTATATTTTTATTTGCTAGTTTCCACCAACAGAGGTTCGACTCGCTCGTGACTAACCAGTCGGTGAGCATAAACTAGACAAGCCTGAATATCTTCTCTTTCTAACCAGGAATAGCCTTCGAGAATCGTTTCAGGAGTGTCGCCAGCGGCTAACATTCCTAGAATATGCTCAACTGCCAGACGGCGACCCCGAATAATCGGTTTTCCGTTAAATATTTGGGAATTTACTGTGATTCGTTCTAAGAGTTTTTGAGCATCCATAATTTGAGGCATAATTAGATATCTTATATTCTATCATTTGTTTATGAGTTCCGAACCCCTGACTCTCTCAAAAACCAATCCTGTTTTAGCCGCCCAAGGATTAACTCGCCGCTTTGGCGGTTTAGTTGCTGTAAACGACGTATCTTTTACAGTTGAAAAAAACGAGATATTTGGACTGATCGGCCCTAACGGTGCTGGCAAGACAACTCTATTTAATGTTATGACTGGATTGATACCTGCTTCTAGCGGTAATCTGATTTATCAAAATGAAAATATTTCCCAATTGAAGCCTTATCAAATTGCGAATAAAGGTATTGCGCGCACGTTTCAAAATATTAGATTGTTTGGAGAACTTTCTGTATTGGAGAATGTGGCGATCGCCCGACACATCCACAGCCGATCGCAAAATCCGGTATTATCGCTACTATCGGGGATTTTCGGCTTACCAGAATCTAACGCTATGGAGCGCAAAACCCAGCGAAAAGCCCTGGAATTGTTGGATTTGGTCGGTTTGGGCGATCGCGCGCAGGAACAAGCCAAAAACCTGCCCTACGGCGATCAGAGGCGTTTGGAAATCGCCCGCGCCTTAGCCCTGGAACCGCAAATCTTGCTGTTAGATGAACCAGCGGCGGGGATGAATCCGACGGAAAAGCACAAGTTAAGTGATTTCATCCGGGAAGTGCGGGAACAATTCAATTTGACTGTAATATTGATCGAGCATCACGTACCGCTGGTGATGGGATTGTGCGATCGAATTGCTGTATTGCATTTTGGTCAGTTAATTGCCTTGGGAGAACCTGCTATTGTGAGGAATGATCCGGCTGTAATTGAGGCTTATTTGGGAGATGAAAAATAGATTGTTCCTTGGGTGGGGGCGGGTTTATGAGATTATCGATTTCAGTCGATTATGGTTGGCGAGCCCGCCCCTAAAGGTATCATGTAAATTAAAATTAATATTAATGGCTGCAATCAATAGGTTTTTACCCAAATCTTGTACGGGCGGGTTAACCAATAATAACTGCCTAAAACTAACAATCTCATAAACCCGCCCGCCCCAACGACAAATATCAAAATCAGATTCACAATAAATGCACGAAACCCCACCAGAAACAACCCAAAATATCCTGTTAGAACTGAAAAACCTCTGTGTAAATTACGGAGGAATTCAAGCCCTGCAAAATATCAATTTAACCATAAATGCGGGCGAAGTTGTCAGTCTCATCGGTGCTAACGGTGCGGGGAAAAGTACGACATTGAGAGCAATTTCTAAAATAGTTAATTTGCGGGAAGGACAAATCATCTACAGCGGGCGCGATATTAGCCGCCGACAAGCTCACGAAGTGGTAAAATTGGGAATCGCCCACAGTCCAGAAGGGCGAAGGGTTTTGGCGCAGCAGACGGTGTTAACTAACTTGGAATTAGGGGCTTATGTGCGATCGGACTTCGCAGCCATCAAAGCCGATTTAAGCCGCCAATTCGAGATATTTCCGCGCTTGGCAGAAAGGCGGACTCAACTGGCAGGAACCCTTAGCGGCGGGGAACAGCAAATGCTGGCGATCGCCCGCGCGCTCATGAGCCGCCCGAAACTGCTATTATTGGACGAACCCAGTTTAGGCTTAGCACCTGCGATCGTCAAAGAAATTTTCGGAATCATTCAAAACCTACGCTCTACGGGCGTTACAATCTTGTTAGTGGAACAAAACGCCAATTTAGCACTCCAAATTGCCGATCGGGCTTACGTACTAGAAGCTGGTAACATTACCATCACAGGCATAGCATCAGATTTACTCAACAACGAACAAGTAAAGAAAGCATACTTAGGTTAATTCCGACATTTTTGGGTTCGTAGTGAGGACTTCAGTCCTCTTCATGAATCCCAAAAATCAGAGGACTCAAGTCCTCACTACAAACTTAACTACAAACTTATTATAGAGGATAAATTAATGCACAAAATAGCAGCTACGCCCGGAGGTTGGAACCCTCAAGCAGAAGGAGTAATTTTTATACAGCAAACCCCAGCACCAATCGTATTTATTAGTGCTGCTGACACTGACATTCAAACACTCGCGGCCGCCGCATCCAAAATGCCACCCGAATTCCCGAAAGTGCGGGCCGTAAATCTGCTTCAGTTGCAGCAACAATTAACCATTGACACCTACGCCGAGGAAATTTTAGAACGCGCAGAGGTAATAATTTTAAGGCTGTTAGGCGGGCGTTCTTATTGGTCTTACGGATTAGAAGTTCTGCGGGAAACGGTGCAGAAAACTAATGCGGTATTGATTGTGATGCCCGGTGAAGATAGTCCAGATCCGGATTTAATTAGTCATTCTAATGTATCGCTGTCCGCAGTCAATCAACTGTGGCGCTATTTCACAGAAGGCGGAGTCCAGAATTTTGTTAATGCACTCAAGTTTACGGCTGACACTTGTTTGAAAACTGCTTATAATCCGCCTCTTCCTCAAACAGTTTCTCGGGTGGGAATTTATGATTGGGGCGGAAATACAACGGCTGGTTTGGGAATTTTACTACCAGATTCCGATCCCCCTAAATCCCCCTTAAGAAGGGGGACTTTGAACCCAGATTCCGATCCCCCTAAATCCCCCTTAAAAACCGAAACTTTGACCACTTCTTGCCCCCCCCTTCTTAAGGGGGGCTGGGGGGGATCTCCGGGTTTACCAACCCTTGCTAAAGTCGGGATTTTATTTTATCGCGCTCATTATTTATCGGGAAATCTAGCACCTATTGATGCACTTTGTCAAGCATTATATGACCGAAATTTAGTACCAGTTCCCGTCTTTGTGTCTTCGCTGCGAGAACCGGATTTGCAAGTGGAATTGGTGGAACATTTTAAACCCAAAGATTCCGAACCAATTCAATTACTCATTAATACAACAAGTTTTGCAGTCTCGGGTTTCAACAATCTCGAACCGGAACAAAATAGCTTTAAATCCTTAGATGTTCCTATCTTGCAAGCAATCTTCAGCGGCGGCGGTTTGGAACAGTGGGAAACTGAATTACAAGGACTTTCGCCGCGAGATGTGGCGATGAATGTGGCATTGCCAGAAGTAGATGGGAAAATTATTACTCGGGCTGTTTCTTTTAAAGCTGTACAAACTTGGAACAGTGAATTAGAAACAGATGTGGTAGGATATGTCGCAGCGGACGATCGCATTTCATTCGTAGCAGACTTAACGGCGAATTGGGTGAAGATGAAGCAAACCCCCGCCGCCAACAGACGCATCGCCATAATTCTCGCAAATTATCCCACTCGCAATGCCCGCTTAGCCAACGGCGTCGGCTTGGATACGCCCGCTAGCTGTGTCGAAATCCTCAAGGCTATGCAGGAAGCTGGTTATCAAGTTGAAAATATCCCCAGCAGCGGGAACGAGTTAATTGAAATGCTGATATCTGGCGTAACAAATGACCCGGAAGGACGGGAATTGCGCCCTGTAAATCAATATTTGGATTTGGCGGAATATCAAGAATATTTTGCAACTTTGCCGCAGCAAGTACAGGATGGAATTTGTAATAGATGGGGCTTAGCGACTGGGGAAAGAAGGACTGAAGTCCTCACTACGAACCTGGATGCGAACCTGGATACGAATCTGTTTCCGATTCCGGGGATTCAATTCGGAAATGTGTTTGTCGGGATTCAACCGTCGCGGGGATACGAAATCGATCCGGCTTTAAATTATCATGCGCCGGATTTGGAACCAACTCACAATTATCTTGCTTACTATTATTGGCTGCGCGAAAAGTTGGGAATTGATGCGATTATTCATGCGGGAAAACACGGTAATTTAGAATGGCTTCCCGGTAAAAGTGTGGCATTGTCTAATAAATGTTATCCCGAAGTGGCATTAGGCGCGCTGCCGAATTTCTATCCGTTTATTGTCAACGATCCGGGGGAGGGTTCCCAGGCAAAAAGACGATCGCAAGCCGTGATTATCGACCACCTCACCCCGCCGATGACTCGCGCCGAACTTTACGGGCCTTTGCAGCAGTTGGAAGCCTTAATCGACGAATATTGCGAAGCCCAAAGCTTAGATCCGTCGAGATTACCGATGATTCGCGATCGCATTGTAGCCCTTACCAACCAGGAAAATCTAGATAAAGACCTAGGTATCCAACTCAATAAATCGGAGTTTACCGAGTTTATCACCCGCACCGACGGTTATCTTTGCGAACTCAAAGAATCGCAAATCCGCGACGGATTGCATATTTTTGGTCAATGTCCCCAAGGTAGACAGTTGCGAGATTTGATAATTGCGATCGCCCGCCATCCTAGCACAAATCGTTCCGGCTTAACCCGCGCCTTAGCCCAAGACTTAGATTACGATTTCGATCCCTTAACCACCGCAGGCGATTTAACCGCAGAATTAGAAGAGAAAGCCGCTGAATTAATAGATGATTTAATCAAAAACATCCGCGTCGATCCGCGTTCATCTGCGGTTAAAATAGGAGAAGCAACCCAACAAGAATTAGATTGGATTTCCAACTATCTTTTACCTTCACTCCTCCAAACAAACCAAGAAATTACTAACCTGTTGCGCGGACTAGATGGACGACACATCCCCAGCGGTGCATCCGGCGCACCCACCCGTGGGAGACCAGATGTATTACCCACAGGCCGCAATTTTTACTCCGTAGATATCCGCGCTATTCCCACAGAAACTGCTTGGAGAGTTGGCAGAGTTGCAGCCGAAACTTTAATCGAAAGATACACTCAAGAAAATGGTGAATATCCCAAAACTTTGGGTTTGTCTGTGTGGGGAACATCGACTATGCGGACAGGTGGAGACGACATCGCCGAAGCCTTAGCATTAATCGGAGTTCAACCAATTTGGGATGGGCCTTCGCGCCGGGTTGTAGATTTTGAAATCTTGCCTGTTGCTGTTTTGGGGCGGCCGCGCGTTGATGTTACTTTGCGGATTTCTGGCTTTTTCCGCGATGCTTTTTTTAATTTAATTGATTTGTTTGACTCGGCTGTCAAAGCTGTGGCGGATTTAGATGAACCTGCGGAAGACAATCCTTTAGCAGCACAAGTTAAACAAGAGATTTTGGATTTGGAATCGGCTGGTTTGAGTCGGGAAGATGCGAAAGTGCGATCGCAATTTCGAGTCTTTGGTTCAAAACCGGGGGCTTATGGTGCGGGGCTTCAGGGAATAATTGAAGCTCAAAACTGGACAGACGATGGCGATTTAGCAACAGCTTACATTAATTGGAGCAGTTACGCCTATACTTCCTCTAGTTCCTCAAATTTGCCTGGAGATGCAGCCGGAGTTCAACAAAGTGAATGGGGATGTTCGGCACCGGAAGCCTTTACACAGCGCCTCAGTCAAATGCAAATAGTTCTCCAAAATCAAGACAACCGCGAACACGATATCCTCGACTCCGACGATTATTATCAATTCCAAGGCGGAATGACTGCGGCAATTCGCAATTTGCAAGGGAAAAATCCTGAAACTTATTTCGGAGATAACTCGATTCCCGAAAATCCAAAAGTGCGACAACTCAAAGAAGAAATTGCGCGGGTTTATCGCAGCAGGGCGGTAAATCCGAAATGGATTGAAGGGGCGATGCGTCACGGTTATAAAGGTGCTTTTGAAATTGCCGCAACGGTGGATTTTTTGTTTGCTTATGATGCTACGGCGAATTGTGTTGAAGATTTTATGTATGAAGGAATTGCACAGGCTTACATTTTTGATGAAAAAGTTCAGGTATTTATTCAGGAAAATAATCCTTGGGCGCTGCGAGATATGGCGGAAAGATTGTTAGAAGCTCGCCAACGGGGGTTGTGGGAGAGTGCCAGTCAGGATATCCTTGATAAATTGCGATCGATCGCCCTGGAAGCCGAAGCAGTCATCGAATCCCACACAGAAATACGCAATTAACATCACCAGCCCACTTGCGGTAATATTTACTAATGTTTCGCGAACGGTGAAAGCTGTATGATTCGCCGCTACATAGCTACTCTGGGTACTAACATCTTAAAACGTACCTGCACCGCGATCGCTGCGATCGCCCTAACAACAGTCGGATGTTCGCCACCCAAGCCACCCAACACCGCAGCGACATCAAGCCCGATCGCATCATCCTCCGTCCTAACGCAGCCACCAACCTCTGTGTTAGCCAAAAACCCCAATAAACGCCAAAAATCCATCAGCGTTCCTTCCTGCGCCCAAAACGACCCATTTGGAGATTCAGTTAACTTTGCCACCAAGGCCGCCAATTTGGCCCAATCCGCCAATTCAAAACAAGAGTGGGACGAAGTAGCAGCCCAATGGGTGCAAGCGGTAGCCTGGATGCAAGCGGTTCCCCCCGGTAGTCCCAGGCGGGCGTTTGCTGAAAAAAAAGTCACCGAGTACATGAAAAATCTGGTTTATGCCCAACAGCAAGCGGGCGCAAGTCGATCGCAAGCCAGTACAGTCAGCTTCAGCAGCGATTTACTCGACGAACAGCTAGAACTATACCTATCCTACGTTGCAGCCGTCGGGCCGCCAGATGTTTTGATCGTCGGTAGTTCCCGGGCGTTGCAGGGCGTCGATCCCAAACAGCTAAAACAATCTTTGGCTGCTAACGGCACTCCGGGTTTAAAGGTATTTAACTTTGCAGTCAACGGCGCAACTGCCCAAGTTGTTGACTTTCAACTGCGACGGCTGTTGAAGCCCGATTATTTACCTCAAATGATTGTCTGGGCGGACGGTGTGCGCGCATTTAACAGCGGCCGGGACGATCGCACTTTTAATTCGATCCTAGATTCTGAAGGCAACCAGCTTTTAGCAGCAGGCGTTCGCCCCAAACTCCCGTCTGGTGAACCTAACGCAATGCCCCAGTGTTACAGATTCCCGCAGTCCTGTAACACCGGTGGCGACGGCATTTTCCGCCGATCTCAAGCATCGGTCGATCGGGCTTTTAGCGGCGGGCAAGATGCCCACCCCACAGTCAAATTACTCAACAGTGGAACAGGCATCTTGCCTGTTGCTGACTGGGGCGGGCAAGATGCCCACCCCACAGTC
>RDXX01000026.1 GCA_004292955.1 Oscillatoriales cyanobacterium | reverse complement strand
GGCTAAGTCACAAGTGATGTGATTTCCCCGATGAACTAACTCGGCTGCCCAGATAATTTTGTCACCTTGCAGTACGGCTAATCCTGTGGTTTTCGAGCCTGGATCAATCTTAATTTCGTGCGATTTGGTAAGCGGTTTGTCACAGGAATAGTTGAGGATTATTGTGATTGCTCGGGTAATGTTTTCCTCGCCAATGTTTTCAGGGCTTGTTGAGTCAACCGCACTTCTTTAACCAAATACAGATGTTTAACGATTGACGACAGAGCTGCAAGCTGGAAAGTACCTGTAGGTGTCATCACCCTCAAAACGTAGTTGTAACTGAGGCTGGCTATCTCTTCACCTTTAGGTACTGGTTGTCCTGTTATGTCCGGTGATTGGTGGATAGCGCTCGACATAAGCCCCATCGACTAATTGCAGAATTCGCCATACCCGCCCGTTAAACCGCCAAAACTCAGGCACTCCCATACTCGCATAGAGTGTATTTTTATTGAGATCCGTATGAGTAATATCCACTTCCACGACTAAATCCGGGGCAGGATCGACATTCAAATTAACCGGGCGATCGGCAACTAAGGCATAATTCTGGATATAGTACCCATTGTCGGGTTCGGCGCTCTTGAGTAGGTCTTCGCGATCGAGCGTAGTCGATCCCATCGTCTTGATTTTCATGCCCATCTCCACCACAAGGACTTGAATCAAGCGTTCGATCAAGCGAGCAGAGCGTTAGTGTCCTTCGAGGGACTGGGTAATTTCTAACACTCCGTTATCGTAGGTAAAGCGGGCGCGGGTGCGATCCGCCAGCAAACTTTGAATTTGCTTGAAGGCCTGCCAATCGAGGTCGCGAAAGGTGAGGCGCTTTTCTCCGACAAGTTGAGGTGGCGGCTCTAACAACATCAAAATTACCGCAATTTGAGATCGGATCGGATGTACGGTTGAAACCGCTTCTACACAAACGATGTCCGCCTCCGGGGACTAAGGATCGCGAATTAAATAACTTACAATTTTAATTATTGTGGGATGGGCGTCCCGCCCGTCCAGAAAGGGCGGGCGTCCCGCCCACCCCACTTTCAAGAGTGTAAATTATTTAATTTCTATTCCTAAGAGAGGATAACGTAATTTTAACCGCCCACTCTTCAACTCCTGGCTCGATCGCGTGCAAGCTTGTATAGACGCGGTTTGGAACCGTCTTCTGAACCTTATTATAAGATATTTCTTCAACAAGTCTTGTAGTGCAGGCATCCTGAGTGCGATCGATTTTGGTGCTACTCGTTCTGCTCTTCAACCGGCGTCCGGCGGGTTTTGTTTGTATAGACGCGGTTTCAACCGCCCGGTTTCAACCGCCCGGTTTCAACCGCCCGGTTTCAACCGCTGAGTTTCTCCCCAGTACCCCGAGTGAAAAAAAATAAGACTTAGGGGAACAAGCCTGCTACTGTTAGTGTCAAACGCAAGTATAATTATTTAACGTTTCGACTACCCTATTTAATTGCTGCCTCAGTCGCCACCGCCCCTATGCCATCAACAGTCAATACAGAATCAACAGCGGTTCAATTTAACCAACAGGGAGAAATATACTTATCCCAACGGAAATTAGCAGAAGCGATCGCCTCCTGCGAGCAAGCTTTAAAGATTGACCCCAATTTTGCACCGGCTTACAAAACTTTGGGCAATGCGCTGCAAGCTCAAGGCAGAATGGAAGAGGCGCGACACTGGTACGCTAAAGCTATTGAAATTGCACCGAATTTTGCGGAAGTATACGCGAATTTAGGCAGCATTGGCGCGCAGCAGGAAAAATGGTCGGAGGCGATCGAGTTTTACCAAAAGGCGATCGCGCTTAAGCCTAATTTCGCCGGAGTTTACCGGAATTTAGCCAAAGTATTCGGACAAATTGGCAAAGCGGCAGAAGCTCAAGAATGCTGGTATCGCGCATTCTGTTTGGAACCGGAAAAAGCATCTCCGGCAGAACATTTAAGTATGGGTGATGCTTTCTTTCGGCAAGAAAAGTTCCCGGAGGCGATCGGCTGTTACGATCGCGCCATAAAATTAAATCCTAATCTACCTCAAGCTTACCAAAACTTAGGCGAAGCGCTGAAAAAAGAAGGCAAGTTACAGGAAGCGACAGTATATTATCGTAAAGCTATTGAACTGAACGCAGCTAATGCTAGAAACGGCAGCGAGGGAGAGCAAACTTTGGCGGGTGCGACGGCGACTAACGGTGCAGCAGTTAAACCGCAACCCGCAGCAACCCCAGCCAAGCCGGTAGTCAAGCCACCAGTACAGCAACCAGTTAATTCTATAATTAATATAGAAGATCCAGAAGCATACAAAATACTCGCAGAAGGCTATTTTGCTCAGGGAAAATTGGAACAGGCAATTTCTGCTTGCAAAAAAGCTTTACAAATTAAGCCGGAAGCGCCACTTTATAAAATGCTCGGCAACGCCCTGCAAGCAGGTGGCAAAATTGATGAAGCTAAAAGTTGCTATGTCAAGGCAATCGAAATTAACCCGAATTTTGCCGAAGCCTACGCTAATTATGGCAGCATTTGCGCGCAGCAAGAACAGTGGCAGCAAGCGGTTTCTGCTTACGAAAAGGCGATCGCCATAAAACCGGATTTTGCCGGTGCTTTACGAAATTTTGGGAAACTTTTGGCGCAGTTAGGCAAGTCGGAGGCGGCAGCCGAAGCCTGGTATCGAGCATTTGCGATCGATCCGAAGTCGGGCACTGCTGAGGAACACGAGAATTTAGCCAAAACTTTGATCGAGCAAGGTAAGGTAGAACAAGGAATCGACTGTTACCGGCGCGCGGTTGAGTTGAACCCAAATGCTGGGGCAGCTTATCACGAATTGGGCGAACTTCTCAAGAATCAAGAACAGTGGGAAGCGGCGGTAGATGCTTACACCAATGCAATTAAAACTAATCCCGAACTTTCTTGGTCGCACAACAATTTAGCTGAGTCGCTGGTTAAGTTGGAACGGTGGGAAGAAGCTATAAATGCTTATCGCAAGGCGATCGAATTAAATCCAGATTTTAGCTGGTCTCACAACAATTTAGCAGATGTGCTGCTGAAGTTGGAACGCTGGGAAGAAGCTGTAAATGCTTACACTAAAGCAACAGAATTAAATCCAGATTTCAGTTGGTCGCACAACTATTTAGCAGATGCGCTGATTAAGCTGGAACGCTGGGAAGAGGCTATTTCTGCTTACCAAAGGTCGATCGAACTAAATCCCGATCATTTCTGGGCCCACAACAATTTAGCAGAAGCGCTGGTGAATTTGGAACGCTGGGATGAGGCGGTGGTTGCGTACCGGCGCGCTAACGAACTGAATCCGAGTTTCTTCTGGTCTCATAGCAAGTTGGGCGATGCGCTGCTAGAAATGGAAAGATGGGATGAGGCGATCGCAGTTTACCGTCGCGCGGCGGAGTTGAATCGCGATTTTCCGTGGACTTATTACAACATGGGGACGGCTTTTGAGAAGTTGGAACGGTGGGATGAGTCGATCGTTGCTTATCGCTGTGCGGTGGAAATTCAGCCGGATTTGCCGTGGATTTCGCAGAAGTTGGCTGATGCTTTGAGGATGCGATCGCAGTGGGATTTGCAGGATGCGATGCGTTTGTACCAGCGCGCGATTCAGGAAAATGCTGATGACTTGCAGTTGTATCACAAGGCGCTGGAGATTGCACCGAATGATGCTGACCTTTATGTTGGGTTGGCTGATGCTTTGGTGCGGCATGGTTGGGTTGATGGGGCGATCGTCTTCTATCAGATGGCGTTGCAGGTTCGGCCGGGCGATCGGGCTATTGCAGCGCGGTTAGACAAGGTGCTGGAAAAAAAAAAGCCAATTAAAAACCAGTCGCGAGTAGAGATATTGAGGATATTGAGTCCGGTTAAAAGCCCCGAACCAGTCCCCAGTAGTCGTATTGAAAATCAGTCGCGAGTAGAGATATTGAGTCCGGTTAAAAGCCCCGAACCCATTCCCAGTAGTCGTATTGTTGTCGCCGAACATCGGAAAGCTAAACCATTGAACGGAGATGTACGTTTGATTGCTTTCTATCTGCCACAGTTCCATCCAATACCTGAGAATGATTTATGGTGGGGCAAAGGCTTTACGGAGTGGACTAAAGTAACCAAAGCTCAACCTCTATTTGAGGGGCATCATCAACCTCAGCTTCCAACGGATCTAGGCTTCTATGACTTACGGATTCCTGAAGTTAGAGAAGCGCAGGCAGCACTAGCTAAAAAATATGGGATATTTGGTTTTTGTTATTATTATTATTGGTTCGCAGGTAAGCGCTTGCTTCACCTTCCTCTTGATGAAGTGTTGCGAACAAAGAAACCTGATTTTCCATTCTGCGTTTGTTGGGCGAATGAAAACTGGACCAGGCGGTGGGATGGAGCTGAACATGAGATCCTGATCGCCCAAGCACATTCGCCAGAGCAAAATAAAGCTTTTGCCGAAAGTTTAATTCACGTTTTGCTTGACGAGCGATATATTCGCATCAATGGCGAACCATTACTTATTGTGTATCGGAGTGATATTTTGCCAGATCCTCTACAGCTCACAGAGCAGTGGAGAGAGGTTTTTAGAGCAAATGGTGTCGGAGAAGTTCACCTTTGCCTCGCCATTACCTGTTTTTCTGGTTATGTAGACCCGGTGAGCATAGGTTTTGATTCTGCATTGCAGTTTCCACCGCATGGAGTACCTGCTCGCGAAATCTCACCCTCTGAACTTGTGGGAATGCACCCAGATTTCACCGGAAAGCTGATGGATTATCAAGACGGTGCTATCAATGCCGTAGCGACAAGCCTTCCAGACTTTAAAATATTTCCTGGAGCTATGCCGTCATGGGATAACACGGCTAGAAGAGGAAATACTGCTCATGCTTTTATTAATTCCAACCCAGATACTTACGAGTTTTGGCTGCGCGGTGCGATCGAAAAAACCACACAAAGGAATTCAGGCGATGAACGAATTGTTTTCATTAACGCTTGGAATGAATGGGCGGAAGGAGCCCACCTAGAACCAGATCAGAAATATGGGCATAGCCACTTGTTAGTTACCAGTAAAGCACTTAACGGGACACATGGTTGGAGAACGAGTCTTAATCTGCTACGCTATTTTCCTAATAAAACCGCAGACTATCTCAATCAACTGCTTGATGAATTAGACGAAAAAACTACAGCTCAAGAGCGCTCACTTCAGGCATTGTACATAATTATCCAAAGACTTGTTATCATCTCCGAGATTTTTCATCATCAACAAGATTCTGAATTATCGTGGAACTTGGAATCCCCGAAACCTGAAATGCAGTGTGATATCAATTCTATTGTTATAACAGGGTGGATCTTGCCTGCCATTTCTCCTGCTGTTAGCATAGAATTGATATCTAACAATCAGATTATTCAGCGAATTGCTGTTGATATACAGCGTCAGGATATAGCTGACGCTTATTCCTTGTCAGGTGCCGCGCGAACCGGCTTTTCAGCCAGGTTAAAATTAGAGAGTGTAGGAGCTGAACAATCTATAAATTTGCGTGCTGTTCTGCAAGATGGAAGTTATATTCCATTATCATTGATTCGCTTACAACCAGGTCATAACACGCTTCAAAACTTAGGAATAGCTGTAGATAAAAAAGGTCAATTCCGTAATTTGCAGTCTGATATAAAAACAAGGATCAATCAGATCCGAACCCTTCCTATTGAAGGAAGCGAGGAGCTGCGTTGGGAATTGCTGAATCACTTGGAGGAAAAAATCGAGAAGCAAGAACAAGTGATTGCACCAATATCCAATTTTCTTAAACAGATTCCTGGAATCAATCTTTTTTCTTTCGATGTAAATTAAAAAGATTTGGGAGAGTTTGTAAATTAGAGAGTAGTATGAGGAATTTGAGTAATGAAAAAGATTTCAGAAAATCCCCTAGTATCCGTAGTTATTCCCTGTTACAAACACGAAAAGTTTATTGAGAGGTGTTTGGAGTCAGTTGCAGCTCAGAGCTATGAAAATATAGAAGTTGTCATTGTTGACGATTGTTCACCGGATGCTTCAGCTTCGGAGATACAGCGGTTAATTGAGAGTGAAAGTTGGGGGTCTAGATTTTCTCACCCCGCACAATTTCACGGTTTTACTAAGAATCAGGGAGCTCATGCTGCAATCAATTATGGCATAACCCAAGCAAAGGGAGAGATTATTGCACTTTTGAATTCAGATGATGTGTATCATTCAGAACGAATCAAAGCTACGATTAATGCAATGCAGAAAGGAGGGCATGAATTTGTATTTAGCCGCGTGCAGTATATAGATGAAGATGATAGGATTGTCACCAACTCTCATGCTGTAGCTAAGAATTACTTTGATTACCAAAGAAAGATTGATCTTAAGCCGTTTCCTTCTGTTGGATTTGCTTGCTTATCAGCAAATGTAAGTATTTCTACAGGTAATTTTGTTTTTACAAAAGCGCTTTTTAATCAGGTGGGTGAGTTTAACGATTATCGGTATTGCCATGACTGGGATTTTCTGTTGCGTTCCATAATTTATACAGAACCATTTTTTCTTGAAGAAGACCTCTATTACTATCGGTTTCATGGAAAAAATACTTTTGAGTCTTTGGCAGCAATCGGCCCTCAAGAATCAGCAAGCTTGCTCAGAAATTTTTTCTCAAAAGTTCAATGTCATTGGTCGCCTAATACCGTTGCACCTTCTCCATTGAATTGGCCTGGTTTCTTTGAACTCTTTATCCACTGGCATGGATTAGAGCGGTTTATGTAAAGACTAAGGCGGCGATGAATTCGTAAGCATTGGGCTAATGGGCTCACAGTGTAGGACACTGTGAGCCTAATTTAGTATCAGCGATCGCCGATAGGTTTTTGCATGACGATCAGCGACTGCGGGATGATCGCTGGATCGTAGGTGAAATCGCAGAAATCTAGATATTTAGTCCACTCTCGCTCAACGTACTTCTGGGGGATTACGGCTTCTCCGTAAAAAGAGGCGTCCCGAGGGCCTCCGCCCCCCGTTGCACTGTATAAAAACTTCCCGCTGTCGTAATCTGCCAGAGCTGCTTCAGTATTCACAAATGAGTGTGCCAAGGCATGATGCCAATTATTAGAAGTATTGCTCTGGTTTCTGAGCGTACGACAAAGTTCAATAAAACTGCGCGCCTGAGTCGTGGCGACGAAGATGCCTCCTGGTTTTAGTATCCTCGAAAACTCTTCCACCCACTTGATGTGGACAGGTTCTGCCAAATGAGAAAAAACTGAATAGGCGTAAACAATATCGAAAGAGCCCTCAGAAAACTCCAAAGGAGGTAGTGGTTTGATGGCGCTGTAGTTTCCGTGTCTGACTGTGTTGATACAGAGATCGGTCATTTCTGAATCCACATCAATCCCATATAAATTCTCGGCACCGACATCTTTGAGGAAAAACCGAATTATCCGTCCCCATCCAGAGCCAAAATCGAGAATACGACTATCTCGCTCTAATTTCAGCCCCACTTTCCCCAAATGCCGCTTGATTTCAGAATAGAAATTAAACGCTTCGTTAAGAGCCTGCTGCCCCGACATCCCGACAAACTGACGCTGAAGTTCTTCTGGTGGAAATCCCGGCATTTCAATGCCGTCTACGACGCTGCGATCCAGGCTTTGAAGCAGTGTATCGAGCCATTGCCGATCGCTCATGCCAGACCCATAAGTCAAGATAGCAGCGTTAGTGCTTTTGCTGGCAACAGCCTCCGGTTTGGCCGAAGAATTTGTTTTCAGCGGATGGTTCGCCAATTCTGCGGATAAATTCATTGTGGCGATTGCCTGCAATTGCTTCCCAGTATGGTATTTTTCGGAGTTTAATTGTTGTGATTGCTTTTGAGTTTGGTGCAGAAAAGGCTGATGTTGCTCTAACTCTGACTGAATCTGTTCTAGTCGAACCCGAGAACGCTTTAAATCTGCCTGAATCTGCTTTAAGCGCGGAAGCTTTTGCCTAAATCTCACCACTGCGATCGGCACACTGCTTTGATCTGAAAACACAGCTTCAAGAACTAATTCACATTCCTCTGGCAGTTCGCTTACTCCTACTTCAGCCGAAAAACCGCAGTTTTCCGAACCTGCTACCTTTGAATGAATTTTAGCTACATCCGGGCGAGGATTATTAGTAGCAATTTGCTGAATTATTTGGCCACCGCTAGTTACTTTAATGGCAACTGCTGGATTTTTTTTTCCTAATATCCAGCCATAAACAAAAATTTTGTCCGTTTCAAACTGGAGATTATTGCGCGGGCTATCTATATTATAGCCCCATAGCAATCCGGAATCTTCTATGGACAAGGCAGCCACATCTAAAATTTCAATTAAAGCTTGTTCAGTCATTGTTTTTGTTTTTGGTTTAGCTTTTGTTAGGAATGAATATCTGATCTTAACTGGAAACGGTGACTGTGTTAGCAATTATAGAGCGATTTCGCTCCAGTTTTGCCTGAACTTGTGACAGCTTCTGCCGAGATGCACTCAAAGCTATATCGTACTGTTGAAATGAACTTGACAAGCCTTTACGTTTAGCCCTCATATCTAATGCGGCTTGATAAATTTCCATGTCTTTGCTAGTTATTTCTGTTAGCTTTTTCAGGATATTTTTGTCAGCCAATGCTTTTTGTAAATTATCCCGATAATTAGGATACTTATTTTGATTGAAAACCTCCATTTTAAAATCAGGCCAACCTAGGATATGCTTCAGTTCCGCTAAATCATCTTGAAAAAATTCTTGAACACCAACAAAGTAAAAATCAGTTAAATCTACATCTCGACAATAGAAATCAGCTAAGGGATTTATCCCTTTTTTAGCGTTGATATCTGCAAATTCTAACAGACTGATGTTATTTTCAACCATATATTTATGTTCTTTACTAAAAAAAACATCTTTTTGCGGTTGCGACTTCCAAAAAAAATAGCCAGAAATGAATTGAATAATTGGATTTCTCAACCAAATTATTCTTTTGGCTGATGAGAAGTATCGCTTGTATTTTCGTGCAGCAAAATGACCGTGAATAACCTTTATTTGCGGTTTAACAGACAATTTCGGCAGAATTTTTTCTACTTTTTCTTCTTGATAGTCAGAAAAAACTTGCATCTCGCCGTAAACCTGTTTTAAAGCTCTCCCAAACGTTCCTCCCGCTGTTTTGTGTACGTGAACAGAGATGATTTCCACTTGAGAATCTAAGCATAAATTCTTCATTACAAATTTGACTCCTGTGTCTTGCTGAACATATGTTTTATCAACTGGCAACAACAGCTTTTAGAGTCGTTACACTACGCATTAGTTGTTTCCACTCCACTGAGCTAGTCAGAGAGTAGCTATCAAATTCATAACCTTTCTCAGACGAGAACTTCGCAAAACTTTCTAACCAGTTTACCAATGTTTCTGTGCGCGATAAAGGCGTACATTTCAAAGATTGCTGCAAGCACTGAGCCACAGCAGCCATATCACCTTTGCGGTAAGCATACCAGGCATCCCACAACAAGAGTTTGTACTGCATCGGGATCTGTCCCTCGTCGGTCTGAGTGGCGGCTAGACTTTGTTGAAACAGCAATCGCTCCAATACTTCCTGAGTCTGATGCAGTTGAGACTGAGATTGTTCTAAGACACCATCAGTCTCGTGCAGTTGAGCTTTAGCCTGTGCTAGTTCAGAAGCAGTTTGAGCCTGTTGAGACTGAGATTGTTTTAATTTTATTTCAGCCTGTGCTAGTTCTGCTTCTGTTTGAGCCTGTTGAGATTGAGATTGTTTCACTTCTGCCTGGGTCTCGTGCAGTTGGGATTGAGATTGTGCCAATTCTGTCTGAGTCTTGTGCAGTTGAGATTGAGATTGTTCCCATTCTGTCTGAGTCTGATGCAGTTGATATTGAGATTGTTCCCATTCTGTCTGAGTCTGATGCAGTTGATATTGAGATTGTTCTAACACGGACTCCGTATCTTGTAGTTGGGATAGAGATTGTTCTAACACGGACTCCGTATCTTGCAGTTGAGATAGAGATTGTGCCAATTTTGTGTGAGTCTCGTGGAGTTGGGATTGAGATTGTTCCAATTCTACCTGAGTCTCGTGCAGTTGAGATTGAGATTGTTCTAACACGGACTCCGTATCTTGCAGTTGAGACTGAGATTGCTCCAACACCGCCTGAGTCTCGTGCAGTTGAGACTGAGATTGTGCCAATTCTGTCTGAGCCTGATGCAGTTGGGATTGAGATTGTGCCAATTCTGTCTGAGTCTGATGCAGTTGGGATTGAGATTGTGCCAATTCTGTCTGAGTCTGATGCAGTTGGGATTGAGATTCTTCTAACACTGCCTCGATATCTTGCAGTTGGGATTGAGATTCTTCTAACACTGCTTCGGTATCTTGCAGTTGAGACTGGCATTGCATTAATATTACCTCAGTCTGATGCAGTTGAGACTGGTATTGACTCAGCAGTGCTTTGGTTTGATGCAGTTGAGACTGAGATTCTGCCAATGCTACCTGATTTTCTTTAAATAAGTCGTCGGGTTTGTCAATATATATAGAATCTATAGCTGGCTGCACATCTATCACTTCATCTGAACATATAGCGATAAAATAAATTGGCGCTTCTAAGGAGCAAACCTTCTGATTCACTTCACTATCATCAAAGGTATAAGCCTTGAAGCTAGGTTGACTTGGCTCCTTCAAAGGGAAAACAAAAGATCCTGTTGCCAACCTTTGACCGTAAATTTTAACGTGCTTAAAGTGGCGATTCAGCAAGCTAATAAATTGATAGTCGTACAGCTCTTTGACGTGAAATGGGTTAGAATATTCAGGCAAATCTGAATAAGTCAGCCGATTGGGAGAAGAAATTATCACTAGCCCCCCGGGCTTGAGAACCCTTTTGATTTCTTGCATCATTTCTTCATGTTTATTGTGATGCTCGATAGTTTCAAACGATGTAACAATATCTACAGATTGACTGGGAAGGGGAATCGCTTCACAAGCTCCTACTACAAACTCTAAATTGGGACGATCTCCGTACTTTTGATTGGCATATTCTACAGATTTGGAGTCAATATCAACTCCCACAACTGAGCAAGCAAATTTTGATAAACTTGCAGAGCCGTATCCCTCTCCTGAAGCTATATCCAGCACTTGTTTGTCGCGAGCTAACTCAATGGACAGAGCATATCTGTGCAAATGTTCATACTTGATCTGACCCTTCATGCAATTCGGCAGATATCTTTCACCTGTAGGTTCTAATTCCATACTTTAATATCCTCCTTATGTTTAATTTATCGCTATCTCCACTGATTTTATACTAATCAGAGTACAATCTCCCTCTGTCTATCAAAGACTCTGAGCAGTCGCAGGATGTTTCCGCCAGTCTCGCCCCAAACAAGCTAAAGCCTAGTCCAGAAAATTCTTTACACTACAACTTTACCTTACTCGCGATCGCGCTTATGCACCGGTGGCACAGGGATAAAACCCTTACCGTCCCGACTATACCAGATCTCAAGCCACCTGAGGCTCGGTTGCCAAGATGATGTATTATAAACAATGCTGGTGCTGGAGTAAGCAGCCCCATTGGTTCTGAAATAATTTTATAGCGGAAAAGTAATTTAGCAAAAATGAAGGAGCAAAAGGCTGTGACCGAATTCGACAAAGGCAATCAACTTCTGCAAGAGGGAAAAGTAGAAGATGCGATCGAGGCTTACCGCCATGCAAGCGAACTGAACCCTGATGCTGATTGGATTCATAATGCTTTGGCAAATGCACTGCGACAGCGAGCTCAGTCGGATTTAGCAGAAGCGATTGGGGCATACCGCCACATGATCGAACTCAATCCCGACAATGTGGAAGGCTATCACAATCTTTTGCAACTTCAATCTGATAATTGGGAAACCTGGTTGCAGTTGGCCCAAGCTTTAGTGAGGCAGGAACAGGTGCAAGAGGCTATCGCGGCTTACCATCGTGCGATAGAACTCAATCCAAAATCTTTTTTGTCGCACCAGCAATTGGGGAAAGTTTTGGCAAACCAGGGGGATGTGGCAGGGGCGATCGCATCTTACCGTCGCGCGGTTGAACTAAATCCAGAGTCAGTAGAGATTATAGAATATTTATGGGCTGAATTGAGCCGACAAAGACAGTGGGAGCAAGCAGTAGACCTCTACTGCCAAATCCTGGAAGCTAACCCAGAACTGGCATTGGCTCATTATCATTTAGGAGCCGCCTTCACTTATCTGTGCAGGTGGGAGGAAGCCGCAGCAAGTTACCAGCGGGCAATAGAGCTAAACTTGGAGTATTCGTTTTGGCCACACCAACTGTTGGGATCTGCCCTAGCCAAACAAGGCAAGCTGAATGAGGCGATCGTTGCTTACCAAAATGCCTTAGAGATTCAACCAAACGGATGGGGATACTTTGACTTAGGGATGCTGTTTGTAGAGCAGAATCGCTTGGATGAGGCCCTTTTGTGTTATCAAAAGGCTGTAGAGATTGAACCAAACCAAGCACAGGCTTATTCGTCTTTGCAGGAAATCCTTACTACAGCCTACCATCAGTTAGGAATCCACCAGGCAGAAAAAGGTCTGTTAGATGAGGCGGTAGCCTGCTTCCAGAAAGCCCCACCGGTTGAACCTACCCTGGGAGATGTGTACGAGTATTTATGGAAGGGATTGAATCAACAAAGCGTACTCGACGAAAGCAGTCATTATTGCCAAAAGGAGATTCGACGGGAAGCAGTTGAGGTTTATTTCGGTAGAACTTGTATCTATAAAACTATCAATTTGTGGAATTTGACGAATGATGATAAACAATATCTCAAAAAAACAGGTTTATCATTAGATAAAATAGAATTAACTATCAAAGATCAGCGCAGCCTAGAAAAAATTTATATGAGTAGTTTTGGGATATCTCCTCTCGAAGACTATCCTCAAAAGGAACTGAAAAATGGACAACTATTTCAGCAAAGTATTGTAGAAACTAGCTATATTTATACTCCTTGTATTTTCAGTGGTAAGATATTGCGATCAAATCAGTCCTATGTAGTTGGGGAGATATGGCCAACACCTATTAATTTCTATCGATTTGTAGGGCAGGAAGTATTTTACTTGCTAGTCGGAGACTGGATTGGAGATAAAATGTATATCTATCTTCCTAGCCTAGAACTAATTATTCAAAGTAGCCATTTAGTATCAAAGATCCAGGGAGGAGCTCTCTTGAATAAGTTTAAAGGATATATGGTCAGTGAGTGGAAGCAAGTTCTACCCTATTTGAGCAACCCCCATAAGCAACTCGGGTTAGTTTTGGGATTTTTCGGGAATATTGGTCATTATACATGGAATGACTTAACTGGTATTCAATACCTTCATGAAAGAAATATACTGGCAAAAATAGATAAGTTCATAGTAGGCTCTTTGGAATACTTTAATGTAGCTGATGTTTGGCAGAAAGAAATTATCCCAAGTAAAAGAATTCAGGTAGAAGAGCCTCAGAACCTGTTTCAAACAGTTCTTGTCAATAACTGTTTTACTGTTCGAGTAACTGACTTTTCAATAAAAGAGGATTTGGTAAAAAGAATTACTAGAAGCTCAGCTGAAAAATGCTCTCAAGAATTATCGCAACAAATTGAAATTGCCAAACAACATTTTCCGTTACTGTGCTTTCAAATTCGTGTTCATATCCGATTCTGGTTATCTCAAGTCGAAGGAATTGCAAACATTATTAATATGGTATCACAAAAAAATCCTAATTTAGGAGTGGTATTTGATGGGTGGTCACGAACAGAAATTGATAGCCCAGGCGATGATGAGATGATAGCTCTTGAAAATGGAGAGGTTGCGAAAATTATTGATCGTCTAGATGCAAAAATTAAGACTTATAATGCAATCGGCTGTAAAACTTACGAAAAAGTAGTGTGGGCTCAAGCTGTGGATACATACGTTGCACCTTTTGGTTCGGGACTCACTTTCTTGAATACGATTGCCAATAAGACGGGGGTTGTACATGGGGATGTCAACTGCGCTGATGCCGCTACTAAAAACTTCTTACTATATCGGGAAAATTGGAACCCTTACTTGTTAGTGCCTGGTTATCATCGGGAAGGGGATCACACTCCGGCTGTTCACCGCAATTATGATTGTGATTGGGAGTTGATTTACGATGAACTTATAAAAATAATCAATGGGTTATCGAAAAAAGATAAAACAACAGGTATGAACTAAATGGAAAACTATAAAATTGCTGGAGTTCCTAGTCTCGTCTCTACCAGATCGCCGGGAAAAATCATAGTTATATTCGATAATACCCTCTGATGAATTTAAAAAATATGGGTTCTATGTTAAGGTGTTAAGCATTTAAATTGAGTATGAACAAAAGGCCAAACTCTTATACCTGAATATTAACAGGGAATCGGGATAAATGATTTAAATGCACAACAGCTTATCAAAATTCAAAGACTAATCGCCACCTCAACAATTTCCTCTAAAGAAAGCCCCTGACTGGCTCGTAACACAGCCTGACTACCAGCAACTTTGATCGCTTCTCGCTGCAATCTCAAAGATTTGAATTTTACAGGTATTTCCCCCAGAGCTAAGACTTCTGCTACCGCACTTCCTAACCCACCTAAACCATGCTCTTCCACTGTAAGAATTTTACCTGTTTTTTTTGATGCTTGCACAATAGCAGACTCATCCAGAGGGTAAACCGTTGGCATACTCAAAACTTGCACTGAGTATCCTTGACTAGCCAATTTTTCAGCAGCCAAAACAACGGACTGTAACATCCCACCCGTACTGATCAAAGTTAAATCAATGCCTAACTGCAAGCTAATCGCTTTCCCGATTTGAAACTCTGGCTCGATTTGATGTACTACAGGTTCACCCGCCTTACCTAAACGCAAATAACAAGGCCCCGGAGTATTAAGTATTGCTTGAGTTGCCAATCGAGCTTCTACCGGATCACCAGGAGCAATTACTGTCATGTTAGGTAATACCCGCATCACAGCAATATCTTCTACACCATGATGAGTATAACCCAGAGATCCATAAGTCAATCCCCCGCCCACCGTCACAATTTTTACATTCAAATTGTGGTAACAAACGTCATTGCGAATTTGTTCTAAACAACGCATCACCGGAAAATTAGCGATCGAGTAAATAAAGACGACTTTCCCCGACAAAGCCAAACCCGCAGCAATTCCCGTCATGTTCTGTTCAGCCACACCCACATTCACAAAACGGTCGGGAAAGCGACCAGAAAATCCTTCTAACACAGAATAGCCTAAATCACCGCACAGAAGCCAAATGCGTTCATCTTGTTCCGCTAGTTCACACAGGGTTTTAATAAAAGCTGTTCTCATAGTTGGATCTCTAATTCCGATAAAGCTTGTGACAATTGTTCTGTATTGGGGGATTTATAGTGCCAAGGTAACTGATTTTCCATAAAACTAACACCTTTACCCTTTGTGGTATGAGCAATAATAACGCTGGGCTTTCCAGGCTCAAACGGTACGCTGTTGAGTACATCTTCAATTTGCTGATGATTATGACCATCAACTTCTTGCACTGACCATCGGAAGGCTTTCCACTTATCAACTAAGGGGTCTAAGTCCAGAACCTCTTTAACTGTACCAAAGCTCTGAATTTTGTTGTAATCAACAATCACTACAAGATTATCTAAATGATGGTGAGGTGCAAATAAAATGGATTCCCAATTTGACCCCTCATCAATTTCACCATCACTGAGTATGACATAAACCTTGTAAGATTTACCCTCTCGTTTCCCAGCCAAAGCCATGCCACAACCGATGGGTAAACCGTGTCCTAAAGAACCTGTAGAAACTTCCACTCCTGGGACTTCATAGCTAACATGGCCTGTTAGTAGCGAACCATCTTGACAATAAGTGTCCAGCCATTCTAGAGGGAAAAAGCCTCGTTCTGCGAGAACCGCATACAAAATGGCTGTAGCATGACCTTTACTGAGAATAAAACGATCGCGCTCTGGTAAATTGGGATTAGCTGGGTCAATCTTTAAGATTTGACCATACAAAACAGCCAATATATCTGCCATAGACAGACAACTGCCCACATGAGAAGCATTTGCCCTATGCACCATTTTCAAGGTGTGACGGCGGATGGAATTGGCTAATTCCTGACATAAGTTTTGTTGTAACATTACTCTTTAACGAAATAAGAAATGTAAGGATCAAAGGGAAAACGGCATAGTTTAACTTGTGTTAAATCTAAGGTTTCTAGCAAGGCTGTAGTTTCCCCAGGAAATTCTGGACAATTTAATTCATCAAAAGCAACTATTCCCCCTTTAACTATTCGGGGATATAAATTTTCTAAGGCTGCTTTTGTAGGCTGATAAATGTCAAAATCTAGATATAGCAAGCTAATCAGTAAGTGAGGATGAGATTCTACATAACTAGGGATTGTTTCACAGGCATCTCCCGCTACTAGCTCTACTTTTGGAATATGTTTAAGAGGGCGATTTTCATCGTGCAATGCAACGAGATGTTGAATTTCATCTACCATTGAATTATTAATTTTTAAGGCTCCCTCATACAAATGTTCAGATGCACCATGTTTATAATCCTTTTCATCTAAAGTCGGAAATCCAGAAAAGGTGTCAAAACCTATGATTTTGCGAGTATGATTGTATGGCTCAAAGATTGAGGAAAAATGTAGCCAATTTATTATCCCGCCTCCCGCAAACACGCCACATTCTACAATACTACCATTGACAGGTAAATTAAGTTTAAAAATTTCATATCTCGCTATCATGCGAGCTACATCCTGCCTTCTTACATGACGCGAAAACTGTTGAAGTTTAAGTGCTAATGGTAAGGCTGATGAATTAAATGCTTCACTCAAACTTCCAACAAGTCTTTTCTCTTCATCAGTATGCTTTGCATTGTGGCACAGTCCTGTTGTTATATTTTCTTTCATCATTAATTTTTTGTCCTCATTGTTTTTCAAAAATACAAAAAGAGATTATCAACCTTGTCCAAGGATTTCTTGAAGGCACTGACAAATATAATCAACTTCCTCACGCTTCAAACATACTCCACTAGGCAAATTAATTGCTTGATTCCCGACCCTTAAAGCCGTAGGTTGAGGAGTCTGAGGTTTATTCCAGAATGGGTACTGACTAATTGCCGGAAAGACGGGGCGAGTATCAACATTCCGTTTTTTTAGTTCTTCCCTCAATTGATCGCGAGTAACACCAGCAGTTTCTTCTAAAAAAATACTACTCATCCAGTAAATACTTCTTGCCCAATTCGTTTCATAATTTAACTTAACATGGGGAACATCTTTCAGTCCCTCATCATACCAAGAAAAAATGTGACGCTTGGCTTCTATTAGCTCATCGACTCGTTCCAATTGACCTAACCCTAATGCTGCTTGTATATTAGACATTCTGTATTTATAGCCTTTTTGCGTCGCCCAAAACGTCCCTGGCAAAGTCCCCATATTCCAAAGTGCCCATGCTTTTTTGTATAGTTCCTCGTTATTCGTTACCAACATCCCCCCTTCACCCGTGACCAATAACTTAGCACCTTGAAAACTATAAGCAGCAAAATCACCAAAGGTTCCTACTTTTTGCCCTTGACATTCAGCACCGATCGCCGGAGCTGCATCTTCAACGACATACAAATTATGCCGACGGGCAATCTCCATAATTTTGTCCATTCGCGCTGGATGCCCATAAAGATGAACAGGCATAACAGCCTTAGTTTTGTCCGTTATTTTTGATTCAAAGGAAACCGGATCTAAACACCAACTATCTAACTCAACATCGGCAAAAATAGGTGTTGCTCCTACATATAAAACAGCGTCTGCCGTTGCCACCCAAGTAATATCAGGAACAATCACTTCATCCCCAGGCCCAATCTCTAAAGTAGCTAAAGCCAAGTGCATAGCATGAGTACAATGACTTGTATTGAGAGCATACTTTACTCCCAAATACTCAGCAAAAGAATTCTCGAATTTGTTGATATAATCCTTGAATTTATGATTCCATCCATAACGCACAGCATCGACAACATAGCTAACTTCTCTCGCAGACATAGAAGATCCGGCTGTCAAAATTATATTGGAACCATCAATGATGATTTTAGGCGCATAAACCATCCGTAAAAAATACTTATCAGGTTCAGCTTGATCCAGTCCATCGAAATCACGATAATAAACACTCTCACCTTCTTCGTGGCGACGTAAAGGAATTAGCTTATCCTCTTTAAATCCTAATTTTTTGTAAAAGGCGATCGCTTTGTGATTATCACTGAAAGTTCTTAAGTAAAAACTACGACATCCCAGAGTATCTTTAGCCCAATCAAACAAAGCTTTAACAGCATTACTCATAATTCCAGGATGAGAGCCTTGTATGCCTCGAACAACATTATCAAGCTCTAATTCGTATTTTTCATTGATCCCATTAGCAAAACCCAAATGACCAATTCGGTTGCCATAAGGATCAAGAACTAAGAACAAAATTCGATCTTCAACATTGAGTAAGCTATTTCTTAGCCATTGCTTGGTTCCTTCTATAGTGATTTGAGACTGGCTAGGGTACAGCGCACTATTGTCAATTCGCCATTGAGCTAATTGACTAATTAATTGTTCATCGGTTGTATGCAGCTCGCAAACCGGAACTAAATAACATTGCTTGTCTTGAAAAACAATGCTTTTAGCTAATAAATCATCAAAATTTTGAGTTTTCTTAAGAAAAGTGAATTCTTTTTTAACAGCTTTTTTATAAACTGCTATTGCCAGTTTTGATGCAGGACTTTCAAGAACATTCATATCACTTGTAACCATTTTAACTATCCTAATATTTACTTAGTAACTGCTTCAGGATATTGAAGCTATTTTGACTCAAACTGACTGATGATAGAAGTCCTTAATTTTGGAAACCACATAGCCTAACATTACCTCAGTCAACCCTGGAAATAGCCCAATCCAGAACGCATTCTGCATGACTTGATTAGTATTGCTCAAGTTCCCGACAACTCGATAGGTTAGACCTTTATAGGCAGGTTGCCTGACAAGATTTCCACCAAACAGCAATCTAGTCCCAATGCGATTTTCCTCTAGATACTGCACAAGCGCATTCCGAGTAAATGGTGCATCCTCCCTAACTGATAGCAGAAACCCAAACCAACTTGGCTCAGAATCTTGGGCTGCTTCCGGCAAAACCAAAACATCTTGTAAATCTTGCAAGTGCTGATATAAAAAATCAAAATTATGCCGACGTTTTGCCACAAACTCCAGTAATTTATCCAACTGAGCACAACCGACAGCAGCTTGCATATCCGTCATTTTCAAATTGTAGCCAACATGAGAATAAGTGTACTTGTGGTCATACCCAAATGGCAAATCCCCCAACTGCCAGTCAAACCGCTTGCCACAAGTATTATCCACTCCCGGCGGGCACCAGCAATCGCGACCCCAGTCCCGGAAAGACTCGACAATCTTCTTCAGGCGAGTATCATTCGTCAACACTGCGCCTCCCTCACCCATAGTCATGTGATGCGCTGGATAAAAACTCGCCGTTGATAGATGCCCAAACGTACCAGTCTTTTTTCCTTGATAAAGGCTTCCCACCGCATCGCAATTATCCTCAATCACCCAAAGGTCATGCTTCTGTGCAAAGGCAATTACCGCCTCAATATTAAACGGATTACCCAATGTATGAGCAACCATAATGGCGCGAGTGCGGGGCGAAAAAGCATCCTCTAACTGATCGGTATCGATATCGTAGGTGGGTAATCTTACATCCAAAAATACAGGCACTAACTGATTCTGAAAAATCGGATTAACCGTAGTAGGAAACCCAGCGGCAACCGTAATCACTTCGTCACCTGGTTGCAGCCGTTTATCCCCTAACTTTGGTGAAGTCAGCGCCGATAAAGCTAATAAGTTTGCAGAAGAACCAGAATTGACTAACAGGCAGTGCTTGACTCCCATCCACTCAGCAAACCGCTCTTCAAACTCAGCCGCATAGCGCCCAGTAGTGAGCCAAAAATCTAGCGACGCATCGACTAGCTGTACTAACTCGCGATCGTCAAATACTTTACCTGAAACTGGGACATAAGTTTGACCAGGAACAAACTGTTTGTGGGCAAACTTAAACTGATGGTATGCTTCAACGGCAGCAAAAACTTGCTCTCTAAGCCTTTGCTCTTGCTCGGAACTACTAACTGGGCGCGGTGTGGCTTGGGTCATGGCGATCGCAAATCAATAAGATAGTACAGGTATGAGTTCGGGAATCAATAGGTCACTATACCATTGAATCATCAATCACACGTTAATAAAACAGGGATTTTCATCCATCAAAAATTGCTCATACCACTCTATGGTTTCTTTTAACCCTTCTTCTAGAGGATATTTAGATTCCCAACCGAGCATTTTTCGCGCCTTATCTGCCGAAAGATACTGATGCTTAATTTCATTCTTTGCCCGATTCAATACGACAGGCTCTAAATAACTCTTACCCATCAATCTCAAAACATGATCTACCATGCCCCGCACAGAAATTTGGAGCTCGTTGCTGAAATTAAATGCCTCTCCCAAAATTTCTTTCCTGTCCATTTGCTCAGCCAAATGGAGATAAGCTAAAACCCCATCCTTCGCATAGAAATAGTCCCGAATAAAAGTGCCATCACTGCGGATCACTACTGGCTTTTCGCGTAATGCCGATCGAATAGTAGACGGAACAATGCGATTAAAATTCAAATCTCCACCGCCGTAAAAGTTACCACAGCGAGTAATACAAACAGGCAAACCGTAACTGACGTAATAAGCCCGACTGATTAAGTCAGCACAGCTTTTAGAAACATCATAAGGGTGTTCTCCTTGCAGCGAAGTAGTTTCGCTGTAAGGCAAAACTAGCTGGTCTCCATAGGCTTTATCGCTGGATGCGATGACTATTCGACTCACACCTCCAACGCGGCGACAAGCTTCGAGAATATTCCAAGTGCCTTTAATATTCGTTTCAAAAGTTGCCAGCGGCTCTCTATTGGCAACTCCTACAATTGTCTGAGCTGCTAAGTGAAATACAGTATCTACTTCGTACTCATTAATCGCTCGTTCTACGGTTGGCAAATCTTCTACACAACCGCGAACAATATTAATTTGCCGATACCATTCTCCAGCATACAGTCTAGATTGGGGTATCAAGTCACGGACTAATCCCGTTACCAAGGCTCCTCTTTCCAGCAACTCAGCTACTAACCAGTTACCCAAAAGACCTGTGCAACCTGTCACTAATACCGATCGATCTCGCCAAAATTCACTCATTCCCACACCTTCCAAGGAGCCTCTCCATTATCCCACAGTTCATTTAAATACTTATACTCGCGGTAAGTATCCATAGCAAAAAAGAAACCTTCGTGGCGGTAGGCCATCAATTCTCCCTCAGCCGCTAACCGCTCTAGTGGCTCTTGCTCAAAAAAACAATCATCCCCGCTCAAAGCCTCAAATATACTGCGGTGAAGTATCAAAAATCCGGCACTAGCCCAGCCATCTATTTGAGGTTTTTCTGTGAATTCCAGAACTTTGCCTTGATTATCCACATCTAAAATACCATATCTCGATATCGGGCGCACTGTCGTGACAGTTGCCAGCTTACCATGAGACTTGTGAAAATCCACCAGCGCCCCAATATCGATATCTGCAACTCCATCACCGTATGTCACCATAAAGGTATCATCAGTAATGTATTTCTCGACACGTTTCACCCGCCCCCCAGTCATACTGTCAGGCCCTGTTTCCGCCAGTGTCACCTTAAAATCTTGCTCCTGGTGTTCTTCGTGATAGGTAATCTGATTTTGGCGGCCTAAGCAAATAGTAAAATCATTATTCATCGCTTCATAATTCAGGAAATACTCCTTAATCATGTTGCCTTTGTAGCCTAAACACACAATAAAGTCCAGGAAGCCGTAGTGGGCATAGGTCTTCATAATATGCCAGAGAATCGGTCGTCCGCCCACATCAACTAGGGGCTTAGGACGAAATTCTGTTTCTTCTCGGAGACGTGTCCCCAAACCACCGGCTAATATAACTACTTGCATCGTTTCACAGCTTTAAACGTCATCAACTCTCTATTTACAACAGTGGAAGCGTGGGAAGCGGACTGGTTCAACAAACTCGCTTTCAAATATACGATCGATCGCAAAACCCAATTTAGGTATATCAGCCGGAATCCCGTCCTTCATTTTGTCATAATCCCGATCGCCACTAATTACACCTTCGTTACTATAAGCGATCCACTGGCCCCGATATTTTTTCAATTCACGGCGATTGGCCTTATACCACTCATTAGCCGTTGCATATTCTGCCGCCATATTTTCACCTCATAATTTTCCCTCAAACCATCCTCGCCTCCACCATCATCCGCACTACATCCGGCATCTTGTACTTCGCCTCCCATCCCAACTTTTCTTTTGCCTTACCCGGATTTCCCCTCCCAACTCCAATCTCCGTCGGTCTGTAGAGACTCACATCAGTTACCAAATGTTCCCGCCAATCCAAACCAGCAGCAATAAACGCTGTCTGCACAAACTCCTCCAAAGGATAACTTACACCAGTAGCAATTACATAATCATCCGGTTCAGACTGCTGCAACATCAAATACATCGCCTCTACATATTCCGGCGCCCAACCCCAGTCCCGCTGCACTGAAATGTTGCCTAAGTGGAGTTTTTCGGAACTTCCCGCAGCAATTCGGCACACAACAGATACAATCTTTTGGGTGACGAACCTCTCCGGGCGCAGTGGCGACTCGTGATTGAACAAAATACCAGAACACGCAAACAAATTGTACGCTTCCCGATAATTTGCTACTTCCCAAAATGCTGTAGCCTTCGCCACTGCGTAAGGACTTCTGGGGCGAAAGGGCGTGTTTTCATCCGCTGCACAACCTCCGGTATCCCCAAAACATTCGCTAGAACTGGCATTGTAAAGTTTAATTTTACCGCCTGCAAACCGAATTGCTTCTAACAGATTTAATGTACCTGTGGCAATACTTTCGAGGGTTTCTACCGGTTGTTCAAAAGACAGAGCGACGGAACTTTGACCCGCTAGATTGTACACTTCGTCGGGTGCAATTTTTGCTAATACTTGCAAGACGCTGCGAAAATCGTTGAGAGACATGGATTCTAGTTTTACTCTGTCTCGGATGCCCAAACGAGCCAGGTTTCCGAAACTAGACATTTGGGCGTCTCTCGAAGTGCCGCAAACTTCATAACCTCGATCGAGCAGCAGTTTAGCTAAATAAGCTCCATCTTGACCTGATATACCACAAATTAACGCTTTTTTCATATAAATTTTGACAACCAAACTCTAGCTTAACGATTGCTATTTTTCCCGTTATTTAACTTTTACCGTCAGAATTTTTATTATTTTTAATATTTGGGATTTTTCGAGGAGTTACCAGAGAAGACCGGGCGGTTGAAACCGCGTCTATATAGACAAAACCCACCTCCGTGGGTTGAAGACGTGGCACTTACAATTCGGTTATTTTTCCGTCGGCGTCCGGCGGACATCGTTTGTGTAGTGTAGACGCGGTTTCAACCGTACGTCCGATTTACAAACAAATTTCAGGACTTACGCCGGAGGACTAAAGAAACCGGGTTTTTTACCGATATTAAGGGTTTGAACCAAATATTTGGGTGAAAAAACCCGGTTTCTGGCTACCCGTGCGTAAGTCCTGAAATCTCCCTTATAGCCGAGACGAGATCCCCCTAAATCCCCCTTAAAAAGGAGACTTTGAGAAGACTCTTGTCCCCCCTTTTTTAGAGAAGGCTCATGTCCCCCCCTTTTTTAGGGGGGTTAGGGGGGATCTGGGTTATAGCATCAAACAGTAGACCAATATTGCTTTATTCGTTATTTTTACCTTTTGCCTACTGACCAATGCCTTCTTCAGATACTAGCCTTCCCACCGTTGGGCGACCAATTCAGCCAAGTCAACTACGCGCTGGCTGTAGCCCCACTCGTTGTCGTACCAAGCCAACACCTTTACCATGTCGCCGTCCATCACCAGTGTCAAGCTAGAATCTAGGATGGAAGAAGAATCGTTTCCGCGATAGTCGCAAGAAACCAGAGGCAAATCGTTGTACTCCAAAATCCCCTTCATCGGGCCTTCGGCTGCTTCTTTGAAAACTTGATTTACTTGCTCGGTAAAAGTCTTTTTCTCTACCTGAGCCACAAAATCAACGACCGACACATTAGGAGTCGGAACCCGCATGGCGATGCCATTTAACTTACCCTTCAATTCTGGAATCACCAAAGCCACAGCTTGAGCAGCACCAGTAGAAGTAGGCACAATATTCATCGCAGCAGCCCGCGCCCGTCGCAAATCCCGGTGGCTGGCATCCAGCAAGCGCTGGTCGCCAGTATAGCTGTGGGTAGTGGTCATCATGCCTTTGACGATGCCAAAATTTTCGTGAAGCACTTTCAGTACGGGAGCTAGACAGTTAGTAGTACAGCTAGCATTGCTGATGACAGTGTAGTCACTGTGCTTGTAGTTGTGGTGGTTGACTCCCATCACATAGGTGCCAACTTCTGGCCCCTTACCGGGAGCAGTAATCAGCACTTTTTTAGCGCCGGCAGTGATATGCTTCGAGGCACCAGCTTGGTCAACGAAGACGCCGGTTGCTTCAATAATCAGATCAATACCCCAATCTTTCCAAGGCAGGTTGAGCGGATTGCGATCGCTCACGCATTTAACTGTCTTGCCATTGAGAATAATCGAATTTTCATCCGTACTGATGTCCACACCCTTCAACGTTCCCATCATGGAATCGTATCTCAGCAAGTGAGCATTAGTTTTCGGATCGGAAGTGTCATTAATTGCTACCAGCTCAAGCTGGCTATTTTCTCGGCCCAGCAAGCAGCGCGTAAAACTGCGCCCAATACGTCCAAAACCATTGATCGCGACTCTAATCACCTAGTACCTCCTAATGATGGCAGCCCTTAACTCAGGCTGAATTTTTGGAAAAATTTAATAATTGACTTCTGACACCAGATCATATCGCAAAGGCTGATCCTTTCTAACTTTTCGTCTGTATCGAAAAAATCTGAAATTTTTGAGAAGGCAGAAATCCGAAGGCTCAAGGCATTCAGCTTTCGGCTGCTGGTTGCTGGTAAAGCTGATGGGCCGCAATATAACTCCCGACAACTTCCGGTACTAAGTCGCCCAGCTCGCGATTTTGGGCCCAGCAGCGGCGGATGTGGCTCGACGAAATCTCGATCGCGCCCATGGACAGCACCTCCCAACAAATTTCCACATCTAGCAGAGCCATCTGTTCGGCAACTTTACAGCAAACAGCATTTGTCTCAACCTGCATCCTGTCGTCAGCATCAATGGACACATCGCTCAAACTATCGCCCCACTCAGATGCTGCCCCTATGTCCCCGCTTTCTGCTGTCTGCGGATCTACCTGACTCGGACGCGGGCCCACCAACCAGTGGCACAACCGCCCGATTTCGGCCGATCGGTGCCATTTGGGAAGAGTTCTGAAAGCATCGCTGCCAATAATCCAGTACCACCGATCGCCTGGATACATTTTTTGCAAATACAGCAAAGTGTCGATCGCAAAAGAACTGCCCGAGGGATTTGCCTCCAACGGAGCTAGTAGGAAGTCTGGGCGATCGCCGAGCGCCAGAGCGAGCATGGAGCGCCGCCGCTCAAAACTTGCCAAATCCGATCGCCACTTGTGAGGAGGAGCGCGATCGGGTACCCAAATCACTCGATCGAGATTAAATTGACTCACAGCCGCCTGGGCTACCAACAAGTGACCCCAGTGCACCGGGTCAAAAGTACCCCCAAAAATCGCTATTTTCCCCATAATTCCCAAAAATTAGGATTAATTAGGATTAATACAGACAGACATCGCCCAAATTTCATGTTTGTGCGCTTTTACCACTAAGCTCAGTCACTGTTTGACGGTTGCGATCGAATGTATATTTTGTATATAACTTATTCTCAAATAGGTGAGGTATGACTGTGATTTAAATTGTTGGGCTGTACCTTGATGTAATGTATAAAAGAGCGTAAGAGGGCTGAAGCCCAACAACGTACCTTTATTAAGTGAGAAAATGTATACAAATATGTGAGAAGCTACTGTGGTGGCGATCGAGTCAATCTCTGATTTTCAGGAAAAAATGACCGTACCCGCAGATAAATAACTAGAAAATGAGCGAACTTTTGTGATACGTGGTAGTGTTTGTAAATCCTGATGGGTTTTACCCTCAATCTTCGTACAAAGGTTGTGGGGCTTTTGCTGCCGTATCCCAGCACAGCAGGCGGGTAGAAAGAGAAAGAATGCAGGAGATATGCAACCGCCCACAATTAGTCAGTTAGCCCCGACCCCAGACCCCATTCTCTCTGACCTGCAATTTTCGAGCTGTGACTGTTCCGGAAAACTACTCGGTACTAAGTCATATAGGATACAAGACAAACATCTCTACAAGTCCCACAATTCTAGGGACGCGCAGAGAATTTTGTACAAAATCTCTAGCGAACTGTATCCTGAAAAAACAATTCTTGATATGATATCGCGTGTTATTGGCGTGGTGTGGTGTGTGAGGAGCGAAGATGCCGAGTTCTGTTGATTTCAGCGGGAGACCATTTCATTTCATCGGCATTGGTGGAATTGGGATGTCAGCCCTTGCCTACATTCTAGCGAAACGCAAGTTGCCTGTGTACGGCTCCGATATTAAATCGAGTCACATAACCGAGCGCTTGCAAGAAATGGGAGCTCACATTTTTTGGCGTCAAGACGCCAGCAATTTTGAAATATTTCAAACGGCCCTCAACGGTAGCAGTCCCGATCGCGGGGCAGCCGAAAAGGCCGTATCCTCGGCAGTCGCTGGCACGGTAGGGACTTCCGTGGCGACAGCCGAATCTCTCAAATTGAACGGCAAGGGTTCTGGCCCCCAAGCAATTGTGGGATTGCCTCAAGTAGTATGTTCGACGGCAATTCACCCGGCAAATGCCGAATATCGAGCTGCCCTAGATTTGGAATGTCCGATTTTTCATCGATCGGATGTGTTGGCAGCGTTAATTCAAGATTACCAAAGCATAGCCGTAGCAGGGACTCACGGCAAAACTACCACTAGCAGCTTAATCGGCTTTATGCTGATGGCTGCGGGTCTGGATCCGACGATCGTAGTAGGAGGCGAGGTAAATGCTTGGGAAGGGAATGCCCGTTTAGGGGAAGGCCCCTACTTGGTCGCCGAGGCTGATGAATCCGACGGTTCCCTCGTCAAGCTCGCAGCCAAAATTGGCATAGTGACGAATGTGGAACTGGATCATCCAGACCATTACGATACCCTCGAACAGGTAATAGACACATTTAAAGTGTTTGCCAAAAACTGTCAAACGTTGGTGGGCTGCATTGACGACGAAATCGTCAAAGACTGCCTTGCACCGAATGTCAGCTACAGCTTGAATCCGGACAGCGGTGCTGACTACACGGTTTCCGATGTGGAATACGGCGCCGCCAGCACCAAGGCTGGCATTTGGGAGCGAGGAGCTTTCCTGGGGGAAATGGAGTTGAAGTTGTTGGGCAAACACAATCTTAGCAATTCACTAGCAGCCGTAGCAGTTGGTCGATTGTTGGGGTTGGAGTTTTCGGCGATCGCTTCATCGATTGCTGGCTTTGAAGGCGCTCGCCGCCGTTTTGAAGTGCGGGGTTTTCACAATGACATCCTGTTTGTGGACGACTACGCCCACCATCCCAGCGAAATTCGCGTTACCTTGGCCGCTGCTCGCTTACGCATCGAAGGTAACGAAAAGAATTCCAAATCCCGAAGAGTAGTTGCTATTTTTCAACCGCACCGTTACAGCCGAACTCTGACATTTTTGCCAGAATTTGCTCAATCTTTTGGGGATGCAGATTTGGTTGTCGCTTGCGATATTTATAGTGCTGGGGAACCGAATTTAGGAGAGATTAGCGGGCAGCAGGTTGCTGATTTGATTGCTAAAGAAGGCCGAGAGGTTGAGTTTCAATCTTCTCTGGAGTCGGTAAGTAAGTTTTTAACCGAAAATCTGCAACCGGGGGATTTGGCTCTGTTTTTGGGTGCTGGCAATCTGAATCAGATTATTCCAGAGGTGATGGCTTTTTATCAACAAGCCGATCGCCCGGATTAGCTCTCGCCCGCCCCAAGTCGATCGACATGATGGCGGTGCAGGTTGTACCGACACTGCTGTCTGGCGACTCTCTCAAAACAGTCGCATAAGTTACGCAAACAGAATTTGCTACCACCTCTTCAAGCGAATGTATTTTTAAGGATTTTCAAGATGGTGACTATATCGAATGACTCCTGTGTGAAGGAAAATCGGCGAGTGTATTCTCCTATTTCTTTGCGGGGAACTGACTGTAAAATTAATTCTCAAGTTTCTTTGGCGGGTCTGACTTCTTTCCGAGTCGGCGGCCCGGCTGAGTGGTACGTCGCTCCCCGCAGTCTGGAGGCTTTGCAAGCGAGTTTTGCCTGGGCGCACGATGAAGGGATACCGGTGACTCTCCTAGGCGCGGGTTCTAATTTGTTGGTGAGCGATCGGGGTTTGTCCGGTTTGGTCGTCGCCACTCGCTACCTGAAACAGGTAAACTTTAATGCAGAAACAGGTCAAGTTACAGCCGGGGCGGGGGAGTCAATCCCCCGCCTCGCTTGGTTGGCGGCTAAGCGGGGCTGGAAAGGCCTGGAATGGGCAGTTGGCATACCGGGCACTGTGGGAGGCGCTGTGGTGATGAATGCAGGCGCTCACAGGGGCTGTGCTGCTGATATTCTAGTCAACGCTCGCCTGCTATCCCCTAATGGTAAGGTGGAAATTCTCACACCAGAAGCTTTGGGCTATCGTTACCGGACTTCAGTGTTGCAAGGGGGCGATCGACTGGTAACAGAAGCGACTTTCCAGTTGCAGCCGGGATTCGATCGATCGATCGTCATGGCAGAAACTAATAACAATTTCAGCCAGCGGCGGACGAGTCAACCCTACCACCTGCCTAGCTGCGGCTCTGTTTTCCGCAACCCCAGCCCCAAGGCAGCAGGCTGGTTAATCGAACAAGCGGGACTGAAGGGATACCAGATCGGTGGCGCGCAAGTAGCTCAGCGCCATGCTAATTTTATTCTTAACTGCGGGTCAGCAACGGCCAATGATATTTTTCAAGTGATCCGCCACGTTCAACAGCAAGTCGAGCAGCGGTGGTCGCTGTTGTTGGAGCCAGAAGTTAGAATACTGGGAGAGTTCCCCTTCTAAGGCATGATTGAAGTAATACGGAAACGGCAGACTGCCAGCGCACACATCATCACAAAGTAGTTATGACAAAATCAGGACAAGGATTTGGCTTCGGCCTGGGCAAAATGAAAGAACTGACTGAAGCTTTCAAAAAAGCTCAGCAGGTTCAAGAAGGAGCTAAAAAGCTCCAAGAAGAGTTGGATGTAATGGAAATTGAGGGAACTGCCGGCGGCGGCTTGGTTAAGGTTTTTCTCAGCGGCAACCAAGAACCCCGCCGCGTCGAAATCTCACCGGATGCGATCGGTGAAGGTGCTGATGTGGTTTCTGAACTCGTCACGGTGGCGATGCAGGATGCCTACACTAAGTCTACGGCAACGATGCGGGAGAAAATGGAAGAACTGACCGGCGGACTTAATCTCCCTGGGTTCTAAGTGGTTAGTCATTAGTCAGCAGTCAGCAGTCATTAGTTGACTGTTGACTAATGTTATTGGTTATTGGTTATTAGCAGCCCCAAGCGAGCAACAAATGACTAATGACTAATAACGTTCGCGAGCGGGGACAGCGCTAATGACTAATGACTAATAACTAATAACTAATAACTAATGACTAATAACTAATGACTAAATTATTGTTTGTCTGCCTGGGAAATATCTGCCGATCGCCCTCAGCAGAAAATATTATGAATCACTTAATTAAACAAGCTGGTTTGAGCGATCGCATCACCTGCGATTCAGCCGGAACTGGCGGGTATCACATTGGCAGCCCCCCTGACAACCGCATGGCGTTGGCGGCGAGGAAGCGCAAGATTGAATTGTTAGGCGAAGCCCGCCAATTTAACAGGAAAGATTTTGAAAATTTTGATTTGATTTTGGCGATGGATCGCGACAATTATCGCAATATTCTTGCTGTTGATACTGCGGGAAAATATAAAGATAAAGTGCGCTTGATGTGCGATTTTTGCCGATCGCACGACTTGAAGGAAGTTCCCGATCCTTACTACGGTGGGCCGGAGGGATTCGATCGGGTAATTGATTTACTGCTGGACGCTTCGGAGGGTTTGTTGGAATACGTTATCAGTCAGGAACAATTAACAATTAACAATTAACAATTACCAATTACCAATTACCAATTAACAATTACCAATTATAGCATTTCGATCTCCCCTATGAGGTACGCACTGGGCTCCGTGGGCACGCAGGCATACCTCACTACGCTTGAGAACCGCCATACCAGAAAGAATTGGTTGAAAGCTCCAAGCTTTTTCGGGAGAAATTAAAATCAGACTATTCATTACTCAAATCCTCTTCCTTCTAGGTAGAGGTCGCTGTCAATTGTCAACTGTCAACTGTCAACTGAACAATTACCAATTACCGACCAAATGGTGTTCCATCGCAAAGCGAACCAGTTCTGCCCGGTTGTTGCTTTCAGTTTTTCTGAACAAGCTGCTGACGTGCTTTTCGATGGTGCGAGGACTGAGGTGGAGCCGATCGCCGATTTGAATATTAGAAAGACCTTCTGTCAGCAAATCTAGCACTTCCTGCTCTCGTTGCGTCAAATTCGGAGCATCGCCACTGCCATATACCCGCGCGAACGAGCTATCCCGTAAAGAATCGCGCGTTTCTGGTTTTTGAGTTAAAAAATCAGTTTGAGGCTGGTCATTGGCGATGATACCTGTCGCTGTTGGCATCTGTTCGGGTTCGGGGGAACGAGACGGTGCCTGAGCAATTAGAGCGTAGCGATCGAGCAAAGAGCGAATTACCGCGCCCAATTCCGGGAGTTCAAAAGGCTTAGCCAGAAAATTGTCGCACCCCATCTGATAGCCGCGAATCCGTTCCTGCGTACTCGTCCGTTCCGTCAAAAAAATCACCGGTAGCAATCGGAAGGCGGGACGAGTCCGAACTCGACGCACGAATTCGTAGCCATCCATCTCGGGCATTGTAATGTCGGTAACAATCAAATGTGGCTGAAATTCCTCTACCAAGCCTAAAGCATCTTTGCCGTTCTCAGCAGCGATTACAGAGTATCCCGTAATTTCCAGATAATCGGTAATCGACAAGCGCGTCGCGAAATCGTCGTCAGCAACCAGAATCGTCAAGGGCATGGGCGGACATTAAAAATTAAACATTAAAAATTAAAAGTGATTAATTTCACTTTTAATTTTTAATTCTACTGTTTAATTCTGTTGTTGACACTCCCCGAATATCAAGGTACCGGGATTCTTAAGACATTTCTGTCAAAATATCCCTTTTGTTAAGGTTCCTTTCGCTGACTACGTTTACACGCTTAAGTGCGTAGTCATGTCTCCTCAAAATGTTTTGGGCGTAGACTTTCCCACCGGCAGGGGGTTGGTTTTTTAATCTTGTCTGATGTGTTTATTTTACCATATTCATTTGTGAAGATGGATTTGTTATTTTACTGAACAATGGCGAAAAGCCGGCCACTCAAGAAGGGGTTTTAGACCCATCTCTCTGATAAGTTGCAGTTAAAGTACCAGGT
This sequence comes from Oscillatoriales cyanobacterium, assembly GCA_004292955.1. Classification (GTDB taxonomy): domain Bacteria; phylum Cyanobacteriota; class Cyanobacteriia; order Cyanobacteriales; family Microcoleaceae; genus Microcoleus. The sequence continues at coordinate 20,733 of RDXX01000026.1, read as the reverse complement.
TGCGCTAATGTTCCCTGCAAAGCTACGCCGCGCCCGTTGGCTGCCAAATGCCGCAGAGTTTTGTAAATTGTCTCGATTTGCTCTGGTCTTCCTGCTTTTTTTGCTATTTCTGATACAGACAGAGGTGTTGGAGCGTCTTTGATGACTTGCAGCACCAGTTGCTGCAAATCCAACACAGCAGCGGCCGCTTTTTTACCGGCTTCAACCCCTGGCTGGTGATAGGCATTGACATTTACCAAGGAACCGTAAAAACCTACGGCTCTTTCGTAGAGGGCGATTAATGCTCCTACTGTCCGAGGGTTGACTTTTGTAATTGTGACGGTGATTGAATCTCGATGATTTTCGTACAAAGCTTGTCGAGTTCCCTGCAACAAACCAGATAAATAATCTCCCGAGGTGACGCCCGGTTCTACTTCTGGAGAAATTCCTTGCCTGTCTTCCAAAACTTCGATAAATGTTAGGAAGAAATTCGGCACGCCTTCTCGGAGTTGCTGGACGTAGGCGTGTTGGTCGGTGCTGCCTTTGTTGCCGTAGACTGAGATTCCTTGATAAACTGTGTTGCCGTCTAAATCTTTTTCTTTGCCGATCGATTCCATGACTAATTGCTGCAAATAGCGGCTGAACAATAGCAGGGAATCTTTGTATGGCAAAACTACCATGTCTTTCTCGCCGCGTCCGTTGCAGGCAAAATACCAGGACAGGGCTAAAAGGGCTGCGGGATTGTTTTTAATGTCGGGAATTCTGGTAGCTTCGTCCATGACTTTAGCGCCATCGAGCATCGCCCGAATGTCGATGCCTTGCAAAGCTGCTGGTAAAAGTCCGACTGCTGAGAGTTCCGAAGTGCGTCCTCCCACCCAGTCTGACATGGGGAAGCTGGCTATCCAGCCTTGTGCTTTGGCTAATTTGTCTAGTTGGCTGTCTGTGCCGGTGATGGCAACTGCCTGTTTGGCGAAGTCGAGTTTTTGGGCTGCGAAGGCTTTTTGAACTTCGATCATGCCGTTGCGGGGTTCGGGGGTGCCGCCGGATTTGGAGATAGTAATTACTAAGGTGCTGCTGAGTTTGTCTTTAATTTTGTTGAGGATGCGATCGATCCCAGCCGGATCTGTGTTGTCGATAAAATGAATTGCTAGGGGCGGAATGTCGGGAGATAAGGCTTCGGCGACGAATTGAGGGCCGAGGGCGGAGCCGCCAATGCCGATCGAGATAATATCGGTAAATTGCGGAGCAAATGGCGGTTTAATATCGCGACTTTGAACTTTCTTGACAAATTCTTCGACTTGTGATATGCCTTCGACTATTTCTTGTTTTAATTCTGGAGTGGGAGCTAAATCGGGGTTTCGCAGCCAGTAGTGGCCCACCATGCGGTTTTCGTCGGGATTGGCGATCGCGCCTGCTTCCAAAGCTGTCATATCTTTGAAAGCTTTGTCAAATTTGGGCTTGAGTGCTGCTACCGCATCGTCGTCGAATCCCATCCGGCTGATATCGAGATAAAGTCCCAATCCAGAGTGATAGTAAAGCCAGTCTTGATAGCGTTGCCAGAGTGCTGCGGCGTCCATATAATTCTCTACGATTCTTATAATGTTCGATCGGGCTAGTCGGGAATCAACCAATTGTAGTTTAAAACGATGTTATGTATGGCTTTTGCAGAATCCCAATAAATTTAAGCATTAGTCGTCTGAAGGCGAAACCCTCCGACAGGCAGAAGAGTCTGGCAGAATTAGAGAATAAAAATGTGACTAGCCCAACAGTCTGAGTAGGTAGAACGCCCATTAGTGGCAAGGCCCCATAGATACATCAAAAGTAAAGTGAAAGCGACAGATAGATTTAAATGTTGTCAGGGTTCGGCTTGGGATTTTAGTTTGACAACAGTTAAATTTTGGCAAGTCCCTTTAAAATAGGCATTGCAGTCTGGTTAAATATACTTTTTGCGGTCACTCAATCATCGGCTAAAAATATAATGAACAACTGTCAAATACCAAAATTGTAGTATAATATACAGCAATAGTGCTTCACTTAAGAATGCTCCCCCTAGCCCCCCGACTATCAGGGGGAGACAAGAGTATTTTCAAAGTCCCCCGACTATCAAGGGATGCGAGGGGGATCTCCGGGCAATAAACAGCGCGAACAGAAACGTATTGGAATATACAGATATTATAATTAAAGTGCGATCGACTATGCTTACTCTATCTCCAGAATTACAAGAAAGATTAGCAACTCCGCTGAAAATCGGCGACTTTGAAGTCAAAAGCCGCGTCCTGCAATCGCCCTTATCCGGCGTAACCGATTTGGTATTTCGCCGCCTGGTGCGCCGCTATGCCCCGGATTCGATGATGTACACCGAAATGGTCAATGCTACGGGTTTGCACTACGTGAAGCAACTGCCACGAATTATGGAAATCGATCCAAACGAGCGCCCGATTAGCATTCAATTGTTTGACTGTCGGCCGAATTTTTTGGCGGAAGCGGCACAAAAAGCTGTAGCAGAAGGAGCGGATACTGTTGATATTAATATGGGCTGTCCGGTTAACAAAATTACTAAAAACGGCGGCGGTTCTTCGCTGCTGCGAGATCCCGAAACAGCAGAGGCAATTGTGCGGGCGGTTGTGGATGCTGTAGATGTTCCTGTGACAGTGAAAACTCGCATCGGTTGGACTGACAAAGAAATTAATATTGTGGAATTTGCCAAGCGGATGGAAGATGCGGGAGCAAAAATGATTACCGTGCACGGCCGCACGCGATCGCAAGGTTACACCGGCCCGGCAAAATGGGAGTGGATTCGCCGTGTTAAGGAAGTTTTATCGATTCCTGTGATTGGTAACGGAGACATTTTTTCAGTGGAAGCAGCGATGCGGTGTCTCGAAGAAACCGGCGCCGACGGAGTGATGTGTTCGCGGGGAACTTTGGGCTATCCATTCTTGGTGGGAGAAGTCGATTATTTCTTGAAAACAGGTGTGGAAAAGATACCTCCGACACCAATTGAACTTCTCGAATGTGCTAAGGAACATCTGCGGGCTTTGTGGGAATACAAAGGTGAAAGCGGTGTCTCTCAAGCGCGCAAGCACTTAACCTGGTATGCTAAGGGCTTCCCCGGTGCTGCGGAATTGCGGGGTGTGTTGGCTGTGGTAGAAACGGTTGAGCAAGGTTGCGAATCGATCGATCGCGCGATCGAGCAATTGCCAGCAGTTTAAAACCCTGGGAGAGGGACTCGCCAAAAGCCCGCTGTTGCGAGTCCAATCGCTCGCAAAAAGTAAGGTTCGTAGTGAGGACTTTAGTCCTCTAATTCAGAGGACTAAAGTCCTCACTACGAACCATTTTTATTAACAGTTGAAAATTTGTGTGTAGGGGAAAGCATGGACTCATTAAAAGGGCGAGATTTATTAAGTCTGGCCGATTTAAGCATTGACGAATTAAATTATTTACTGGATCTCGCAACCAGTTTAAAATCGGGAATGGTCAAGCTGAAACGCAACAAAGTTCTCGGCTTGTTATTTTCCAAAGCTTCGACACGAACGCGGGTGAGTTTTACGGTGGCAATGTATAAATTGGGAGGGCAAGTAATCGACCTCAATCCCAATGTAACACAAGTCAGCCGTGGCGAACCGTTGGTAGATACCGCCAGAGTTTTAGACAGATATTTAGATATTTTGGCAATTCGGACTTTCGAGCAAAAGGATTTAGTAACTTTTGCCAATTATGCCAAAATTCCTGTAATTAATGCTCTGACAGATGACGAACATCCATGTCAAGTGCTGGCGGATTTAATGACAGTTAAAGAGTGTTTTGGCAAGCTGGAAGGACTGACGCTGACTTATTTTGGTGACGGCAACAACATGGCTAATTCGCTGATGTTGGGCTGTGCAATGATGGGGATGAATGTCAGAATTGCTTGTCCTAAAGATTTCCTGCCAAATCCTGAAATAGTAGCAAAAGCTGAGGCGATTGCTAATGGCAAAACCGAAGTTACTGTGACGGCTGATGCGGAAGCTGCTGCTAAGAATACTCAAGTGATTTACACTGATGTTTGGGCAAGTATGGGACAGGAAGAGGAGGCTAAACTCAGAATTCCTTTGTTTGAACCTTATCAGGTAAATGAACGACTGGTAGGGATGGCCGATCGCAATGCCATCGTACTGCACTGTTTGCCGGCACACCGGGATGAAGAGATTACCGATGCGGTGATTGAAGGTTCGCGATCGCGCGTTTGGGATCAAGCGGAAAATCGGATGCACGCTCAGCAAGCTTTGCTGGCTAGCATTCTCGAAAGCGATTAGGTTAATAAGATAAGACGGCGGTTAAGACGGCGGTTAAGACGGCGGTTGAAACCGCGTCTACACAGACAAAACCCACCTCCGTGGGTTGAAGAGTGGGCAGTTAAAATTACGCGATCTTCGGAGTCTTCCGTTATTTCAAAATAAGACGGCGGTTGAAACCGCGTCTACACAGACAAAACCCACCTCCGTGGGTTGAAGAGTAGGCGGTTAAAATTACGCGATATTCTGAGTCTTCCGTTATTTCAACCGCCGTTTTATCTGAACCGTATTGGATCAAAACCGACTGCAATTATTGTATTAGTTTGATAGCGGTTGTCAATTTGATATAATAGGTGGCAGCATTTCCCCAATTGCAATATTAAAAGCGGGAAATTGCAGCGGTGAAATACTGGCAGTTTCCTCAAGAATGACTTCACTTTGATACCCATCATCAGCGGGTTCTCGAAAAACGTGCAGTTGTCTGTCATTCACATTTAATACCCAATAATCCACAATTCCCGATCGCGCGTAAATTTTGGCTTTAATTTCGCGATCGTAAGCTAAGCTGCTGTCTGCCACTTCGATAATTAGATATACTTCTGATGGCGTCGGATGGTGAGTGGCGTAGTCAAAGGGATCGATTCTAACTACAGCGATATCCGGTTCGGGTTCGGAATTGTCATCGAGGGCGATCGGATCTTGCATTCGTACCCAAGCCAGATTTCCAAAAAGGTTTTGCAGCAATCTATCTGTACGCCCTAAAGCGGAGGTGTGAGCAGTTCCTTTTGCACTCATTCTGATAATATTTCCTGAAACTAATTCGACTCGTTCCTCTGGGTGAAAAAATCCCATCTCTCCCAGCTTCTGATATTCTTTAACTGTCCATTTGCGGAGCGTAAAAGGGGCTTCTGTTATTAGCATAGCTTCACCAAAAATATCGCAATTCCATCCAGGATAATTTTATTGTAGCTTATTAGGTAAAGTATGCAGCGGTAATCCGAGCGGGATTGTGCAGCCTCTCTATTCCCTCTCTCTGCGCCCTCTGCGCCCTCTGCGGTTAATAAAAAAACAATAAAATGATTCAAATGATTCAGGTTTCGATCGCCGAATTGGCGTAAATTGCCAATTGCGATCGATTTCGTAAATTCAACCGATTCAGTAGATGAGTAACATGAGTTTTCACCGTTCCCTCAGAAATAAACAACTGCTGGGCAATATCTCGGTTAGTTAAACCTTTACCAATCAACTGCAATACCTCTTGTTCGCGCGGGGTTAATTGTGTCAGTGCAGCGAGTTTCGAGGGTTGAGCGGTAGGTGCTGGATTAGTAGGTTCTGAATTAGTAGGTGCTGCACAAAATCCTGTTATTAGCTTATCCATTAAGCCAGGAGCCAGTTGAGTATAACCCGATTGCACCAAACGAATTGCCTGTGCTAACTCTTCCGATGGCATATCTTTCAACAAATAGCCCTTGGCCCCGGCCCGCATCGCATCAACAATGTATCCATCGTCATCAAAGGTAGTTAATACCAAGACACTCGTATTTGGAAATGACTGGCAGATCAGGCGAGTTGCTTCTCTACCATCCATCACGGGCATTTTTAAATCCATTAATACAACATCGGGTTGGAGAGCTTCGACTTGCTCTAGAGCAGCTTTACCGTTGTGGGCAATTCCAATCACTTCTAAATCTGATTCTAGGCTTAACATAGCCTTGAGCCCTTGGCAGATAAGCTGCTGATCGTCAACTAGCAATAGACGAATCATGGGGAAATTCCTAAATCTCTTATCCCATAATAGTTCTTAATTGCACAGACAAAGAAAAAACGCCAAAAGAGGTTACGTTAATTTTACATTTTGTTACATGAAGTAATTTATTTTCGCCTACCTACTTAACGGCAGGCTAACATCGATTCTACATCCCGCTGCGGGTGATGTTTCCAGGTGAAACTCTCCGTTGAGAGAAGCAATTCGCTCTTGCATTCCTCGCAATCCAAACCCGCCAGTACCACTTTCTAATTTGAACCCCCGCCCGTTATCCTCAACAGTCAGGTGCACTCGATCGCGCGTTGTTTGTAATTGCAGGTGCACCTCGGTAGCTTGGGCGTATTTGCAAATGTTGGTCAAGGCTTCTTGCACGATGCGATACAGCGTTTTGACAACTTGAGGTGGTAATACAACTTCCACGCAAATGCTGCTGGTAACAGTAATGCCCATACTCTGGCGAAAGTCTTCCATCAGCGAGGAAATCCCCTGTTCCAAGGTTTCTTCTGCTTCTGCGTCAGCCCTCAGCGCATTTACCGATTGTCGAACTTCTTTCATCGCCACCTTACCGAGTCGGTGTGCTTGTTCCAAAAACGGTTGTGCCTCTGTTGGGTCATGCTGCCAGAGTTTCATGGCGGTTTGCAGTTGAATGTTGAGCGAAGTCAAGGCGTGACCCAGCGAATCGTGAATCTCTCTAGCAATGCGATTGCGTTCCTGAACCGCTGCTAAATCTTCTATTTGCAGGGCATATTCTCGTAGCTGCGCGTGGGCTTGCGATAGTTGTTCCTGAGTTCTACGTTCTGCTAGTAAGGTACTGACCAACTGCGACACGAAAAATAGCCCCAATCCAAACATCAACAATTCTGCCGTCTGGTGCATCCAAATTTGTTGTTGCTCGACATTAGGCAACATCAGGGGTATCACTCTTTGAAGATACTGAACTTGATGAAACATATACATTACCAGCGAAAGACCTGCCACTATCCACCGACCGGGAGATTCAAATAAAAAACAACTGCGAATTAACACGATCAAATACAGCGTCGGTAGGATATGCAGGTATCCCAAGGTTGTTCCGTAGAAGATCAGACCCATTTCGATCGCCGTATAGAGATAGCGAAACGAAGTTTTGCCTGCCGGCAAGATCCATCCCATCAAGGCCAGGGATACCAGGATCAGAATGTGCTGTACGGGAATACTTTGACGCTGCCACGCTTCGATGCCTGCCATCACTCCACAACTGGCTAACATGATCCATTCGGTGTACAGCAAAAAGCGAAACGGTTGGGGTTGGGTTTTTAGTAGGGATGCGATCGCAGTCATGGCAGGGGCCTCCAGTAGTTGTGGCTCTCAGTATTCCCAAAAAATACTGCAAGTCAGACTGAATGTCTATAAAACTCGGCAATTTTCTAACTTTCGCTGATGCTACCCCTGGGAACTATGACTAAAGTTATAGCCGATCGGGAGAGGCAGCGCGAACATCGCACTCGGCAGTAATGGGCGATCGCGACTTTTGGCAGATAAGCGGGCGATCGAGAATATCCATTTCGTTGATGTCAGATCGAGACGTTTTTCAGATGTGTTGAACCGAGTTTATTTCCTAAGATTGTGACATAGCAAACCAAAGCAAACAGTTTTGATTTGCCTCAATAATTCACTTAATATCTAGGAGCAACCAACATGGCTTTAATTAATGGAACCAACGGCAACGACAATCTGAACGGTACTGCTGCTAGCGATACCCTGCGGGGATTGGACGGAAACGATAATCTGTTTGGCGGTTTCTTTGGGGACGATCTTCTGGATGGTGGAAACGGAAATGATACAGCGACCTATCTAGGATTTGGTAATAATATAATTGCGTCTTTAGAGACTAACAAAGCAACTTTTTTTGGAGGTAGCGGAACTTTCATCGGTATTGAAAACTTAATTGGTGGTAACAATCAAGATGTCTTGACTGGCAACGCTTTTAACAATCTGATCGATGGTAGTTTTAGCAATGACGACATCTCGGGCCGGGCAGGGGACGATCGCCTAATTGGTGGAGACGGATTCGATACTTTAAGGGGAGAATTAGGCAACGATAACCTGCGAGGTGGCAACGATACGGATTTGCTAGACGGTGGAGATGGGGCAGATTTCCTCGCTGGCGACAAGGGTAACGATACGATGATCGGCGGCAGTGGCGATGACAACTTTCAATGGGTGGATGGCGACGGCAGCGATCTGATTCAAGGCGGCAGCGGTAGCGATAATTTGTTATTCAACGGTTCGATCGCGCAAGGGGATAATATTAACCTCACCCAATCGGGATCGAACATTGTATTGCAGCGCACCAATCTCGTCCCCGTAACCTTAACAACCACAGGCATAGAAAGTTTTAATGCAATTAACGGTTTAGGTGGCGATGATGTTTTGACTGTCAGCAATCTAGGCGTGGCAAGCGGTGTCGGATTTATCCAATTCACGGGGGGGGATGGCAACGATCGCCTGAATGCGAACTCCAGTGTATCGCCAAACATCGATTCTAGTGGTGGTAACGGTAATGATGTTTTGAACGGCGGTAACGGCAACGACTCGCTATCGGGCGATCGAGGAAATGACGTTATTGTTGGGGGTAACGGGAACGATTTAATTAAAGGTGCCGAGAGTGGCAATCTGGGACGGGGTGAGATCGATGTGCTCATCGGCGGCGCAGGTCGAGATACTTTTGTGCTGGACAATTTCTATAATGATGGCAACATCATTGCAGATGGCGATGCGCTCAACTTTTTCAATGGCATTGATGGCACGGGAGATTTTGCTCGCATCATAGACTTCAGAATCGGTGACGATCTGATTCAACTGTCCGGGCCTCGCAATAGCTATGAGCTCAAACCCATCACCAATTCCCTGCGAGGAGGGAGTGTCGCTCAAGATATGGGAGTTTTCAAGAAAGGATTTTTACAGCCCCTTGAGTTGATTGCGATCGTTCAAGATGCACCCAGTAACCTAAATATCAACGATACAACGCAATTCAGAATCAGCTAGTTTTGTGTCGATCGATCGCACTGCTGTTAGTTTGGAGCGAGTTTTGATTGTAGCTTGGGTAAGGTGCACGGGTTTCAGCTTAACTTGTTTTCCTGCGGTCAGCTTAATGCGCTTTCTCCCAGTCCGGCAGGGGTTTAAACCCCTGCCTCATAGCTTAAGTCGGTTAAAACCGACTGCAATTATTAAATTTATAGCCTTTCTCACAAAGATTCGCGGACGTTGTTGGGAAGAAGGCCCTCTTGATTTAAGCGGTTATATAAGCTGTCAGTCATACCTCATCTTTCTGAGAAAGGCTATATTACATAAATTAATCGTTACAAATAGATAATTCATGAATTAGTAAGGTGCGCAGTGCACACCCTAAAAAGTGGCTACAAACTAGCGAAGTAAGGTGCACATTGTGCACCCTACAGACTGATTAAGAGGCGGCGAAATTCACTTTTGTGACTTCACCTGCGACAACATTAACTGTTTGTTGAATTTGACTTCCATCAACTTTTAACTGATAAGTTCCCGGAGAAAGCTCGATCGCACCAAACCATCCTTTACCATCCGCCCGCAGTTGGCGCACCTTGCCACCAGCATTAACTGCCTGCAATGTCAAGCCCGCGCCGTCGCAGCTTCCTTGGCACTGTTGCAAATTTCCGGCGATCGCCCCAGCAGTCGGCCGCGACTTCCAAGGCATATCAGGAATCCCCGCCGGAGTGGCCCACACAGGCTGAGTTTGAACAGTTTTACCCGTTGCACCATCAACGTATTGACTAGGCTGCGACAGCGCATTATAAAACCAATCATTACTCTGCGACAGGAATTTCCAAGGCTGACGGGGCAAATCACCACTACCGCCCGATCGCAATTCAACGTTACTGTAAATATTGGTGCTAGCGTAGGAATAAAGCACCGTACCAGCAACGCGATTTCCTTTCGCAGAAGGCGCTTCGGCGCGGCGAATCTGCCCTAGAGTGTCTTCGATGTAGTTGAGATAGTTGCCAGGCCCGATCGCGATTTGGCGGTTGTACTGGTGGTCTTTAGCGTACTCGATCCAGTGGTCGTAACCCATCTTTTGCTGTGGCTTGTACTCGCGCTGGTAAGTCATCGGCATCGCCATGTCGAGAATACCTTCTTCCAGCCAAGCGCGCCAATCCTGCAATACTTCTCTGTAGGGCTGCGTTTTATACCAGCCTGCATCGTTAGCTGGGCCGTCTCCCCAGGCGATCGTCGCTGCGGTAATTTTAACGCGCGGTTTAATCGCCATGGCTTCTACATAAAGCTTCCGCACTAAATTTGTCACCTGATCGCGCCGCCACTGCATCCACAGAGGATCGCTGGCTGCCGGTTTGCCCGATCGACCGTTTTGTTGGTTGAAACGGGCGATCGAAGTAGGATTGTAGCCCCAATTCGGCCCGCCGTAGCGCACGTAATCTAGCTGTACGCCGTCCACATCGTAGCGCTTCAACAAGTCCAAATAGACAGAAACAGTATAATCTAGGGCGTCTGGATTACCGGGATCGAGGAAACCTTTCGCTTCGCCACTCGAAATCAGCATCGCCCAATTGTCCTTTCCTGGGGCATTGGGCCCATGTTGTTGCCAAACATGATTTGCAGGAAGTTTACCACCGGAAACTACTGGTAGCGTCACCATCCAAGCGTGTACTTCTATACCTGCGGCGTGGGCTTTGTCAATCAAATCTTGGAGGGGATCGAAACCTGCTGGAACATTCGGATCGGTGGTGCGGGGTTCGATCGCACTCGTGTAAAAAGCATCACCGCGGCGGCGGACTTGGGCGACGATCGCGTTAGCATTGGCTTTCTGTGCGTCAGCAATCAACTTGGTTACTTCTTGAGGCGTTTTGAAACCGGGGTTGAATGCGTCCACCCAGAAGGCGCGAAATTCGCTGGTTGGGGTTAGTGGAGGCATAATGGCGATTGCGCGATTCGGGAACAAGTTGGATAACCAACCGGGAGTCAGCAGAAAACTGATTGTTAAGCCGATCGCGAACAGGCTTGACAAAAAGAGTGTTTTAGTATTTCGCATGAGGAATGTGTGAGAGAGCGTTTAACTGTCCTTTACGGACTTTTGGTGTGAGCGTCCGCTTGACATTTTGGCACATCTTTGAGTTAAAAAACTGATAGCGTGAAACTGTGTTCTGGAATAGCGATCGCTTATACTGGATTCTGGTATTTTCTATACAATCGCTTTATTTTTTCAATGTACGAACGCACTGATAGTGAGATTGAAGCAATTCAAGAACTACTCTCGCCACACTTTGGAACTGGTTTTGAGCCTGACGAACTGACAAATAGCGAACAGACAATCATCGAACAGGTATTGAAGTATGTAGGTAGCCGATTTACCCGGATGAAATATATCCTGGGTCTTGCCCTTGATTTTGCGATCGTCGCACAGCGTCTATCTAATGTTGATGACTCTGCCAAAAGATTAAGAGAAAATCTGACAATTGAACAATTATTTCAACGTTATCAAGTTGTCACTGAACGGGGAGAACAACAGGCAAATACACTAACTTTAAAATTTGGTCAATCAACTCAAGTAGGTATCCGACGTATAGAAGAGTCTATTGTTCAATTTTTTCACAGTCTCAATCGTTCTAAATATCCCAGTGCTTATGTTTACAATACAGGTCAATGGCAAAAATTTCAAGACCTACTGATTCTCTGTTTTAGTCTATCCGAGTCTGGACGATTTCAACTATGTCAACAACTTATTGATTTTGGTCTCGAACGATTGCTAAAGAACATATTTGTTACGAGAGAATCTTTGCGAATTCGCTTATTTGCCGAGATAGTAAGCAATTACCCGCGCAGCGATCCAGATGAAAATGGAGGTTTAGTTTTTCAAGCCATTGCTTGCGGTTATTTCAAAGCAGATCGACCTCATCTTAGCTTTGTAGTTGATAAGGTACGCACAGGTTCGTCAAGACAGCGGCGTTTTGGAGATATTGATTGTTATTACGGCTTGGATCTAGAAATATCAATAGAAGTAAAAGACTGCCACATTTCCATGAAAAACGTCAAGCAACAATTGGGAAGTTTCCAGAAACAAGTAACAGGTAATCAAATCCTTGGTGTGGCTTTTATACTCTCCATAGACGGCGAAGCGAGTTCTATACTTAGCGACAGTGGCATCATTTCCTTCGCACAAGATGAGTTAATTAGATCCGTGAGGATCTGGGATTGGCAAAAGCAGGATGCAGCCGTGCATGAGATGCTTCACTATCTTGCTCATGTTGAACAGAATCCTAGTGCTGTTGGCAGACTGCTGGCATTTATTCGCGATCGAGATCCCCAACACAACTCTCTTACTTATTATCAAAGTTAAACTGTGATTTCAAGAGCAAGCTGAATCGGAAAATTCAACTCTGAATTGAGTGACTTTACTTTTTGCGATCGGGCTATAACAATTTCATCATCTGAATGGCTTTGATAAGCCTTGATAACTTCCTTTCCTACCGCAAATCCGAGTAGTGGCGGTACGGCATTTCCGACTTGAAGGTACTGTGATGTTCTCGAACCAATCACCTCAAAATCATCGTCAAAAGATTGCAGCCTCAATCCTTCACGGACAGTCAATCCCCGATGCTGACTTGGATGAGTCGCTCGTGCAGACGAAGGTTTTCTCATGTTAGATGTTACAGCAATAGCTGGTTTATCACTAGCTAGCCGAGCATAGCTATTGTGAAAACCGCTGGCTGGTTGAAGGATCTCGGGAATTGACTTTCTGTTGCCACCATCTGGGATATACTTCAGAATTTCAATTAACTTTTGTGAATGATTGGCCGCCTCGTGATGTAGCAATATATTGGCGGTTTTCCGCCTAGCTATTTGATACTCAGTTTGCGGCATAATCTGGTAAAATTTACAAATCTCTCCAGCATTTAATGGCGGTAAATCTGAAATTGCATCAGCTACATTGACATAATAGTGAGAACTTGGCAGTGGAAACTCAGGCGGCAGCAATCCATCAAGCCAACCTATAAAAAAAGCACGCTTTCGCAGTTGTGGTACGCCGTAGTCAGCCGCTTTTAAAAGGCGACATTTCATGTGATAGCCGATATCAGCAAAGCTAGCGATGACTGAATCGCGCACTTTGCCTCCCTGCATTACCAACATTCCTTCAACATTCTCGATAATCACATAAGCCGGACGAATTTCAGCCACCAAGTCGCGAAAATTGCACCATAAAGAATTGCGAGGATCTGTAATCTCTCGCTTGCCAACGGTGCTAAATCCTTGGCACGGTACTCCCCCAGTAATGATGTCGATTTCTGCTACCGAAATTTTAAAGAACTCCTCTATCTCGGAAACGGTTGTCTGTGTTAAGTCAGATAGCAAACAGGGAAGTGGAGATAGGTTTCGTTCAAAAGTTTGTTTGGCGTTTTGACAGTAATCTATGCCGCCGATTGCTTGAATTCCAGCACGTTTAAAACCCAGAGTTAACCCTCCAATGCCGCAAAACAAGTCAAGGCTACGCGGAAAATGCTTTGTTTGAGTTTTTGTCATCGTTAGCTACCTCTTGAGAGAACTATATGAAAAGTCAACATACTTTTGCGAACTTACGGCACTTCCGACTGGGATCAGAATGTCCGCGCTGACTTCGTTCATTTTAACGGACAACATCTGTTGCAGGCTTATTCAAAAGATGAAAATATTTGTGAGCCAGAATGATGCTAAAATACGCTGTTTGTATGGCTGGTGCTGGCATCAGCACAACATATACTGTGATGTCAGCGGTTGAATTGACCGGAAATTGTCGATCGCACTCAGTAAACCAAATCAGTAGTTAGGCAAAATATGTCTGCAATGGAAAAAAAACCGATCGATGGATTGTGGGTATCAGTATTATACTTCGCTCAGGGTCTCCCGTACACCGTCGTTAATTTAATGTCGGTGATTTTTTTGAAAGGGATGGGAACCAGCAACGAACTAATCGGATTGACAAGTCTGTTATCTTTTCCTTGGGTATTAAAAGGTTTGTGGGGGCCCGTTGTTGATATGTATTCCACTAAACGCAAGTGGATTTTAAGAACGGAAATCATTTGTGCTTTTCTGTTTGCTTTCCTAGCTTTTGGTGTGTTGACGCCCCTGGCTATTATTATATCGCTGGTTGTCTTTACAGCGATCGCCTTTGTTTCAGCTACTCACGACATCGCCATTGACGGATTTTATTTAAACACTCTCAATAAAGACAAACAAGCACTATTTGTCGGTGTTCGCAACACGGCTTATAGAGGTGCCGTGATTGTCGGTAGCGGTGTCTTGGTTTTCTTGGCCGGTAAACTAGCAGAACAGCATTTAATCCCGGTAAATGCAGGCGATACTAAAACATATCAGGAGATTCCGCTGTCACTTTTCGGTTCGTCTTATAATGTGTCTCCGATTAACTACGGATGGGCGACAGCCTTTGGCATTTGCGCGCTGATTTTTGTGCTGATTTATCTGTTTCAGCGGTGGTATCTTCCCTATCCTAGAAATTCTGCTGCGGAAACAGGCGCACCCCAACAAAAAATTAGCTTTTTTGAGTCATTTAAAACCTATTTCCAGCAAGATAAAATTGGTTGGATTGTGACTTATGTCTTGATTTTTCGATTGGGAGATGCCCTGACTTTTAAAATGGCTCCTCCATTTTTAATGGATAAAGTTGAGAAGGGAGGATTAGCAGTTTCTACGTCAGATATGGGTTTGCTATCAGGTACTGTCGGGATAATTTTTCTGTTAATCGGAGGGTTGCTGGGCGGTTATTTGATTGCGAAACAAGGACTGAAAAAATGGATGTGGCCGACGGCGATTATGCAAAATTCAACTAACTTGCTGTATTGGATGTTGGCAATCAATCAACCGGGGATTGAGTGGGCCTATGCTGTAAATTCGATCGAGCAATTTACTTACGGACTTGGTGTAGCTGCCTATACAGTGTTCTTAATGCGGACTGTCCGCCCTGATTACGAAGCATCCCACTACGCGATTACCACGGCTTTCATGGCCGCAGGAGTGCTGATTCCGGGCGTTTTTAGCGGTTATTTACAGACTGCATTGGGCTATCAAAATTATTTCTTGTTTAGTTCACTGGCTGTGATTCCCGGTATGCTGACGATTTTCTTTTTGCCACTAGAAGATGAGAAAAAATTAGAATCTATGCCCCGGCCTGGACTGGACGATCCAGATTAATTAAATTGTATCTGTAATTAGGTACGTAGTTGCGATGAAAGCGCGCTCTTGGTGAATATAAGCTAAGAGCGCTGAAGCGCAACTACGTACCTTAGAGGGAGGCAACGCAACCTTTGATCGATACTTTTGATAGTTTTATATCTCCTATCCTGACAATTGCTCCACCCTGGATTGCCCCGATAGATAAGGGGTAGGCACGGGACACTACCCCTACAAATCTTCATGAATATTTTAGGAATACTATAATTTACTCCACAAAATATAGGACACAACAATGTTGTATCCCTACCCCATATAGCAATCCTAAAATTAGGTACTTAGTTGGGCAAAGTGCGCTCTTCATAATATAAGCTAAGAGCGCTGAAGCGCAACTACGTACCTTTAGGATTGCTATAGTCGCCAACTAAATCGAAATAAAATCCCTGGCTGTTAGCGGACTGCTTAGTACGCCGAAGAAACTGGCAAGAACTTCACCACTGCTGGCAATTTCGATGGTTGTTGAAATATCGGCTTGAGTAATTCTCAGTTGGTTGAAGCTCAAACCTCTGGTCAAACCAATTGAATCTTGACCCTGTTGAAAGTCTAGAAGTGTATCTGTACCGGCCCCTGCTCCTAACACAAATACGTCCCGTCCAGCACCACTAATTAACAGATCCGCACCCACTCCGCCAACGAGGGTATCGTCCCCGTCTCCCCCGCTCAAATTGTCATCTCCTTTGCCCCCGAATAGTTGGTCATTGCCGAGGCCACCGCTGATAATATCGTTACCTTTATTGCCGCTGAGAGTATCGTTTCCCCCATTACCAGTTATAATATCGTCCCCGGCCAAACCTGAGGTTGTATTGTTGGCATCGTCGCCTACTAAATTATTAATTTGGGAGAGGTCGAGAGCAGTTTTCATTGCAAGAACGTTTCCGAGAAAAGAGGTTCCCGGAGTGGTTCTCAATTGCTCTAAACTGCTGCGGGAAGCCAGGGCTTTTCCTAAGGGTGGCAGCGCAAAGTTTAAGCCTGCTAACAGCTCTAAATAATCTGAATCTGTAAAATTGAAATCCGGGCGGTTCAACTGGTCTACAGATATCTCTGTCTTGGTCAAACCGGGAGGAGGAGAGCTTAACAAACCACTTTGGGTGTGCTTGTCCAAGACAAGTAGCGGGTTAATAATCGGGTTAGTAAATGTTTCAAGAACTACTTTTCCGGGAAGAAAAGCTTCTCCTCCCAAACTAACAAAATCGCCACTAACTATATAGTGAGTTACATTTTTGCCTGCACTCGCTTTCTGCTTAAATGTATTGACTATACTTTGAGCAATTCCGGGAGAATTAAAGGTAACAATATCTCCGATCGCAGATGTGAATTCTGTGGCGGCTAGTTGCGTTATGGCGCCGCCCAAGCTGTGCCCGAGAAGGTCTGGTGGCAAGCGGCGGGGGTTTTTTGTTGTATCTTGACCGATTTGTGTCAGCCAAGTTCCTAAGGCTTGTTTGTTGGCTTCAAATTGGTTGAAGCCGACGCTTCGCTTGTCTGCGTTGGCAAGATCGTCTACGAGGGAGTCGGTGCCGCGAAATACTAGAACTGGCGGTTTGTCTGGGGTGGTGGAGATTAAGCCGATCGCGTGAAATCCCGTTAGGGGATCGTCAAAAGTGCGATCGATTCGGTAGCCGACAGCCGTCAAACCAGCTTGAACTACAGTTTGTAACTGGGGGTTGTTATCTATGTAAACAAGCTGCTTGGCTATAGTTTCGTAAGCGGCGGGGGAGGATGGCATATTTTTGTTATTTCCTGTCGTTTGATTGGGATTGGCTTTTTAAGCTAGTCAACTCATTTTACAGTAAATTAGGTTAATAAACAATATTTGTTTCTCCTATTGCGCGTTCCTAAATCACCCAATAGTCGGCTTGTGGCAGCGGATTTCGCAATAGCAAAAAACACACAAAAAAAGATTTACGCGCAATAACTTGCAGTTGTTGCGCTACCCAAACTACTATTTTGATCCATTAAATCTGCACGAAATCCGGTCGCGTGAGGTCGTTAGCGGACACGCCTCTGACGGTAGCAATAATTTCCCCAGTAATCGGGATAGTAATTACAGCTCCGTCAGCACTTGGGGTAACAATAATTTGAGGGTAAGTTAGACCCCGTGATAGGCCAATTAAATCTTCACCCTTTTTAAAATCGACAATCACATCTGCTCCGCCACCTGATTCTAATACAAAGCGATCGCGCCCTGCACCGCCAATTAAAAAATCGTTGCCAAATTCGCCGGAAATGAGGTCGTTTCCGTCGCCACCATCCAAAAAATCGTTGTTTCTGCCACCGTACAAGAAGTCGTCACCACTGTCGCCACTGAGGCTGTCATTATCTCGATTGCCTCTGAGAGTGTCGTTACCGGCGTTGCCGATAATTGTATCCTCTCCAGGGCCACCGCTAGCAGTATTGTTGCGAGCGTCGCCTAATAAATAATTTGCTTGCAGGGGAGCTAAACCGAATTGCATTTGTCTGATTAAGTCCACAAACGAAAATTCTGAGGCTGTTCTCAAACTCTCTGCACCGGCTCGGTTTCTGATTGCCACTGACACATTTGCTAGGGGAAAATTTAGTGCAGCAATAAACTCGTTAAAATCTGAGTCGTTGTTACTATAAGTAAATTCGGGACTGTTTAAGTTTTCGAGGGAAAATTGCCTCTGGAAAAAATCTGCGGGTGGAGCAGTTAACAAATTTTCTCTGCGATGTTTGGCTAAAACACTTAAGGGATTAATAGTCGGGTCTGTGAAAGTTTGGAGAAATACTTTTCCCTGGATAAATGCTTCGCCAAACAAACTGACAATATCTCCGCTGACAATGTAGTGACTGACATTTTTGTTGCCTGCCCTACTGAGATTTTTCCGAAAATTGCTGGCGATACTCGCTGAGACTCCGGGAGAGTTGAAAGTCAAGATATCGCCGCTCAGAGATGTGTATTCGCTGGCTACAATTTGAGCGATCGCTCCGCCCCAACTGTGCCCGACGACATCGGGCAATAATTTGCTGGGGTTTTTGGCAGTATCTTGACCGATTTCTGCGAGCCAGTTTTTGATACTATCTTTGTTTTTTTCAAATTCGGGTAAGCCTATGTCGCGGGAGGCAGAAAACATAGCGTCGCCGTCGATGAAGTCGGTACCTCGAAATACGAGGACTGGCGGTTTGGTGGGGTCAGAGGAACCGAAGCCGATCGCGTAAAATCCGGTTTCTTTGTCGTCCAATATGCGATCGATATAGTAGCCGTTAGTGTCCAGGAAGCGCGAAACTTGATTTTGCGCGTTCGGCTTTTGATTCAAAAAAACAATTGACTTAGCCAGAGCTTCATAAACAGCAGGCGAGGCACTCATAATATTTTATTTGGTGTTTGTTGGTATTTGCGATCGCTCTGGTTTTGAGCTAATTTTCCACTGTCAGCCATTATAACTGACAAGATTTGTATGGTACACTTGATAATATCTACTCAAGAATCATTTTTTGCGGTTATGACTATCATTCGTCAATACATTGCTCCATTGATCGCAATATTAGTATTTTTCGTGGCTCTGGTAGCAGTCAGCGCTCGCATCTTTTTGCCGGCTGACATGGCTGCCCCGGCACCGATTGAGGAACCGATCCCGCTCCATCAAGCGGTATCTCTGAATCCTATTTTCTTGGGGCTCAATTATTCCTCTCTCCCTGTCCAAATTCGCTGATGTCTGCTCAGTTGATACCGGGCTACAGGCTGCGATCGGGTTCTGGACTCGATCGCGCAAAACTGCTAAAGTTCCTGCACCATACTTACCGAGAGCTTTACCCCGATCGCGAATTGGGACATTTGGCTCAAACTGTCGAGCAGTATTTTTCTAAACAGACGCCGCTTTGGTGGGTAGAGTGCCTGAAAAACAGCCCGTTCGAGGGAGAAAGTTTTTCCGGGATCCCCTCGCAGCCGGCAAATCCCACATCAGTTGTCGGATGTTTGTGGTTGGGAAATGCGATCGACCAAACCACTGGAGAACGCCACGGTCACATTTTTCTGCTCTATATAGCACCGGAACACCGCCGTCAGGGACTAGGTGCAGCTTTAGTTATTCAGGCAGAAAATTGGGCGCGTTCAAGAGGCGATCGGCAAATTGGTTTGCAAGTTTTTCTGAGCAATCAGCCTGCGATGAATCTCTATCAAAAATTAGGCTATGAGAGTCATTCTGTCTGGATGATCAAATCTCTTTGAAAAACCAGAGGTATTTGTTTGCAGTCAGGGGTGCAGCGGCTTGTGCAAGGCAAATATGTTTGTAGGGGCGAAGCATGACCGCAGTCAATATAAAATTATAACTAATAACTTATATGCGGTCATGCTTCGCCCTCTTCAAAAACCAGATGCACCAGCTCTTCTTCCTGACTGCGAACAATAGGAGGACTTGAGAGTTGAATCGGAATGCTTTTATTGCCGGAAATGCTAATTTATATTGACCGCTGAATCAGTTGCGCCCGTAGCATCCTCTCTGCGGTAAAGTTTTTTTATGAACAATAACGACTACACCAACGCCCTCGATCTTGATACGGAACTGGAAAGCCCTTTGGATCATTTTGATGAATCCGAACCCCCGCTACCAGATCCAGAGGAAATGCTGCCTTTGCTGGAATCGCCGGAACCTCAGCACCGGATGATGGCGGCGCGGGCTTTTTGCGAACTCCAGGACGATCGCGCGATTTCGCATTTAATTAATTTGTTAAGAGACGGTTGTCCCTTGGTGCGGGTGAGTGCGGCCTATGCTTTGGGGCGAAATCCAAGTCCCGATGCTGTGGAACCGCTGATCGAGCAACTCAACCGCGATTGGAACGGTTACGTTCGCAAAGGGGTAGTTTGGGCCTTGGGAAATTGCAGAGATCACCGCGCTTTATCGCCCTTAATTGATGCTCTGAGAACTGATATTTCGGCGGTACGTTTGTGGGCGGCGAGTTCTCTGGGTCAAATGGCAAAAGTTGGTTACTATGTGGTGATTGCGGGGATTCCACCGTTGATTCAAGCATTGCGAAGAGACTCTGTATCTGCCGTTCGCAGTAATTCCGCTTGGGCGATCGGGCAACTGGCGCGCGAGTTACCGAATAATGTAGTGTACGCTGGGGCGATCGACGCTTTAATTGAATCATTAGAAGAAGATGAAGACATGGGCGTGCGCGACGATGCTAAATCTTCGCTGTTGCGAGTCGGCGATCCGCGAGGTTTGCAGATTATTGAAGACTTAGAAATGGAAGGAATATTATAATGAATATTCCACAATTAAGCACCGTTTACAAATTCCCAATTACCCGTTACCAATTATGAACTTCATCAATCCCAAAACAGATTTTGGCTTCAAAAAAATCTTTGCATCGCCCCAGCACAAAGAAGTTTTGATTAGCTTCCTGAATGCCATGCTCTACAACGCAGAGCCGACAATTCAAGACTTAGAAATCATCGACCCCTACGCCGCACCAGCAATTACTGGTTTAAAAGACACTTACCTGGATGTC
>RDXX01000025.1 GCA_004292955.1 Oscillatoriales cyanobacterium | reverse complement strand
GGAGTTGGCGCGGGTGTTGGTGTCGGCGCCGGAGTTGGTGTGGGAGTTGGAGTTGGCACGACTCCATTGGTGTATTCAAAAGAGCCGCTGTCAACGATCGCCCCTGGAATAGTATCGCCATCTTGAGGGCGAGTCACGCCGCGTTGATCCAAAGCGGGTGCGCCACTTGCAACCCCTTTATCAATTGCTGGACTTCCTAATAGCAGAGGCCTTACGAAAGCGCCGTTGATGTTTTGCAGGGGGCCGAGTTTGGGATCTGCGAGAGTCACACTTGCCGTAGCATTGACATCGCTGCCGTCATTGGGGTTTTTGGGCGGCCACTGAAAATTCCCTCCTTGATCGCTATATTGGGCGGTGACGTGTTGCTGAATTCCCCAAGGGTTTCCTCCGTTAGCCGCTGTATTGTTGGAAAGAACCGTGTTTTTGAGGGTGACATTATTGGCATCGGCGAAGATACCTCCACCAACCCAACCGGCACTATTATCGGCGATCGTCGTGTTGACAATAGTTGTGCGTGCACCAAGAGTCATGGCACCGCCCAGTTTGTTGAAATCACCAGCAGCAAACGCGGTGGAGTTGCCAGAAAACGTGCTGTTAGTAATCGTAGCAGGGGCATTTCGCATCCACAGGCCACCACCTTGATTGTTGGCTTTGTTGCCAGCAAAGCTAGTGTTGGTAATAGTCAATCCCTGGTTGGTGCTGTCGCTCAAAACCGTTACCGCACCACCGTTTCCAGGATTTCCACCGCCGGGACTGCCTGTTAGCGCCATAACTTCGTTATTTTGGAAGGTGGTGTTTTCCAAAATTACATTGTCTTGGCTGCCCGTGAACAGATAAGCTGCACCTCCTTCACCTCGACCTTTATTGTTCTGAAATACGCTATTGGTAATCTTGATTGTGCCGGAAGCTTCATTTAGACCGCTGGCTCTGTCTGTGTAAATAGCGCCACCGTTACCCCTTAAACCAGGATTACCTTGACCTGTTGCGTAAGAGGCTGCGCTGGTGTCGTTGCCGATGAATCGCGAATTGTCAATTGTTAACTTGCCCTGAAGGCTGTTAATTGCCCCACCGTTAATTCCCTTGTTGTTGGTGAAGTCGCTGTTGGTGACAGTAAAAGCTTTGGAGCTCAAAAAGCCGATCGCACCTGCACCGCGTTCGTCATTACCCCCCGTCGCGATGTTGCCGTTGAATTTACTGTTCGATACTGTCAGGGTATTGTTGAAATTGCCGAAAATTGCCCCACCACCTTTATCGGCAACGTTGTTATTAAACTGAACGTTGTCTACTGTGAGCCTTACTTCGTCCGTTGTGCCGATCGCCCCACCTGTCCCAGTCGTTTTACCGTTGGCAAGAGTGAGATTTTTGACCGCAAAATTCGTCGCAGTCACAACGTTTGCATTGACAAAAAAGGCACGGGATGAGTTGTTACCGCTGATGGTTAAACCCGCTGCACCGGCGCCGTCAATGGTGAGGTTTTTGCCAACGGGAATATCGATTTGACCGCTGGTAAGGGCGATGGTTTGACCAGCTAGACCAGGAGCGAAGGTAATTGTGTCCCCGGCAACAGCGGAGGCGATCGCAGCTCTCAAGGAACCTGCTCCGCTATCGCTATTACTCGTGACGACGATAGTAGCTAAATCACCTTGGTAATTTGCCATCACATCGGAGTTCAAGGCTAAGTCCGATTCAATTTGACCCTTAGAAAATTCTAAATTCCAGTCGCCGTCTTTACCAGTAATGTTGGTGGATGCGGCAACGTCAGCCCCCGTTAATTGGCTTAACTTGTCAACGAAATTAGCGCCTGTACCTGCTGCTACATCGCAGCCGTACAGCATGATGTCGGCTTCTGGAGCTAGTGAAGTCTGCCACTTTTCCAACTGGCTTTTGTATTGATCGATGTTATCTGAACCCAGAGCGGTATTACCGAGTTGCAGGCTGCCAGAACTGCCGTGAGAAATAATGTGTACCGAGTCGATCGCCCCGTTGGTAGAGGCGTAGTTTTCAATTTCAGACGTAATTTGTTGGATGCCATTTTTGGTGCTATCGAGGATTACTACCTGCTGCCCAGGTAGCACTCCCGCTGCAATTGACTCGTAATCTTTCACCCCGGAATCAATGAATACTAAGGAACGTGGGTGCAATTTTTCCAAAGAAGATTGTGAGTTAGTTTGAGCGAATGTAGAACTCATTTGTGATACTCCATTAAGGGCGTTATTGGTAGATACAGCCCAGGAGTGTTCTTATCAGTCTTATTTGAATTCATATTAACACCTATTTTGAAAATAGTGCAACATTTACTAATCAATTATTTAAATGTTTTATTTTCCGGATTGTACTTACTTCCGCTTGTAGTTACTCAATTTTTTGGTGAGGATTGTTGAAATATCTAACAAATATGTGGCGCATATTCAAAAAAATCCAGCTTTTTTGAAGCCGGACTTTTTCAGCATTATTGGCTGCAAATACCGATAATTATAGGCATTAAAAAATGGGTGCAACGGTAATTACTTACTGAGTAACCCCTCTAAATTAGATTTACTATTGTTGATTTTACTCAGATAATTTGCGTAGATAGACACGGTTTAGTCGTGTCCATACCTGTATTAGGTCAAATTTTAAAATGAATTATATAATACATTTTGAATAATTCAGCCAATTAAAACAAAGAATGCAACTTTAGGCGCGATCGAAATTACCAGAAAGAATTGGTTGAAAGCCGGAGTCCCGGGAGTAATTAAAAGAAGACTATTCATTACTCCAATCCTCGGACTTCCCGGTAGAGGTCGCCCTCAACCCAACGACCGGCTTTTCGGGCAAGCTGTCAACTGTCAACTGTCAACTGTCAACTGTCAACTGAAGAGCGACCTCAGTCATCCCCACTTTGAAAATCTAAAATTGTATGAGATAGGCTGCGTGGCTGGCTAGATTTTTGAGACACCAGAATACTGATACCAAGTAGGTTTGGTGGCATTTACTAAGCATCAAAACAGTCTGACATTAAGTGCCGATTAATCGATCGCACTTAAGTTGTTTGCGCGCGGGCACAGGAACTTTGCGGAGTTGGGCCGTCACTACACTACAAAGGCTATGAGAATTATTCAACGGGAGTTGATACGATCGATCGCAGATTCAGTCAGATCGCATCCTCGCGCCCCGTCAGGCGGTTAATGACAATTCCATTGTGGCCAATCACCGTGTTTTACGCTCCACAGCCTCAATTACATTACTCTCCTTAGCAAACAACCGATCGCGCGCGCGGCCGTTGCTGAGTGTGTCGCTATCTCGATCGGCATAACACGAACCCAGTCCGTTTTTGTCACTCAGGGAACTGTGCCATTTTAGCAATTGGCTGTCATCTGGTTCGAGGCAATCTGAACTGCCGCCAAAAATTGTGCAAACTTTGTCAATCTCTCTAATCAGGATAGAGGCATATTTTTGAAGTGCCGAGATAACTTGCTGGATCCCGTCAGACATAGACTTGACTAAAATTACTGCAAGCGTCGCGAAAATCCCAGAGACAAAATATCCGCCGTCAATGATGCTGGAGTCATTAAATGCAAAACTTCTGGATCCGGGATTTTGGTATTCCGAGGCGGGATTGGTTTCCGTCAAAGAAGTGAACATATTCCTTCCTCCAAAAGGGTGTTGGCTGGTAGATGTACCCTTGGAGTCAGAGCGTTGGAAACAGGCAGGAACTAGGTTGGTTTGGCTCGCGGCTATTGCACTCATCTATCAGTTTCGCCTATTTCTCTGGTGCTGCCATCCGCGATCGCACGGAATTTATATTTTCTGTATTTTCCCCAATTGGCGATCGGTCAGTAATTACCGATCTAATCGAGTATCCTGTAGGTGACCGCTTCAACAAAGAGTCCTCCAAACCCCCCGATTCCGATCGATCGACCCCATCTAACATCTCAAACCTCAAATGCTCGCTCGCAAGTTAGGTACGTAGTTGCGCTTCAGCGCTCTTTCAATATATAAGAGCGCCCAAGCGCAACTACATACCTTAATTACGTAGTTGCGCTTCAGCGCTCTTTCAATATATAAGAGCGCCCAAGCGCAACTACGTACCTTATGAAGTACCTTATATTTAATGTCAAAGTTGCCTCCGGCCCGACAACACCACCGTTCACGAGTCTGTAGTAGAGGGCGGTTTCTTCCCAGCATTCCGAATATTAATAATCTTGTTGAGCGCCTCGAACCAAAAACCAGCTCCCATAGAAATCGCTACGCCACTCAACATCCAACCAAACAATTTTGCCATCAAAGCCGGCAACAATACATTCCCCTGGGCGTCTAGTTCTAACCTGTTCGGTTCGCTCCAGCCAAAAGGTAGAGCTACATTATCCAAAGCTCGATCGACCTGATTTTGAACTTTTGTGAGATTGGTTAAATTATCCAATTTTGTGTTAGCATTTTTTTCCACCAATTGCTTAGCGTACAAATTAACAGTCGATCGCAACATCGAATCCTTCGACAACCGATTAACAATATTAATGCTATCAGCGTTAGCAGCCAGGGCGATCGTAGTTCCGAGCAAAATCGCCACCCCTCTAGAATTCCGCTTGTAAACCCCCGAAGCACGCTCCATCGATCGATCGAACCAACCTTCAATTTCTTTCTGAAACCGCTGCAACTGCTCTTGAGTATCTCCACCGCCTGTTTCAGCGCGCTGCGCCAAAATATAAAGACTGCGTTTCAAAGATTCTGGCATACTGTCCAAGGTTTCTTGAATTTGTTTGTAAATCGGACTCTCCTCTTTCTCATCCATAATTTGTGCTACCGTATCCTGACTTTTCCTAACTTTCCTCACCGTATTTAACAAATTGCTCAAACTCGGTTGCAGTTGCGCCCGCAACGCTGCCCGCTCAAACTCGCTATCAAAACTCGCCTTAATAAAAGCCATCTGTCTCTGAAATTCTCTTCCTCCCTGCTCGGTTTCGGGCAGATAAACCTGAGAATCATTAATATAAAATCCCAATTTTTCCGACATTCGATCCAAACTGTTGTTCAAACTTCCCAAATCGTTTTTATAATCTTCAACAACTCGATTGAACTCCGCAGTCAGCCAGCCAAATTCTTGCTCAATAATTGGTTTAGTAGACTCCGGCAGATTCAGACCCTCTCCAATCACTTGAATTTGTGCCAACTGTAAATCTTTAAATCTTTCCAGTCTGCTTTTAGACAGCGATTCCACCAAAGGAGAAATTTTTAAAGTATCCAAAAGACTCGCAGCAAAACTATCGGCTGGAATATAAGACGGCCCTGTTGATTTATTGCCAAAAACATTCTTAGTACCAGTCATTCGGCGGTATAAATCTCCCATGCGGTGGGTAAACGAACGAAATCCCTGTGATAGAAGACCTTTCGCTCCTTGATTCAAATCCTTGATAATCGGATTGGCATAAATTGAATTTGCCAACAGTCCGACTCGCTGCAATTGCAGCGGATCTTTGGTGCCTTCGCTGCCTCCAGAAATCAGCACTTCGATCGACTTCTTTAAATGTTCCGCCCGCCACTGCAAAACAGTAGCAATCAGTTCCTGAATTTCGGAAGCTAGCAAGCTTAAAGTCAGGTAGATAAACACTAAGCCAATTATAATATCTATGATTACAGGTAAGTTCATGGTATTTCCCCGATCGCAAATAACTGCTGTATAAGTTTACCTTCTCTTTGGGACGCTAAAAACTCTCTTAAGTTATGTCAGAAATCTTTCGATTCCTAAGCCGCAAACCGAAAACTCGCTTCAATGACAGCTTGACAGACAAACTGTGGATGCTGGCTTTTCTGTTGGCTGCGGTGCTGATTTTCGCGCTGAATCTGGGCGGCGTGGCGTTGCGGGATTGGGATGAAGGGATTGCAGCCCAGGTAAGCCGCGAAATTTGGCGCGGTAATTTAAATTGGCTGTATCCGACGATCGGCTCTATGCCTTATTTAAACAAGCCGCCGCTGGTACACTGGCTGATCGGGCTGTGTTTTCGCGTCGGTGGTGTCAGCGAATTGACGGCGAGGTTGGTACCCGCCATGCTGACAGCTTCTTCAGTGCCGCTTCTTTACGCCATTGGGCGCGAGTTGTTTCCCAGAAGGTCGATCGCCATTTTTTCGGCTCTCGTTTATCTGACGCTGCTCCCGGTACTGCGGCACGGACGTTTGGCGATGTTAGACGGAGCAGTTTTGTGTTTTTTGCTGGCATCGATGTGGTGTTTGCTGCGATCGCGCCGCGACTTGCGCTACGCTTTGGGCGCGGGGATTGGCTTCGGACTCATTTGCTTGACTAAAGGCGTGATGTTGGGGCTGCTACTGTGCGCGATCGGCTTTGTTTTCCTGGTTTGGGATACCCCGCGACTGCTAACTTCTGGGTATCTTTGGGGCGGATTGGCGATCGGAACTTTGCCAGTAGCGGCTTGGTATTTTGCCCAATGGCTGCACTACGGCCAAGATTTCATCAACGCTAATTTATTTAACCAATCTTTCCGGCGCATTTGGGAACCCGTAGGCAATCACAAAGGCCCGCCCTGGTATTATCTGTTAGAAATTTTAGAATCAGCATGGCCGTGGCAGTTATTTTGGCTGCAAGGGCTGCGCTTGAGTTGGGAAAATCGCAATTTTCCCGGTGCAAAATTAGTATTAGTTTGGACGGGAGTATATCTGCTGGCTATTTCTGTGATGAATACCAAATTACCTTGGTATGTTTTGCCAGTTTATCCAGCTTTTGCTTTGGCAGTTGGTAGCTATCTCGCTGAAGTTTGGGAACAAATGTCAGTCCCGGAAGAATCCGCAAAAGATGAAACAGAAGAATATTTTAATGCTATATCTTTGTTGCCTCATCCGGCAATTTTGGTAGTAATAGCCGTAGTTGGTGTCGTCGGCTGCGCGTACTTCAGTGGCTGGATACGGCTGGGCGGACAAATTGTGTCCCCCCAGGGCGATTTGCAGTTAATGCTGATGTTTGTAGCTTTGACAATGGCGCAAGCCGCCGTATTGCTCCACCGCAAAGACCGACAGTTTCTGTTAGTTTTAATTTGGGGAACTTACGTTACGCTGTTAGTATTTGTCGCTTCCGATAACTGGGTTTGGGAACTCGCGGAGGATTATCCAGTGAAGCCGATCGCCGAAATTGTCCGCCAAGGAACCCCAGCCGGCCAGCAAGTCTTTACATCTCATAAATTACCTCGTCCGTCGCTGAATTTTTATAGCGAGAGACAAGTTATTGTCGCCGACAGCCCGACGCTACAACAGAAATGGCAAACTCTTCCTCAACCTTATTTTTTGTTAGAGAAACCTGTTTTAAAACATCTAGATTTGAAGAATGCTGAGGTTGTCAAAACAGCCGATGATTGGATTTTAGTAACTAAAAAATAAGCGATCGTGTTGCCAAAAGATACCGTAGGAGCGGGTTTCACCAACCATATGTACCATTAATTGATAGAATAAATAAACCCGCCCCGCCCGACAAATAACCTCGACCGACATCATTTTTATTTGATTTTCCACAATTATTGTAGGGGCGAGCTCACCAACCATCTGTGCCGCTAACAGACAAAAACAATAAACCAGCCCTGCCCAACAAATAACCTCGATCGACATCATTTTTCTGCGATTTAAATGCGCTAATTCCGCTCTCGGTTAATGAAGATTATTCGTCTGTTTAGGGCGGGTTTATAGAGATAGTCTGTCAATTTTAAATTTGGTTGGTGAACCCGCCCCTACAGGATTTTGGTGAACAGGAATCATTAACCCGCTTCGCCCGAAAAAAAATATCGATCGCCTTTTAGAGGAATGGAATGTTCATTTTTGAAAATATTTTAGAAGTAGTAGAGTTTCCAGAAAAATGTTATACTAAACAAAAGTATTAGTTAAATGATCTGCGATCGAACTATGCAACTTACCGAACAGCGATACTACTCGACCGAGGAATATCT
This sequence comes from Oscillatoriales cyanobacterium, assembly GCA_004292955.1. GTDB lineage: Bacteria > Cyanobacteriota > Cyanobacteriia > Cyanobacteriales > Microcoleaceae > Microcoleus. The sequence continues at coordinate 41,943 of RDXX01000025.1, read as the reverse complement.
AGCACTAGAGGAGGCTGCTGAGTGCAAAAGCGAATATATTGACGGTGAAATATTTCCTATAGCCGGTGGCTCTACAAATCACAATCGGATTGCTGGCAATTTCTACGCGGCGTTAAATTTTGCTTTCAAGACTGAAGATTATGAAGTTTTCATGAGTGATGTCCGCTTGTGGATGCCCAAGAGGCGCATCTATACCTATCCCGATGTGATGGTAGTATGTGGCAAGCCGGAATATTATAATAACCGCACGGATATGATTACTAATCCCAGAGTTATTATTGAGGTTTTGTCAGAGTCAACTAAAGGATACGATCGCGGCAAAAAGTTTGAGGGATACCGCACGATTCCCACGGTTGAGGAATATTTGTTGCTGGATCAAAATCGGAAATATATCGAACATTTTTCTAAGACGGATAATAAGCGATGGTCGTTTGCTGAGTACAATGAATCGGATGAGTCGATCGCGCTTGCTTCAGTATCCTTTGAAATTTCTGTGGCAGATATCTATAATAAGGTGAATTTTGAAGAGGTAGATGCAGAAATCGCACCGGAAATTGGAGAAGTTTGATTCGGTGAATTTGTGGCAGATTTATTGGCGGGCGATCGCACTTTTTGTCGTAAAGGGCGATCGCCGTAGCCCGTAGCCAACCTGTGTCATTATACGATGAGCCATAATAGACAAGACCGCAACTCTTGTAGTGCGATCGATTAACCAGCAACTATTGGAGAGTTTGATTTATGCTAATTGAGAAGATCGTTCAAGAATTACAAGACATCCCCGAAGACAAACTCGCAGAAATCTATGACTTGATTCACTATTTTCGCCTCGGATTAGGACGAGAACAGCCACAGCCGCGCACCCCTGGTTTACTGACGGGAAAACTCGGTGATGCTTTTTTTGAACCGCTACCATTCGAGGAACTCGAACAATGGGAATAAGCTACCTCATTTCGCGCATACTTGACAAAATAAATCAGCTTAGTTAAGATAAAGTTTAGTTGAAATTGCCTATAACATATGCACATAATCAGCTACCGGCAGATGCGTGAATATAGCGAAAGTCATGCTGATTGTCTGGAAGCCCTGGATAACTGGTTTAAAATTGCTAGCAAAGCTAAATGGTCAAATTTAGTTGAAGTGCAATCTGTTTTCCCTAAAGCTGAAGCCGTGGGAGGTTTTACGGTTTTCAATATCAAAGGGAACAACTACCGATTGATAGTTAGTATCGATTATGAAAGCCAGTTAATTTATATCAAATACATTCTTACTCATGCTGAATATGATAAGGAGAAATGGAAAAATGACCCTTATTTTTAATCCAGATAAATACAAAGAATTATTGTCTCAATATCAGCCAAAAATAATTAGAAATGAAGCTGAGAATGAAAAAGCTTTGGTGATGGTGGAAGAGTTGATGCACCGTCGCGATCGCACTCCTGAAGAAGATGAGTTATATGAATTGTTGATTGCATTGATTGAAAAATTTGAGCAAGAATACTACGCACCGGGAGCAACGGCTACACGTCGTTCACTGTTGTTGTTTTTGATGGAACAGCGATCGCTAAAACCTGCGGATTTAGTGGGAATTATTGGCTCTGAAGAAGGAGTATATCAATTGGTTAACGGTGAGGGATATTTCAGCAAAGAGCAGGCGTTGATTCTGGGTAGTTTGTTTCATGTAGAGCCGAGTTTATTTACTAACTAACACATAGGGCCCAGAAACCGGGTTTTTGCGAAAATACTTCGCCGCAGCCAACAGATTCGGTAAAAACCCGGTTTCTTTAGTCGTAGTGCGTATCGATCGCCCTATTATGAACTAGAGAGCGTGAAGCGAAGCTATCCCGAAGGGAATCGCCTGCGTTCGGCCAGTCGCTCATCGCTGTTAAGCTGTAGCAAATTGACAGTTGTGCGCCCTTCTGGAGTTAACCCAATAATCAGGGCATCATCATCCAATGTAAAGTGTTCGGGCCAGTTCTGCGTCCGGGGGTTGAAGAGGAAACTAAAAGCGCTAGTCTGGGGATCGAAAGAACCGAGATCTGTCCCTTTATATCGGTTGCACCGCCAGCAAGCCAAGGCGAGATTATCCGCATCAGTTGTACCTCCGTGCTTCACTGCAATTATGTGGTCAATTTCGTGAGGGAAGAAACTCAAAGAAATTCCCAGCAGACAATACTCGCAGCGGTAGGAAGCGCGTTCTTCAATATATCGGCGAAGGGTGGCAGAAATATAAGTCACAAATCAAGATTGGCGAGTGAGATAAGGTAGGTTGCCCATTTTGAGCATGATTACTAGATGTTCAATCCGCTCGTATTCATCTAGTTCTAGTTGTTCTGGGGAAGTCAGTTCACCGGCTTTGCTGCGTGTTACCAATATCCGCAGGCGTTCTTGCATCTCAGGAGTGGGGCGGAAGGCTGCGATTTCTTCTGCTGTGGGCGCGCTGGCAAGAAAGTTTAAAATATAGCGGTAGGTGCGGGAGGGCAATACTGGTTGCTCGACGCACAGGCGCAAGAGTTCTGGCAGTTGTTCGCCCAAGAGTGCGAGTTGCTCTGAGAGATCGTCGGGAACTTCAATGGTGATGGTTGTCACTGGTAAAACCCTCAAAGTGGAGGAGCTATTACTTATTCTAAGGCTTTTTGTCGAAAGGGCGATCGCACTTTTTGTCGTTAAGGGCGATCGCATTTTTTTGAACCACAGACGAGCGCTGGTTTTTGTCAAGATTGCAAAATGTATTGACTGATAATATTTTTGAATTCTTGAGGAGATTCTTTGGCAATCGCCGCTCCTAAATCTGGACGCACAACCCACCACCAAACCAGTTGTTCTAAACGATCGGCAGAATCTTCATTAGGACACCATTCGATCGTACTTTCATTGACACCAATAATGTTAGCACAAAGGTCATTAGCAATAGTAACGCGATCGTCTAGTTTTTCAAACTGTACGATATCTTGCCAGCTAATTTCATTGGGAATAGAATTGAGAATTGATTGGATATCTAGAGTCAGCATTAAACTGTTCCTCCGAAAGCTATAATAACTTTAATGCCAAAGTCTTGTTGTTCTGCAAAAGATTGAGTGCTGAGCCATCCTCTCACGGTTAGAGTGATCGTACCTGTGAGTTCAGGTTGGAGGGAGTTGTAGAAATTGGTAATTTCCTGATGAATTGACCCCGTACCGTGTTCTAACCGGACGAGATTGCCTGTATTGTGTATTGCTTGAGCCCCGAATCTCTGTAAATTTGATGTTGTTTGCCCAACTATATGATGCCACGCTAACCCCGATCCTGCCACCCCCATCGTTCTTTTAAATTCACCAAATGTTTGAAAGCCTTGTCCGGCTGTTATGGGTGAGATGACTGTCCTTGATGCTAGTTCTCTAGCTAGTCGTCTCGCTATTTCTCGTCGAGTTTCGTCCGTCATTTATATGAATTAGCTTTCACTGCTTTGATTTAACCCTATCATGGATTAAGGGCGATCGCGCTTTTTAGCAATCACAGATAAACGGAATGGATGCGGATAGATAAAAACGCAATTTATCTGTATTTATGACTTACGCATGGGGCCCAGAAACCGGGTTTTTGCGAAAATACTTCGCGGAAGCCAACAGATTCGGTAAAAACCCGGTTTCTTTGTCGGAGCGCATAAACCCTAGAATACTTATTCTAGGGCTTTAGTGCGTTACTGACATCCCCGAATATTCCTTCTAATTCCTGACCATTCATTAGCTAAACTAGATTGAGAACTAGAGATTTTGCGACTCAAGAGCATGAGTATGATAAGGGCGATCGCACTTTTTGTCGTAAGGGCGATCGCTTAACTTTTGGTAACTTAAATCTATGGTAGATTTGATGAGACAAAACTGTTACTTAACTGACTAGGTGATACACCAGCAACAACACCTAATATTTGATTATTTCCGGCAATTTTAACGACAGTTTTGTTGTCAACTGTGGTTAGCATTAAATTAGAGAACTTTAATCCATCTGTTAATGCAATCTTATCAACTCCCACTTGAAAATCTAGGATAGTATCTCCCAGAAAATCAGCAGACACTGCACCCTTAGTAGGCAGAACAAAAGTATCAATACCAGGCCCGCCAAATAAGATATCTTGACCTAAACCGCCAATGAGAGTGTCATTTCCTATATCGCCATATATTTGATCGTCACCTTTTCCTCCAAAAAGTAAATCGTTGCCTTTTCCGCCAATTATCAGATCGTTAGTTTGATTGCCGTTGATAACATCATCATCTTCGTTTCCATAGAGGGTATCGCTTTCGCCAATTCCACCGATGGTATCATTTCCAGTCAAGCCATAGATGACATCACGCTCAAAAGTACCAACCAAGTTATCGTTTCCTGGAGTTCCTAAAACTGGAACTTTTTGACCAGGAGTAGATCCACTACTCCCTATGGGATCAATTGTCAGTGAAGCTTTGCTGTTGATAGGGTTGGGGTCTGGTTCATTAACAGCCGTGACTGCTGCTAGATTAGTAATTGAAATAGGCGCAGTGACAGTTGCTGTAATTTTTAAAGTCCGGGTGAGATTATCTTTCATGTTGCCTACATCCCAGACACCTGTACTATTGTCATAACGACCTTGTTCGGGTGTGGCAGATACAAAACTCAGGCCTGGAGGTAATAGGTTGGTAACATTGATGCTACTAGCAATACCGATTCCCTTGTTGGTCAAAGCCAGAGTTATGTTAACTCGATCTCCCACCTTGGGATTAGGGTTATCCACTGTCTGAGTCAAGTCTAGATCGGCTGGATCGGGGTCTTTGGCATTAACTTTTGTCCGCTGAGTGAGAGTATTATTAACTGACTCTGAATCAACTTCTTTGCTGGTAACGCTGGCATTATTACTGAAAGTTCCCGCAGCGATGGAAGTGGCATTAATAGTGATTTTTGCAGATTCACCCGTATTTAAATCACCCAATTCAGCAGTAATGATTCCATTATCGTTTTCGGGGGTTCCACCCTTACTAGAGGTAGCAGAAACATCTTTTAATCCAGATGGCAATTCGTTAGTGAAGGTGACACCTGTAGCTTTAGTAGAACTATTGTTGGTGACAGTGAGGCTGTAGGTAAGTTTATCTCCTAGATTTACGGTGGTAGGAGTTCCAGTTGCGGTAATGCTAAGGTCAGTAGAAATTGGCTTGACTGATGTAGTGAGAACAGCGATGTCGTTTGTAGCATCAGGATCGAAAGTTTTACTCGTCACCTGAGCACTGCCAGTGATATTTCCTGTTATTGGCGGAGTAACAGTGACGTTGATAGTTTTAGCTTCACTATTGCTTAAGTTTCCGAGGTCAAAGGTGAGTTTATTTCCTGACCTTTGAGTGGGAGTGACACTAGCAGAAATGAATTCTACTCCCTCTGGCAATGTATCTGCAAGAGTTACTTCTTTGGCGTTACTCGTTCCTTTATTGGTAACGGTAACAGTGTAGGTTAAATTATTCCCAACTGTCGTCGTATCTGCATTGGCTGTTTTGGTAACAGATAAATCTGCTGCTTCACTTACTCGCACAGGATTTTGAGAGTAGCTGAAGACTGGTGGGTTATTGTCATCTACTACCATTGCATAGATGTAATAATCTCCGGCGGGCACACCTTCAGTGTTCCAATTGAAACTACCAGTACCGTCAGTTTCGTCAAGCTCATCTTTGATTAAGATCCCATTAAATCCCTGGTTATCAGTATCGTAAAAGAAGCTGACTTTTGCCTTAGAGTCTGCGTCAAAAGCGTTGTAGTTAATGGTAACATTTTGCCCGCTGTTATCAGTAGGCAAATTACTGATGTTTCGTTCCTTAACATCTGTCGCAACATTAGTGACTTGAACAGTAGGAGCTTTGGAATCTCCGAAGGCGTTATACTGTACGTTGCCTAAACCAGCAGGGTTTGCTACCTTGATATCCCAAATTCCTGATGTAGGATTCGGTACAATAACAGCTTTAGTGGTTGAAGTGCTGAGAGCAGGAACAATGGCAATGCTATTAGCAGCAAATTCTGACTCATTGATGATTGCGCCGTTAGGCGTCTTAACTTGAACTGGTACGTTGTTGGTGGCAGTATCCCAGTTGGCATTCATAATCAGCCACTGAGTGTTTGGAGTAATGGTGAAGCTACTCGTTTTAGGTAAGGCATTGCCAAGAGAAGCCTGAACTTGTAGGCTACCATCTTTTGGAGGCGCAAAAAAAACTTTAACTGTAGCATCAGGTGTTATTACTATTGGATCTATGGGAGGAAATCCAGGTAATGAAGGAATAGGAATTACCACTGCTGGTAACTTACCATAGGCTTGAATAACATCATCAGAAAAATCATTGTTATTACTGTAATCTACTCTGAATTCACCCTCTGCTAAAGGTACACCTCCAAAGTTGACTTTACCCAGGATAGGCGCATCTAAATTAATTTGAGGAAATTTTACGTTTCCCTTTCCTTGCGAATTAAAGTTCAAATTTGAATCAGCTTGGAAATTTAATTGACCCTTAATAAAATCTCCGAATATGGAAACATTAAGACCGTTTTCACCACTACTTAGAGTTTTATCATTCCAATTTAATTCTAACTCTCCATTTCCTTCAATCGCCCCTTTGCCTCTCACTTGATCGCTGATAAATTTTATACCACCTTCTAGGGTAAAACTATCTTTGTTGACCTTGAACCCTGCATCTATGTCAATAAGTTGTCCAACAAAATTACCACCTGTCCAATCAGGTAATTGTAATTGAATCTCTGGAAACTTATCAGTCAAATTAGCTTTCAAGCCAAACTCAAGCTTTTTAAGTTCGTCAACATCTAGTTTTTCAACATCAGCAATATTGCCTATAGTACCCTGCAAATTTTGCAAAGATAAGCCTGTTGTCCCAACTGGGATATTAAGATCAGTTAAACCTAGAGTAGCAGAGTCAAGTTTTTTGTCTTTCAAACCAAGCCCTGCAACGATTCCTTTCTCGATAACAGGAAAAAATATTTTCCCTTCCCCTTCAACTTTTTTCTCGATTGTATCAATAGATAGCTTAGTCTCTTTAAGTTTAAGCAGATTAGGTATGATTGGTAGTTCTGGTATGTAAAGCTCACCTTTGACATCAATACGGCTCTTGCTAATCTGGATAAAGTTGTCATCTGTAAAATTAGCCCTCACGTTAAACAGATCTGGCAGAGTGACTTCACCTTTAATCTTTAACGTGTCGTCTTGCTCTACATAGCCAATTGTCGAATCTATAGGCTTGATATCAATCAGATCTAAGAGATTCAATCCTAGCTTGGGTAAGGGAGCACTACTATTCGTTTGCACGGATTGAGTACCAGGATTTTCGTTAAGATTTTTTGCGATTTCTGTCAATCCATCACGAATGTTGTTGATAGCTCCTCCAGTAATATCGCTCGCAATCCCCACTGTTTTTCTAGCCGCTTCAGTAGTTCCTCGGAATAGTAGTAATGGTGGCAAAAATGCTAATGATTTTAGTGGTCCTGGCGCTAAACGAGCAAGTGACTCTGCAACCAGACGTATAGAAGATGTATATTCTGGATCGACATAAGCAAAGAAAGGGTCACTGAGCCAGTCTGTAGAACCATTATCAACTACTACTTTTACATCTCCAGGTTTAACTAAATTTTTGTTTTTTCCATCTGCTGAAGGTTTGTCATAAGTTGACTTGCCATAGTTAACCTCCTGAGTCAGAACAGGTAGTAAATGATTATCAAAAATATTAAAAGGGTTCAAGTCAAAGAAATTTCTCACTTGAAACTTACCTGGTATATACGCTTCACCCGCTAAACTGACAATATCTCCAGAAACAATGTAATGATTGACATTTGACACATTCTGCGGTTTAAAATTGTCTACAAAAGTTCTGTTGATCCCAGGTGAATTGAAGGTTACTACCTCTCCTAACTTGCCACCTTGGCTTGTAAAGTCAGCAGCAAATAGTTGGGTTAATGCACCTCCCAAACTGTGACCAGTAATGTCAGGAGGTAAAAGATTGGGATTTTTATTGCGATCGCTACTTACTTGGGATAACCATTCAAGAGGAGTGACTCGTATACTGTCATCGGCAGTATTGACATCTCGGTTAGCTTTGTATTGGTTAAAGCCAACACTTTCGGGTTTGAGATCTGAGAAAATATCTGCAAATAAGTCAGCCTTTGGTTCCGTTCCCCGAATTGCTAAAAGTGGAGGCTCCCCGCGAGTGGATGTCAATCCCAGTGCAAAAAAGCCTTTACCTTCTTTATCGATTGTGTTTGTATCGTCAAAAACTCGATCTACTTTGTAGCCGTTAACGATATCTTGAAACCGCTTTCCATCGTAAATACTACTGACATCCTGCCCTAATAATTGCTGCCACGTTTGCTCTACTATGTTCTCACCATTACTATCCACAGTTTTACCATTCTTGTAGGCAACATCTTTGGCAAGAAATTCGTATTTAGCATCTTTGCTAATGTTTTGCGAAGTAGGAGAATTATTAGGGTTGGTAGTTGAGTTTGGTGGGGTTGTGTTAGGATTGGTAGTCGAGTTTGGTGGAGTTGTGTTAGGGGTGTTAGGTGTGGTAGTGCCGATCGGTGTCGAGGTAATAGAGGAATTAACAGTATAATCCCATAAAGTATCTAGGTTATTTGTAGTAAGTATTGATTTGACTTGCTCTGAATTACCACTGAATGGAACTTTGACAATTTTAGGCGTTGGATTTTCCTCAACCGTACCTCCTGTACTTTCAAATCCAGAATCAAATATTACCTTACCTTCATAAACTAGCTGTAAGCTATCAGGAATATTAAAAGTCCTGTACGAAAGGTCGATTGTTCCTTGATTTCCTCCCAAGTTAATAACTTGCGTATCTCCCTCAAAACCACCAACACGCGATGTATAAGGAACATTCATAGTAGATTCGTTGCTTGCAAATCTTGTCAGCAAATTCAAATCGTCTAATTGTGAACTAAGGCTGCTGGATACTAATGAGCGATCGCCCTCCATCTCCACTTCCACAGGCTCGATCGCACTTACATCCACTGAACTACCCAACAACACATCATCTGTCAGTAACTTCATAATCCAATCTCCTCAAAAATATAGTTGCGTCAAAACCAGCAAAGCCCGCCTAGCAAGCTTTCCTAAATACTTATCTGGGCCTTCCTCTGCTTTTTATGCAAATTGCCCTATTTTTGTAACAAAACTTTACATTAGTCCCGATCGCAGATAAGCTGTATCCCCGATCGCCCAACCGATGCACCATCAAATGTAGCTGAAAACCAGACACATCATTTCAGATTACTCCACAATCCTGAATCTGCAAAGGCTAAACGGCTCACCATTTGGCTCAGCAAAAAAGGCTCATTTAGCTCATTTGTCTCATTTGGCTCACTTCTCGGCTCACCAAATCGTGTAACATTCTTTACTAAGGCAGAGTTTCCGTAGAGGACTACCAATGGCAGGTTTGCTCAGAGCATCCGAAGAAGGATTGAAAATCATTGATATGGTGCGACGCAATCTCGAATGGAATAAAAGTGAGGATACCTGGTGCAAAGTCGCTTTAACTTCCAAAGCTACTTTAAGGAGATTTTGGGCGCAAAACCGAATTCGACGCGAAACATTTATCGATATTTGCAAAGCTGTAGGAATCAATAACTGGGAAGATATTATCGAGCGCAATGATATCAAGCAAACAGAATTACTATTAGCCGCCGCGATCGCAGATATCCCCCTAGACAACCAAACCGATCGCACTTTCCCCCTCCCCGAAAACTTACCCCCCGTCAGAAATTGGGTACAGCGCACCAAAGAAATCGATATCTTAAAAACTACGATCGTTAACTCCGATATCACCGCCATCTCAATTGTCGGATTACCGGGTATCGGAAAAACCACCCTCATCAGCCAACTAATTCGCCAACTCCACACCGAAAAAACCCCCTTCACCAGCGCCGCTTGGCAATCCTTGCAATCCGCAACAGGCAAAGCACCCCCGTGCGATCGCACAATTGACTCCCTGCTATTCACCCTCTCCAACGGCGACATCACCACCGCCGTCACTCCTCAAGATGACTCTTTCCAAAAGATCGAAAAACTGATCAAAATTATCAAAGCTAAACCTTGCTTAATTGTATTCGATCGCGCCGACACACTTTTGAAAGCAGGAGAAGCCAAAGCCGCCGGTTATTTCGCAGAAGATTGTGCAGAATATGCTTGGTTATTCAAACAACTATTAGAAACAGAACATCAAAGCAAAATCATCTTCACCAGTCGCGAAAGCTTGGCAGAATTGCCGCCAACTGTCACCCGCGAAATCCAGCTAAACGGATTGGATCGAGATAGCGCAATTTCCCTATTGCAATCTTTCAATCTGACGGCAAATCCAGAGGAATTAGCGGAAATGGGCGATCGCTATTCTGGACATCCCAAAGCCTTACAACTCGTAGCAGCCTTGATTCGAGACGATACCGAGTTTCAAGGAAATGTCGGGAATTTTTTACACCAGAGAGACTGGTTGCTGATTCGAGATATTGAAAGTGCGATCGATGAAATAATAGCGCGCCTCAGCGACATTGAGCGAACTTGCTTGAGCCGAATTTCTGTCTATCAAACCGCAGAATATCCGCTGAATTTTGCGGGAATTAGTGCTCAAATGCCAGAAGTCAGCAAGTATGAGCTTAAAGAAAATATTATCCTTGCACTGAAGCGCCGACAATTGCTATATTACGATCGCCACCTCAAATCCTATCAGTTGCATCCGCTAATTCGAGAAAAGGGCGAACATCTGCTAAATCAAAATCCTGAAAATGTCCGTACAGCGCACAGCCAAGCTTATAATTATTATATCAGCATTCCCCTCAAGCCGGAATCGGAATGGCAAGATATCGAGGATATTCAGCCCTTAATCAGAGCGCACTATCATGCTTCTCAAGCACAAGATTTAGATGCAGCAAATGCGATTATTTCTGAAGTTTGTGAGTATCTGCGACAGTGGAATTGTGCAGGATTAGTGTGTGGAAATATAGAGTTGCCATTGCTAATCGAAAAACCTTATTTCACAAACTAGACATCGTAGAAACAGCCATAGTTCAAGACCAGTCGATCGAACTTTACTGTCAAAGCAATTATAGCTTTTCTCAAAAAGATGAGGTATGACTGAGAGCTTGTATAATACCATTTTTCAAATATCCGATAGAGTTCGAGGACGACAAGAGATTGCAATTTATCGACTTTCCCTGTTTGCTAAAGTCTGTGATAATACCAGTTTTAAATGAAATAACAGTATTCTTGTCCCCCCTTTACAAGGGGGGGGCTAGGGGGGGTCGAAGGCTGTTGCACAATTTTATAAAAATGGTATAACTTTTAAAAAATGGTATAAGAGGGCTGAAGCACAACAACGTACCTCATCATGTTTATCGCGTGGATTTGCCCGATTCAGGTTAATTATTATTCTGTGACTGTCTAGCTGTATTCCCGTTCTATTTTCAAGGCCGTTTCGACTCTTTGATACTCGGCCTCAACCTGTTCTAAAAGCCCGGATTCCATCCCAGATAAAGGCTTATTTGCCTCTGTCCCCATCCGGCCCATGATTTCGAGTTCCTCGCACAACTCAAACAAGTGAAAAGCACCGAGAGTACCGCTAATTGATTTCAAGGAGTGAGCAGTTCGCCGCAAAGCTAGCGGATCGGCGTTGCACAGAGCCACGGAGATGCCTTGCAGCAGTTCGGGGGCTGTTTCGAGGTAAAGGTCGATCGCCTCTTCCAAAGCTTCGACATCTCGCAGTCCCTCTATAATCTTGGCACTCAGACAATCGCCGTTTTGTGACAAAGCCCGATCGACATTTGATGCACCCCACCTGACGGCGGAGGACGAATTGGGCATAGTCACTTGTTGATTTTCCCCAACAGCAGCATTCGTTAGCGCAGCCCTCGAAGAGGATCGCACTTCTAATTCACTTGTTCCTACTGTCGGTTCAATCTGCGAGCTCACACAAAAAATCGGCTGCGGGCAATCGAATTCCCCATTTGAGCGAGATTTACACGCGCTCAAAGCTCGCACCAACTCCTCAATGGCGATCGGCTTACTCAAATAGTCGTCCATCCCCGCAGCCATGCACTCTTCGCGATCGCCCTGCATCGCATTTGCCGTCATCGCCACAATCCAAGGCCTCGTCCATTTTAGATTTTGCATTTTGGATTTTGGATTGTTAGATTGCTCATCACTAAATTCGGGATTGGGGATTTTGGATTTTGGATTGTTAGATTGCTCATCACTAAATTCGGGATTTTCGATTTGGGATTTTCCATTGTTAAATTCCTCCTCACTTATTGAAACTTCTGATTCTTCCCTGGCATTTTCTAAGTTCAAAGCCGCTGAAAATCCCTCCCGGATGCGACGGGTAGCTTCCAAACCGTCCATTTCCGGCATTTGCACGTCCATCAGCACAACATCGTAAGGCTGGCGGTGCAAAGCTTCGAGCACTTCGATACCATTTCCTGCCACATCCGCCCGATACCCCATCCGCTGCAAAATTTGCAAAGCCACCTTCTGATTCACCAAATGATCGTCAGCCAACAGAATCCGCAGCGGCAAATTCTCGGCCAGCACGGGTATGCTTTGCAATAAAGGCCCGCTGGTTCGCTGCACTCTAATTTCAGCAGTCTGTTTCCCAAAAATATTGATTAAAACATTGTAAAGCTGAGATTGTTTGATCGGCTTGTTCAAAAAGGCAGCAAAATCCACCTCAATCGTAGGGGTGTTAATTTCTTGTCTGCCGATCGAAGTTAGCATCACTAACGGCAACTTTTGGCACTCGGGATACAGGCGAATTTCCGCAGCTAAAGCCAACCCGTCCATTTGTGGCATTTGCATATCCAAAATTGCCAAGTCAAACACCTCTTTAGCCGCGATCCAATCTAAAGCCAAACGAGCCGAAGCTGAAGCCCTAGGCACCATTCCCCAAGACTGAGCTTGGAGAGTCAAAATTTGGCGGTTGGTTGCATTGTCATCGACAATTAAGACTCGCTTCCCAGTTAATTCAGGTTGAGTAGTGCTCAAATTAACTGGTAAGGAACTGTTGCAGCCTGAAACGATCGTGCTGAAATAAAAAGTAGAGCCTGCGGATTTGGGATTTTGGTCGATCGGCTCGCTGCTGAGTAAAGATTTGCTAGAGCCATATTTTTCGGCAATTTCGCAAGATTCTTCACCTGCGATCTCAAAAACTGCCACTTTAAAATCTCCCGGAGGATTGCCAGCCAGACAACCCATACTTTGCACCCACATCCTGCCGCCCATCATTTCGGCTAAACGCTTGCTAATTGCTAAGCCCAATCCCGTACCGCCGTACTGCCTGCTCGTTGAAGAATCAACCTGGCTGAAAGATTTAAACAACCGATCCATGCGATCGCACGGAATGCCGATACCAGTATCTTTAACCGCAAATTGTATTTCGTATACTTTGTGAATTGCTCGTGGTTCGCCATTAATTGCTGGCAGTTCTTGAGCGCCGATCGTGGACACTGCAAGCTTTTTGGCAGTCACCGAAACCACCACTTCTCCCCTTTCAGTAAATTTAACAGCATTGCTGAGCAAGTTGATTAAAATTTGCCTCAAGCGGGCACTGTCACCGATCGCCGTTGGTGGTACGGAGCGATCGATCAAGTAACCCAATTCCAGTTTTTTTTGTGCCGCCTTAGCAGCTACCAAATCGAGAGATTCCTCAATGCAAGTGCGGATGTCAAACGGATGTTCCTCCAAGTCCAATTTGCCCGACTCAATTTTCGAGAAATCCAGAATATCGTTGATCAGCGTCAGCAAAGCATCGCCACTGCTGCGGATAGTTTCTACAAAATCGCGCTGTTCCCGACTTAAGTGGGTATCCAGCAGCAAACCTGTCATGCCGATGACTCCATTCATCGGAGTGCGAATTTCGTGGCTCATGGTGGCTAAAAATTCGCTTTTGGCTTTCGTAGCTGCCAGTGCTTCGTCGCGAGCTTTTGCCAAATCTACGCCTGTTTGCTGGCGTTCTAGTTCGCTGCCCACCCACTGAGCCATCAGTTTCACCAACTCTCTATCTACAGCTCGGAACGGTTCTGTCAGAGGAGTCGGAGCAAAGAAGCATAGAGTGCCGTAAACTTCACCTGCCACCGTGACGGCAGTGCCCATGTAAGCTTCGATGTTGAAGGCAGGATTGGGAGTATTGAAACACAAACCCGAAAACCTCACCGACTCAAAGTACATCGGTTCTTTTGCCATTGCTGTAGCTACGCAAAAGGTTTTTTCCAGATCGTAGATTTGTGATTTGACGATCGACTCATCGGGACATTCAACAGCAATTATTTGATAGTTGTCGCCTTGAATGTGCGACAAAATTCCCACGGAAAGGCCTAAATGCCGGCATCCCATTGCCAGCAGTTCTTCGAGGCGCAAATCAAAGGTAGAAAGGCGGCCCTGCGGGTCTGTACGGGGAGCAGAAGTCACTTGGTACAAAGCTTTAATTGCAGCTTCGCTTTCTCGCAGTTCTTGTTCTGTTTGCTTGCGTACGCTAATGTCGCGCGAAACGCCGATAATTTCTTGCACTCCACCGGTTTCGGGATCGCGGATCGTGCGGCTGGTGGTTTCAAACCAAATGTATTTGCCGTCTTTGTGGCGGATGCGGTAGCTGACGGTGTAAGTAACTGGCAGCGCCAGGACTTTCGAGTGAGCTTTGGCGACGGTTTCTAAATCGTCGGGGTGAAAATAATCGTTGGGAAGGCGCCCAATCAGTTCCGAAGGTTCGTATCCCAGCAAAGCGTGGCTGGCGGGCGAGACGTAGATAAACACGCCTTTGGGGTCGTGTCTGGTAATCATGTCGGTTGAGTTTTCGGCGATCAACCGATAGCGGTATTCGCTCTCCTTGCGTTCGACTTGAGAATTGCCCAATGCTTCTAACATTTGGTTGATGGTGTCGGCCAAGCTGGCGAGTTCATCGCCTCCTGGCATTATTTGAACGCGCAAGTCTGGATCGCCGTTGGCTGCGATGTTGCTGACGCTAGTGCTCAAGTCGGCCAATCTCGCCAAGACTAAGTTTTCTAACAACAGCATGGCGATCGCGCTAAATATTAAACCTACTGCCAATATCGAGAAAGTAAAGAGTTCTAGGGTAGCCTGACCTTGCCTAGAGATTACTCGGTCTACTTCTACTCGCAGCAGCAGCGCTAGCTTGCCCCGGATGTCCCGAATCAGGGCGTATCCTGCGACTACGCTGTCGCTGAGCGGCTCGATTAAAATTTCTACTGATTTGAGGTTGGAAATTTTGAGTTTGAGATTGTCCAAATCCTGCCTGGAGCGAGCCAGCACCTTAGCACCTTGTCCGGAGTAGTTCGTGGCTCCCACTTTAAAATCTAAACTCGGCAATCTAAAATCCACTGACAGGTGAGTCAGTTCCGAAAGCAAACCAATTTCGGTGTTGTCGAGGTAGCGTGCCAGGATCAGCGTCCCCCGCGGCGGGCCTTGAGCGTTGCTGTTGACGATCGGTTTTGAGGCTATCAGCAGCGTGGCTTCTGGCAGGGTGACGACGCCTGTTTTGGCGGGGTACCCCTCCTCAGAACTTGTCTGGGACTCGATCAGCGCCTCGGTCAAGTGCTGTTGCAAGCTTGCCGGAATTGGGATTTCGGTTTTGGATTTCAGGTCAAAACCTTTGCTGAAGATGGTCTTACCGTCGGAGTCCAGCAGCACCAATAAGTTTAATCTCAAGTAAACAAATGTCGAATTTACAAAATTTGACTTGACAAATTCTTGGTTCCGTGTATCGACAAAAGAGTACGTATCATCCCACTCGGCGTAATCTTGAGCGCTGGTGTCTAAATTCGACAAGTCATCATCTAAGGCATCCAAAGCCCGCGCGACATCCTGGCGGACGTACTGTGCCTCCAGGTTGTTAAAATCGTGCAGCAAAATGGTTGATGCAGTGGCATAGAGAACCACAATCAGGCTGATCAGAGCTGCACCGATAATTAATAGTGTTTTTTTTCGGAGTTGCATGGCGTCGGCCTCCTCACGGTGTTACTAAGCAAGTAGCCTGGGGAGGTTGGAGACGTAGGTTGTTTAGCATTGGCGATCGAGCCTGGCCTGCGTGTTTTGACTGTTGTGGGCTCATTTGCAAAAGCCCTCGGTATTTCCAAGGTATCGGGTATCTAGCCCCCCACAGTCAGTGTAGTATTTTCACATCTTTAGTTCCCTTCATTATGCACAACCGATCGCCTGCGAGTCATGAGCTAACCGCGATTTTCAAAAGAAACGGGCGATCGCGCCACGAAAAAACTTCGCGTTTGATACTCGCCCCGCCCTGGGCGGGGTGCCGGTGGCGGTTGACACAACAGGCGTGCTGGATTGAGAACCGCTTTTGATTCGCCCGATCGCAATTCTGTTTTGCTTTACGGTTCGATCGTTCGGAATGCAAGTCCTTCTTCTGGAGGACTTGCATTCCGAACGATCGAACCAGTTGTATAATAGTGAATCGAGGCGACACGAACTTACCAGAAACACCTCACCGCCCTTGAGAATCCTGATAACAATTTTGTTTTGCTTTACGGTTCGTAGTGAGGACTTTAGTCCTTCCTAAATGCGGACTAAAGTCCTCACTACAAACCTGTTTTACAATGGTGAATCGATTTGCTTTACGGTTCGTAGTGAGGACTTTAGTCCTTCTTGAATGCGGACTAAAGTCCTCACTACGAACCTGTTTTACAATGGTGAATCGAGGCGAAATGCTCTTAAGCAGAAATACCTCACCGCTTTTAAGAAGGTCGATAAAAATAGTGCCTGATGTGAGTTTCTACTAACATCAGGCACTATTAGAAATCCGAGCGCACAAATTGACTCTTGTTTATCGGATAACAGCTAAAGCACCAGCACCCGCAGCCGCAGCCGCCGAGGTAAGAGCCGTGAAAAACAGCCACCAAGAGGCAACTTCCGCTGCTTTCCGAGTTTCTTCAGCTTGTTTTTCAGCTTGCAATCTGATGTTTTCGAGGCGAAGCTGCGCTTCTTGCTGCAAGCGTTCTGCTCTTTGCAAGACGCTGTTGCGGCTTCTTTCGATTTGGTCGATCAAACGGTTCGCATCTGCTTCAGAAATGTCCTCGCGCGAACTAATTAAAGCCACTAAAGTATCGCGGTTGAAATGACCGAGGCGATCGCGCAAAGCATCAAATCCGGCTTGCGGATCGTCAAATAACTTCCGCACATCCCGCGTGATACCTTCATAATTGAGTTCCGGGCGATCGAGCGAATTGAGGTAATCCCGAACTTTTCCGAGAATTCCGTCAATTACCGATTGAATGCCCTCCTGAATTTTCTGGATTTGCAGTGCGAATTGGTCGCGCACCGACAAAATTTGATCGACAATCCGAGCAGCTTCTGCTTCCGAAATATCCGGGCGCTGAGACAGCAGAGAAATCATAGTCGCTCGATCGATATGCGACAGTCGTTCGCCCAAGCTGTAAGCGCCGACTTTTGGATCGTGTAGCAGCAGTTGCAAGTCCCGCTTGATGGCTTCGGGATTTAATTCATCCTTGCCCGTATTTCGCAAATAATCCTCTAAAATGCTCTGAAAATCCTGGACTTGAGTTTGCACCCGCTTCGCCAAACGGCGCGGCGCTTTCACGATCGATCCTAGAGTTTCCTGCACTTGGTCGATAATTTGATTGACTTGTTCCTCGGTCAAATCTTCTCTCTGAGAAAGCAGCTTGACCAAAGTATCGCGATCGACCTGAGATAGCCTTCCGCGCAGCGCTAAAGCCCCTTCCTTGGGATTTTCCATCAATTTGGTCAAATCCCGCTTAATCCCTTCAGGATTGAGTTCTTCCTTGCCAGTCTTCCGCAGGTAATCTGCCAGGGCGGTAGTAGTTTGGTCGTACTGATCCTTGGCTTTTTCAGCCAACTTTTGCGGTGCTTCCAGCGCGCTGTGCCAAGTTTCTTCGGCACTGTCGAGAAGCTGGTTTACTTGGTCTTCGCTGAGGTCTTTGCGCTGAGATAGCAATTTTACCAAAGTTTCGCGATCGAACCGAGAAGCTCTAGCTCTGAGCGCCCACATTCCCGCTTCCGGGTTGTCCAGCAGCGTTTTGAAATCGCGCTTGAGCCCTTCGGGATTGAGTTCTTCTTTGCCCGTAGACTTCAAGTATTCTTGTACTTTTTGCCACTGATTGTCTAGTCGGACTTGCGCTGCTTCTTGCAGACCTTTAGCATCTGCTAAAACTACATCTCGCGTCCTTTCCAACTCTTTAACAATCTGGTCTACTTCCTGGAAGCCGAAGTTTTCGCGGCCTCTGAGAATTTGCACGAAACTATCGCTGGTGAAAGGAGAAAGCCGATCGCGCAACTGTTCGTAAGTAACATCAGAATCCTCTAAGATTTTCTTAAAATCGCTCCCGATACCTGCTGCTGTCAGTTCTGCTTTCGGCGTCAGCTTCAAATAAGTTTCCACGCGCCACTGCAAATCGCGAGCTTTTTCTTGCTCCTCGGCAAAGATCGCAGTTTGTAAAACTCGCTGTCTGATTCCTTCTAATTCCTGGGAAATTTCTTTAATTTTGTCTTGGGTAAAAACGCCTCGACTTGCCAGGATTTCCGCAAACTTGGACTGATTTAGTTTTTCCAATTCGTGGCGCACAGTTCCCGGATCTGCCGTTGGATCGTAGAGCACGTCACGAAATTCGCGCTCGATCGCGGTAGGGTTCATCTGCCACGAATAAGTGTTGAGCAAGTAGTTTTCTACGTCAGCACGAATTGGGCTGTAAGTTTCTGGTTCGCCTTTGACTTGAGCGGTAATTTTATCAGCTTGTTGGCTAACTTTGTCCTTAGCTGTTTTAAGCTGACCCATTACTTTTTCGACATCTAAGTCGGAAATATCCGTGCGACCCAAAACTACTCCCATTAAAGCATTAACTGCCATTGACGTTGCTTGGGACATCATTGTGGAGTTTTGTCCAGAATTTTGCCCGCCCAGATTGCCGAGAACTTTTTCTACCCTACTTGTCAGCGTATCTGAGAGCAAATCTCCCGATTTTGCTGATTTGAGATAATCTATCAATTGGGCGATGCCGTCTGATTTTTGGTCTGGTTTTCCTACTTGTTTCCAAGCATCTTGGAGTTGGTCTACAATCCGGTTGACATCGCGTTTTGACCAGGACGATCGCGAACTGACTAAATCTACGAGAGTTTGTCGATCGAGATTCGGCAAATTTTCGCCCGCAATGCTTTTGAGTTGCGGATCGTTGAGCAATTTTTCAAACTCGCTACGCATCGCTTTGATGTCTAATTCCGGCGGTTTGAGGGCTTGGATGTAGTCTTCGACGTTTTCCCGCAAGCTTGTAGGGTCGATCGCGCTACCGAGTTCGTGGCCCACCGCTGCTGCTGCTGCTTTCGCCGTGGCGACTACTTGATTGCTAGCTGCTTTGGCGCCGAGGGCTGCGGCTGCGGTGCCGAAAATAGCTTGAACGCCAGATGTTGCGGTGTTAACCACGGAACCGATCAGGGAACCGACGGTGGTGGAGCTCACCCAGACGAGGAGTGAGAAATAGGCCGCCCACACGACTAAACCGACGATCGCACCTAAACCAGGACTGCTAATCAAACTAAGCTTAACTGCTAGCAAGCAAGCGAAGAATAGGGCGACAGTGACAGTAATTAGCGTCCAAGTACCGACTTTGCTGCCGATGTGGCGGACGGGACTACTGCTATCAGATTTGTGTCCATCGTCGTGGGATTGTCCGATGTAGGAAAGGCCTGCGGCTACTGATAAATTTGTCAGCAAGAGTTGGAAAGCACAGGCTAGTACGACTCCAGATATTAAGGCGATAAAAAATTGTGGCCCGGAATAAAGGAGTGCTGCATCTTCTACTCTGCTTGTTGTTGTTGTAGTCTGTTCTACAGGCACTTGGGCCAGCCAGAACCCGATGTTATACAGTTGTGGATTTATTGGCAAATTTTGATACATAGTATATTCCTCGTTAAAGGGTGGGTGCGCGCGTTCATTGGCGCGACTTGACCAATGTATAGTGTTAAACTCATGCCCCCAATGGCAAGCATCGCTTTATTGACGAGCTAAAGCATCCCCCTACAGTCGGAAGTGTATAAATATGTCTGCGGCCTGCTGTTGATTCAGGGATAATTGTGCTATGTCAGTTTTCTGTCCGTTGTCAAATAGACTTTGTTTAACGAACCGCAGAGGACGCAGAGAACGCTGAGGAAGAGAAGAGAGAGAAAAAAATTGTGAGTCGTAGGGTGCGGATACATCAAAAATCCCTAAATAAATATCGACAATCCGATCGCGACGCACCTATTTAATCGCTTGTAGACTGTAAACAAACGCCACACTTGTTTGGTCGAAAACTTTGTAAACATGGTATTAGTTATTAACCTTCAAAAAAATTGATTATGCAGCGAGAAAGTCACGCGATTATTATGGGCGGGAGTTTAGCAGGACTGTTGGCCGCTAGAGTATTAGCGAAACACTTCGATCGCGTAAGTATTGTTGAACGAGATTTTTTTCCCGAACAAGCTGCGCCTCGCCCCGGTATTCCTCAATCCCGACACCTGCACATCCTTTTGACTCGTGGAAAAATCATCTTAGAACAGTTGTTTGCCGGCTTAGAAAACGAACTGATAGCTGCGGGTGCTCCGAGGTTAGATCCGAAGTCGATCGCCTGGTTTAGTCCGGCTGGTTGGGCGACACATTTTACCCCCGATCCAGATGATTTAATTATGTTCAGTCGGGATTTACTCGATCGCCAAATTCGCCACCGCTTGACTGAAAATACGAACGTGCATTTCCTGGAAGGAGGGACTGTAACGGGGTTGCTGGCGAATACTCAGGGCACGGCGATTGCTGGTGTGTCGGTGCGTTTTTGCGATCGCCAAAACCCAGGTAACATTAATGAAGAGAATTTGAATGCAGATTTAGTAGTCGATGCTAGCGGCAAAGTTTCTCAAACGCCTAAATGGTTGAAAAAACTCGGCTATGAACCGCCACCTGAAACGGTTATCAATGCTTTTGTCGGCTATGCGACGCGCATCTATGAATGCAGCGGTAAATTGTCAGATACAGCGCCTGTATT
Organism: Oscillatoriales cyanobacterium; assembly: GCA_004292955.1. GTDB lineage: Bacteria > Cyanobacteriota > Cyanobacteriia > Cyanobacteriales > Microcoleaceae > Microcoleus. The sequence continues at coordinate 20,880 of RDXX01000025.1, read as the reverse complement.
TGTGTCAACTGCACCGCCATTTCGCACTCGCGGCGGTGCAATTTTCCCGATCGAGGGGAATCGCTGGCTGGTGACTCTCGGTGGGGGCGATCGCGATTATCCGCCCGCAGACGCAGCAGGTTTTGTAGAATTTGCGCGCAGTCTGCCAACTCCGATGATTTATGATGCGATTAAAGATGCAAAGGCGATCGCACCTGTGTATAGTTATCGAGGTACAGAAAACCGTTTGCGCCACTACGAACGCCTCTCCCATTATCCTGAAAATTTGGTAATTGTCGGCCATGCAGTTTGCGCTTTCAACCCTGTTTACGGCCAAGGAATGACGGTTGCTGGATTGGATGCTCAGATGCTGGATGAATGTCTGCAAAAACAGCGGCAGCGCTATCCTGAAGGCGATTTAACAGGCTTTGGGCGACATTTTCAACAAAAACTCGCAAAATTACATACTATTCCTTGGACGTTTGCTATCAGCCAGGATTCGCGCTATCGGGGAAGTGAGGGTGCGAAACCAAACCTGGCTACGCGACTGACAATTAATTACATGGATCTGGTGTTAAAAGCGTTGACCACAGATGCGAAAGTTTGTCAAGCTTTTTTGGAAGTTCTGCACATGATTGAACCACCGACTTTACTTTTTCATCCTAAAATTGCGGTAAAGGCGATCGGGCAATTAGTCACCAGTCGGCCGAATTAATAAACTTGTGCAATGCTCAATTGCCAATCAAACAATCTAATTCCCGTTGCATTTGAGTTGTAACTAGATCGAAACAAGCATCGACATAATCGCGATCGCCCGCAGCTTCCTTACCGTACCTCTCAAATACGATCGGTTCGCACACGCGAGTCCGAATTTGCACGGGAAAAGGCAGATTTGGCAAAGGCCCAATACTCAACCCCCAAGGCAATCCCAAATACACCGGAAATACTACCGGATCGATGCCCAACAACCACGGCATCCCCAATTCATGCAATTGCTTAACTTCTTCGTACAAATCTGCCAAAACTATCAAAGTATCGTGGGCACCGTGGGATATAATTGGTACAATTGGCACTTCTTCTCGCAATGCTAACTTAATAAATCCCTTGCGTCCGGCAAAGTAGATTTTATTGCGTAAGTGATAGGGACGAAAAGTATCTTCGGCACCACCAGGATAGACTAGAACCGGGGCATTTTTTCGCAAAGCTGCGATCGCCATTTTTGGATGTGCTTTGATCGCGCCGCATCGCACCGCCATACCAGCGACATCAGGAGAAACTTGCCAAACCGTCGGGTGCATCAATCCGTATGCCAAGCGTTCCGTACCGTATCTGTGGAACCATTCGTATAGGAACATAAACATATCAGGAGCGGCGATTCCCCCGTTGTGAGAGCCGACAACGAGCATTTTTCCGCGTGCGGGGACGTGGTGCCAGCCGTCGCTTTGGACGCGAAAATAGTAGCGGTACAGCCATTCCCAGAGTGGCAGCATTAGTTTTATGAAGTCGGGATTGCGATCGTCCAAAGATAATCCGTCAAAGCGAGATGTTTGGCTGTTGTTTCTGGGGCTGGATGCAGAATATTTCATTGATTGGTGCTTAAGTGCGATCGGCGGGAAAAAAGTATTGTTTTAGTATTGCAAATTCTGGCGAATTGACATATACTTTATTTATAATGGGAATTGGCGCATTAAAAATAAAAAACTCACTATTTCCATTATTCTATATACATTCTCATAGTACAGTAAAAGACCGAGAAAAGTCAACACCAGATCAGGCAATTTTTAACAGTTAAATCATAATTCTTGGACATACTGCCTCAAGACAGGTGGCAAAGTATAAAAACTTCCTGTTTTGTCAATGAAGCAACGCCGCGATAAAGATTGCAGCGCATTGAGCAAATCTGGCGATCGCACAGTGCCATATTCGAGTAATTTTGCCAGGTTAACTGGTTCACTTTCCCGACAAAACAAACAGAGGACTTGTTTTTCTATTTCCGATAAGCGACTAAACTGCTGGTGTAAAACATCTTTCAAATCTTCGGGCAACAATACGGTATCATTTAATAATAACTCTGCCGCGCCAATTCCTAACTCTTGCATCAGAGTCGCCACGCTTTTTAACCATAACGGATTGCCTTGGTAGCAATGAATGAGTGTTTCCCAGTTCTCGATTTCTGTTAATCCTTTATCTCGGAGTATTTCCCGCGCGGCCGCACTGTCTAAGCCTGTGAGTTGTAAAATACGAATGGGAGTATTTTCGCTGGTGAGTTGAGGAACTTCTTTGGGTGGTTCCCAACCGATTAGCAGGAAGCAACTTTGATGGGATAATTTTTCTATTTGTTTAAATAAAGAGCGATATTCTTCGTATCCCGGTTTATATTTTCCTGCTAATTCGCTGCTGCTGAACAGGTTGTGAATGTCATCTAAGACTATTAAACACCGATGTTTTTGTAAATATTTAATTAGGGGTAATGCTTTCTGGTTGGTTGTGGGTGATTCTTGCTTTTGGGACTGCGATAAAAACTGGATTAAGTTGGCTTCAAATTCACCGAGGGTGGGGGATGTGTCGAGATTGCACCAAATGACGTATTCAAATTCGTCTTTTATTTGTTGTACGAGTTGTATTGCTAGGGATGTTTTGCCGATGCCGAGTCCGCCGGTGATGGTTATGAGGCGGCTGTTTTGTTGTAGAATCGAGGTTGTGAGGGTTTTGAGTTCGGAAGTGCGATCGTAGAAAGCACCTAATTCCGGCATCTCGCTTAACTCTTGATGCGATGTTTCTTGATTTTGTGGGTGTGAGTTTGGTATGTTTGGCGGGTGTCTAGCTTCTCCACAAATGTTAAAGATACCAATCCCTACAACATCTTTTGCAAAATTGGAGACATTTGAAACTTGCCACCTCTCCATTGCCGATCGAAAATTCTTTTTATTAACATCTTCCCCTAAGTCTTCTGAAAGTATCTGCCATAATTCCGATCCGATTTCCCTGATGCGACTTTCAGAACAGTCAAAATCCTTCGCTATTTGCTTGTATGTCTCACGTTGTAGAGTTCCTTGCAATACTGCTGCTTGTAAATCGTCAAGGTGCTGACCCGTTTTAGCAAATACTATATCATCTGCGAGTTTTAACACTTCTTTAAGATCCATCTGGTCACGGAGTGTGATGTTTTATGTATTGTAGCTCACATTTCCAGCTTTTTGGTACATTTTCATACAGTTTCGTATAAAACCAGATTAAATAAAGTGAAAGTAGGTAAAATAATGGCGGCAAAATAGAACATTTTTTGGATAGGCAAATTCGTTATTTCTAAGGAATAATGAGGAAATTATCAAGGTGTTTCTGGCTATTTGCTAAATCTACTGATGCCTCATGACAAGTGAAATCGCCTCAAACGGATTCCCAACCGGAGTCAAGAAAAGCTGAAAAATCCAGGGTAAGCTCATCGGATTTGTATAACTTGCAATACACAAAGTGGCCCGAGTAAGCATAGGACGTATAGCGCTCAATTTCCTTAACAGCCAACACACCTACAAACGCAATCTTCGACATATGCAAAATTTTAGAAATACGGAATCCACAAAGCAATTGATTAAAAAGTTAAGAGAGGGGTTAAAAATAGCTTTTGTTGGAGAAGTTAATAGTGGCAAGTCTTCTACAGTCAATGCTATTCGGGGCGAAGAAGTTGCAGAGGTATCTATCATCACGGGATCTACAGTAACTGATGATCCATACGAAGTACCCACATTGTCTAAAGCTGTGAAAATTATTGATACGCCTGGACTGAGAGCACCAGGAACAGATGTAAGTTTCTACAGGGGAGCAGATTTAGTTGTTTATTTCGTTAATGCTGCATCTGGCTGGACTGCGAGTAATAAGACAGATTTTTTTATATTAAAACAAATATATGCCTCTCACATCGTTATAGCCATCTCTAAAATAGACACAGTTCCCCCAAGAGAGGACTGGTTAAAGATAAAGCATCAAATCGAAAGAGATTTAGGTCATTCCTCTCCAAAAATTTTAGGAATTTGCAGTCTGGTGGCACAAGAAATTGGAATTGAAGAATTAAAAGAGGCTATTGCCAGAGGACTTGAAGATTCTCAGAAAGCTTTTTTGTTCAATCTAATTCTTAGAAGTAAATCAAAAGACTGTGCAAGTGTTATTCGTGAAACAATGATAAAAGTAACTTCTCTTGCAGCTTCAGGAATTCCAATCCATGAAATACCGAAGTTTGATGAAGAAATTATACAAATGATCCACAAAATAATTCTAGCTTGCAAATCTATCAGCAACTTGACTAAAGAAGATATTGAAGACGCTGAATTGCAAGCAAAAAATTTTTATAGTGAGTTTCATCAAGAATTCGGCTGGAAATTTGAATTTATTAAATGGGGAACTGGCATATCAAAACTTGTAGCGGGATTTTCTGGAACTACTGTATCGCTGGGTTTTGGAACTGCTGCTGGCTATGCTGCTGGAGTTGTTCTACAAACGCTGTGCTATGTAATTTGTGCTGGAATGATAGGATATAGAGCTAAAAAGCTTTATGTTGATAATGTTAGGGTTTCAATACATGAGCTAGAAAATTTTGCAAAGAAAATGGTTAAAGGGCTCATCTCTAAGAGAAATTTGGAAAACTTTATTCGACGCTTTACTACGGAAATATAGTGGCATCGCCCCTCTCCCGTCAGTTGAGTTTCCTCTCTCAGCCTAACATTCATCGGCGTTTAATGTGACTTTGGTGATGATCGATCGCAAAAATGAACTCCTGGTGGTAAATTGCCGTTTTCCCAGATCGATCGCCCTTTCTTGTTTCTGATGAGCTATAGTTGAAAATGAAAGAGCGCTGGCCCTTATTATTGTTCAACCCGGAGCGAGATCCCCACCGAGCGTCAAGAACGAGATCGCCCAAACCCCACAAATATCGCAAGATTTAGCGCGATCGCTTACAATAGAAAGTATAATCAACGCCCAAAATCAGTCGCCATGCCTGTAATTTCAATGTTTTATGGTGTCATCGTCAGAATGTACTACTTTGATAACCAAAAACATCAATGCCCGCACATCCACGTCAGCTATCAAGACGATGAAGCCGTATTTGCCATCCCTAATGGCGATATCCTTGAGGGGCAACTACAAAGATCTAAACTCAAGCTGGTTCAAGCCTGGATCGAAATCCATCAAGATGAACTGATGGCGGATTGGCAACTCGCAGTCAATGGGCAACAAGTCTTCAAAATCAACCCCCTCCAGTGATTCGGAGTAATTATATGTCTCCCAAAGTCATCAAGGTCGAACCCTTAGAAAACTATCGACTTCGCCTCACCTTTAGTAATGGCGAAATTCGTCTCTTTAATGTCACTCCCTATCTCGACAAAGGAATATTCACCGAACTTCAAAATATCGAATATTTTCAGCAAGTCAAACTTACTTTTGGCAGCATTCAATGGCCCCACGAGCAAGATTTTAGTCCGGATACCCTCTATCTTACCAGTCAACCCGAAGAAAAAACAGTAGAGTCGATATCGCCTTCCCCAGCCCTACGATAGTAATGTCTCAAATAAAAAAACGATGATTGTGGTCATAAAGAAGGCAGCGATCTCCCTTATAAATTATTTTGAAACAGCAGCGATCGTCCTTATTTTTTTCAAACAAGAGCGATCGCACTTTCTCTGAACTAATGATGCGCTGGCAACTTCTCCCCTATATCCAATTCGCCTTCGCGTAAAGTGTCAGTAGAAGAATGCCGATCGATAAATTCATCTAACAGTTCAAAAAATTGATCGAGTGCTTTACTTTCGTCTTCAGAATAAAAAAGAATGATGTTAGCCCAAGATTGGCTAGTCTGCACGTTGAATCTTTTTCGTATCCATTCAGGAAACGACATAAAATCGCTGTCTTGTTTTGTTGGCTGTTCTCCCAACTCATGTTTAGCAACGCTGTAACCCGATAAAAAAGCCTGAAGGCAAATAATTGAGTGTCTTCCCAAGTACATTGAAGGAGCTTTCTTGATTTTGTGAATCAGCGTATATAAATCGTGCATTATCCACCTCAATATTTTTCAAAAGTTGGTCAGCTTTGCCGCTCAAAATTCCTCTTCTATAATCTTAAAACTTCCCATACCCAGTTCCAGAGTAGGAGATGTTAAATTTTGTAGCCATTCCTGCCGAGTTACGCCACTACGATCTATATTGTCAAAAACAATTTCCTCTCCGTCAACTGTAATTGATATTCCGATGTGGTAGCCATTAGTAGCAATTTGCTGCCCTCGTCGTAAATCATAAATCACTGACCAAGGTAGGTCTTGCCTGCCTAAATCGAGCTTAATTTGCTTCCCATGCACCTTTCTGACTGTCAAGAACTCTTTGATTGCCTGACTACATTCAACACATTGAAAAACTCCATAAAGGGTAGCAATTTTAGCTATCTCTAGACGGATATCATCTAAACTACTCGGCTCTAAACTCAAAGTGGAAAGTTTACCTCCTACGCATAGATAAAAGTATATCTCAAAACAATTCCCATTCTGTATTTGCTGTTCGTGCGAATAACTCATAGTCGCGGACGGTATCAAGTCTTCTCGTCTGCGTTTTGAGATTTCGCGCCGCTGCTCAATTTCACCGTTATTCTCGATCGCACTCTGGTTCAAGTGCACTTGCAACGTCCTCGGTTGAAATGTACGCGCGGCGTAGCTATCTCGACCGGATTCGCCCCACCGAAAAAAGAGCGTGAAGCGAAGTTATCCCTCTTCGTGAATCGCCCCTGACACCAAATACCAAACACTTCGATGATTCTACAAATTGCGATCGCCAATTCCCTACTCATTCATAGCGATCGAGACTCGTATTGAACAGGCAGGATGCCTGTTCCACAATAATTATTAGAGATGGCTATTAGATATTGAGCGTTGGTCGCAAACAACAAACAACAAATAACCAATAACTAATAACAAACAACTAATAACCAATAACAAACAACCAATGACTAATCACAATTCAGCATAAAAGTCAACACTGTTTCATCAATTCCCTTGAGTTGCAGCGGCTTATATTTAACAATTCGATTCTCCTCAACATAATCTGCAACCGCAGCCGAAATCAGCACAGAGTTTGGTTCCGCCACCTCTTGCAAACGAGCAGCAATATTCACGCTCGGCCCGATCGCAGTATAATCCGATCGATCGGGGCCGCCAAACATCCCCACCACCGCAGTACCCTGGTGAATACCGCAGCGAAACCGCACCGGAGGCACCCCATTTTCCCCCACAATTCCCTGCTCCAACCAGCGCTCGTTAAGTTGCTTCAGAGCTCGCAGCATAAGCCTTGCAGCAGCTATAGCGCGGCGCACTTGCTCGTTTGGCGTTAGTTCCTCCGGCGCGCCAAAGAGAGCCATTACCGCATCTCCCACAAACTTGTCCACCGTACCGCCGCTGTCAAAAATAGCCTTAGTCATTGCCGCCAAATATTCATTCAACAGCTCAGCTACCCGGCGCGATCGCAGCGTATTTGCCATTTGAGTAAAACCGACAATATCGCTAAACAAAATAGTAATCAATCGCGGTTCCGGGCGCAAATCCAAGGCCAAATCTCCAGCCGCAGCGGCTTTCACCATCGACGGCGGCAAAAATCGGCGCAGCACCGACTCAGTTAAATAATTGTTCAACTGCTGCACTCGCCGCTCGTTTTGCTTGAGGGCGATTAAATTCCGCACTTCTGCCAACAATTCGCGATCGTTAAAAGGCTTCGATAAATAAGCATCAGCACCCCGTTCTACTCCTTCAATCCGAGTATCTGCGTCGGCTTTAGCAGTTAGCAAAATTGCCGGAGTTCCCCGCAAGTCTTCATCCTGTCGAATCATCCGAATCAAATCCAAACCCGAGATCACAGGCATCATCAAATCCGTGACAATTAAATCCGGACGGCGGTTTTTTGCCACAGCAAATCCTTCTTCTCCGTTGCGGGCTAGCAAAACTGCAAAGCCTGACTCTCGCAGAATTCCCGACACATAAAAGCGCAAATCTGGATTGTCGTCAACCACCAAAACCGTGCCAGCTACTGTTTCGGAATTTATCGGTTCTAGAGCCTCAAAGTTATGATTTTCTGCCTCGTCTTCCGACAAGTCAGCTTCCACATCTGCCAGTTCCACCGCAGCTTTGGATGCGTGAAACTCGGCGGGGATTTCCAGTACCCGTTCCGGGGGCAAATGAGTCGAACCGAAGTGCAGCCAAACGGTAAAAGTAGTACCTTCGCCGTAAACAGAATCGACGGAAATTTGACCGCCGTGGAGTTCGACTAATTCTTTGACAAGTGCCAAACCTAAACCGCTGCCTTCGTAGGAACGGCTGGCGGAACCTTCGGCTTGGTGAAAGCGCTCGAATAAATAGGGAATTTGTTCGGTGCGAATGCCGATGCCGGTGTCTTTTACTTGCAACAAACAGTGAGCGCCGGCTGGTTCAACTGTCAGGGTGATTGTTCCCCCTTCTGGGGTGAATTTGACAGCATTTGATAGCAGGTTGTAAATAACTTTGTCAAATCTTTCAATATCTAAATAAAGTAAAGGACAGTCTTGCAGTTGGGTAATTAAGTGCAGTCCTTTTTTGTCGCAGTAGGCGCGGAAAGACTCTGCCGTAGAGTAACAAAAACCGACTAAATCGCACGGGCGAAAACTCGGCTGCATCCGTCCTGCATCGAGGCGCTGCAAGTCCAGCAGTTGATTTACCAACCGCAGGAGGCGGCGGGAATTACGCAAGGCGATGACGGCTTGTTCGTAGGGTAAGTCTTCTTTGCGGCCGCAAGCTGATTCTAGAGGGCCGATAGTTAGGGTGAGAGGGGTGCGGAATTCGTGGGAGATATTTTGGAAAAATTCGGTTTTGAGCCGATCGGCTTCCAAAAGCCGTTCCGCCTGCTGTCTGGTAGTCTGGTAGAGGCGCGACTGCTGCACCGCCAAAGCAGCTTGAGTTGCCACTATTTGAGCCAGGTCAATGTCTGAGAGGTTCCAGCGGCGGGTGCTGCAATTTTGGCGCAGCGAAATGCTGCCGATGATTTTGCCTTCGGAGATTAAGGGCACGACTAACAGGGCGCGGGCTGGCGATCGCACTTGCAGTTCTGTAACATTTAAATCGGGGCGTTCGTTGAGGTCTTCAATCGCCACGGGCTCTTTTGATACCATAACTTGCAGCAACACCGGATTGCCGCGAATCGGCACCAAAGACTGCGGCAGGGAAGGATGGGCAAAAACCCAGCCGGGAGGGTTCGCAGCAGCACTCTCAGCAGCAGTTTGAGGGCTTGGAGGATTCGCAACTACCTCTGAATTGTTAAAACCCTGTTTTACAGCCACCGTATCCCTATTTGTGTCGTAGAGACCAACGCACTGGACATATTCATCATCTTCTGTCCACAGAGATAGGGCGCAGCCGTCAACTTGCAAAGCTTGGCCGAGTTGTTGAGTAATCGCTGCAAAAATATTTTGGGGGTCGAGGCTCGATCGAATTGCCGTAGTAATAGTATTGACTAAGGTCTCGCGCTTTGCCAGCGCCCGTACCTGTTCGTAAGCCCGGGCCTGAGAAAGGGCCAAAGCCGCTTGGTCGGCCACCGTAATTACTAACTGTACCTCGTGGTCTTCCCACTGGCGCGGTCGATCGAACTGGTGCAGCGCCAAGACTGCCATCAGTTCCATTTGGTAAAACAGCGGTACGATTAAGCTCGATCGAATATTCGCAGCTTGGTAAGCCTGCAATCGCTGCTCATTGTCCCAGCTTAAAACTCGATCGTCAGTTTGAGCATCTTGAATCACCTCCACATCCAGAGTTTCCCAAACCAAATCCGGCAGCAAATCCGGCGAAAGTCGGGCGCTAGAAGCATCTCGTCTAGCTTCAGAATCGCCCCGCAACCCTTTACTTTCGGCCTTCTGGTAAACGAACCACTCATCAGCCACCCGGCCGTCTTGGAACGGCCGCAGCAAACAGCAACTCACCTCAAACATCTGCCCGACAGTTTCCACAATTCTTTGCAGCATTTGCTGGTAATTGGGAGCCGATCGAATAGTATTGGTAACGGCATAAAGCAGCGATTCTTGCGAGAGAGCCCTACGCAGTTCATTCGTGCGGGCTTTCAGGACATTGTGAGTATCAACAGCTTGACTGACAAGAGCTCTGAGTTCTTCAGCATCCCAAGGCTTGGTAACGAATTTGAATACTTTGCCAGCATTAATAGCTTCAACTAAATCTTCAACATCCGTATAGCCAGTTAAAATAATTCGGATCACATCAGGATATTGAGCCGCAGTCAGGCTGAGAAACTCCGTACCGCTCATTTTTGGCATTCGCTGATCGGAAATAATCACAGCAACCTCTCCCTCTTTTGCCAAAATTTCGAGGGCGGCGGGGCCAGATTCGGCTCTGAGCACTTTATAGTCTCGATGGAAGGTGCGGTAAAGCAAATCGAGGTTATCCGGTTCGTCATCGACGATTAGAAGTTTGAGCTTAGGATTTGATTGGGAATTCATGCACCGTTCTCCTGTGCCCCGGGGCAGTTCGATTTAATAAGTCTGTTGAAAAAAAGAATTCGCAGGTTTCAATTGCACGAGTCATACGACAGTTGACAGTTGACAGTTGACAGTTGACAGTTGACAGTTGTTACCTACTACTAATGACTGATGACTGATGACTGATGACTGATGACTGATGACATAAGGGTTTGGAGTTTGCCGGCAGTTGCATTATTTTTTGAAACTGGTGTCACACAAATTCGTGAATCTGAAGTTGTTGTGAGTGGGTCGAGGCAAGAATCAACCTTGATTTTTAATTTATGGGTTTTCAATTCCGAATTCTTCGATCGCCACAGTTGCCTGTAGTGCACCCCAATTTTATTATTTAATGATATTCACAAAAATCTCGTCTTGCGGGAAGTGTCCTTAACCCCTCACCTCTATGTTGAGCGTGAAAATAGGAATCCGCAACTTTTAACTGCCCTCTGGATATCTCATAATACATAGGAATAATCGTCCTGATTGTGAGTGGATTTGCCTTTCTTTATGTGTTATTATCGCTCATCTTCCTGTTTTATTTGGTGTGTAAAAACTGTCTGTAGCAGGATACAATAGACAACCAACATCTTCCCCTGTGTTTTTGCTGCCTAGGTGACAGCAACTTTCACATTCTGCCAAGGATATGGCTTTCCTCTCCGGCCCCTGTGTCCCTGACTGATATTCGGGGGGGGAGACAGACAGACAACACAGGCGGGGAAGTGCGAGTGACGCAATTGCTGTACCATTTTAGTGAGACTGGCACTTTTTGGGCAGAGCGCGGCATTTTTTATGCCTCGTCCAGACCAACGCCCAAGGCAATTACTGCGGCGAAACACCGCTATCTTGAGCATCCATCTGTTAATCTTAGCTAGGGATGTACTCTGTGGAAACCGATCGAGCCGCTCGATCGAAGTTTTGAAGCTCTCGATCGCCCGCAGCACAGTATCGCAGCACAATATCGCTGGACAATATCTAGCCCTCCGGCGCAACAGGTAAGGCCTGTTCGCGAGGGGACGGGCTTCCTGATTGCCCAGCACTGCTGAAAGCTGGGTTGTCGGGTTCTGGGACAGGCAGCCAACATCCGACTTGCGATCGCGCCCGGTATTAGTCTAGTAGATACTTGATATTGTCAATTACCGCTAGACGGATAAATTATATTCGATCGGGTATTTCTGCAAGCAGAGAGCGGTACGCTTCCGGGAACCAGACGTTAAAACCTTTTTGATTGTTTTTAATAACTTTCCCGCTACCCACAAATCTAGTATTAAGGGATGGGTTTTCATTGGAAATAAATTTAGTCTAAAATACTGAATATCTCCAATTTACATCAGATAATAGTTAGAGGAAAGTACAAAAAGAATGTGACTGAATCGCATTCATAAACTCTGAGTATAAGTCATACAATTTAATCTCTTAAATTTAAGATTCTCGATGACAAATATTATGATTGGGAGTTGGTCTAAAGTTACATTCTTTTTTTAAAAGTGATATTACATTATCACCAGAAGTGAAATTTCTCAGATGGGCAGATCGGTAACCCGCGTAGAAAAATTAATATAGTGACCTGGAATTGTGAATCCTTCCTTTTTTTCCTCAGCTTCTCACCAACAACAAACTCCCGGACTTTCTGGCTTTTCGATCCGGGTGGCTGCATCAAATGACTTGACGCAACTAGCGGATATTTTGGCCATGAGCTTTCACTCCCGCGAGGGGTTTGTAGAATGGGTGTATCCAGTGTTGCGTTTAGGCATTTACGAAGATTTAAAAAATCGACTCCGTTCTAAAGCAGAACACTATATTTGTCTCGTTGCTGAGCTAGTCTCGCGGGAGTCAGGAATGCAGAATTATCGATCGCACCAAACTCAGTCTATAGCAGGAACAATAGAAATGGCTCTGCGTTCTCGATTCCCTTGGCAAATACCGAATTCCGACTATCCTTACTTGTCAAATTTAGCAGTTCACCCGGAGTATCGGCGGCAGGGAATTGCTCAACAACTGCTCGACAACTGCGAGAATACAGCCCGAGAATGGGGATTTTCGGAGATTTACCTCCACGTTTTGGAAAACAATCACGGGGCGCGACAATTGTACTATCAAGCAGGCTACCGCTTGCAACAAGTGGATTGGCATTGGACTTATTGGCTGTTCGGCCAGCCGCGCCGGCTATTTTTACGCAAGCAGATTTCGTTGTCATCAACTAAGTATGGGTAGTGGTGCATAAGCGCCTGCTTTTCGCACGCTCAATCGTTATGGAGAAAGGCTTGTATCAATTGCATCATTCAAGAAAGCAGCACTACCCAATTTCTACCTCCTGCTTCACTTCTAGTTGAACTTGAGCCTCAACAAATGTAGTGTAAATCGGAATATTCGATGTGATTGCTTCAAAGCTAATAACAAGAGAATAGGGTGCTTCAGCATCTGGATCGTTATTCCAGCCTTCATGTCCAACTACTGCAATACAGAATGCTTCTCTGAGTTCAAATGACTTGACAATAGTCCAATCCTTTTGAATAGTTCCCGCGCTTCTAGAAACACCGTCAATTTTTCCATAGTTTTTCGCTCTTTTGCCAATAGTCCATTTAAAACCTTCCTCTCCCTTTTCAGCATCCTCTGGAGCATCATACTCTTTCAAAATCCTAGCCAGAAACTTTTCTGGATTTTCTCCCTTTTTACTACAATCCCAATCCAGCCAAGTTGAAAGATATTTTCGGCGATTTCTACGAGTTCGACGCGGTTGTGCTTTGTAAGATAAAGTAACTTCTACCAGAATCTCATATTCTTCTCCCTGACTACGCAATCCTTCTGGCAATTTTACTTGATAAACATGAGCTTCTTTTGCTTTGATAGGACGATTCCCTCTGGTAATCAAAGTGATGCGATTGGGAGAATTACCTAAAGCGCGATCGATATTTGGAATACCATAACCAATTTGACGAATGACGTGGAGTTTTTCTATATTGTCTACCATTGTCCACTCTGGCCATCTGGCTGATTGTACTATCAGCGCACGGTATAAAAGGCAACTCTCATCCGACAACTCAGCAGCAAGACGCGCTGCAATATGGCTCACTTTTGGTGCTGCAAATGATGTTCCAATATTGTCAGCAGCAACTCCTGGCCCACCATTCAAAGTCGAACGCACTAATTCTGGGCAAACTTCTTTAGGTGAAGTAATGTTAGGTGGTATAGATTCATCTTTTACTAAGTCTCCACCATATTCAACTACTTCCGGTTTAATGGTATCCCAAATTCCTAACCCAGAGCATGAAAAAGCTGAGGGTTTATCCTTCTGTGATATTGAAGAATACGATAGTGCACGATAAGAAGCTAGAGAAATTGAGCCAACGGTTAAGGCTTGAAAACTTTGTGCAGGGTTAGCAATTCTACAAGAGTTTTCTACAAGATAATCGGGACATAGCCGATTTGATGCAAGATGCTCTTGCACAGATAATCTTGTATATCCTATTCTTCCACCACTTAAGGGTAAATTTCCTGCTGCTACAATAAACAGAATATCCTTTTCCCATGTCAAATTATCAATCCCCGCCGCCCAAGCACTCATATATTGAGTACGACATGGAACAGATCCAGTGATAGAATGATTGAAAATCCTTGTTTTTGTTTGATTGTGATAAAATTCCACAATATCACCAAGTAAGTTGGGTGGAAATAGCTGTGTAGATAGTTGACATTTAGAATCAAGAATTCTCGCATTTTGAATCCAGCAAACAGCTTTTTCATTTCCAATACGAGGTATTGTTATGGGATAGAGGACTGCACCAGCCACTCTGGTTCCGTGTCCACCGTTGCTAACATAGTCAGCAGTTTGATCGGTTTCTTCTGGAACCCAAGACTTTGAATTGCCTGAATCAATAGCTGCTTTCAAAAGAGAATGATTTTCTTGAATCCCACTATCTATAACACATACGTTAGGGGCATTTGATTCGGGTTGTTCTAGTTGAAAAATAGGATCGTCAACATCAGATGAATTTTCCGGCTCAACTAACTTAGCAAATTCATCAGGCAAATTCACATCAAAAATATAGGGGAAATTGAAAACTAAGTCTTTTAGTCCCTTGCCAGAAATTTGAAGACGGCACGAAAAACTATCGGGCAGTTGAGAAGATTGAGGAATAGCTCCATCCACAATATTTAAAATCTCTCCCCGATAAGCTTGGACAAATTCCGTAAACTCATCTTCTCTTTGCGACTTAATCTCATCCCATTGCTGGTAATTTAAATCACGTTTTTTACTCCACGTGGTGAAGCGTTTAGTAAACTTTTCGTCACTTTCATCGGGCTTTATTTCGGGGCAATCAGGCAATTGTGACTTCATTCCTAGACAAGCAATACCTATATCCACAATATATATTTGTTCATCTGTAATTTGCTGCCATTGATTAAGTAGTTCTGGTGAGAGGACGTACTCAGGTCGCTTGCTTCCATCAATAAAGTCCCAGATTGCTGCAACTTTACCCCCTCCTCGCTCTGCCTTAATAAATTTTTCTATCTTTTTTTCTAGTTCACTAAATTCACTATCATCTGCTGAAGCACCAATAATATACCCATTTTCTAATTCAGCAATTACTTCGATTCCATAGTTTCTGAGATTCTCTGCATCGAATGCAGTAGGATCAATCTGTAAAATGATAGGTATAGCTTTTTCAGGAAGTGGTGGCTTTTCCTCTTCTTCTCTTGTTTTTTGACTATCTTGCCAATAACAAATTAAGGAGTCTAAAGAACTCTTTAATTTACTTCCATGTCCTTGTCGATTGCTTGTATTCGTAGATGTTATTGCATTTGGTTTGCCTCCTCCTTGTGGACTTGCAGCAATTCCTGCTCTTTCAAACTTGAGTTGAATATGCGGAAATCTATCAGAACGTTCAACCATTTAGTTTTCCTAACACCAAAAATTAAGTTTATGCAACCTTGATTTCTTTAATCGCTTCTTCCAAGTGTTCGTGAATCACGAGCTCCTCTCGCTCAAGAATTGCCCGTTTAGCAGCATCTTGTGCAACCCTCACGGCTTGAGCCGCAGAAAAATCTCTCATCTGATCAATGAGTACAGGCCAGTTAATAGAGCCTACTTCAATAGCAGATAGTGTTTCTTTTAGGATAAATTCTAACTCTTTTTCTCCTGGCTTTGGTACTTCTATCAAATCGTCAAATCGTCTCCAAAGTGCAGTATCAAGAGATTTGGTGAGGTTTGTAGCTGCTACAATCAGACCAGAGGTTGGTTCATATTCATCCAAAATCTGAAGAAATGTATTTACCACTCGCTTAATTTCTCCTACTTCCTGATGGTCTTCTCTTGATTTAGCAATTGAGTCGCATTCATCCAGGAACAACAAACATGGACTTTTTGATGCTTCTTCAAAAACGAGCCTCAAATTACTTGCAGTTTCCCCTAAAAAAGATGATACCATTGCATCAAATCGAACTTTCAGAAGTGGTAAGCCTGTATTCCAAGCTAAACGCTCTGCTCCGAGTGTCTTACCACAACCGGGGAAACCGTACAAAAGAATTTTTTGTCTGTAGCGAAGTCCGTGATGAGCAAGCCTATCTCTTGCTGCATACTCACGCTCAATTCGCTGGAAACGTTTTTCGATAACTTCAGGAAGCACCATATGATGCCGCAATTTTTCCCTTCCTATGACAGTCACTAAAGGAAGATTTAATCGCTTACTCGTCGGCAGTTCGCTTAGAGCTTGTCGGCTTTCTGTTACTGGCGAAGCTGTTTTGCCGTTAGAGGTCGATTTTTCTTTCGGGCTCTTTTTGGCAATATTCTCTAATTGGTCGGCTAACAGCGTGTGTCCCTTCTGGCGTTCTTCCTGAATAACTAAGTGTGTGAGTTTGTCGATCGCCTCAGTGTCGGCACTCGCGATCGCCCTAAATAATCTTTTGAGAACTTCTGCTTTCATAGCGCCTCCCAGTGTACTAGAGAGAACGCTATTATAACTTGATTTATTAATCAACTAATTAAATAAAATAAAGTAGGTGGGGGCGCTACCGCCCTCACCTACTTTAAAAACTATCGATTAATAATCGAAGTCGCCGCCGCCCATGCCGCCGCCGCCGCCAGAAGCAGCGCCTTCTTTGGGTTCGGGCTTGTCAACGACGATGCACTCGGTTGTCAGCACCATGCCGGCAATAGATGCGGCATTTTGTAGAGCAGAACGAGTTACCTTCGCAGGGTCAACGATACCAGCTTCAAACATATCGACAAACTCATTTGTCGCTGCATTGAAACCAACGTTAAACGGCTTTTCTTTGACGCGCTCAGCGATGACAGCGCCATTCAAACCAGCATTTTCAGCAATCCGCTTCAGGGGAGCAGCCAGAGCCCGTGCCACAATCAAAGCACCGGTCAACTCTTCGCCCTTCAGGTTGGCATTAGCCCACTCTTCCAATTGAGGAGTTAGGTGAGCCAAAGTTGTACCGCCACCAGGAACGATGCCTTCTTCGACAGCAGCTTTGGTTGCGTTGATCGCATCTTCCAAACGCAGTTTGCGATCCTTCATTTCGGTTTCAGTCGCAGCGCCGACTTTGATGACTGCGACGCCGCCGGCCAATTTAGCCAAACGTTCTTGCAGCTTTTCTTTGTCGTAGGAAGATTCGGTTTCGTCCATTTGACGGCGAATTTGTTCGCAGCGAGATTTGACTGCGACTTCGTTACCTTCGGCAACAATTGTCGTGCTGTCTTTGGTGATGGTGATGCGGCGGGCTTTGCCGATCATGTCCAGCTTGGTGTTTTCCAGTTTCAAACCGGCGTCTTCGGTGATCAGTTGACCGCCGGTCAATACGGCGATATCTTCTAACATGGCTTTGCGTCGATCGCCAAAACCAGGTGCTTTAACAGCAGTTACATTCAACACACCGCGCAGTTTGTTGACAACGAGAGTAGCTAAAGCTTCTTTCTCAATGTCTTCTGCAATGATCAACAGCGGGCGGCCGGAACGAGCTACTTGTTCGAGCACTGGTACTAAGTCTTGTACCAAGCCGATTTTCTTGTCTGTCAGCAAGATGAAGGGTTCTTCTAGAATCGCTTCCATCCGTTCGGTGTCGGTGACGAAGTAGGGAGAAATGTAGCCTTTGTCGAAGCGCATCCCTTCGGTGATTTCGAGTTCGGTGGTCATAGACTTCCCTTCTTCCAGGGAAATTACGCCTTCCTTGCCCACTTTGTCCATTGCATTGGCAATCATTTGGCCGACTTCATCGTCGTTACCAGCAGAGATTGAGCCGACTTGAGCGATGGATTTGGAATCTTCTACTTGTTTGGCGTGTTCGGCAATCTTTTCGACCAAGAAGCCGGTTGCTTTGTCAACACCGCGCTTGAGGGCGATCGCATTTGCACCAGCAGCTACGTTACGCAGACCTTCTTTGACCATTGCGTGAGCCAGAACGGTAGCAGTTGTGGTGCCGTCGCCTGCTGCGTCGTTGGTTTTGGAAGCAGCTTGACGGATCAAGGCAACGCCTGTATTTTCTACGTGGTCTTCGAGTTCGATTTCTTTGGCGATGGTTACGCCGTCATTGACGATTTGAGGAGCTCCGAATTTCTTTTCGAGAACGACGTTACGACCTTTGGGGCCGAGGGTAACGGCGACTGCTTCGGCGAGAATGTCCATACCGCGTTCGAGGGCGCGACGTGCATTTTCGTTGTAGATTATACGCTTAGCCATAGTTTTTGGGGATGAGAGGGTTTGAGATTTTAGATTGGGGATGGATGGCGAGTCATTTGTCTTGTGTCATTAGTTTTTTGGCGGCGTTCGCTTTAAACTAATGACTAATGACTGATGACTGATGACTGATGACTAATGATTAATTAGTTGACGATCGCCAGAATATCTTTTTCGGCCAACAAGACGTATTCGTCAGTGCCGAGTTTGATGTCGGTACCGGCATACTTCGAGTAGAGAACTTTGTCGCCGACTTTGACTTCCATTTCAACGCGCTTGCCGTCGTCGTTGCGCTTGCCGGGGCCCACGGCCGCGACTTCGCCTACTTGGGGCTTTTCCTTAGCTGTGTCGGGTAGAAGGATGCCGCCGGCGGTTTTTTCTTCGCTAGCGCTTACTTTCACGAACACGCGCTCGCCTAGCGGTTTAACGGTAGAAACACTCAGTGATACTGCTGCCATAAATAAATCTCCAGATTACAGATCCTAGTCAGTTAGCCGTCAGTGGTCGCGATGAAAGCAACGGCTGACTGCTTACACTGACATATTAGCACTCTCGACTCCTGAGTGCTAATTTAGCTTTAGTAAGGGGCGATCGCAACTTATCTGTCTGTACGGGTTCCCGAACCGAGGATGAGTGGGGGAATGGGAGAGTGGGAGAGTGGGAGAGTGGGAGAGTGGGAGAGTGGGAGAGTGGGAGAGTGGGAGAGTGGGAGAGTGGTGATGAGTTTCGATCGCTAATTAATTATTATTAACGAATGAATAAAATATCTGAAAATAACAACGATGAATCTTGCAGCCAAGGCTTGAGCGCTTGCGTCCAAAGCCTGGGAATAGAGCGAATTGAACGGCATATTTTTATCTGTGCCGACCAAACCGTGCCCAAGTGTTGCGATCGAGAAAGCAGTCTGGTGGCTTGGAATTACTTAAAAAAACGCTTGCAAGAATTGGGGTTGGACAAGCCAAAAGCCGATCGGCAAACCTGCATTTTTCGGACTAAAGCTAACTGCCTGCAAGTGTGCGCGTCTGGCCCGATTATGGTAGTCTACCCAGACGGAGTGTGGTATCGCGATGTTACTCCCCTCGTCATGGAGAGAATTATTCAGGAACATCTGATCGGCTCACAGGTGGTTGAAGAATACGCTTTTTTGACTCATCCTTTGCCGGAGCCTGCTGAGGCGAAAGCAGATATTTAACTATAGCGCGGTGAAAAAGCACAGCAGGATAAGTAAGGTGTTAGGTTTAAGACGGTAAAGTAGAGAGCGTGAGCGCGTTGGGCGATCGCACCTGCGGATCGATCGAACAACTGTACTCTCCTACCTGTTTCTGGTAGTCTTGCTTGTCGCTGTGTGTTTTTTTAAGAGGTGTATCGAAGCAGTTCGATCGCCCTCTGGCGAGAGTTTGCCGAAAAGTTTCTCAGTAGCAGACATCCGGCAGTTTGCCAAACTACACTAGAAATAGTTAAATACGTAAGTAGGGAGCCTGCTTAAATTTCTCTATATCAGAAGTATCATTTAAAACCGGGGCATCAACTTGCAATTGAACCGATCGAGATTAAATATTTAACTTGGGCTAGGGAGCGTGAGTCTTCCATCAATCAAGGCCGATCGTGACAGGCGATCGTCCATTACAGGTTTTGGCTCCGTTCCACGTCGCAAGACATTCACAAACGGGCATCGAACACTGGGAGAGGAAGCGGTAATACCCGCCCCGCTTTCCCCTCACCGCCATCCCTTCACCCCACCGCCGTCCTCAACCCCCAACTTTCCCGGGCTGACACTGGACTGACGGAAAAAACAGGAGTGAAAAACAAGGAATTGTGCGGGATACTCTAGCGGGAAGAAACATGAAGGACAATAATTCAGGAGAGCAAAAACGGCTGATGCTGGTTGACGACGACCCGAACTTGATCTTGCTAGTCAAGGATTACTTAGAGTTTCGGGGCTACAACGTCATCACAGCAGAAAACGGCAGACACGCTCTAGAAAAACTCGAACAAGAAGTCCCCGATTTGATCATCTGTGATGTGATGATGCCAGAAATGGACGGGTACACTTTAGTCAAACACATCAGAGAAGACCCGCGCACGAGCTGGATTCCGGTTCTTTTCTTGTCCGCCAAAGGTCAAAGTTCCGATCGAGTAAAAGGCTTGAGCACTGGAGCTGATGTTTATATAGTTAAGCCTTTTGAGCCCGAAGAACTGGTAGCCCAAGTAGAATCTTCTCTGAAAGCAGCATCCCGCTTGATTCGTCACTCAAATCCAGGTATAGAGAGCGGCCCGAAAATTAAGGCGCGCCGCAATGTCGAATTGACTCCCACTGAGTTAAAGGTGGTACAGTTGCTAGCGCAGGGTATGGCAAACCGCCAGATCGCAGACGTGATGAATGTCAGCCAGCGCACTATAGAGAGCCACGTTAGCAATATGCTGGGCAAAACAGGTCTGCACAACCGGACAGAGCTAGCTCGCTGGGCCCTGGAAAGCAAAAAGGCTTGAGTTTAGGCTCTAGCGCTGTGAAATTAGGGGAGAAAAAGATACTGCAATCCGATTCGGTATGCTTGCTGGGCGATAGGGTGGTTGGCGTGGTAGTTTCGATCCCCATTAAGCTTGACCGAAAAACGAGGCGCAAGCCCCGTCCTTTTAAGGCTGGGGTCTAGCCGATTAGCGACTTCAGTCGCCTTGGAGCGAGTGCGCGGCTTCAGCCACA
>RDXX01000123.1 GCA_004292955.1 Oscillatoriales cyanobacterium | reverse complement strand
GCAGACAATAGGAGATGATAACTAATAACTTATATGCGGTCATGCTTCGCCCTCTTCCTTGCGCCAGATGCACCCCGAGGACTAAAGTCCTCACAGATTTTACAAGGTTTGTAGTGAGGACTTCAGTCCTGCTTTTTCCGAGAACAAAAGTCCTCACTACGAACAGATTTTATAAGGTTTGTAGTAAGGACTTCAGTCCTGCTTTTTCAGTAGTTCGATCGCTCAGACTTGAATTCTGATTTTCCTCAATCAAGAACTTAAGATTCCTTACGGGGAATTTTCCCACTCAGGGGTAAGCTGGCGGAAATTGTATTTAGACACACCTGGGTGACAAGTAACGCAACTGCTGATATTTGCTGGTTGCGCCAGCTTGACTCTGGGGTGCAAAGCTTTGAAGTAGCGAGAGGTGGCGACTCGGTAAGCTAGTTCTTCGTCTTTGGCTTCGGGACGGGAAAAAGTTTGCAGGTAGTTCCACACTAGCAGCCGGGGCGGGTCTACTAGGAGTTTCAAGGTTTGTCCGTAGTGTTGGGAATCTTGCAACAAGCGGCGCCAGGTTTCTGTTGGCAATACTTGCGGGGGTAAGCCGATGTGACAGGTGGCGCAGTTTTCTAGGTAGAGTTGCTGTCCGAGTTGGTAGCGTTCGGGGATGCGATCGACAGTGCCATTATCTTCAATAGCAGACACTTGAGCAAGTCGCGCTGGAGTGTTGGAGTTCGCAGTCTGGGCTGCCACCCATCCGCCTCCTGTACAGCAGACAATTATCAACACCAGCAATGTTGAGTAAAGCCCCCGCAAGCCACGAGAGCGATACTTGGGGGGAGTTTCGTGATTCATTCTGTTTCTGCGTTCTGGCTGCTAATTTCTGCGGTCTGGAGGAGTTTTTTCCCAGCCCGCATGGATGGGTTTTCTAGATTACTGGTATGCTCATGCCTTCGCGGGCCAAGCAGCTATTGGCGAATGCTGCCTGCACGTCTGCTTCGACGCGATCGAGAAAATTGTCGTCGTGACCGGGATCGTGGTGAAACATCACGATCTTTTTGACTCCCGCAGCTTTCGCTATTTCTACTCCGGCTTGCCAAGTTGAGTGTCCCCAGCCGACTTTTGGGTTTTTGAAGTCGTAATACTCTTCGTTGGTGTAGTTGGCGTCGTAAATCAGCACGTCTGCGTCGCGAGCTAGGTGTACTACATTTTCGTCCAGCCGATCGGGAAAATGCTCTGTATCGGTGCAGTAGACGGCCGTGTGTCCCTCCCAGGTGACTCGATACCCGATCGCAGTATTGGGGTGATTGAGCAATGCGGTTTCGATTTTCACATCGTCGAGTTCGAGAATATCCCCTGGGGTCAAATCGTTAAATTTGAGGTCTGACTGCATCACCTGGATGGGGACTGGAAAATTGGGGTGGTGCATTTGATCGGCAAGACGCTGTTTGATTGTAGTGCCGTTGGGGGCGATCGCTCCGTAAATGTGAAAGCAGTTCCCCGGGATAAAGGCAGGAGTAAAGAATGGAAATCCTTGAATGTGATCCCAGTGAGTGTGGCTGAAAAACATATGGGCTTCGACCGGCATTTGTCGCAGCAGGTTGAGGCCCAGAACTCGCAGACCGGTGCCACCATCAAAAATCAGGCGTTTTTTCCCCAAGCGCATTTCTACGCAAGAGGTATTACCTCCGTAGCGAATTGTTTTGCTGCCGGGGGTGGCGATGCTGCCCCGCACGCCCCAAAACTGAACGACAAACTCGGTCAAAGGACTATTTTCCATACTGGCTTTCTGATCGGAAGGCTCTGGAGTGGTTTGAGAGGGTGCGGAATCTGGCATCTTTTTTAGGTTTGGGCGCAGGAACTTGGGAGTTGAGATCTTAGTGTTTAGTTTTTAGTGTTTAGTTTTTAGCAATCCGTACTATAAAACGCTTTATAGAAAACTATCCGAGTACCAAACCCGGAAATCAGACTTACCGAACACTTGGGTTGTTAGAAGCCTCAACCCGTGCGCGATCGGTTGCTGTAACAGATATCACGCTTTAGAGACCATTTTTGCACCCTGTGGGCTGCCCGGCGTGCGGAACTGTCCTGAGATTAAGATAGCGTTGATGTCAGTGTTCGGGTAAATTTTCCTCAAAAGTAGAACGCATTCGCCCGCTTGCTGAGAATTTGCGCTTAATCTTACTCTATGACTAGGATTTTTTTCAAGATTGTGCCGGGGGTGGCGGTTTGAGGAATTCCGTTCCGGTGACTGGGGATTCACCAATGATTTTAGATTCTAGCCACCCCCTCCTCGACTGCACGTCCTAGACGCGGATCGGTTGCATTAAGTTCGGCTTCCTGAATTGTTACTCGGGTTGCAGTCGAGGATGCAGGCGCTTGGAACCTATTTGCGATCGGCTGCGATGCACTTTTCGACTAACGGCATTACTAGATCGACATCTTGCCAACCCAGAATTTCGGTCACTTTTTTCTCCAAATTTTTGTAGGTTCTAAAAAATTCGGCTATTTCGTCCAAGCGGTGTGGGGCTACGTCTTTGAGGGACTTATAGTGAGCGTAACGGGGGTCTTTGTCGGGAACGCACAGCAGTTTTTCATCTCTGTCGCCTCCGTCGATCATTTCCAGCATTCCGATCGGACGGGCCGCGATGATGCACCCTGGAAATGTGGGCTCGTCCATCATCACCATGCCGTCGAGGGGGTCACCGTCATCGGCTAAGGTGTTGGGTATGAAGCCATAGTCGCAAGGGTATTGCACTGAGGCATAGAGCACGCGATCGAGTGCAAAGGCTTGCATCTCTTTATCAAACTCGTATTTGTTTTTGCTACCGGCGGTAATTTCGATCAGGACGTTAAGCAGTCCTGGTTTCGGCTGTGCCGGAATTAGCGATAAGTCCACAATAATATCTCCAACTTAACAGATGATCGGGGATGAGTGCTACTTGCCAAATCCCTTTCATAGCATTTTACGGGCGATCGGGATCGATGCTGCATAAAGCTGGATACAAAGCGGGGGAGTGCGAGAAGATACAGCGGACGGGCGGGACATCCCACGAACAATAGATTGGACGGGCGGGACGCCCATCCCACAGTTTGAGAGGGGAATGGTTTGTTTGGGCGATCGAGATATTTTCAGAACCAGATATTATTTTTCCCCTCTGTCAAAGTTTTTTTAATTTTCAATCCCAACCACTGGCTTAGTTCTGTTGCTAACCATGTGATTTCTGATTCACTTAGTCCCTGGTTTTCTCCTAGTTGATATTTTTGCTTGCCAGCTTGAATAAGCATCTGATAAATGTTGGAATTGTATTGCCTAATTTCCAATTGACAAATCTCCTGTCTGGACATCGATCGTGGATAATTCCATTTCAGCCCTAGAAGATTGCTGGTATAGGAGATTTGATGCCGATCTATTCTAACACGCAATTCCCGAAATAATGCAGAGAGAAGTGTTACTACTACAGCAGCTAGTAAACTTCCTGATAGCATAATCAACGAATTCCTTAATAAATTATTGATTACCGATAGGTAATTGGAACCACCTATCCTTAAAAGGATATTTGCAGCAACCGCAGCCGAGAACCAGGCAATCAAACTAAAATCGACTTCCTTAGGTGGAATTATAATTTCTATAAACTCCGAATTTTTTGTGAGTTTAATATCGCTTTCTGGCGGTTGCACTACAAGAGGATTTTTTTTGATTTTGTTGATAGCACAGGGATTTTCGTCGAGCGATCGGAATGCTTTATCAGCCGAAGATAACCGTTTTTCCAAGCTCGGTTCGGTCATCCACTCCAGCCAATGAATCAAATTAGGATTGAGGTGCTTCGCGCGATCGGCAAATTGAATTTTCAAATCCTGCTGCGATAGTTCCATGGGATGCAAACCCGTTACCAAATAAATTAAAGTTGCACCTAAACCGTACAAGTCAGAAGCCGGAACCGATCGCCCGCCAAATTGTTCCGGTGCCATATATCCATAAGTTCCGACTACTGTAATTGTGCCGCCAAACTTTGCAGCTTGGTTCTGCACCGAACCGAAATCAACTAAATAAACTTGTCCGACACTATGGCCGGATCTGCTGTGTAGTAAGATATTGCTTGGTTTAATATCGCGGTGAATAACAGGCGGATTTTGCTCGTGCAAATACATCAAAATTGCTAATAGCAATTTAGCTAATTCTTTCACCTCACTTTCGCTAAAAGTACGCCCGCAGCGCAAATGTTCTTCTAAAGTTCTTCCCTCTACATAAGTCTGTACCAAGGCAAAGCTTTTACTGTCTGGTTCGTCAATTTCCAGGTAGTCGAGGTGCCGAGGAATTCCTGGGTGAGAAAGTGCTTTTAAAGTTTCCGCTTCCCTTTCAAATAGCTTGAGGTCTTGCCATTCAAAATCGCTACCGAGGAAGAGCTGTTTGATGACAACTAATTCTTGAGTTTGTAAATCGCGAGCCAGCAGCGTTTGGCGACCGGTTTGTTTTCCCAGTATTCGCTGCACTTCATAGCTTTCTGCTAATATTTTACCAGTCATGTTTTATTACCTTTATTTCAATAGGGTTCACTTAAGATGGTCATTGCGAGGAACGAAGCAATCACAGTATCTATTTTTCATGAGTTTTCCCTCTTGTCATCTCTTAAGTTAACCGTGTTGACCTTTATTTTAATTTGAAGCGAGCGTCGGGGTTCAGAAATCGGTTTTTTTAGCGAGTCTGGCGGTTACAACGCGTATTTTCGTAAAAACCCGGTTTCTAGAAGTCAGAGTGCCTAATTCCTGTAAATTTTAGATTATAGTCCGCTTGCTTTTTGATACCACCGGGCAATAGACTTGCTAGCTGTCCCCATTGACAGTCCTACAATTAGCGATATTGCAAGTATAAAGCTAATTTCAGACATGGAAAGCTCTCCATCATTAATAATATTCCACGTCCCTTCATCCTTCCAATCCTCCATCATCGGCCACAAGAAAATACTGGTCGCCGAGGTAAATGTCACGATACTAATTGCATTTAAAACCTGTCGGTGAAGTTTGGGATTAGTTAGGGGGGAAAACCAAAAGCACGTCACAATTGCTGCGATTATTCCATTCGCTAACGCCAGAGGCAAGGCGAAAAGAACGCTCCAGAATCCTCCGATAAAAATTTGCTCCCAAAACCCCATCGCAATGATGCTTAAAATTATTACTGCACAAGCTCCTATAGCTTTAGTTCCTGTCGAAATTCCGACCTCGATCGCATTCCAGAACAATTCGTCGGTACTCACAATTTTCCCCTGTCTCACTGGCCGGGAATATTTATCTATTTGCTGCGGTTTTTCCAGAACTTCTTTGGCAATCTGAACTGAGGCGGGACGGCGTTCTAAACTGGGATGCGTCATCCACTTCAGCCAATTGCTAAAACCGGGACTTAATTCCGTGAATTGCTCGAATTCAATCCGCAAATCTTGCTGTGGCAAATCGGCTGGATGCTGCTTGGTAATTAAGGCGATTAATGTTGCTCCCAAGCCGTACAAATCGGAAGCTGGAACTGCTCTCCCGCCAAATTGTTCGGGCGGCATATAACCATAAGTTCCGACAACGGTGACGGTTTTTCCCTGTTGCGTGGCTAGGGTTTGAACAGCACCAAAATCGACTAGGTAGACTTCACCGACGCTATTGCCCGATCGATTTTTGAGCAAAATATTGCTGGGTTTAATGTCGCGGTGAATCACCGGCGGCTGTCGCTGGTGCAGGTATCCGAGGATGTCTAGTAATGCTGTGGCTAATTGTTTGACCTCATTTTCGCTGAAGGTGCGGCCGTCTGAGAGATACTCTTGGAGGGATTTGGCTTCGATATAAGTCTGAACTAGGGCGAATCCTTTGCGGCTGGGTGTGTCGATTTCAAAGGAGTCGAGATATCGGGGAATTGCCGGATGGGATAGGGATTTTAAAGTTTCGACTTCTCGCTGGAACAGTTTCAAGTCTTCCCAGTTGAAATCGCTGCTGAATGACAGGAGTTTGACTACTACTTGCTGTTGGGTTTTTAAGTCGCGGGCTAGTAATGTTTGCCGTCCGGCTTGCTTGCCTAGTCGCCGTGAGCACTTATACCGATTTTCTAATATTTCTCCTAACAAATCCCCGATGTTTTGTCCGCTCATGTTCACCTGCCACTGAAGCGATTGAACCCAGCTTAGCTGGCCAAGCTGCAATTGTCTGCACTTGTTTAAGCGATTTAGATCGAACCTGGTGGTATCGCAATTAATATTACCCACACTCAGGAAACGGCACGTCCAGTTTCCCTAGGATCGATCGGGCTAGGGAAACGGCAATGCCGTTTCCTCCTAGCGAGTTCAGAGTGATTGTTTTGGAGTACGAACGCCGCACGATGCCTTGTCCGACATTGCTACGGCAAAAAACTTTTTTTTGCCAAAGAACCAGCGCCTTTAAACACCATAAAAATGCCCCTGATTCAAGCTTAAATTTAACGTTGAATTTGCTTGTAAATTGACTGCACTACATCTAGCATGGTCATGAGTTGGTGCCATTCGGGAGCGTCTGGTTGGTAGCTTTTTGCCCGCTGAGTTTTTAAACTCTGGTGCAATAAATTCAGCAGCGTCTCTGGAGACTGAAACGAGTTATCATCTTCATCTTTTGGGCTGGAGGCTGCATTTTCTATGGTTTCTTTGATGCTTTGTGCCTTATCTGCGAGACTCAAAGCTCTGCCCGCCATGTTTTCTGGCATTTTGGGCCGTTCCGACAAAGACTGGCGGGTCAGTTCTTCGAGCAGTTGGCGGACTTGAGCCACCCATTCGAGATCGTTTACCGAAAACCAATCAGATTTAAACCCTTGTCCCTGTGGTCTTTGCTGAATGCTTTGTAATTTTTGGAGCAGGGGAAGAGACTTTTGAGTGATGTTTTCGGGGATTCTGGGGATATCTGACAGCGAGCTGCGGGCAATCTCTAGCAATAGTTGGTAAACCTGATCTACCGACTCAATATCTCCCGATTGCGAATTCCAATTATCCATAACTGATGCTAGTAGTTTTCTATATCTAAGACTAGAACGTTAGCTTTCTGCTGAAAGCAAGCTGCTTTTAGGAGGCGCCAAAGTTATTAAGACTTACGGGCGCGGGGTAAAAAACCCGGTTTTTGAGTGGATGTTAGGTCGCCTTTGCCCCAGATTTTTCTTAAAAACTGGGTAATGCTGGCGCAAGTCCTAATTTTTTTTGGAAGCTCTTCTGAAGGTAGAAGTGCTGTGTTTGTTGTCGCCAAACACCGCACAATGCGGGTATCTGGCGGTGGCGAGGCAAGCGATCCCAAGTCCGGTTATCTAACAATCATACCTGCTGGAGCTGATTTAAAATTGCCCCAACAGGATATTAAGGTTAATTGATTGGAGGGGAGGTGCACTCCCGATCGCGATCGCCCCCTCCGCACCGGGTACCGCTGCTATTTTTCTTTGAGATTCCATACGCCGTCCCAGTTTAGTACGTCGGGAGGGCTGAGCTTATATAACCCGCAGCGATCGACGTGCAGTTTAGCTGCCTTGTTTTTGGGTTCAATGTCCAGAACAAGGTTAAATTCGCGTTCTGCGTCTCTAAAAGCTTGCTTGGCTTTTGGTTCTAAGACTTTCTTAAACTCGCTGAGGAGTTTTTTCACGCGATCGAGTCCCAGATTTTCAAATTCCTCCTCTAACATTTCTATCACTGTCTCGGAGGCTTTAATTTTAATTTTAGCCTGCAATAGCTGCCTGATCTGTGCGGGTTTCAGCCTTTTAATTTTAGGATTTGATGGTTCTAAGATGTCTGCTTCCAACAGTTTTTTAACCTCGCCCTCTTGCAACGATTGAATATCGTCTGCTGATAGCTGCTTGATTTTGGCTTGCAGCAACATTTTGGCTTCATCTTCCGAGAGGTTTTTGAGACCTTCCAATTTCAACAGTTGGATTTCTGGCTGCAACAGCACGATTAGTTTATCTGCTTCAGACAGATTTTTGGGATCGTACTCTGACAGCTTTTTGAGTTGATATAACAACTTCTTTAGTTCGTATTCCAACTGTTCCTCGACACTGTAGGAAAGTTTTTTGATTTCTGTCTCCGGCATTTGGGCGACATCATCTAAGATATTTTTCACCTCACTGTCAGATAGTCTGTGAGTGACTGGCGTCTTGTAATGTTCGCGACCCTTATTATAATGTTCTACAACTTGTTGCTGTTTTTCGGTTAGTGACTTGCCAATGGGCGAGTATCCTTCTTTGATGCCGACGAGTTCGTAAATGATAACTGGTTCGCTTTTGCCTTTGACGGTAATGAAGTCGAGTTCCCGCACGTAGACTCTCTCGTGATAATGCTTGTAGGTATTGTCACTAATAATTAAGTCAGTTCCGTACTGCTTGCTGGCGCCTTCTAAGCGAGAGGCGAGGTTGACGCCATCTCCTATAGAAGTCAATTCCATGCGTTTACTTGAGCCAATGTTGCCACTGACAACTTGATCGGAATGTATGCCCATACCAATACTGATGGGCAACTCACCATTAGCTATACGATCGAGATTGAATTTATCGAGTTCTGCTCGCATTTTCACTGCTGTTTGCATCGCGCACCAAGCATGATCTTCTAGGGGCGCCGGAGAGCCGAAAACTGCCATCAGAGCGTCGCCGATGTATTTGTCGAGAGTGCCTCCGTACTCGAATACGACATCTACCATCACTTCAAAATACTTGTTGAGCATCACCACCACTTCTTCAGCTTGCAATTTTTCCGTAAGTGTGGTATAGCTGCGAATATCTGAGAACAGCACCGAAACTTCCTTGCGCTTGCCGCCCAATCCTGTATCCCCTGAAGCTAACAGTGCTTCGGCTACTTCTGGGGTCATGTAACGGTACATCAAGTTTTTGACTTGCTTGGCGCTGCTAATATCTTCCATGACGACTAACGCGCCGTTGACTTTGTTGGGATCGGTAGCATCGGTCATTGAGTTGATCGAGAGATTGATACTCTGCGATTTTCCTTCACAGGAGAGCAAAACTTGATCGGGGTAATACTGCTGGCGATCGTTATCGTCTTCTGGAGACAAAGACGCATCGAACCACTTGGCAAAATCGCCTTTTTCTAACTTAATTAACTCGCGCAAAGATTGGCCTTCTGCTAATTCTGCCTCGCTGACACCGAGTAATTTTTGGGCGCTGGGATTTGTCGCAACTATATTGCCTTTTTTATCTGTAGAAATCACGCCGTTAGTCAGGGCGTGCAGCATATCTTTTTGTCTTTGTTCTTGCTGTTTGACTTCTGCAAACAGTTTGGCATTTTGCAGGGCCACTCCTGCTTGGATGTTAAACGACTGCATAAAGTCCAGGTCGTTTTTATTGAAACTCGCTTTCCACTGTTCGGGGGCCTGAGGCCAATCTGCCGGGTTGTAGGGCGGGAATTCTCCTTGTCGTTTTTTGTTGACTAACTGCGTAACTCCAATCAATTTGTTGTCGGAGTTAAACACTGGCATACACAGCATACTGCAAGTGCGGTAGCCTGTTTTTTGGTCGGTATCTCGCGAAGTTTTGGCGCGGGGGTCGTCGTACACGTCAAAGGAAATCAGCAGGTGTTCGCTGGATTGGGCGACGATTCCTGCAAAACCGGCTGTTCTGGGTATGCGAATTTCTGTAAGTGTGCCTTCTTTGTTGGGAAGTTTCGTCCACAGTTCATCTTTATCTTCGTCGATCAGCCAGAGGGTGCTGCGATCGGCATTCATGAGTTCTTTGGCCTGATCCATGACCCTTTTGAGGGTATCTTCTAAGTCGAGACTGCTCTTAGAAAGAGCGTTTACGGCATTCATCAGCGCCGTGGCGGCCCGCTGTCTCTGAGTTGCTGCGTAGAAAGATTTGGAGGATTCTAGAATTAGGCGAATTGAGGGAGCAAATTCATTGAAAACTCGTTCGTCTTCTTCCGTGAATCCAGCCCTGTCGATTTGTCGATCTAAACTAGCGTGATTTTGGTGATCGGGTTTTAGTTTATTAATCAGTTGAACGACTGCTACTAACTCGTTTGTTTCTTCCTTTAGCAGGGGCATTGCCAGCATTGTATAAGTGCGGTAGCCCGTTTTTTCTTCAACTTTTTTGGCGTTAGCCGATCGCGAATCGTTGTAAAAATCGTAAGGGATGTTAACCACTTTTTTCTCGGTGGCTACTTCTCCGGCGATGCCCACGTGGGCGGGAACTCTGATTTCTATGCTTTTGCCATTTTCGTCTTTGGCAACTTTTGCCCAGAGTTCATTTTTGTCGTCGTCTAATAAAAATATCGTAGTGCGATCGGCATTGAGCAATTCCCCTGTTTTGAGGGTAATCGACTGCAACATATCGTTGAGGATAGCGTCAAATCCCTCGCTCTCCAGGATGTTATCGAGCATTCCCAGGGTTTGATTGACAACCTTAAGTTTTTCTTCTACTTCCTTAACTGCTGCTACGGAACTTTCCTTATTTAGGTGAGCAAGAATGTTTGTGACTCCTTGGCGCGGGATAATTGCACTGCTGCTGGTAGGGGCAGGAGCAACCACGGGTTCGGGAGAGGGAGAAGGCGTAGGGGTAGAGTAGGGTTGATTATTTTCACTGCTGATAGGAGTGACATCTATCACGTTGTCCAGAGAAGAGTAATTTGTGGAAGATGCAGGAGGATTCATAGACCTTTACAGAAGCTTAAGTGTAAGGGTTAGTCTAAGCTAGGACAGCGGGCAAGTTCATCTTTTGAGTGAGACAGGTCGCACCTGACTCAAGTATGTGTGAAACTATTTCCCAGTTTACAGAAGTCCGGGCCTAGGGCAAGGGAGGTTCAGTTGGCATTGCTGCTCAACTGCTAGTGATACGGTAAAGCAACGGTGTGATTGCTGGAATCTTTTTAGAGATTGCGAATGGTGTTTTAATGGTTTATTAACTGATTTTGGCATTGTGCGCCCGGTTGAATTAGGTTTGCCCTATTCCAGAGATCGCCGACACGAACAGGAATGCGTGCTGCGGAACTGCTGAAAAACGGATGGCATTGTAGGATTAGCCGCAATTGTGACACCACCCATTGTTGGTGATGTGTGCCCTTCTGTACACAATTGTGGTTTTTAACTAGAATTTCTGTCAATTTTGCTGCTATACCCTTGCATCCCCAGACTTTAGTCTGGGGGCTGCGAGCTTTTTTGTAAGATTGGCGGTTTTGAACCTCCCCAGGGCTAAAGCGACGGGGATTCGGGCCCACCCAAAAGGGCGACAGTGGGACATTCAAATATCCCTCTAGACCCTCAAGCTTGTGGC
>RDXX01000122.1 GCA_004292955.1 Oscillatoriales cyanobacterium | reverse complement strand
GGTGATTATGCGGTTCCTACTTTGTTTAATGGGAATTTTGATGCTGTAGCGGCTCAACTAGATTCGCAACCCATTCCTGGTTGGTCTTTGTACAATGGCGATAATAAGTCTGTGTTGCAAAGCTCCTTGGTGAATCGGAACAGCATTACTACTTTATCTAGCCCTGTAGTAGGGGCTAATTCGGGTCAACCCAATTATGCTTTGAAGCTAAACTCAGGTGAGAGCATTACGCACAATCGCTTTGTTGTTCCTGACTGGGGAAATTTACGATTTGATATTCATGTACCTGAGCCAGCTCGCCTTGATGATAAGGATGACTATATTCAAGTGTATTTGGAGACAGACGACCAATCTTTTATACTAAGGGATAAGGAGATTGATCCTAGCACTCTCGTGGAAGATCCATCCTTAATTCCTGTTGATGAAATAAGAGCAATTCCCGCTGCTGTAGATTTACGAGAAGTTCATCCTCAAGCAGTTGCTCAACCACTGATACAATCACAGCTTAATCGCATTGGCTATGGTTCTAAGGGATTTGAAACATTTCAAGTAAATGTGCCTGATGAAATGCGAGGGAAAACAGCTAGACTAAGATTTAAGCTACATGGAGATACAGAAGTGTATATTGATAATGTATTCTTCCAAAGCGAACACCTGAAGTTTGGCAATCCGTCTCTGAATCAACAAGAAGCAAGGACTGAGCAAGCAAGCCAACCCAATAACTACTTAATTGAAAAACCTCAGTATGCAGTTTCTTACAATGATAGTCTCAAGACTCCTAATTGGGTGAGCTATAAATTAGATCCTTCATGGTTAGGAGGAGTAAGTATGCCACGTCCTAATTTTGCTCCCGATTTGAGCCTACCTTTTGCTGATGCTACAATCAGTGAAGACTACAGTAAAACTGGTCAAAATGGTACTATTGCTATCCGAGGACATTTAGTGCCAAATCAAGATCGAGAAAGAGGAATAGAGAGCTATCATACAATCCCAAACCCTAATACAGGAGCACAGGATAATTACTCTATTTCTAAAGATAATTACCTAACATACTTGACAACAAATGTAGTACCACAACCTCAGTATGATACAGCATGGCAGAAGCTCGAAGGTGACATAAACACCTTTGTTAGAAAGAGTAATAACCCTAACAATGAGGTTTACGTTATTACTGGCAGGTATGGCTCAATCGATCGGATTCAATCACTATTACCCTCAGAATTACCCTCAAAATTACCCTCACAAATTAAGGATCGAACTTCTCAATTTAATATTGATGTTCCTGAATGGCTGTGGAAAGTTGTTTTAATTCCAGAAGCACCCGGTCAAAGTCCTACAGATATTACAACTAAGGCCATCTCCTTTGGCGTACTTTTGCCAAATACTAACCAACAGCCATCAAAACTAGACTGGCGCAAGCACATTTTCTCAGTCAATGATATTGAGGACTTGACTGGCTATAACTTTTTCTCGAACATTGCCACCGAAGTTCAAGAAAAAATTGAGGATAATACTACTTTACCTCTATTATTTTAAGTAATAAGTTTAGGGAGACAGAATTATCCATATGAATGTAGCAGAATTAATCGAGCGTTATAATGCTGGCGAACGTAACTTTGCTGGGGTAACTCAATATGGTATTTGTAGTGAATTAACCACAACTAACTTAAGCAACATCATTTTAAGTGGAGCTGATCTCAACTCATTCAGCAGAACTAACTTGCGTGGAGCTCAGTTAGTAGGAATCTCTTTAGTTCGTGGTGGACTGGCAGAGGCTGACTTGTCAGGTGCAGACCTGACAGGAGCCAACCTTACTGAGGCTTGGCTAAATGGAGCTAACCTCAGAGGTGCTAAATTGATTGGAGCTAACTTAACAGGTGCTAAATTGATTGGAGCCGACTTAACAGGTGCTGATTTAAGTGAAAGTATTCTTTGTCAAGTAGGTCTTACCAAAATCAAGCTGGATGAAGAATGTCATCGTCAGGTGATTTTGACTAACGCTTTGCTCTGGCAAACCTATCTGCCTGATGGTACGTTTGTTAGCAATCCAAGGTATCACGAATAAATATGTATCAGGACTTACGCATGGGCAACCAAAAACCTAGTTTCTGTGTCAATTTTTATCGAAAAAGAGATAATTTTTGTCAGAAATAGGTTTTTGCGTAAGTCTTATATATGACAATGACCGAAGTAATTGGAGACCTGTGTTTAGTATCTCATGTCGTATACAGGATCGGCAATAAACGTTCCATCAGGCATGAGCGTATTCCAGAGTAACGCACCTGTGCAATGGATATTAAGAGTGTCAATGGGATGACCCGCAGGTCTAATTCGCGTCAAATTTAATTGGCACAGAGAACTATATTCAAAATTAGCATTAAGAGTATCAGCCCCTTCCAAGTTAGCTTGAATTAAGTTAGCATATTCCAGCCTAGCCCCTGTCAAATTAGTACATTCTAAACAAGCCCGCCTCAATGTAGCTCCGTTGAGATTGGCCCATGTTAGGTCTGCTAGTGTGAAATCAGCGTCAGGCATATAAGCTCCTATTAATTTAGCTTCTGTTAAGTTAACGTCTCTAAGCCTAGCTCCCGGCCAGTATATTCCACTTAAGATAATATTACTTAGGTCAGCACCGTCTAAGACATCAGGATTGTCTGTATTAGCCTTCATCCTCAATCCGGCAAAATTGCGCTCTCCAGCTTGATAGCGTTCTAGTAGTTCATCTGGTGTAATCAGCATAATATTTCTATTTTAGTTATTGCTTTCGGAAAATTGGTCCAAGAATTTAGGTATTGATATCGTAGAAATTACGGCGTTGCAATATAAATATAAACTTTCTAAGGAAGGGTATATCTGTTTTCAGCAATGTTTAGCATTCATCAAGCTGTACAATTATCATTTCGGATAGTTCCATCTGGCATGACAGTATTGCACAAAATCCCATCTTCAAACCCTTTTCCCATGAGCCTAACCTTCTTTGCCATCAAACTAGGCTCTGGTTGAACTCCCATCAGATTAGCGTGGCACAGATTTGAACCATCAAACGAGGTTTCGTCCACGATCGCACCAATAAATTAATATTACCCAAAGTCAGGACACGGCAGTGCCGTTTCCCTACAATTAATCGGGCGATCGTTACATCTGGTACGATCGCGATAGATTATTTTGCGGTAGGGAAATGGCTTTTGGAGTGTCCTCCGTTCCTTAACAGTCAACAGTCATCCGTCAACCGCCAACAATCAAATGACTAAAACTGAGGTTTTGCGACCACCCCGTCGCACAGACGCCGATCGCGATCGCTCACATTAGGATTAGTTCTAAGATAATCCCCCACCCAATCGCAGCCCCTCACCAGCAAATCATCAAGATCCAAATTCCACAAAATTACCCGATTATCCTTGCTAGCAGAAGCCAGAATTTTCCCATCCGGGCTAAAACTCAAGCCCATCACACTATCCTTGTGACCCGTCAAAGTTTTCAGCAACGTCCCGCTGCGGCTCCACAACTTCACCTTATGATCGTAACTGCCCGAAGCAACCAACAAACCATCCGGGCTAAAACCCACGCTAGTCACACTGTCGCTAGAACCCTTCAGCAACGTCGCTACCAAAGTTCCGTCCACCTTCCACAGCTTCACCGAATTGTCGTAACCAGCCGAAGCCAGCATTTTGCTATCAGGGCTAAAAGCAACCCCCAACACAAAACTATTGTGAGCCCCTTCAAAAGTCCTCAGCAAACCACCGTCCCGATTCCACACTTTGACAGTGCCGTCATCGCTTGCAGAAGCCAACATCGAACCGTCAGGGCTGAATGTCACCCCAGTCACCCAGCCTTTGTGTCCCGTCAAAGTCTTAATCAACCTGCCCTGTCTCGTCCAGAGTTTCACAGTCTTGTCCTTGCTCGCCGAAGCGATAATCTCGCTGTCGGGGCTAAAATTCACGCTCATCACGCTGTCGCCGTGTCCTTCGAGGGTAAACAGCACAGAAGGCGAACACGGAAATAGCGGCGCCGAAGGACAAGGGAGACTATTACTCGTCGCATCTTTGTTCAGACTCCAGACTTTCACCGTTTTGTCGTAACTCCCAGAAACCAGTAGCTGTCCGTCGGGGCTGAAATTGACGCTGGCGACTCTCTGAGTGTGTCCTTCCAAGGTTTCGAGCAAAATCCCCGTGCGGCTCCAGAGTTTGATAGTTTTGTCCGTAGAAGCAGAAGCCAGCTTTTGGCCGTCGGGGCTGAAAGTAACGCTTTGCACCCGGTTTTGGTGTCCGTCGAGGGTTTTGAGGGGCACATCATCGAGCCGCCAAAGTCGGATAGTTTTGTCAAAACTTGCCGAAGCCAAAGTTTTGCCATCCGGGCTAAAACTTACCTGAGTAACTCGATCGGCGTGTCCCTCAAAAGTTCTGAGCAAACGACTGTCCGGTTTAATATTGCTAGCATCCGTTGGACGTTTGTCGCCAACACCAGCCAGACTCCAGAGTTTGACACTCCCGTCTGCGCTTCCAGAAGCAAGTGTTTTACCGTCGGGGGAGTAACTGACACCAAATACCCACTTGCTGTGTCCCCGCAAAGTTGTTAGCAGTTCGCCCGCCTTTGCCTTGGCTGATTTTTTTCGGGCTGGGTATTTTATGGCAGCGATGCTCCAGATTTTCACCGTTTTGTCTTCACCGGCACTGGCGATCGTTTCACCGTCGGGGGAAAAACTGACCGTGTAAACTTTGGAGGGTTTTTTGTTTTCGCTGTGCCACAAATTAGCGATTAACCTGCCGTCAGCATTCCACAGTTTTACAGTGCCGTCATCGCTCGCCGCAGCGATGATTTTACCGTCGCGGCTGAAGCTGATCCAATTTATGGGAGCTGGTTGTTCGATCGTTTGCAGCAACGTACCGTCGGTTTTCCAAATTTTGATAGTTTTGTCTGTAGATGCACTGGCGATCGTTTGGCCGTCCGGGCTAAAAGCAACAGTGGTAACGCTATTAGTATGTCCCGTTAAAGTGGTCAGCAAAGTGCCGTCTGTTTGCCAAATTTTGACAGTCTTATCTAAACTTGCCGAGGCGATCGTTTTATTATTGGGACTGAAAGTGACACAGGAGACGCTGTTAGTGTGTCCTTTGAAAGTAGCCAGCAAACTGCCGTCGCGCCGCCAAAGTTTCACGGTTTTATCTACGCTAGCAGAAGCTATTGTTTGACCGTCTGGACTGAAACCCAGACCCCAAACTACGTCACCGTGTCCCTCCAAGCGGTTGCGTTCTTTGACGCCATAAACTGCCTGCTGGAGGGCAGCAGCAATCAGAATTTCGGTGTCCTTGAGGCTGTGCATTTCTTGGGAGCCTTCGATCTGTCTCCACTTTTTACCCGCTCTCAAACTTTCTAGCATGGCGTCAAATTTGTTGTTTGAGAAATAAAGAGCTTCAGAAGCTGCGGTGAGGGTACTGATTTCGGCTCGCTGAGTTTGAGCGACAGCTAGCTGTTTTTGACCGACTGCCCGCCACCAAAAGTTGACGGCGGCGATCGTGGAACTCGTTAGCAATAGGACGCCGATCACTGCTACTCCTAGCATTTGTTTGAGAAAAGTATTGGCTCGGTAGAGCTGTGCTTGACTCATCTTTTTGTCGGCTTCTGCTTTGTGGAGTCTGGCTTCTAAGCCGAATCTTTGGCGGATCGGCCGCACTAAATAGTCGTGTACCAATTGATAGCGGTCTTCGGGCGATTCCCGCAGCAGAAATAGCAAACCGTGACCGACTAAAATGTCTAAAATCAAGTCGAGGTTGTCGGTTTTCTTTTGTCCGCTTTCTGGTTCTTTTGCGAACTGTCGCTGTAGGGAAATTCTGCCTCTGCTGCCGATCGCCAATAATTCACTTTCGCCCCCATCTGCCGGCTGCTGGCCTGTCACTAAGGACAATTCGTTTTTGGTTTTAATCAGCCTCACGCCTCTTTCATCCGTCAGGGAAAACAATATTTTCCAAGCTGCGTCTTCGTTAACCAGGCCGCAGTCAGAGATCACTCCTTCGAGCGATCGCTTCACTAATTCTGCTTTGGGATTGGCGCCCAATTGCTGGTATTGTGCTAGAGTCGTAATACCTTCTTCTTGCAGTTGCGCTCCTACTACCTGCAATTCGATCGGTCTCACTTCTTGCAGTTCGTCTGCTAAATCTTCGACGAAGGCATCGATCAGTGCCGGTTCTAAATAATATTCTGCCCGTTTCGTTAAGTGTCCGATCACAGCCCGCGCGTCTTTTATTGAAAAACTGCGTAGTTGGTAGCGGATGCTTTTGTCGAGAATATTATTGTTAATGGCGTCGAGATCGGGGAAGCGATCGCAGTCGAGCAAATAGTGCAAGTAATCTTCGCGCAAGCACAGAATTATCTTGACATAAGGCAGGTTCAAAAACAAGCGCAAAAAGTTATAAAAAAGTTGTCTTTGTGCCACTGAAGTCGAAACAAAGAAAAATTCTTCAAATTGATCGAAAATTAGCACAGTTAACAAATTATTTGTGGCATTTTCGCGCAACTGCTCTATAATAAAAGAAGAAGTTTCCGAGCCGCGTTCTGGAGAAATAGAGCAACTGCTTTTGTGGATTTCCTTTAGTCCTTGAGCGATTAATTGCGTTTCATCTTCGGCTTGTTTGTCGTACAGCGCTCCGTTCAAAGCGTTTTCTAATTCCACCAGCCAGTCGGTGTAAACTTTGATAACTACTGGCAAGGCATCCCGCGCGCCCGGAGTAATATTTTTCAAAGCAGGTACTAAGCCGGCATTGACTAGAGAACTTTTTCCAACTCCGCTGGGCCCGTGAATAATAGTTAATTTATGATCGTCCCTGCTAATTCTTTCGAGCAATCTATTGATATCTTTTTGGCGGGAATAAGCTGTCATTTCCGCTGCGATCGCAGCTTGATTTTGAGCTGAGGGGCTCGAAGGATTGACAGCTTGACGCTGCTGTTGCAATTGGCTGGCTCCGATAAAAGCTCTAAATCCGTATTGATACTCGATCGATCGCTGGGTTTTTTTAATCCGGAAAGCTTTGAGATACTCTCCTTGCTCGAAATAAACCGCTTGGAGTTCTGTCAAAATATCGATGTAAAGTCGGGGGTCGTACTTGGGCTCGCTTTGATTTTGAGCCAACTCCAAAGAATGAACCGCCGCTTCCCACTGACCTAGCTCCCGCAAACTTCGGGCTAACAGTAAAAGATACGAACTGCGATCGGATTTGGGATGTTGGATTTTAGATTTGGGATCGTTACTGAACTCGTTAGTACCCACGAATTCTGGATAATTTCCCGCAAATCCCAATCTCAAATCTTCAATCAACAATCTTAAATCATTAGGTGTTTGATCCAAAATCGCCAAAGCCAACTCGGCTAGCTGGCGGGCTTGACTCCACCTGGACTGTTGCAGGGCAACTTCAGCCAAAAACCCGTAATCTTGAGCTAATTGGCTGGGAGTACCGTAGGTGAAGTGCAACTGCAAAGAATTTTCAGCTAATGCTTGCAACTCTCCCCAAGCTTTGAGGCGTTGCAGTACCTCTCCGAGGTGTGCTGTCACCTCAGCTACCAATTCTGGGCGATCGGCAAGGGAGAAAGCGTTTCTAGATTGTTCCAGGCTAATCCAAGCTTGTTCCCAGTGGTGGCGGTTGGCTACCGGATTTCTGGCTGCTTGCAATCTGTGACACAGGGCTATGTGAAATAGCACTATGCCTTCTCTCTCTAAAAATAGGATGTTGGGGACAGGATTCGACAATGAGGAGCAGAGGGTCGATCGATTTTCGGCATATTCCCAGTTTGCCAGTTCCCAGTTGCCGGTTTGCTGCTGCCAAAATATTAAGCTTTCTTGGTAATGAATTAATGCTGTTTCAGTTTGGTCGCTGACATAGTAATCTCGACCCAGAACGAATTGCAGGCTGGCTTTCAGGGCGGGTTCTAATTCTTGACCGCGATTTTGTAAATCTCTTAAAGCTAATTCTAGTTCTCGGCGCGACAAAGAGCCGATCGCCAAATCGAGGGTATTGCCCGGACTCAAAGGCGAATACGAGTGGACATCTAATTGTCGTCCGTTTTGCAGTTGAGAGTTAAAGGTGAGAAAGCGTTCTCCGGAGCTAATTTGATGCTCCTGGGCTGGTTTTTCCCAGTCGGTTTCGCAGGCGCAAAAACCTGGTCGGGTGCCGGCTGTACTGCTGCCTAGTTCTTGATTTATTTCGCCTACTTTAAATATAGTATCGGCTTGCTGTGCCAGGAAATTAATTAATTCGTCAACAGCCATTTCAAATTTAATGGTGGCGGCGGCCCAACTTTTGAAGTCCGGGGCCAGACGAATCATTTTGGTCACAATGTCATCTGTTACCCACAAAATCACCGGACAGGAAAAATTTTTGCGAAATTCATCTCGCACTTGATTGGTAGAGGCCATCAATTCGTCGATCGCTACTACTGTTTCCAAACCAAATACCATCAAAGCTGAGGCAGAACCTACAGCCGAAGCCCCGTTCTGAAGCGTGTTTGCCTGGAGGGTAGTGTAAAGGGTTTTGACGGATGCTGGCAGGACGAGATCTTGAATTGGAACTGCGGACATTTCTCGCAGCCGCTGCGCTATGTGCTGCCGCAACTGCTCGTAGTTGCAGCGCACTAAAATTAGCGAAAATTGCTGCTGAGACATGGCGATGGATCTTACCAGAGTTTTGAGCGATCGCTCGTTGTAGCTGGCAGTTTCTTGTTGTTTAAGTAGATCGGTCATGCGTGCACCCCTTTTGCAGAAATCAATTACCTAACGATTGCCGATCGTGACGGAAACAGTATCTACTTAGAGATGCCCGTATCGGTCTGGCGCTTTATATCTGTAGGAATACGTAGTTTTTCGTACTTCTCCTATGAATACTTACATAGTCATCAGGTTTAATCTAAAAACATCATAGCTCCCAATCTCAGAGAATGGGAAACTTGACAATAAAAATTAAACCTAGATCAAATATTTTTTAGTCAGCTACAGATAAAATCCTCCATTCATCAATATCAGACAGCTAAATGTATCGATAATACCAGCGACTAGCTATTAGTAAACAATAGGTATATCTGTAGCATATATTTGGAAAAAAGAAAAAAAACTCGTCATGGATGCTCGCTCCAGACTAGGAGCAACGGATCAATACATACCTACCTGGTCTGGCATGGGAGATATGACAGTTGAGGTTGGGGAAATTTATTGTGTGGTGACAAATATTTATGGGGCAATTATATGCGCGGCGTAAAGACCGCATTTAAGAGAAATCAGCCAGTGGGAAAAACCGCTGACTGCGTGCTTATTGGATTGTAGAAATTGGGAGTTTTGAACGGTAAATTTTAAGTTAAATAGTTTCCAATTTACTCGCCGCTAACGGATCTTAGAGTCGAAGAATGCGATCTCAAAAATCCCAACTATTCTTGGTGATTTCGTTGCTGCCACTCCTGATATTTTCTGGTTTCTGCTAGGGCTGGATTGATGCCAAACCAGCGACCTTCTTGATCCCGGTATTCAAAGACAAACATACTTCGCAACAAGATTTGAGATTCTTCTTCGCCGGTTACACTTTGTCGGTTGACGACTTGAAACAACAATTCCCATTCCGTGTCATTGATGGCTCCCAAAAGGTCATCGCGATATTCTTGAATGACGCTTTCGAGGCATTCGCGAGAGAAGGGGGGATCTTCATGTTGCAAACAGCTATACAAAAGCATCAGTAGATTGCGAACATGGCCACCGCTAATCCGGCAAAGCCTGTCTAAAGTTTCGGGAGAGTCAAAGACTTTGGAAATCAAATCGATGCGTTGGGCGGGAGCGACTGTGGGGAAAGCTCTAGCCAATACGAGCTGCCGCAGCAGTGCCATTCCTTCGATATGATCGTCGCCCGATCGCCTCAGCACGGGTACCATCGGCATCACCTTGGGTTTGACTCCAAATCGACTGGCGAGACGGCCAAAGTCGTTAGAAAAAATCAAAGTCAGGGGAATGGTGTAGACGACGTGGCAATTGAGTTTTTTCAACTGTTCGCCACGGTCTAAAAACAGGTATTCTGGCTGGGTGCGTCCGCTGGGTTTGAGTGAGGCGTCGAGGCGATCGAGATTGTCAACAATGACTGCGAGGCCTTTTTTGCCTTGTTGCTTGAGTTCGGCGTTAGCTCTGTCGAGGAGTTCTTCGTTGATCGACTGCAAGATGCTGTTGGTGCGGGGTTCGAGATATTGCCTGAGTTGCGATCGTAGTTTGGGAGAATCTTTAGTTTTAGCAGTAACTCGAGCAATTCCTATAGATAACTCCGCTTCCGCTGACAAATCTATGGGAGTCTGCAAAAATTCTGCCACTTCTGCAAACAAATTGGTAAAGTAGCTCGGTCTGAGTTTAATTTTGGCGGATTCCATCGTTTCGCTGACTTGGCGGGCAATGCTCAGCAAAATATCACTGATGTCTACATCGCCCATGTCCAAGTCTTGGGAAGACTCGAAGTAGACGACGCAAAAACCATCTTGCTCTAGCTCAGCTTTGAGTCGAAACAATTCGGTAGATTTGCCACAGCCGATATGCCCTGTAAATAGCTGACAGGTTGGCTCGTCGGGGGATATCCGGGTGATGGTTCGCTGTAAAGATTCAATGATTTTGCCACCCCGCACCGAACCAAAATCAATGTAGTATTGATAATCTCCTGGGTCTCCCGCGACAAGGGTCTTGCTCGGGTTGCAGGCTTTATAAAATCTGTCTAATTCGAGTGCGATCACAATTGAAGCCGGCTAAAAGTTAAAAGAGTTAATCGAAAGTCTAAACTTTCTTTCGTTGAGTTTAGTTTGATTTGTCACCTTTTGCGGTGTGGGGTAATGCCCTAAATACCCAAACAACCTCTATCTGCTAATCAACCGGACGGCGCGGGAATTTGGAATTTTTAATTAAGAAATTTTAATTACCTAACTGAATCAGTGAATTTACGGATATTTGCCCTGCTTATGGGTAATTTCGCGGGGATCTGGGTGAACTACTCATCGTCAAGCGGGATACCGCTATGACGGGAGCTTCCAACTTCAAGCGGAACAGCATCCAGCAAGACCGAAATCTTACTCCCGTTGACTTACATTCCGTCCATTGGCAGTAGCACTGGTTCCCAATGTCAAAATCCGCAAGGCTTCATAAAACTAATACGGGATGCGGGAAACGAGCGAGTCTTTAGACCTGAGAGGGAAGCGACGCTCTTTACTTCAGTCAAGAGTGTTCTTTCTTAATTAGCTGAATGATGCGGGTCTTCTATGTATTATAAAACTTTATTAAGTTTGTAAGCAGTAGTAAGCAATAGTAGTATCATCTAGTCAAAATGGTCAAGAGAATTATTGCGATCGTCAAAAAATGG
>RDXX01000121.1 GCA_004292955.1 Oscillatoriales cyanobacterium | reverse complement strand
TAATTTGTTATCAGCAATTTATAATTATGAGTTAGCTCTAGGGGGATTAAATTGAAAATCTTTTATTATAGCATAGATTTTTTTTGCAAGAGGTCTATTGATATTATGCAGACTAGATTAAGGAAGTTTTGTAGTGCAACTTGATAATTTTT
Organism: Oscillatoriales cyanobacterium; assembly: GCA_004292955.1. GTDB lineage: Bacteria > Cyanobacteriota > Cyanobacteriia > Cyanobacteriales > Microcoleaceae > Microcoleus. The sequence goes on along the minus strand of RDXX01000121.1, from coordinate 11,311 downwards.
AACAAAAAAGCTATGCTTATTTCATTATGTCAGTGGGCAATAGTCTGCCCTCTTAAAATACTGATTTCCTCAAATTGCCACTATCGCTGTCTGTTGAGGACCTGGGGATCACAGCCACTTCCTCCAGCCAACCTGCTTTTTAGCTCTTCCTTATCATAGACCGATCGCGAAAAACTGCAAAGCGAAAAAAGACGGAAAAAGACGGGTATTTCTAAAATCGCGATGCAAGGCGGAAAAAGACTGATAAAGACGGATAAAGTCGGGTATACTAACCATAGTTCTCCGACCCCCCTACTGATGGACACTGCCCATATCTTGCAATTTGTAGATGAAGTGCTCAGCGCGAAGACAGGCAAACATCTAAATGACTTGCAGCGTAAAATTATCGAGGGAATAATGAATCGAAAAAAGTATTCTGATATTGCAGATACTTACGGTTGTACGGCGGGTCATGCTAAGGATGTAGGTTATAAACTTTTGCAAATGTTATCTGATACTTTTGATGAACCAGTTGATAAAAGTAATCTGGAATCTGTTCTAGAACGGCAATTAAATCTGAATATAAATTTTGGCGATCGCAACACTACTAATTTTTGGGAGAGCAACACAATTAATTATATCAATGGTTGCTCAGAACTACCCACTTCTACCCCAGATAAAAGTCAGCCTGCGACTCCCGACTACCAGGACGGCACGAATCAAGTTAAAATTGACATGGTTGGTAAATTACGACAGTTGGGATTGAAGGATGAGCAAATTGCAGGGGTGCTAGGACTACCCTTGGATGTCGTGAAGCAGATAGATTAAAAAGAATGAGTTTATTTTTCGATCGCTCTTTTGCCTTTCATCACTACACAGCGGTAGTCAAAGCTGTTAAAGAGTGTGGCAGAAAAGCTAAAACAATAGCGTTTTCTGGAATACCTTGGTCTATTAAATTTTGGGTAATGCCACATTCCATGCCGTCGTATTCAATATAAACTTTTCCATCTTCTAGGGTAATGTAAATTAAATTCCCTCTCACTCGCCGTCCTCTATCCCAACCCACTTGCATTAAAGCATAGCGATCGCGTGTTTCATCAAACACCGAATCTAGTCTAATCTCTCCATGAGAAGGACGCAACTTAGCGTATTGAAGAATCACCTGTTTTACGATTTCTCGATAGGTCGCGCTGGTATCCATTGTTTTACCTCGGTTTTTTCAGTCCGCGTAGGCGGACTTCGTTTGTGTAGACGCGGTTTCAACCGCCGAGTCATAAAGGAACTTCTACTATTTTATCGATTGCACCCCCAAATTTTAATAGTTCTGTCACTGCTGCCGCTCGCCAAAAACTCTCCTTCCGGGCTAAAATTAACAGAATACACCGAGTTAGTATGACCCGCAATATTACAAATTTCTTCACCGTCTTTAACCCGCCAAATCTTGATTGTTTGATTGCTGCTACTAGCCAGAATCTCGCTATCTGGACTAAATGCGATCGAATCAACGTACCAGGAATGACCTGTAATAGTTAAAACTTCTTGCCAATCTTTAACCCACCAAATTTTGATCGTATTGTCGTGACTGCCGCTTGCCAGAAACTCTCCGTTTGGGCTGAAAGCTAGGCAGCGAACGCAGTCTGTATGACCTGTCAGCGTGCGAATTAGCTTGCCATCTTTGACTCGCCAAATCTTAATTGTTCTGTCCCAACTGCTGCTAGCAATAGTTTCTCCGTCTGGACTGAAGGCGACAAAGTAAACTAAGTTAATGTGACCGGAAAATGTGCTAATTTCTTGCCCATCTTTCACGCGCCAAAGTTTGATTGTTTTGTCCCAACTGCTACTAGCCACAGTTTCGCCGTCGGGACTGAAAGCTAAGCCATAAACGGAGTTAATGTGACCGGAAAGTGTGCGAATTTCTTGCCCGTCTTTCATTCGCCAAAGTTTGATTGTTTTGTCGTGGCTGCTGCTAGCGAGTGTCTTTCCGTCAGGGCTGAAAACTACTGTATGAACTGAGTTTGTGTGTCCTGCGAGAGTCACTATTTCTTGCCCGTCTTCAACTTGCCAAAGTTTGATTGTTTTGTCATCGCTGCCGCTGGCGATAACTTCTCCGTTGGGGCTGAAAGCTACAGATGAAATTAAGTTTTTGTGTCCGCTTAATGTGTGAATACATTGCCAGTTATGGGTTTGCTGTGGGGGCGGATTGGGATTGGTGGCGGGTTTGACTGGTTTGGTGATTTTTTGCGGAATGGTGAGTTTAATTGCTGCTTGGGGATTCAGTTGTGTTAATACTTCTACAGCAGTTTGATAGCGGCGGTTGGTAGCATTTTCAATCATTTTATCTAAAATTTTCCCGAGTTCTTTACTCACCGGGTTGTTACTTAAATACTGCCGCCAAATCCAGGCATCCTCGCCCGGATCGAACAAATCAAATGGGGAAATTTGAGTTAATAAATACAGGCAAGTTACGCCTAAACTGTACAAATCGCTGGTGAAAAATGCTTTGCCTCGGGCTTGTTCCGGGGCGATGTATTCGGGGCTGCCGATGCTGGTTCCTGTTTTGAGTAAGGCTGTACCTGTGGCAATTTTGGCAGCGCCAAAGTCTACTATAACTAATTGTTTATCGGCGCGGCGGATGATGTTTCCGGGTTTGATGTCTCGGTGAATAACGTTGTGAGAATGGATGAAGTGCAGGACGGGTAGTAAGCTGTTGAGTAATTCTTGAATCTGAGTTTCTGTAAATGTGCCTTCTGTTGCTATAATTTGTGCTAGGTTTTGTCCGTCGATGAATTCTTGGACTACATATTGTCGGTTGTCTTGGATGGAATAGGCTAATAGTTCGGGAATTTGAGGGTGTTTTCCCAATTCATCCAATCGCATTGCTTCTTGTTCAAAAAGTTCGGCGGCTTTTTTGCTGTTGCGATTGCTGGCTGATGGGATGAGTTGGGTTTCTGTGGGTAAAAATTGTTTGATGACGCAGCGGGGTTTTGAGGGTTTGTCTTCGTCAACGGCGAGGAATGTTCTGCCAAAACCTCCTTGTCCGATCGCCTTTATGGCCCGATATCTGTCGCGCAGCAGCAGTTTTGACCGACAATTTCGGCAAATTTTGGCTGCATCCGGGTTTTGGGGCTTGGAACAATTGGGGTTTAGGCAGTAACTCATTCGATTTGGGATTTGGGATTTGGGGATTTGGGATTTGAGATATGGGAAGCTAGAGCGAATAAAACTTGTGAATAAATACCAAAAAAACCGGGTTTTATATCGAATCTGCGGGCTGTAACGCAGTACAATGCAAAAAACCCGGTTTCTGACTATCCATGCGTCCGAGACTTTAAAAGTTGGTTTGATCGTTCGGACTAAAGTTCTTTATCAACTGTCAACTGTCAACTGTCAACTGTCAACTGTCAACTGTCAACTATTTTAGAAGTTCCACATGACGGGATTGTCATCTAAACGATCGGTGACTGTTCGCCCGATCGCGTCAATCTCTTTTAATTCCTCCTGACTCAACTTTACCTCAGCCGCTTTAGCGTTATCGGTGGCTTGTTCTGCGTCGCGGGCGCCGACAATTGCATTGGTTTGTGGCTGGGCAATCAACCACGCTAATGCTAAGTTTCCTAAGCTTGTTTGGTGGCGATCGGCAATTGGCTTGAGTTGATTTAATGCTGTTTGCACTCGGGCATAATTTTCTTTGAGGAACAGCTTATTTTTGGTGCGGTGATCTCCTTCTGCAAATTTGTGTTCTGGCCCAAATTTACCTGTCAATATTCCTTGAGCTAGAGATGAATAGGCGATGATTGAGATATTATTTTCGGTACAGTAGGGCATGGCGTCTTTTTCTACCCAGCGCCAAAACAGAGAATAGGGCGGTTGTAAGCTGTCAATGCGTCCGTATTGGGCGGCTTCTGCTATTTGGGCGCGGGAAAAGTTGGAAACGCCGATCGCCCGAATCTTCCCCTGTTGCTTTAATTTGTTCAGGGCGTCCATGGTTTCGGCAATTGGTACGGCTTCGGAATTCCAAGTGCCGGCGGGCCAGTGGATTTGGTACAGGTCGATATAATCGGTGTTGAGGTTTTTTAGCGATCGATCGCACGCTTCGACTACCAAATCTGCTCTGAGGTGGTTGGCAAAGACTTTGCTAGCATATACTACTTGCGATCGCACGTCTGAAAGTGCTTGACCGATAATTTGTTCCGAATGCCCTTCTCCGTACACCTCAGCCGTATCAAAGGTGGTAATACCGGCCTCAAAAGCGGCGCGCATGGCTTTGACAGTTTCGGCATCCTCAATTCCCACCCACATCCGCTTACCAGCTTGCCAAGTCCCCATAATTATCGGGGTAATTTGAATTTCTGATGTACCCAATTGTCGCTTTTCCATACCCTAAGTCCTCATTTGGATTTTTAGTATTCACCCTCAATCTATCTAATTTTAACAGAAAAAAGTAGGTAGAGTAGCTTTGAATCAGCGATTTTGTTACTATTGTTAAAACCCAAATAAATCCTATGAAATCAACTACTCGCGCGCTGAAAGAATGGAATGTAGCTGTTAATGCTTTGGAAGGTGGCAGAACGATTGTGCTGTTGCGAAAAGGTGGTATTCGCGAACAAGCGGGACAGTTTAATGTCAGTGACAAGCAAGTTTTACTGTATCCAACTTTTGAACACCAACAACCTGATTTATTAAAGCCAGATTTTGCAAGTCAAGTAAAAACTGTAGAATCTGGTTGGCATCCGGAAACTATTAGAATTGGCAGTTGGGCTGAGATTACTGATGTTTTTTTGGTGGCTTGGGAACCAGCAATTAATGCGCTATTTCCCTACCATATTTGGAATGAAAAATTTGTCGACGACCGCCTGAAATGGAAACAAAATCAGCCAATTTATATTTTATTGCTGCGGGCTTATCGCCTCGCAGAAACAGCCGAAATTCAGTACATTTCTGAATACGGCGGTTGTCGTTCTTGGATTGATTTGGCAAGTCCTATTTCTCTGGAGGGGAGTGAAGCTGTTTTAAGCGATCGAGAATACATTGCACGCTCAAATGAAATCCGCAATCTGATGGCGAATCCTCCGAACGCGGATGGTTTGCAGAAAATCACAACGCTGACGGTTTAAACTTTATGCACCTATAATTTGTTGCAAGTAGATAGAATGTATTGGTATTGTTGTATGGGTAGCCATGATGTGCTTTTTAAGCCTGTACAAAAAATAGACTTTCTGCGTTTGGCTGATGTTTTGCCAGTATCTGTTACAAATAGCTGTACGATCGCTCCGATGAATGTTCGTCAATTGAAGGGAAGCATCCAGGCTTTACACGATGGGTGCTGTGAAATTGCCATGAAGATCGATCGCGCTTGCAAGGAAGGTTTGCAATGAGTCAGATCCAGCGCACCGTCTTGATTGTCGATCGCAGCCCGGAAGACTGTCATAAGTACCGACAGTATCTGCTGCGCGATCGCGAGTACCAATACAAAATAATCGCAGCGCCGTTAGGGCAAGAAGGCTTGGCGCTGTGGGAACAACACCAGCCGGATCTGGTGTTGCTCGATAATCGGCTGCCAGATATGGACGGTTTGCAATTTATCGCCCAACTGCGAAGCAAAATAGTATCGCAGCGATATTTGCCTGTAATTGTGGTCGGAGTTGGGAACGAGACGATCGCAGTCGAAGCCATCAAAGCCGGCGCCCAAGACTATCTCATCAAAGAACAAATCGCACCGGAGAGTTTGCGGATGGCGGTGAAGGGGACGATCGACAAAGCGCAATTACACGCCAAGCTGCAACAAAACGAAGAACGCTTGCACTTAGCATTGAAAGCCGCTGGGATGGGTACTTGGGAATGGCAGATTCCTAACAATTGTGTGGTGTGGTCTAATCTGGTAGGGCCGATTTTTGGTCTACCGCTGGGAACTTATCCGGCAAGTTATGAAGATTTTATCGAACTCGTACATCCCGAAGACCGCGAGATAATTGGCGAGGCTATAACCACTACCCTTGAGACAGGGATTAGCTATGAAGTTGAATTTCGCGCTGTCTGGGCCGATGACTCGCTGCATTGGGTAGGCGCTAAAGGGCAACTTTACTATGACTGGGCTGGCAAACCGCTGCGGCTCCTGGGTACAGTAGTAGACCTCACTCAGTCTAAACAGGCAGAAGCAGAACGCCTGCAACAAGTGCAGCGAGAGCGGGCGATCGCCCTAATTGCCCAGCAAGTTCACCAATCGCTGGATTTAGAGCGCGTTTTGCAAACAACCGTAGAGGAAGTGCGACAGTTTCTCGACACGGATCGGGCGATCGTATTTCGTTTGCACTCAGATGGCGGCGGGACTGTGGTAGCAGAATCTGTGGGGCCAGACTGGCGATCGATCCTAGCTTCCCAAATCTACGATCCCTGTTTGGCAAGCAGTTATCTCGAACCCTACCGTCAAGGATTGGTGACGGCAAAAACAGATATTCATGATGGCTCGATCGACCCTTGTCACATCGAACTGCTGACTCAATTTCAAATCAGGGCAAATCTAGTCGTACCGATCCTGCACGAAAACCAGTGCTGGGGACTGCTGATTGTCCATCACTGTGGCGCCCCGCGCCTGTGGCAACCCTTAGAAATTGATTTGCTTCAGCAGTTGGCTCAGCAGGTGAGCATTGCCATTCGGCAGGCTGAGCTTTATCAGCAAGCACAACACGAACTGCAAGAGCGGAAGCGCACCGAAGCAATTTTACGGGAAAGCGAAGAACGCTTCCGCCAGTTAGCAGAAAGCATCGATGCTGTGTTCTGGATTTCCGATTACCCTTCGGGGCGAGTGCTTTATGTCAGTCCTGCCTACGAACGGCTGTGGGGCTTGAATCCCCAATCTTTGTATGATGACTCTCGGGTTTGGCAGGATTTAGTGCATCCGGAACACCGCGAATCGAACGCCCGAGCGTTTGAGCAGAAAGCTGTTGAAGGAAAGTTCGATGAAGAGTACCGGATTGTTTTGCCCGATCGCACTGTACGCTGGGTGAGAGACCGCTGTTTTCCGCTCAAAGATGAGACAGGAAAAATTTATCGGTTCACAGGGATTGCTGAGGATATTACCGATCGCAAACAAGCAGAAATCGCTTTGCAGGAAAGCGAGCGCCAGTTTGCGACTCTGGCAGAAGCCTCTCCAACAGCCATTTTCCGGTTTGATATTGACAATAACTGTCTCTATGTCAACCGCCGTTGGGGCGAAATGACAGGCCGATCGGTAGAAGAGGCCTTGGGGATGGGATGGGTGCAAACTTTGCATCCCGACGAATGCGATCGTCTCAGACGGGAATGGCTGGAGTGGTGTCAAAAACCCGAGCCCAGAGGAATTTACCAGAACGAAGGCAGGCACGTCCAGCCAGACGGCAGCATTACCTGGTACTACACCCAGTCGCTGCCCTACCTAGACTGTAACGGAACGGTGACTGGCTATGTGGGAACGCTGATCGACATTACCGATCGCAAACAAGCTGAGAAAGAGATCCGTCAAAGCGAAGAACGCTATCGATATTTAACGGAATCAATCCCACAATTGGTATGGACAGCAAACGTTGAGGGAGTATTGCTAGATGTCAACCAACGCTGGTTAGATTTTACGGGGTTGACGGTAGCACGAGCTCAAGCTGAAGGTTGGCCGGCAGTTGTCCATCCTGATGATGTCTCTACCATGGGCGATCGTTGGATGTCTGCTCAACAAGACGGCAGCCCTTATCAAGCCGAAGGTCGATTGCGCCGCTGCGACGGCGTGTATCGATGGTTTTTGCACCAAGCTATTCCCGTCAAGAATGAATCGGATCGAGTTGTCAAATGGTTTGGTACGGCAACTGATATTGAAGACCAAAAATGCTTGGAACAGCAGCGCGACAGTATTTTGCAGCAGGAAAAAGCTCTGCGCGCAGCAGCGGAAAAAGCTAACCGCGCTAAGGATGAATTTTTGGCTGTGCTTTCTCACGAATTGCGATCGCCCTTGAATCCGATCCTGGGGTGGGCGCAACTGCTGCAAAGTCAAGCCTTGAATGCGGCTCAAACTGCTAAAGCTTTAGACACGATCGAGCGCAATGCCAGATTGCAGACTCAGTTGATTGATGATTTGCTCGATATTGCGGGGATTATGCACGGCAAACTGAGCTTGAATCCCACCCCGGTGAATTTGAGTTTGGCTGTCGAATCTGCGATCGATACTGTGAAAACGGCAGCCGCTGCGAAGTCGATCGAGATTCATGCGATGGTGCCGGATCTGGGGCTGGTGTCTGGCGATGCGGTACGACTCCAGCAGATTGTCTGGAACTTGCTTTCTAATGCGATTAAGTTTACTCCTAACGGTGGCAGAGTGGAGATTCGGCTGGAGCGATCGGGCGTTAGCGGATCCCGCGCAGAGGATCGGGCGCTGATTGCCGTCAGCGATACTGGTAAAGGCATCCACCCTGACTTTTTGCTATCTATTTTTGATTCTTTCTACCAGGAAGATGTGTCTCTGACGCGCAAATATGGCGGGCTGGGATTGGGATTGGCGATCGTCCGCCATTTAGTGGAAGCACACGGCGGGACAATTGCTGCGGAGAGTGCGGGCGAGAATCAGGGATCTATTTTTAGGGTGAGTTTGCCGCTTTTAAAGGCTGAACCTGAGATGAATTTAGCAGAGGAAGTGCGATCGGCTTAAACATGGTACGTAGTTGCGCTTCAGCGCTCTTAAGGTACGTTGTTGCGCTTCAGCGCTCTCTTAATATATATAAGATCGGAGCGCTGAAGCGCAACTACATACCTTAAGATAGTGCACGATTTCAGCAATCACAAATTCAGTCATCTTTAACACCTTTCAATGTACTTTTCGAGAGACGCGCTTCCACGAAACCCAGCCCAAAATCCGCAGCTAAGGCCATCAAAGCCGCCGGAATTGCCCCAGCCAAAAGTAACTGATTGTTGACTGTAGCAACGCCCCGAAAAATAAAGACTCCCAAGCCACCTGCACCAATTGCCGCCGCAATAGTTGCTAGCCCGATCGCAATTACCGCAGCCACTCGCACGCCCGCCAGAATCACGCCCAGCGCCAGGGGAAGTTCCACTTGCCACAACAGTTGCATATCCGTCATTCCCATGCCTGTCCCGGCCATCACAATCGCCCGATCGACGCCGACAATGCCCGTGTAAGTGTTGCGGATAATCGGCAGTAGGGAATAGAGTGTCAGGGCGATGATTGCCGTGCGATCGCCTATTCCACCCAATACCGGCACCGGAATTAACAAGCCAAACAAAGCTAAACTAGGAATTGTTTGCATAATATTCGCAAATCCCAAAATCGGCTTTTTCAATTTGGGTTTTCTAGTAACTAAAATCCCCAGAGGAATTCCCACAATCGTAGATATAACAATCGCGACTATTACTAAATACAAGTGTTCCATCGACCTCTGAACCATCTCAGCACCATAGCGGTTAATAAAATTAATCATTGCGTAATTCATGATTGCTAACAGCATTCCAATTTAGCTAATTAAAAAGATTCCAAAAAGGCGCGAGCTTCTGGATGCTGAGATTTAATAAATTGATCCGGCGCGGCAAATTCAACCAATCGCCCATCTTGCATCAAACCAATTTTAGAGGCTAAAAAAAAAGCTTCTTGAATTCCGTGAGTCACAAAAATCACAGTTTTCCCTAGTTGCTGCTGTAATTGACGGAATTCCCGCTGCAATTCCAAGCGAGTAATGGGGTCTAAAGCACCAAACGGTTCGTCCATTAATAGCAGCGGAGGGTCTGCTGCAAGTGCTCTGGCGACGCCTACACGCTGCCGCTGTCCGCCGGATAACTGATGGGGATAGCGTTTGGCGAAGTGCTGGGGGTCGAGATTCAGTAATTCTAACAGTTGGTGGACGCGATATTTTATGCGATCGTCCTCCCAGCCTTCCAATTTCGGCACTAAACCAACGTTTTGCTCGACGGTAAAATGGGGAAACAAACCGATTTCTTGAATTACGTAGCCAATTTTTCGCCGCAGTTGAATTGAATCCCACTGAGTTGTCGGTTTTCCCATAACAAGCACTTCGCCGCTGCTTGGTGTCAGTAAATTGTTAATCAATTTCATGGTAGTAGTTTTGCCGCTACCGCTGCGTCCCAGCAATACTAATACTTCTCCTTGCAGCACTTTGAAATTGAGTTTGTCTACTAAATGTCTGCGGTTGAGCCGATATGTAACGTCGAGGCATTCGACAGCAACTTCATGATTATTGACAGGTATCATTAGTTTCGGTGATGTTGGTTTTAAGAAATCGTTAATCGGCTAGTGTCGCGGGAGCATCCCCTAAATCCTAAATCCTAAATCCTAAATCTAAAATCATCTTGGTTTTGCCATTCTAGCAACAATGCTCGACATTGGAGGCAAGTTAATTTTTTGAGCAAGTCGCGAATTCCATCGGGGGTGACAGGATATGCAGCACCGATGAGTTCGGGGTTTACTGTGGCTGTGGGGTGCAATTCTGCTACAAAACCGTAGAGTTTTTGATTGGAGAATGAACTGTTGATTTCCCAGCCTGTGGTGTTGATTGGTTGGATGCGGGCGATCGCACTTTCTGTCACGCCTAGTTCTTTTTTGATTATAGCTGGAACTGCGGCTGCTGGTGTTGTGGCTTCTGGTACGCGACCGCCTGGAAAGTCGAGGGTTGCTGCTGCTACGCCGGCGCGATACATCGGTGAGGGCAACAGCAATTTGTCAGCTTGAATTGTTAAAATTACAACGGAATCTGCTCTTTCTACTCGCCAATATTCGACTATTTGTCCTTCGGTTGTTTCGAGATGTTCGCCAATTAGTTTTACCCAATGAGAGTTGATTTCTACAAATCTATCTAGGGTTTTCCAGTGAGATTTTTCGGTTGGGTTCATGTTGACAGTTGACAGTTGACAGTTGACAGTTGACAGTTGACCGAAGCAAGAAGGAAGTTCGGCAACGGATTGTGAAACGGATGTAAAGGATGTAAAGGATGGAAGGAATAAGGAAGAGGCAATAAGGAAGAGGGAACCTCATAACCGTCTTGGCGGTTGCTGTGAATTAGATGTTTTTTGCTATGGTAATCGATCGCTGTCGATCGCCCAAATAGTCGATCGGTCTTTTCAGCTTTGACCCGATTTTTCGATCTAGATTGTAAATTTTTGCTACAATAGGACACAGAACCCAAGAAAATTCAGTATCATAGACTACATAATCTAAGTTGATCTGCGCCTTTGGTGATGAGTTGTTGAAACCGCTCGTAAAAACATGGACAAAGCTACCCAAAAGTAGTCAATGTTAGACATCTACGTTAGTAATTTTAGTCCACAGTCCTAAAACTACAGGAAT
>RDXX01000024.1 GCA_004292955.1 Oscillatoriales cyanobacterium | reverse complement strand
AACTACATACCTCATACCTCAATTAATTTTAATATTTGCCGGAAGAGCGCTGAAGCGCAACTACATACCTCATACCTCAATTAATTTTAATATTTGCCGAAAGAGCGCTTAAGCGCAACTACGTACCTGCTTTTTTTTCAAAAGGTGTATAGCAATCCTTAATGATTTGCGATCGCTATCCCAATCCTAAAATTACGATCTCGCAGCATATCGTACCAGCTAATACCTATCGCTCGATCGCATATTTCCTCACCACCGGCTGTAACGTGAAAGCGACATTGCCGCTGACTGTGATTTTCTCAATTAGCGATCGCCATCCCAGAGATTCCAGCGCTTCCATCAAATTCGATGTTTTAACCGGTTCAGAAAGTCCGCCGCGCAATTGAGCTAGATCCATTGGTGCTCCCGCCGTAGCCAACTGCTTGATTACATCTTTTTCTAATACCGAAAGTCGCTGAAATTGCTGCGATAAAATATGGTTAATTTGACCTAAAAATACGGTATTTTCTCTGATAAACTCTGAACTTTTACCATTAAATAACTCTAAAATCATTGCTGAAACAATCCTCAGGGCTAAAGGATGAGCGGCATAACAGTCAATTAATTCGTCCCATTGTTTTTCTTGAATTAAGCCTCTTTCTGTCAGAATTTCCCGCGCGGCCATATTGTCTAAACCTGTGAGTTTATAAGATCGAACGGGACGAGTTTGACCTTCCAACATAGCTATGTCTCTAGATTTTTCCGAACTGGTAAGCAATAAACAGCTTTGATGGTTGGATTCTCCTATTTGTCTGAACAGCCTTTCGTAATCTTCGTAGCCCGATCGATATTTGCCAGCAAAACCGCCCGTATCTAAGATCGTTTCCACGCCGTCAAGCACGATTAAACAGCGGTGCGCTTGCAAATATTCAATCAGAACGGAAATGCCGTCACTGAGGTTTTCTGGCAATTTTTTGCCCTGACAGTCGCAGATAAATTGAATTAAGCCAGCCGCCAAATCTTGACAACTCGGCTGATTCGACAAACTCCGCCAGATGACAAAATCAAACTCGTTTTGAATTTGCTTGGCTAATTGCGCGCAAAGTGCAGTTTTACCAATTCCGCCCATCCCGAAGATCGCAACTAACCGACAGCGATCGCCCGAAATCCAGTTTTTCAAGAAACCCAGTTCTTCCCGGCGACCGAAAAACCCCGAAATATCCGGCAATTCGCTGCAATTTTGCCGGGTTTGAGGAGTGGGCGCGGGCGCGAGATTACCGGAAATATCCCCGGAAGTGCGATCGTCAGATTCGAGTCGCAGTCCAAAACTCGCAAACAAACTCTCCATTTTGGCTGTGTCAGCGGGGGCTCGCCGGTTCAATATATTAGACACCGTATCCGTCGAGACGAAAGACGGAGAATTTCGATTAAGTCCAGGATCGGTTTGTTCAGAGATGGTTTGCAAGCTGGGGCGATCGGTAAATTTGAGATAAATCGCGTCCCAGATTTTCTTCCATCCTTTGTCTGTAAGTATTCTGCCGCGATCGCGCCTTGCTTTGGGTACATTCATTTGGATTTTAGATTTTAGATTTTAGATTTTAGATTTTAAATCGGGCTCTCTGTTAGCACGCGCACTCCGCTTGAGACGGCGGTTGGCGAGGGAAAACCTCGCGAGAGATGGGGTGTACGCCGGAATTAATCGGAATTTGCGATCGACTCAGGAGAAGCCGGAGTTAACTTTCTCGCCCTCTTTAAATTTTATAACGCCTGAAACCCTTTCCGAGCAAAGGCTTGACAAAAATATTTCGACCCATCCTTAACTCCTTGTTTAAGTCCCGTTTCTGGCGAGAAATCCTTTGGCGCTTCTGCGAAAGTATCAACAGTTAAGCAAACAACCGCAAACAAACAAGGAATCAACCATGAAATTATTTACTTCTTCCTCCAAAATCTCCCTAGCTTTGTTAACTGCTTTCGCCGCCGCCAGCACAGTCGTAACTGCGAGTTTATCCAATATCAAACCAGCCGCAGCCGCGCAATTTTGCCAGTGCGTACACTACGCAAACAATCGTTTTCAACTGCGTCCTCCCTATGTTTGGAGTGCCAAAGATTACGGTTCAGTGTTGCAACGTAACGGCTTCCGTCAAGTTGGGCCTCAACCCGGTGCAGTCGTTGTTATGCAGTCTTCATTCCCCGGTGCCGATCGCACTCACGGACACATTGGAGTAGTTGAAAGAGTTAACGGTAACGGGACAATCGCCGTTCGAGGTAGCAACCAAGGAAATCGCGGTTTGTTCGGGGAATTCAACTGCAACAATGTCAACGTTACCCAGTTTGGAACTTCTGTTAACGGCCGCCGCGATGTCTCGTTTTGGGTGCGATGAAATAAATCCTAAGTTTCGGTATTTATCGAGATTCTTAACTCCTTGCTTAACTCCCGATTCTTCCGTAGCCCTTGCTTTTGGCTTGTGGGAAAGTATCAACAGTTAAGCAAGCAGCCACAAACAACCACAAACAAAAAAACCGGAATCAATACGGCAACGCACCCAATTCTCGCCCCATGCCTTAGTTCTCGGCTGCATCTATCTATTCACCAACGCTTTAACTTTTAGATTTTAGTTGAATACCCATACTCATCTATGAATTCAATCTAAAATCTAAAATCCAAAATCTAAAATCACTTGACAAGGAAGACAAACCATGATTTTTCAACACCAACTGCAAAAAGGATTCGGAAAACTAGCTATTGTCGGAACGCTGTCTGTAATGGCGATCGGTTCAAGCGCCGAAATGAGTTTAGCAATTCCCCTGAGACCAATTCTCCGCCGCGCTGTTGAAGGCATCTTGGGAATTCCATCTTATCCTCAAAATCTCCCAGAAAATCAACAGCAATTTCCCCAAGGAACTGCTGGTTCTCCTGAAAGTTTTCCCGGAAATGCTGCACCTCAATATCCCGGACAACCTAATGTTGTACCTCAATATCCCGGACAACCCAATCAACAGCCAATTTATCAACAACCAACATATCCACCTGCACCTGGATATCCGCAACCAGGTTATCCGGTTTATCCACAACCTTATCCTGCTCCTGTACCGGCATCTCCTCCGGCGCGACAAACCCAACCGATGATTATCAACAACTTTTGATAGTTGTTATTCCCTAGGGCAATCCCCGGTGGTTGCCCAAACTTCGGAATCAATTACCAATTACCAATTACTAATTACTAATTCCCAATTCCCAATTCCCAATTCCCAATTCCCAATTCCCAATTCCCAATTCCCAATTCCCAATTCCCAATTCCCAATTACCAATTACCAATTCCCAATTACTAATTACTAATTCCCAATTCCCAATTCCCAATTCCCAATTCCCAATTACTAATTACTAATTCCCAATTCCCAATTCCCAATTCCCAATTCCCAATTCCCAATTCCCAATTCCCAATTCCCAATTCCCAATTACTAATTACTAATTCCCAATTACCAATTCCCAATTCCCAATTACTAATTACTAATTACCAATTATAAATTTATGAATACTCCTCCTGTTTCGTTTCCTGTTAAAGTGGTGTTAGTATCACTGGTAGTCAGCAATGCTGTATTATGTGTCAAACAAGCCCAGACACCAGTACCTGAATCTAATCAAGCAGAAAATACTGTTAAGTCTGGGTTTTAAATGATACGATTTTTCCAAAAGAATGGAGCTGCTTTGTCGGCTCCAAATTCCATTTTTGGTCAAATTATAATATAATTTATAAAAATTAGTGGTACTAACCGAGTTGGTAGTTTGTTTCCACTAGCCCGAAGTGTAAGGTGCGTCGCTATGAGATTGTTCATTGAATTTAGGGAGTTTTAATGGCTACGCACCCTACAAATACTTTATTCCTTCTTCCTTCTTCCTTCTTCCTTCTTCCTTCTTCCTTCTTCCTTCTTCTTATGAGTATCAGAATCTACGGAAACCGCCAAATAAAAACTCTGCCGGGACTGGCAACTCGCCCGACTCTGGCGCGAGTGAGAGAGGCTTTATTTAATATTTGGCAAGGGTCGATCGCAGATTGCAAATGGCTCGATATCTGTACCGGCAGCGGTTCGATGGGTGCAGAAGCCTTGTGTCGCGGGGCTTTGAGTGTCACCGGCATCGAACAGTCGGCAAATGCTTGTGCGATTATCCGCGAAAATTGGGAGCAAGTAGCAGACTCTTCGCAAACGTTCCAAATTCTGCGGGGAAATGCGATCGCCAAATTAGCCTCACTATCACCACAGCAATTCGATCGCATTTATTTCGATCCGCCCTACGCCAGCGACTTGTACGAACCTGTGTTGAACGCGATCGCCAGCCAAGAAATGCTAGCACCTGATGGCGAAATCGCGATCGAACACAGCCCGGAGCGATCGACCCAACCGATACCCGGCCTAGAAATTTGCCGCCAAAAAGTATATGGCAACACAGCATTAACCTTCCCAAATCGAAAATCGAAAATCCTCTCTTCCCCCGAATTTATCCGTGGGGTCGCCTCTAAAATCTAAAATCTAAAATCTAAAATCTAAAATCGATTGACAGACTCAAAGGGCATCAGGATCGTCTCAAATCCGTGTGGAAGCGTCCCCAAGAGCGATCGCCACGATCCTCTTGGCGCGCCCCATAAAAGTTTTTCCCTTAGATACCATACAAATTTTTCTGAAGAAGTTAAACTTGCTCCGTAGCTTGTCAAAGCAAGTTTCCTGAGAAATCCTCGAAATAAATTAACTTTACGCTGAAAAAAAGATCTTTCAGTTGTAACATGAACTGCAAAGTGTGAGTGTGAATATTCCTAAAGGAGTGAATATGGTTCAGACACCTTCGCGCCATCGCGGCAGCGAGTTTTCGGCTACTAACTCGGTACAACCAGTCAAACGCGATACGATTTTGCTGGGAAATACCCTCTCCCTACCAAATACAAAACTTTTCGGCACCGACGGAATTCGCGGGAAAGTTGGAGAATTGCTGACTGCACCCCTAGCGCTGCAAGTTGGATTCTGGGCTGGGCAAGTTCTACGCCAAAATGCCCCCAACCAGGGCCCTGTGATTTTGGGACAAGACAGCAGAAATTCCAGCGATATGCTGGCAATGTCACTGTCGGCTGGTTTGACAGCCGCCGGTTTGGAAGTGTGGAATTTGGGCTTGTGTCCCACTCCCTGCGTTGCTTATCTGGCAAGCATTTCGCAGTCTGTGGGCGGAGTGATGATTTCGGCTAGCCACAATCCCCCAGAAGACAATGGGATTAAGTTTTTCGGCCCCAACGGGTCAAAGCTGTCTCAGCATTTGCAGGAACAAATCGAAGCGGGAATCCGAGGGGCTAAGGTTGCGGTTGCTAGCTTGGCTTTGGGGCATCACTACCACCGCCCGGAGTTGATTAAAGATTATGCTGATTCTCTCTCAGATTCGCTGCAACAGATGAATTTGCGGGGAATGCGGGTGGTTTTGGATTTGGCTTGGGGGGCTGCTGCTGGTTTGGCGCCGGCGGTGTTTGAGCAAATGGGGGCGGATGTGATCTGTTTGCACAATTCTCCTGATGGATCTCGCATTAATGTTAACTGCGGTTCGACTCATCTCGACAGTTTGCAAGCGGCGGTTTTGGAACACCAGGCTGATTTGGGATTTGCTTTTGACGGTGATGCCGATCGAGTTTTGGGTGTTGACAACAAAGGGCGATCGATTGACGGCGATTACATTCTTTATCTGTGGGGCCAGCAATTGCGCGCCTCCGAACAGTTACCGGATAATTTAATTATTTCTACTGTAATGGCTAACCTGGGCTTCGAGCGAGCTTGGGAAGAATTGGGGGGCAAACTAACTAGAACAAACGTCGGAGATCAGCACGTTCACGCTGAAATGCAGCGCACGGGTGCGATGTTGGGCGGCGAACAGTCGGGGCACATTCTTTGTCCGCATTTCGGTATTAGTGGCGATGGTTTGTTGACAGCTTTGCATATAGCTTCGCTGGTGCGTGAGTCAGGGGAATCTTTGTCACAATTGGTAAGTGACAGTTTCCAAACATATCCGCAGTTGTTGGTAAATGTGCGGGTGGACGATCGCGAAAAACGCTTAAGATGGCACGAGTGCGAACCCATGCAAAAGGCGATCGATCGCGCTAAAACCGCAATGGGAGAACAGGGACGGATTTTGGTTCGCGCTTCTGGCACTGAACCGCTAATCAGAGTTATGGTAGAAGCTGCCAGCGCCGACTTAGCTAACTTCTGGACTGAAAATTTAGTCTTAGCCGTTCAGCAACACATCGCTATCTAACAGTTGACAGTTGACAGTTGACAGTTGACAGTTGACAGTTGGAAGAAGGAAGAAGGAAGAGGGAAGTGTCAACTTGAGTCTGAAATCCTGTGTATCTCTCTAGGTACGTTGTTGGGCTTTAGCCCTCTTTAGGCGTATATCTAAAGAGGGCTAAAGCCCAACAACGTACCTACGGAGGGTTAGGGGGGATCTAGCTCTCGGCGATCGACATTAGGCTAAGACTAAGCTTGAGATTGAGTTGACACCAATGGCAAGAATCCTCTAGTAAAATATAGGGGATATTGAAACCACTTTCTCATGCTTATTCCCTCATCCTTATTACTTATAGACTAAACAACTAACTTCTTCTTTCTTCAATTCCCCATTTCTGATTTTATGAACAGCAAATCAATTAAAAATGGGCGGTTACACCAAACTTGGTTAAAAATTTTAATTGTCGTCATATTAATAACGGGGATATTTTTTAGATTTACAAACCTCGATCGCAAAGTCTACTCCTTCGACGAATCTATCACCTCGCTGCGAATTTCTGGCTACACCTGGACGGAAATGGTACAGCAAGATTTTCAAGGAAAAACAATTAGCGTTCAAGATTTGCAGCGGAAATACCAGCAGATAAATCCTGAAAAAAGTTGGTTGGATACAGTTAAAGGTTTAGCTACAGAAGAACCTCAACTACCGCCGCTATATTTTATTTTAGCCCGATTTTGGGTGCAGTGGTTCGGCCCGGAAGTGGCAACTGTCAGAAGTCTTTCAGCTTGGATGAGTTTGTTGATTTTTCCGAGCGTTTATTGGCTGTGCTGGGAATTATTTCGCTCGGCGCGTGCGGGATGGATGGCTGTGACAATCATGGCTGTGTCGCCTTTTCACGTCTTGTACGCGCAAGAGGCGAGGCCGTATATGATGTTTGCTGTCCTCGTCTTGCTGTCGAATGCCATTCTGCTGCGGGCGTTAGCGAAGCCCGCCCCTACGGGGGCTGCGCCAACGAAGAGGATCGCCCTACAAAAATCTACCGCCACATTTAAATCTACATTTAAATCTACATTTAAATCTACATCGAAATTGAGCAAAGGCGTTTGGTTGATTTATGCGATCGCCCTAACTGTAGGACTGTATTGTAGTTTATTATTTTTTATAGTAATATTAGCCCACGGTATCTACGTAATTATAACTGAAAATTGGCGTGTTCGCCAAACATTAATTGCTTATTTACTAGCTTCAGCGGCAGCAACACTCATTTTCGCTCCTTGGATTTTCGTATTAGTTGATAACTCGCCCAGAATCGCTGCAACAGTAGGTTTGCCCCATCTTTATCTTTCGGCCCTATCTTCACTTAAACCTTTGATTATTATCACCTGTAGAACTTTTATTGACACCCATTGGGCGGGTGGAATCATCAAATTAGGTTCGAGCAATACTACTGATTCAATCAGACTGATTGTAGCAGTTATATTAATATTAGCGATCGCACATTCAATCTACTTGCTTTGCTACTCAACTCCCAAACGAGTTTGGCTGTTGGTCTTGACAGCGATCGGAATTACAGCGATAGTATTGATAGCAGTGGGAGGCGTTGCCGATCGCTATCTAGTTCCCTATATTTTAGGAATCCAGCTAGCTGTTGCCTACCTGTTTACCGCTAAAATTGCCACCGCCCACAATCCCCGACAACAAAAACTCTGGCAGCTCGGTTTAATAGCCATAATATCGAGTGAAATAGTTTCTTGTGCCGTCAGCTCACAGTCACAACTTTGGTGGAACAAGTATCCTTCTAGCACTAAATACAATCCCGCAGTAGCGGCGATTGTCAATCAAGCCCAAAAACCTTTAGTGATTTGTCACGGAGGCAACAACCTCACCGGAAAAATACTGTCTGTCAGCTATTTGCTGAAGCCGCAAGTAGAGCTTTTGCTAGCAGTGAAACCCGAGCAAGTTAAAATTCCTGATGGTTTTAGCGATGTATTTCTCTACAGAAGCACCGAGCTATTGCGATTTGAATTAGAACAAGTGCAAAAATATAAAATTACACCAATTTACCCACCGGGCGATGTGTGGCTTTGGCGTTTAGAGAAATAATTAAAGTGGCAACTGCGAATGATGATTTCTGTTGTGATACCTACCTACAACCGCGAGCAACCCCTGCGAGAGACATTGGCTGACGCGATTCGGCAAAATTACCCGAATTTTGAAGTGCTGGTAATCGATCAAACTCGCACTCACGAATCGGAAACTCAAGTTTATTTAGAGGAATTGGCAACTGCGGGGAAAATTCGGTGGTTTCCGGTAGATTGGGCGAGTTTACCGGGAGCTCGAAATTATGCTGTGCGGCGCGCTGTGGGAGAGATTATTTTATTTATTGATGATGATGTACAATTGCCGGATGGTTTTTTAGCCGCTCATGCTGATAATTATTTAGCAAAACCGGATGTGGGATGTGTGGCGGGCAGGGTTTTTGACAGAATGAAACTGGGTAATTCTGGAGGCGATTTGGCGATCGACTTTTTGCCCCCAGAAGCCATGGATCCGGGCATTGCTTGGTATTTTATCGATTTGGTGCATACAGTCAAACCGCAGCAGGTACTCTCGGCTAGAGGCTGCAATATGTCGTTTCGCCGTCAGGTTTTTGCCGAGTGGGATTTGACGTTTGACGAGCGGTTTGTAGGGAGTGCGGTGCGGGAGGAGTCGGATTTTTGTTTGAGATTGCGATCGACTGGCATGAAAATTTGGTACGATCCCAGTGCTTGTTTAGTTCACTTGGGGGAAGAAAGCGGCGGATGTCACGATGTCAGCACGCGATCGATCGAATATCAAACCACATTTTATCACAACCACTTCCTGATGGGATTGAAAAATTTAACCGTCTTTCAATGCCTGCGATTTTTTGCCAAACTCTTTGACTGCCACGTTTTGGGGCATCCACCTTGTCATAAAAGCCGATCGCCCCTAAAAATTATCACTAGATTTGCTTTTTATATCCTCGGTTTTATCAGTGCCCTCATAACACTCATCAAATCGCTCTGGAATGACGGACAAATTTACACAAATCAAGACAAAATCAACCCTAAATAATTTATGAATTAATTCGCAATGCCCGATGCCCGATGCCCAATGCCCCATTCCCAATGCCCCATTCCCAATGCCCCATTCCCCATTCCCAATAAATGAGAATCCTCGTTGCCAGCCACACCTATATAGTTGACATAAATCGGGAAAAATTCAAAATATTAGCCAACCTAGAACCCGATATTGAAGTAACAATTGTAGTGCCACGACGCTGGAAACCCGGAGGCGTACAAAATAAAATCATCGAAACCGAATTTTATCAAGAAGACTCATTTAAAATAGTTCCCATCTCCAATTTTAGTCAAAACAATCAAGGCTTGCTAACATTTGGTACAGATATAATTAGACTTTTACACGAATTCAAACCGCAGATTATCCAAGTCGAACAAGGTTCAAAATCCCTAGCCTACAGCCAATTAATTATACTCAATAAATTACTCAAACTCCAAGCCAAAAATATATTATTTACCTGGTGGAATCTATCCTATGAATTGAAATGGCCTATTTCCCTATTAGAAAATTGCAATCTTCAGAATACCGACGGAATTATTGCCGGCAATTTAGATGGCTCTAAAATTTTGCACCAGCGGGGCTACACAGGTGCAATGGCAGTAATGCCCCAACTTGGAGTAGATGAAAAATTGTTTGTGCCTGCTGCTAAAGATATTGAGTTATCTAGAAAATTTGGCATTAAACCAACAGATTTTGTGGTAGGATTTGTAGGGCGATTTGTCGAAGAAAAAGGACTGCTAACTTTAGCTGAAGCATTAGCAGGATTGAAACAACTTTCTTGGAAGTGGTTGTTAGTAGGACAAGGAAAATTGCGATCGCACTTGGAAGAAAAATGTAGAGAATGGGGCATCAGCGATCGAATAATCTGGGTAGAAAGCGTTTCCCATGAAGAAATTCCACCTTACATTAACTTAATGAACTGTTTGGTATTGCCCTCGCAAACCAGCTATAAATTCAAAACTTTGACTACCGTGGGCTGGAAAGAACAATTCGGTCATGTTTTAATTGAAGCGATGGCTTGTAAAATCCCGGTTATCGGTTCCGATTGCGGCGAAATTCCCCACGTTATCGGCGATGCGGGGTTAGTCTTCCCAGAGGGAAATGCAGGGATTTTGCGCGATTGTTTGCAGCAATTGATGGAAGCGCGGGATTTTGCTGTTGATTTGGGCGATCGGGGTTATCATAAAGTTATGACAAGTTATACAAATCAAGCCTTAGCTGAGCAGTTATTAGATTTTTACAAACAACTTTTGTAGCAGAAGATAGAAGTCGTAGGGTGTGTCGCCATGAAAAATTCCTAACTACATATCAACAATCTCATAGCGACGCACCTGGGTTATTCAAGGATTCGTGCAAATAAACCAAACGCTTCTTTTGCCGCAAAACCTTTTAACAAGCGTATTACTTATTGGCAGCAAAGAAGTAGTAATCTGCTGTGTAATCCACGCGGGTAGTGCTATTTTGTTTTGAGGAATCGCATCCGGTAGCTGGGGCTTTGCCACCTTTAGTATTGACGCGCTGGATATAGGTAACTTTGCTAAATAAACCGTTACCTTCATTGCTTTTGGCACTTAGTAGCACCCAAGGAATCGTAGTGCGATCGGGCGAATCTACACGTTCTTTTACTTCGCCAACGACTTTACTCTTGTCTTTAGTATACTCCCAAGTTGGGCCACCGTAATGTTTGCCAACTAATGCGCCACTTGCATTAAATAAATCAGCTTCCGGTGCTTTTAATGTCCATTCAAATTGAGTGCGATCGCCAGTTTTGGGTTGACACACGTAAATTTGCACGCCTTTGGCTGACACTTCGGAGATTAAAGCATTACCAGCAGGCACTTGTAGCTTTGCCGGCACGTCAGGAAGCTTTTTATTCGTGTCGCTGGGAGTGGGCTTCTGTGCGACGGTTATGGCTGATGCTGTTGGCTGTAATGGCGATACTTCGGCGGTAGCGGCTGCATTGGTTGTCGGATAACTAATGGCGGCTAACATCGAAATTGCGATCGGCATAAATGAGAGAGATTGTTTAGCCATTTTTGATTCAACTCCTAAAGTTACTTAAAAATGAACAGTCATTTTTGGTATTCTGCATGATTAATCTTGCTCGATCGTATCACAACACCATTGGGTTAGCCCGATCAGATAAATTTTATCTCGCGTATGGGATACACAGACTCATGGGAAGAAGTCAAATTGTGCTAATACCAAGTATATTTAAGGTATATCGTGTCAAAATTCATCAACTCTTAGGAATAAAACTATTAAGTTCTTCCACTAGCAGATGCACTGTTGTTGAAGGATTATCACTTTCAGGATTAGGGCGATCGTATTCCATTAAAAGCCGTTTTGCGTGTTTAATCGCATCCTGTTGTTTGTTTTTCAGTTCCTCATAAATCGTTTCACTGTTTTTCTGATACTCGTATCCGAGCAACTTCGTCAACATATTTTGATAATCCTTGCGAGAAATTCCAGTATTATAAAAATGGAAGTGTAGTAAATACCAAAGTTCAAAAGCATCATTGGAGTACGCTACTTTAATGCCGTTATTTTTTGCAAGAGTCATAGCTGCATTAAAATTTTGCGCGTCGTTAGAATTTTTACCGTTAATATCGCGATCGAAGACACACCAAAATCGATCGCTTTCGTCGTATTCTGAGTCATTTTTTAACTCAATAGCTTTTTCTACTAAACTCCTCGTGTTTTTCCCTTCTCCCTTGATATCAAGCTTGATTACCTTTGTGTCTACCGCGAAACTTCTAAAATAGTTGGGTTCTGTTTTTTCACCTTCGCACACGATTAAAAACCATCTTCTATTTTTAACTTTTCTTTTAGAGTAATCAATAGTTCTTCTGGACGAACTTTTTTTAGGCATAGAGTTCACCTAGAAGTTCTTTGAAATTACCAACAAAAGGGATAGCACCATACTTTCCGATGATGTAATCGTGTTCAAATGAGGCATCTTTTCCTACTTTATACTCTACTAAAGAGTACAAATCAGTAGCGCCCTTATTGTCTTTCTCGGTAAACCATATTTGATCTCGGCGAAAAGTCTTGCTGCTAAGCAGATTTGTGTCATGTGTCGTGAATATAAGCTGTGCGTTGTGGGGATTAGTCTCGTTAGAATTGAATAAGCAGATTAATTCACGAGTAATCAACGGATGTAGTCGGGCATCAAGTTCATCTATGAATAAAATCTTTCCTGTCCTCAAAGTATCGAGAAGCAGCCCTGCTAATGCAAACAATTTGTTTGTTCCCTCAGACTCATGCTTTTCAATATCGAATATTTCTATAGCAGTCTGCTTACCGTCAGCATCATATTTCCGATGAACTGTTTTCACGGCTGGTTTGCTTTCAGAAATAGGATATAAACTACCGTAGGAATTACCATATAATGCTGTATTATTGGAAATAATAAATACAGGTTGATTTGTGATTTGGATATCAGCAATACCCAAGTCTAATTTTTTAATGAATTCAATAATATCATGCCTGTGGCGATCGTTCTCAAAAGACTCTAAAGTTTCCTTGCGGTATTGCCTATCTTGCAAGCCTGATATCAATTGCAAAGTTTTACTGAACCACAGCAGGATTTTGCCAGAAAGTTTACCATTAAATTGTGCGACAACAGAAAGAAATAAAGCATTGTTTCTAGTTTTATCGCTAATACCTTGCCCTTCCGGGAAATCATCTAATATAAAGCTGTCAAAATCCCGTTCAAAAAGCATTGTTTCTGAATCTTCATCACTTTGAAACAACCACTCAGCAACAACCTGTTCAGAATTAATCTCAAAACCATATCTAAAATTTTTGCCTTCTAGCAAGAAAACTATTTCAAAGAATGATGGCTCTTTTTCTGTCTCTGTGCTTAGCCTGAATGCTTCAATATCGATCGCCTCTGAAACTTGCGTTTCTTTGGATGAGTTGAGGACAAACCACTTCATAAAGTTAACAGCAGCAACAAGATTGCTTTTGCCGCTGGCATTTGCTCCATAAATAGCAGCACTTTTTAGCAATTTTAATCTATGATTGATTTCAAATACATTATTTTCGTCAAGCTCTCGATCGTCCTCCGTAATTGACGAAGCTACCATGCTGAGTGTGACAGTTTCTTTAAAAGATTTGTAGTTGCCGACGCTGAATCCAATCAGCATAACTTGCCTCCGATCGCCTAAATTAGTATAAAGTGCAAATCTTGCAATTTTTTATATAATAACACAACCAGCTACCGCAATTAAGACCAAGGGCTAATCATGCGAATCCTTCAAATTATCCCCTCAATTTCCCTCGTCTACGGTGGCCCAAGTCAAATGGTATTGGGGCTTTCTGCCGCCCTCGCTTCCCAAGGTATTGATGTCACAATTATAACTACAGATTCTAACGGAGATATCGGTCAAGATCCTTTAGATGTGCCGTTAAATCTACCAATCAAACAAAACGGCTATGAGATTATTTATTTCCGCTGTTCTCCGTTTCGCAGATATAAGTTTTCTCTGAGTTTATTGCAGTGGTTAAATCAAAATGCGCGGCAATTTGACCTCGCTCACATTCACGCTTTGTTCTCGCCAGTAACTTCTTTCGCTGCGACAATTGCCAGAGGGCACAAGTTACCGTATATTATCCGGCCCTGCGGTATGCTTGACCCCGCAGATTTGCAGAAGAAAAAGCTTTTAAAACAGGTTTATGCTACACTTTTAGAACGACCTAATTTAGCAGGTGCGGCAGCAATTCATTTTACTAGCAAACAAGAAGCTAAAATTTCAGAAAGGTTTGGTTTGGATAGCACAGGCAAGATGCCTGTGCCACAAGATTGTTTACTATTAGATAGCACAGGCAAGATGTCTGTTCCAAAAGATTTGATAATTCCATTGGGGGTGACGGCAGATGCTTACCCTGAAATATTGCCTGATTCGGAAATACCAATCATCTTATTTATGTCGCGAATCGAACCTAAAAAAGGATTAGAATTGCTAATTCCGGCACTGGAAAGTATTTTAGAAGATGGTCTAAAATTTAACTTTATTTTAGCAGGTTCTAATCCCCAAGATGCCGATTACGAAGCCAAAATTAAAGTCAAAATAAAAAAATCAATTTTAGAAAGATTTACTACAATAACGGGTTTTGTTAGCGGTGATTCAAAAGCTGAGATGTTGAGAAAAGCTGACTTATTTGTGTTGCCTTCTTATTACGAAAACTTTGGTATTGCCGTAGCAGAAGCGATGGCTGCGGGTGTACCTGTGGTTATTTCCGATCGCGTTTATATCTGGGATGACATTCAGCAAGCGGAGGCTGGGTGGGTGGTGCCTCTGGAGGTAGGGGCGATCGCCCGCGCGATCGAATCAGCCCTCCTCGCACCACAGGAAAGGCAGCGCAGGGGCTTTAACGGGCAAGCTTATGCTAAAAAATATTATAACTGGGAGGCGATCGCCCGAAAAACCATCGAAGCTTACCAGCACATTTTGTCATCTATTAACTAACTCGACTAAAGTTTACCTTTTATTTCTTCTCCGGCGGCGAGTTTTTGTGCTGCTATCAGAATCTGTCGGCGATATTTTTTCATCGCTGCTTTGCAGTAATGTTATTGCTATTTCACCTACAATACTTGTCAACAAAACTCTTTAATCCAGCTTGATATCCTGCTCCTACCGCCTGAAATCTCCACTCTCCATTCTTTCTATACAAACGACCAAATTCTAGAGCCGTTTCTAGTGTAAAACTCTCTGTTAATTCATACCGGACAAGTTCGATTCCGGTATCCAAATTGACAATTTTGATGAAACTATTTCTGATATTCCTAAAACTTGCATTGATTTTATCTGCTTCGTGAATAGTCACAACAAAAGTTATTTCCACAATTTCAGGATTAACTTTTTCTAAGATAATGCCGTAAATAGTCTTATTTTCTTTAGCTGGGTTGTTTTCAGGAATCGATTGCAGTACCGAACCGTCAGAGGATTGCAGATTATTGTAAAAGATAAAAAAATTATCGTCAGGTAATTTGCCGTCCGAACCTAGCATAAATGCAGAGACATCAATGTCGTAGCTTTGTCCTGCCTCCGTTACCTGCCAACCGAGGGCGATCGCCATTTTTTTTAAATCCGGTGCTTCTTGAGAGAGATTAAATCTCTCACCCTTACTTAATTGCATAGCCATCTGCTTATTTGTCAAACATAAAAATTTATCTTATTTATTTTAATAGTAAGTGGGACGAGAAATTTTCGTGTTTAATAAAACTTAATATTTTTATAATATAGTAGTCTTCCCATCATTTGGATAATTTTTGTAGTTGCTCTTAAAGATCCAGGTTGCCCCGATAGATAGGTGGTAGGCACGCACCATCCACTACCGCTACCAATCTTCATCAATCATTTAGGATTGCTATAAATCTTTAATGATCGCAGATATCTTTTTGGCAAGATGTCTATTAAATTTAGGTACGTAGTTGCGCTTCAGCGCTCTTTTTGGATCTCGGAAAGAGCGCTGAAGCGCAACTACGTACCTGCTGCTAAAACTAGCATAATAAAATGCTAACTATTAATTATAGAATAGATTGTTTTTTGCAATAGGTCTAATAGTCTAATTTTAATTTCTCCCTACAAAGGTTCCGGCCTTAAACCAATTATTTCTAGTAAGTAAAAACCGGGTTCGATCGCAAGCCCGGTTTCTATAATTTAACTTAATTTGACATTACTTTTCAGCATTTGCCGAACTAGGTGGGAGGGTAACGAAATTGCCAAAAGCTCCAACCGTTTGATAGCTTTTTTTACCTAGTTGAGTTGTGTAAATGCTGACAACGCCAAAGTTCTGACGTTCCGTTGTATTGTCGAGCAAGTGTTCGATCGAGCCGCGCTGGGAAGTCAGGAAAGTCTCTGCAACGCCACTCAAAGCTTTGGGTACGCGGGAATCATTACGCACGGTGTTTTTAAACTCGGTTTCGAGCACGCCGGAAGCATAAGTTAGGTATTTATCTCTCGGAGGATTTGTAAAGGCCATTCCGGCGGCTAGCACGCTGAGGGCGATCGCAATTTTTCCGATATTCCCGAAAAAATTAGAAGTTGGTTTGTGAGTATTCATTGCTTTATCAATAATCATTTTTTTCTTGCCCCGATTCAGTTATAAGCTTATCTAGATTTAAACTACACCTTCTGAGAAACAGATTTCAGAAAAAAGAGGACAGTTTGTAGATTGGAGGGAAGTTGCAAATGCAGGCTATGGCTTTTGGGGACGATCGCACTCTAATATAATTCCGAGGTAGCGGGATGGGAGATCCGCAGCCTGTCTTCCTTTTACTTTCCTCCCTCCCCCAAATCCGGTAAATTTTCAAAGACTTACGCAAACAGTGGTTGAAGGCGCTAATGACAGCCGCAAGGTACTTGCGGCACATCCTCAACTTATTTTTGCTTAGATTTTTGTTGATCGATCTCCCGCTGCAACTCCTCAATCTGACGGCGCAAAGCCTCCGTCTCGCTGTTAGATGTTTGGGACTTCACATCAACCGCACCCTCAGCTACAGCCCGCTTGTAGTTACCCAGCTTAATTTGCCGGTATTCCTCGGAAGCCGCCCAATCTCGCAAATACCGCAGCCTTTCCACCGGGAAAGGGTGACTCAGCATCACGCCTTGGCCACCGTTGTAAAGTAAAAATTTATACACTTGGTTGAGATTGTCGCGATCGAGTTCTTGATAGTTGTCAGACTGGCGGATAAATTCTTGCAAACTGCATTGATCTGCATATTTACTGCTAACTCCCGCAAGTTTCATCATCGTCTTCATCACATTGTTCAAATCATCCGTCACCAACAAAGCTGCTCTATCTGCCGATAATTCAGCCTTCCGCCGCCACTCATAAAAAGCAAAAATTAAACCACTACCGACAATGTTTCCCAGCCCAAAAGTCATCTCGCCAATTGTTGATGCGATGCTCATCGCCCACATCGCCATTTGATTTAAAGTTGGATGACCGCATTTGATGTGTCCCAACTCGTGAGCCAGGACTACTTTGATTTCTGACTCATCCAGCAAATCTAAAAGACCAGTGTTTAAAACTATATAGGGTTGATTTTTCCCGAGGGCATAGCTGTTAACAGCGGGATTCTGAGACACAAACAAACCCGGTTCTGGAAAAATATCTAAATCCTGCACGCACTCCCGAAATATATGATAAATGCTGGCATATTGGCGCGGGCCGACTTGTATGCTATTTCCCATTAGGTAAACGAATTGCGGTCGTTCGTAGACAAATTCTACAAATTTGCTGGCAATTAAGTCAAATCCAGGTACGCTGCGTAATGCGGTCTCGGCTTGGCGATCGAGGGGATGCTGAAAAGCTTCGCTAGAAATTCCAGTATAAGTAGGCATAGTTGTTGCAAAAGTTACATCTAAAATATCTCAGTGTTGCCGATCGCAGCGGTTGCTACCGGGCGCCTGACTTATCAATCTTATCGCGATAAATCTTCAACTCTTGTGGAACAGGCATCTTGCCTGAGAATGCTGCAAAATGTGAGTTAAAATTGTTTTTATTGTACAGGCGCGATCGACAAGCGTCTTTCGCTGTGTCTGTTAATCAAAAATAGGAACGTGCAAAAATGGCTATCCTGCGACTCGAAAACGGTAGAACCTATACTCAACTGAGCGATATTACCCGCGAACTTGCTCCTTTGAACATTCAACTCAATAGTTGGCCGGTGGGTGACAACCCAGAAATTCGGGAATTGCTGGCTCTCGATGCGATCGACGACAATCAAAAAGAGCAAGTGCTACAAGCCCTCGACGGCTACTTTCAGCAACTCAAGGAAAGCGCAGGCTATCAATCCCGCGACTTAATTGTACTACACCCAGACATTCCAAGCCTCGACACTCTGCTCTCCAAATTCGACAAGTGTCACATTCACGCTGACGATGAAGTCCGCTACATTGTAGCAGGAGAAGGAATTTTCGGTTTTGTGCGTCCCGACGGTAGTCAAGTAGAAGTGACTGTACAGCCCGAAGAATTTATCAACGTACCAGCGAATACGGAACACTGGTTTTATTTGACAGCAGCCCGGAAAGTTAAAGCTGTGCGCTATTTTACCACCACGGTCGGTTGGACACCGGAATATACGGATACTCAAATTCGATCGCAATTAGCTACTGTTTAAATATGCCAGCTAAAGATAAGTTTCACGAACTCGTCAAAACTGCCCTCGAAAATCAGGGTTGGACAATTACCGATGACCCTTATCATATCGATCTCGGATTTGTTGATTTTTATATCGATCTGGGTGCAGAACAGTTATTAGCAGCTACAAAGGATAATGAAAAAATTGCGATTGAAATCAAAACGTTTTTGGCACCATCGACGATTTCAGAGTTTCATACCGCAGTGGGACAATTTATCAACTATCGGATTGCATTAGAATTTGACGATCCAGAGAGAACTCTTTACCTGGCAATTCCATTAGGTATTCACAGAAAATTTTTCAAATACTCATTTATTCAAACGGTAATTGAACGCAATCAAATTCCACTTTTAGTTTACGACACCGAAAAACAGGAGATTTCTGAATGGATAAAGTAAGTTTGTATCGTCAATATATTCAGGAATTGCTAACTGAACGATCTCAGAGGCGATCGCCTCACGATCCAGTTTCCAGCGAGACAATTTTCGATTTAGTCAGCGATCGCTATCAACTGGTTCATGTGGGTTGGAAAGATAGTAACACTCGAATTTATGGCTGCATAATTCATGTAGACATTAAAGATGGGAAAATTTGGGTACAGCATGACGGAACTGAAGAGGCGATCGCCAATCAATTAATAGCACGAGGCGTCCCATCCCAGGAAATTGTGCTAGCCTATCATGCACCTCATGTCCGACAATACACCGAATTTGCAGTTGGTTGATCTGAGATGTTACATCAACAGCAACAGGGAAGATGCCTGTTCCACAAGAAATTTAATCTTTGTGGAACAGGCATCTTGCCTGTTCATAAAAGGCTAATTGACATTGTGCAAAATCTTAGTTAATCCTACCTCAAACTTTGTGCTTTAAAGATTGTAAAATACTCAAAGCAACCGCCTCCGCCACCTTAATCCCATCAATCCCCGCCGACAGAATTCCACCCGCATATCCCGCACCTTCCCCCGCAGGATAAAGCCCTTCAGTATTCAAACTCTGATAATCGTCTTTGCGCTTGATCCGAATTGGTGAAGAAGTGCGCGTTTCCACTCCAGTCAAAACCGCATCATCCATCGCAAATCCTTTAATTTGTTTGTCAAAAGCCGGAAGTGCTTCGCGGATGGCTGCGATCGCAAAATCCGGCAAACTTGCGCTCAAATCAGTCATCACAACTCCGGGCGTATAAGACGGCTGCACAGCGCCTAGGGCGATCGAAGGGCGATTCGCTAAAAAATCCCCCACAAGCTGGCCAGGGGCGTTGTAAGTACCACCTCCTAACTCAAATGCCCGTTCTTCTAGGCGACGCTGAAACTCAATTCCCGCCAACGGATGACCCGGATAATCTTCCGGCGTGATACCCACCACAATCCCGCTGTTAGCATTGCGTTCGTTGCGAGAATATTGACTCATCCCATTCGTCACAAGTCGCCCCGGTTCCGACGCCGCCGCCACTACCAAACCGCCGGGACACATACAGAAACTGTAGACAGAACGACCATTTGCACAGTGGTGAACCAGTTTGTAATCGGCGGCACCTAAAAGCTTGTGGCCCGCCCGATCGCCAAAACGACAGCGATCGATCGCACTTTGGGGATGTTCCACCCGAAAACCAATCGAAAAAGGCTTAGCCTCAATGTAAACACCGCGCGAGAATAACATCTCAAAAGTATCGCGGGCGCTGTGTCCCACCGCCAGAACTACATAATTACTAGCAATATATTCTCCGCTGGCTGTAGTAATTCCCTGCACTTTGCCATTTTCGATATGAATATCTTCCACACGAGTTTGAAACCGAATCTCACCGCCTAAGGATTCAATTTGGGCGCGAATACTTTGGACAATTCCCACCAATTTAAACGTACCAATATGCGGCTTATTAATATATAAAATTTCCGGTGAAGCACCCGCATTCACAAGTTCTGTCAGCACCTTGCGCCCGTAATGCTGAGGGTCTTTAACTTGGCTGTAGAGCTTGCCATCCGAAAAAGTTCCCGCACCGCCTTCCCCAAACTGGGCGTTAGATTCTGGGTTGAATTCTATTTTTTTCTTCCAAAATCCAAAGGTGTCAGCCGTGCGATCGCGCACAGCTTTGCCACGTTCCAAAAGGATCGGGCGAAACCCCATTTGTGCCAGCATCAGCCCTGCAAACATACCGCACGGCCCCGTACCGATCACAATGGGCCGAACTGTCGTCAAATTGCTGGGGGCTTGGGCTACATAGCGATAACTCGTGTCTGGCGTCACCATGACATGAGGGTCTTTTTTGAAGCGTTGCAGAAGTTCGTTTTCCTGTGTTGTCTCGACATCCACAATATAGACAAGAACAATTTCGGCTTTTTTGCGAGCGTCGTAGCTGCGTTTGAAGATGGTATAGCTGAGCAATTCTGCGGGGGGAATTTGCAGCTTTTTGAGAAGGGCGCTGGCGATCGCATCTTCAGGATGATCGAGGGGAAGTTTTATTTCGGTTATTCGTAACATATAGGGCAAAGAAGTTCGGCAACGGATTGGGTAATGGATTTAACTGAGATGTTGTAACATTCTCAAAAACAGGCAAGATGCCTGTTCCACAAAAACTCAATTTTATTGTGGAACGGACCGGAGAGCCCGTAACATTCTCAAAACAGGCAAGATGCCTGTTCCACAAAAACTCAATTTTATTGTGGAACGGGCCGGAGAACCCGTTTCTAAACAGATTTAAACTGTAGATTGCAGAAGCGTTATAATAAACAAAAAATTAAGTTTTGTAAAGACCCTTGACTGCAACATTTACACCAAAAAACAGCCAAACCTGGCACGCTCTCAACCCCCTGTGGGAAGGAGCCCAAGACGCAGTACAGAAGGGTTTACCCCACACCAAGCTAGCACCCGCATGGCAAATACTGCTCTTGGGCGACGGTTCCCCCACCCGTCACCTGCAACTGCTGACAGGGGAACCCACAGAAGTAGATGTGATCGATATGTCCTTAGTGGGTGAGGATGCAGACGGCGCGCCTGCACAAATTGTGGCGGTTCCAGGGCCGCGCCTGCGCCGTCAAGTGTGGCTGCGTACAGCTTCGGGACAGCGCCTCGCCTACGCGACTTCTTGGTGGGAAGCGAGTCACGTAGATGAATATTTGGAAAATAAATCTTTGCCAATTTGGGCAAGTTTAGCGCGCCTGCGGACTGAATTGTATCGCGATGTGCAAGGCATTTATTGCGGTGAGTCGGTGGCCTTGGAGTCGGCTTTTCAAGAGTCGGGGCCTTTTTGGGGGCGACACTATTTGTTTTGGCATCACGGGAAGCCGCTGACACTGATTTATGAGGTGTTTTCGCCTTATTTGACTAAGTATTTGGGGCCGATGGAGTTGTAATATTGTAGGCGATCGCAGGTGCATCTGGGTTTGTCAAATATATTTGTAGGGGCGAAGCATGACCGCGGTCAATATGAGATTATAACTAATAACTTATCTGCGGTCATGCTTCGCCCTCTTCAAAAACCAAATGCACCGGAGCGTGATGACTTTAGTCCTCGGATAGATGCGGACTAAAGTCCTCACGCTTGGGAGCATCTCAATTTTGCAAAAAGCATTTTTTTTATTATAGTGCGAGCGTCCCCGCTCGCGATTTGTAGCATACGCGAGCGGGGACGCTCGCACTATAAATGCAAAACTGAGATGCTCCCCTCACTACGAACCTGAATGCGGACTAAAGTCCTCACTACGAGCCTGAATGCGGACTGAAGTCCTCACTACGAACCTGAATGCGGACTGAAGTCCTCACTACGAACCTGCAATTTTTTGCCGGAACTTCACTCGCAAACCGTCACGCGGGTGTGGAGTCGGTACTCGGATTAAATTCAAATCTTGATCCGGTAACAAATCCCATTCGCACTCTCGAACCATCCTCGCCGCAAACAGTTTCATCTCTAACCGCGCGAATTCTTTCCCCAAACATTCCCGCAAACCGCCGCCGAAGGGCACGTAACTGAAAGGTTTAGCATTTGTCGATCGCTCCAAACTAAATCGATCGGGGTCAAAGCGATCGGGTTCGGGATAAACTGAGCTATCCTGATGCGTCTGATTGATTTCGTAAAGCACGCTCCAACCCTTAGGAATTTCGTAGCCCCCCAACTCGCAAGGCTTAATTACCTGACGAAAACCGCCTGCCACCGGCGGAACCAACCGCAGCACTTCTCGCATCACCTGCTCCAAATAAGTCATTTGTTTGAGCTGTTCCAAGTCTAGCGGTTCAGTTGCCGAAAACTGCTGTTGTTCCGCGCGAACTTTTGCCATCACATCGGGGTTTTGAGCTAGGAGAAGGCAAAAAGAGGCGATCGCCGAAGTCAAAGTCTCGTGTCCCGCAAACAACAGCAGCAGCACTTGATCTTTCAACTCCTCCAAACTCAAATTGTTTCCGTCATCGTCGCGAGCCGAAATCAGCAAACTCAAAGCATCATTCCCTTCTCCCATATCTTGTTGGCGATCGCGAATAATCTTTTCAAGTTCTGATAACAGTAACTTTCGGCACTTTTTCGCCTTTCCAAACTTAGTCCACGGCACATCTAAAGCAATCGAAAATAAACCCTCGCACCAAGTTTCAAAATAATGTCCCAGCGCCGTCTCCGAACCAGCATCAATCCCAACTAACAACTTACTAGCAACATCAAAAGTATAATTTCTCAGTTCGGGATACCACGCAAACTCGCTCATCTGCGTCCATCTTTCCAAGTAGCGCCCAGTGATATCTTCCATCCCGCCGATGTAGCCCGCCAGAGCTCGCGGTTGAAACGCTTGGTACAGCAGCTTGCGCCGATTTTGATGTTCCGAACCCGTTTGCAGCGCCAAGGAAAGCGGCCCTAAAAGCGCTTTCATGCTCGGAGGCCAACTCATAACAAAATATTGATTTTCATGGCTTAAAACAAACAAATTCGCCTCTGAGCCGGACACAAACACGGTAGGCTGTCCGAAGATGCTGGTTTTGAAAATTGGCCCGTACTGCTGGTGTCGTTTTTTGGCGAATTGGGAATCTTGCAAAAAGTTGAGGGTATCGCCAATTAGCGGTAAACTGAAAGTGCCTGGAGGTAATGCCATTTTAGATTTTAGATTTCAGATTTTAGATTGTTCATATCATATTAACTGAATTTACGCAACTGTATAAAGGTACGTTGTTGCGCTTCAGCGCTTTTATACATATGAAAGAGCGGGTGCATCTGGCGCAAGGAAGAGGGCGAAGCATGATCGCATATAAGTTATTAGTTATCATCTCATATTCACCGAGGTCATGCTATAGCCCATACGGATATATTCGCCTTGCGCCAGATGCACCCGAAAGAGCGCTGAAGCGCAACTACGTACCTAAGAGTTAACCCTATAGAACCTATTTAATTTTCTCTTCTTTGAATCGGAATCTTGATCGTAAATTCAGTGCCTTTCCCCACCACAGAGAAACACTTGATTTCACCTTTGTGTTTTTCGACAATAATAGAATGAGAAATCGCCAAACCCATTCCCGTCCCCGAACCGATCGGTTTTGTAGTATAGAACGGATCAAATATCCGCTGCTTGACTTGATCGGTGATACCTGCACCGTTATCAGCAATTCTAATCGCAGCAAAATTACCTTCTACCTCTGTAGAAATGCGGATAATTGCTGAATTTGGAAGCGGTTCTTGTAAAGCGTCAATTGCATTCGCTATAATATTCATAAACACCTGATTCAATTGTCCGGCGTAACACTCTACCAGCGGCAATTGTCCGTATTCTTTAACGACTTGAATTGCTGGGCGATGGTACTCCGTACCCGCTGCGCTAACGGGCTGAACTTTCAGACGGTGTTCTAAAATCATCAACGTGCTGTCGATGCCTTCGTGAATGTTAACTTTTTTCATTTCAGATTCATCAAGGCGAGAGAAATTTCGCAAACTCCGCACGATATCTCGGATGCGAGTTGCTCCCACCTGCATCGAAGACAGCATTTTTGGCAAGTCGTCTAACAAGAAATCTAGCTCTAATGCCTCTACTTCCTCCTGAATAGCTGCGGTCGGTTCCGGGTATTCATCTCGATACATTTGCAGCAGTTTCATCAGGTTTGTGGTGTATTCTTCTGTGTAGGTAAGATTGCCAAAAATAAAGCTGACTGGGTTATTGATTTCGTGGGCAATTCCTGCTACCATCTGACCGAGACTCGACATTTTTTCTGCTTGCACGAGCTGGGTTTGAGCAAGCTTAAGTTCGCACAGAGTTGCTTCTAGTTGGGCAGTTTGTTCTCGCGCCATTCGGGCTGAATCGACGCTTTGGGTGTAGAGTTCGGATTGGCTGATGGCGATCGACAATTGATCGCCAATTGCCGATAGCAAATCCACTTCGTCTTGTGTCCACCTCCGCATCTCGCGACAAGCCACGCAGTCTACAACACCAATTAAACCCCCTGCACTATTGACTGGCAAATCCAACATAGATTTGTAACCCAGCTGCAAAAAGAACTCTCTTTCTATGGGATCGCTCCAAATTGAAACATCATCTATCTGGCAGATTTCCGATTTGGCTATTTTTTGTACCAGAGTCCCCGTTAGGTTAGCAGGATAATAACCCACAAGCGAGACCAAGTCATCATTTTTAGCTTCGTGGACGACATCCCAAGCGGGTATCTCGACATCGGATACATACCAAATAAACAAGCAGCGATCGAGTTGCAGCAAGTCGCGAATTTGGTGCACAGTTGTTGCTAATATAGTATCTAAATCGAGAGAAGCGCGGATTTGACTGCCTAACTGGTTGAGCAATTTTTGCTTCATGGCTGCTGATGAAGCTTCGGCGGCGACGAGGCGAGATGTTTCGTAAAGTTCGGCTTGATTAATGGCGATCGCCAATTGATTGCCCACAGCCACTAACAGTTCCACTTCCTCATCGCTCCAACACCGGATGCTGCTAGAAGCGCTACAGCAAATTACCCCTATTTTACCTGAAGATGTCTGAATGGGAATGTCCAGCATAGACTGTAATCCTATACACATGAAAAAATTCCGCTCTACTGGATCGGTAACATTTTTAAAATCATCCACCCGAATTATTTCAATATTGGCAATTCGCTCGGCTTTAGAACCAGTCAAGTTAGCCGGAAATACACCCAGCAAGGAAGGTAGTTCATCATTTTTTGCCTCGTATTCTACATTCCAAAATGCTGATGTTTCGTTGGTTATATACCAGATAAATATGCACCGTTCGAGCAGCAGCAATTCACGTATTTGCTGCACAGTTGTGGCCAAAATAGTGTCTAAATCGAGAGATTTGCGGATGTTGCTAGCTAGTTGGTTAAGCAGCGCTTCCTGCTCTGCTAATTTGCGGAATCTCGCTTCCGACTCTTGCAACTGTCTTTGAGCTTCTTTTTGTTTCGTTACGTCCAAACCCAAACCGATCAAGCCGATCGCATTACCGCAATCATCTTTGACCTGAGTTTTAATTATCTCCAACTGGTGGTATTCACCGTCAACCAACTGGAGCAATTCTTCAGAATAACAGGGAGGATCTTGGCTCCAGGCTTGTGCATCTGATACCATGCAGTTAGCAGATGCTTCTAATCCAAAAACTTCGGAATAGTGAGAGGCTGCTAAGAACTTCTCTTCGGGAATAGCTACATCTTCGCAGAAAGTTTTGTTGGCTAATAACATCCGCCCGCTAGCATTTGCCATCCACACCCAGATGGGAGCATTGTCAATAATTCCCCTCAAAGTTTGCTTTTGGGCGGCGAGAGCAAGTTCTGTTTGTTTGCGCTTGATTCCCAGGGCGATCGAATCGGCAATTGACGCAAAAGAAATCAGTGTAGATTCCGTCAACTCCTGGCGAGCAAACATGGCGATTACTCCCACCAACTGATTGTCAACAATCAACGGATATCCAGCAAAAGCCACCATTCCTTCTCGTTTCGCCCATTCTTTGTCGCTGACTCGGGCATCTTCTTGCACAGAATTAGTGAGGTGAGGTTGTCGATCCCGGGCGATTAAACCAATCTTGAACTCGCCGACCGCAATGCGGCTGTGAGCGCCGTCAATGTGAGTATAAATCCCCGCACTTGCTTGCAATTCCAAGACATTTCCCTCTTCATTGAGCGTCCAAATCCGAGCAAACGCAGCATCCAGATGGCGCACAACTGCATCGGTACATTTTTGCAAAGTTGCAGGTAAAGTGCGGTTTTCAGTCAGAGCAATTCCCACATCTGCTGTGAATGAAGAAAGTTTCAATTGTTCTGCTAAAGCTTGTTCTGCGAATTTGCGATCTGTAACGTCGGCAGCAACACCGAGACGCTGCTGGATTTTGCCCGACTCTGTTCTGCTAAATACAATATCGCGACTGACTAACCAGCGCCAACTATTTTGTCTGTCGAGCACCCGATATTCGTACTCAACCACCTCGCCGTCGGGAGCATTTTCTATTTGCTGGATATATGTGGGAAATTTAGCTAAATCTTCAGGGTGGATAATTGTCGGCAACAGATTGCTGCCCATTTCTTGAACTTCTGCCACTGTATAGCCCAGGAGGTCGGTGATTTCGCGGTTGGCATACACATTTCGCTGCTCGATTTCGTCGTAAACATAGAGAATATTCGGACTGGTATTGGCAATGCGCTCAACAAAGTGCTGACTAGCTTGCAGCGCTGCTTCTGCAAGTTTTCGAGCCGTAATGTCGGTGGAATTACCAATAATTCGGTAGATGCTGCCAGAGGTATCGTGCAGGGGCGTCATAGTTACGATAAACCAATTTTCTACACCTGCCAATTCGGCGCTATTTTCGTAAGAAATCGAGCTGTCTGCGGCCAAACAATCGAGGTATCTTTGCCGAAAATTTGCTGCTACTGCTGGGGGAAACACTTCTTCGGGAGTTTTGCCTTTGACATCAGCACTCAAAATGCCTGTAGATGCTTCTGTAGCTGCATTCCAGCCTGCATAGCGGAACTCTCCGGCGGCGACATCTACCACGAAAATAACTTGATTCGATCCGTTATAGATGCTGTTTAAAAATTCTTCTTGTTCGCGCAATTGTGCTTCGGCTTGTTTGCGTTTTGTAATGTCGGTAGCACTTCCCACAATGCGACAAATTTTCCCAAATTCGTCTCGCAGCGGAGTCAGAGTTGTGATAAAGCAGACTTCTTGAGTCTCAAGACTAACAGATTCTTCGTAAGAAAGAGAGCTATTTTTTAGCAGGCATTCTCTTAATTTCTGCCGGAAAAACGCTGCCGTAGATGCTGGGAAAAGTTCTTCTGGAGTTTTGCCGCATCCTTCCTCCTTGCTGATGTTACTGAGTAACTCTGCTGCTCGATTCCAGCCGGCGTAGCGAAATTCTTCGTCTGCGCCGACATCTAGTACGAAAATACTGTAGTTCACACTGTCGTAGATGCTGCTCAGAAATTCTTTTTGCTGCCACATTTCTGCCTCGGCGCGGCGGGCTGGGGTAATGT
Source organism: Oscillatoriales cyanobacterium (assembly GCA_004292955.1). Taxonomy (GTDB): domain Bacteria; phylum Cyanobacteriota; class Cyanobacteriia; order Cyanobacteriales; family Microcoleaceae; genus Microcoleus. The sequence continues at coordinate 52,151 of RDXX01000024.1, read as the reverse complement.
CGGAGTGGATGCCAACCCACTCGCGAACGCTGCCATCTGCATTCAATACGGGTATACCGCGCACGGTCATATACCTGTACTCGCCGTCGTGCCGCAGCAAGCGGTGTTCTATTGCGAATAAGGTGCGATCGGCAAGTGCCTCAGACCACATCCTGGCAGTATATTCTCTGTCGTCGGGATGGATGTTATTGAGCCACCCCCATCCTTTAATTTCGTCGTAAGTCGCTCCCGTAAATGCACTCCATCCTGTTTGTTCGGCGACAACTTCGCCTGCGGCGGTAGTATCCCAAATAATTTGGGAGGTGGCTTCAGTTAAACACCGATATTTTTGCTCGCTTTCTTGGAGAGCTTTTTCGGCTTGTTTGCGATCGCCAATATCAGAAATAGTGCCAATCATTCTCACCGGAGCATTATTTTCATCTCTTTCTACGACTTTCCCCCGCGCCAAAATCCATTTAAATTCGCCGGATTTAGCTAACATTCTATGCTCAACAGCATAGCCATTTTCTGGATTTTCCAAATAGGCATTTAATTTCTGGTTCAATACCAGTAAATCGTCGGGATAAACTAGCTGTGACAAACCGATCGCATTTGCTTGTAGTTCGTCTGGTTCGTAGCCCAACAAAGCACTGTACTCGTGGTTGCAATACATTTCGTCAGTAACTATATTCCAATCCCACATTCCGCTGTCGGAACCCCAAAGAGCTAGCTGCAACCGCTCTTCGCTGCGCCGCAGGGCGGCTTCTACCTGTTTGCGATCGCTAATATCGCGAGCAACTCCCACCACGCCCGTGATGTTTCCAGAGCGATCGCGCAAAGGGCTTTTGGTAGAAAGAAATGTCAGGATGTTGCCCTCACTATCTTTTACTAATTCTTCGATGCTTTCCTCAATCCCAGATTGCCAGATCCGGCGGTCATTTTCCGCCAGCATATTCGCAATCTCCAGCGGAAATAATTCGGCATCATTTTTGCCAAAAATTTCTGATTTTGGCTTGCCAATCATGCCCGCAACCGTAGAATTGACCAATAGGTAGCGGCCCTGAATATCTTTGACAAAAATGCTGTCGCCTGTACTTTCGATGACGTTTTCAAAGAGGATGTTACTTTCTTGTAGTGCTGCTTCTATTGCTTTCCGATCGCTGATGTCGCGTGATATACCAATGATGCCGATCGCATTTCCTTCCGAGTCGTACCAAGGGCATTTTGCTGTCAGAAATGTTTGCATTTGTCCATTTATATGGAGATTTTTTTCCTGATTGAAATGTATTCTTGATGCTAGAATTTCGATGTCTGAATCTATCATTCTTTTGGCTATTTCAGCGGGAAATAATTCTGTATCGTCTTTGCCTATAATTGCCTCAATAGGTTTTTCAAAAAAATTAGCTAGGGCAGAATTTCCGATCGCGTAGCGGCCTTGAATATCCTTGACAAAAATGACATCCGGCGTGCTTTCAATCACGGAACGCAAGATTGAATTGCTGTGCTGGAGCGACTCTTGGGCGAGTTTGCGATCGGTAACGTCGCGGGCGACAGCATAGATCAATTCTTCTTCGCAGAAAGGGCTAGCAGTCCAGGCTATCCACTTGTAAGACCCCTCGCGACACAGCCAGCGGTTTTCAAACCCAACGATATTATTCCCCGCAGCAATCCTTTCAGCTTGTTTTAGAGTAGTTTCGCGATCGCCTGGATGGACGAATTCAATGAAGAGTTTGCCCACCATTTCGGCTGGGGAATAGCCGAGGATTTTTTCGGCTGCTGGGTTGATGTGCTTAATATAACCGTCAAAAGCAACTACGCAGAGCATATCTGGCGACAGGCTAAAAAATCGATCGCCCTGGTTGAACTTGCTCTCTTGGCGATCGTTGTAGGCCCAGACAGCAGAGGCGTGCGATCGCGCGGACACCACCAACATGACAATATTGGCTACAGCCAAACATCCCAGGGCGAGTTGGCTCTTGCACAAACCATCGCCTCCGCCTGTTACCAGCAACCCGTTTAATACAAGCAGTACCACACTCGCAACTGAGAATACACTGCCTGAGGCGATCGTCGCGAGGCTGATTGTTTGTTCATACTGCATACTGCATTCTGCCTTCTGTCTGCTGGTGACTGCTGCCGTTAATTTTATCAATAATAGTTGCAGGAATTTAAACAATTTAGTGTTTTGTGATTCTTCTATATGAACTAGATCTTTCATTTTTTTGAATAAGTTTAATTTTTGATGAGTTAAGACTTAAAAACAACTCTAAAGATGTTAAAATACTTTCAACAGTTGACAGTTGACAGTTGACAGTTGACAGTTGACTATTTGAGAGCTACCTCTACCCTTAAGTCCGAGGATTGGAGTAATGAATAGTCTGATTTTAATTTCTCCCGAGCAGGCTTGGGGCTTTCAACCAATTCTTTCGGGTAAATTTTTTCTAGCTGGCGAAATCAAGCATTGGCATTTTTTCCTTATTTTATGCAACACAACCATAAAATTAAGTGTATTTACGGAATTAGCGAGTAATATTTTTTTAGCTGCGGTGCGGCTTTTATCATTTTTTGTAAGGGCATAAAGGGTTTATCTTTAATAATGGACTAGATATTGCTGTTGGTCATTGGACATTTGGCCTAATCTAGCTAGTCCAGCACGCAAAATTTAATTATCTAGAGTGCGCCTGAAGCACATTACCGCGTAAGAGTATCTTGTCAAACCACTTTTTGCGTAAGTTATGACCCGGTTTGATGTACTAAAATACTGCGGGGAACTCTCTGACTGCTGGTTGAAAAACCCGCACTCTCCGTCAAATTCAACCAAATTTCATACTACCTATTAATTGTGAAGTTAAAATGAAGATCGACTGTTGATTTATGAAAAAAAAATAAAAAGATGTTGGTAGGAGTTGTTAGTTAAACTCCTATGTTCCCGGGTAATTGGGAATTGGGAATGGATCCGTTGTACTTCGCGAGTGTTGCAAATTGCTATAACCGGACATTCTCCATACCGAAGGCAGAATCCAGTGTTAAGTGTTTAATTTGGATTTTGATTTTTTTAACTGTATTAATACAAGTTCACAAAACTCTTGCTACAATTATCAATCTGGTATTAATATCGTGTCCGGTTGATTACCATCACAAAAACGGTTTGTAGTGCGGACTTCAGTCCGCAGTATAAAGCGGACTGAAGTCCGCACTACAAACCTTGGTACAATCCATGTGTAGGCTTAATTCTGGGATTTGGTTAGAATTGTATCCCATCAAACCACCACAATCAAATTGGTTGGATGAGGCATTTAGTCCGATGCTGCTAAAGGCTCGGGGTTAATTTTAAGGACTAGATAATATCACATTTGTTGCGATTCATCCCCAGGCGATAGGGGCGCATTCGCAGCAGACAAAGCAGATTGGCGACCTAATTGCTGTTGCCGAATGCGCTCCAAATTCCCCGCCGGAATAGCAGCTATCAGTTGCCGCGTGTAAGCTTGCTGCGGTTGGCGGTAAATGCGCTCGGCTGTGCCAATTTCCTCGATTTTACCTTTGTTCATGACGATCGCGCGATCGCTCATAAACTTGACCACGCTCAAATCGTGAGAAATAAAAATATAAGTCAGTCCAAACTCTGTTTGCAACTCCTTGAGCAAATTTAAAACTTGCGCCTGCACCGATACATCCAATGCAGAAACCGATTCATCGCAAATAATAAACTTAGGATTCAAAGCCAAAGCTCTAGCAATACAAATTCGCTGCCGCTGTCCCCCGGAAAATTCGTGGGGGTAGCGCCGCATAAAATCGGGATTTAAACCCACTCTATCCAACAAATAAGCGGCGCGATCGCGCTTTTCTTTCGGGTTTTTGCCAAAGCTGTGAATCACCATCGGTTCCATCACCGCTTCCCCAACACTCAGGCGCGGATCGAGAGAACTATAAGGGTCTTGAAAGATAATTTGCAAATCGCGCCGCAGCCGGCGCAATTGGCGATCGTACTCTTTTTTGAGCCGATAATTAGCCATCCACTGCCCTCGGGAACTACTTTTGGTAGGAGGGGTAATTTCTTGACCTTCAAAAAACACTTTGCCGCTGGATATCGGAATTAATTGCAGCAATGCTCTCGCTAAAGTTGATTTACCGCAGCCAGATTCGCCGACTAAACCCAAAGTTTCGCCCGGGTAAACCTCAAAAGAAATATCGTTTACCGCCATAAACAAGCGTTTAGTTTCGCCAAACATTCCTTGCACCGGAAAACCGACTCGCAAGTTATTAACAGCTAGCAAAGGCTCGGAAATATTCGGCAGCCGAGGGGGTTTTCCGGTGGGAAAAGTGGAAAGTCCGCCGCTGCTGTCGCCGTCTAAATCGACATTTTTCTCGACAATTACCAATTCGCCGCTAGCATTTGTGGTGACTTCCATAAAATCGGAAACTGTCGGTAAGCGGCGCATTTGGCGTTCGAGAGTTGGGCGGCAAGCTAAGAGACCTTTTGTGTAAGGATGTTGGGGATTGCTGAAAATTTGCTCGATCGCACCGCATTCAACAATTTTACCTCGGTACATCACCGCCACCGTATCGGCAATTTCAGCAATGACGCCTAAATCGTGGGTAATAAAAATCATTGCCATGCCTCTAGAGTCCCGCAACTCGCGCAGCAAAGCTAAGATTGTTGCTTGCACGGTTACGTCTAAGGCCGTTGTCGGTTCGTCAGCAATTAATAAAGTGGGATTGCAAGAAATGGCCATCGCAATCATCACGCGCTGGATTTGACCGCCGGAGAGTTCGTGGGGATAGCGATCGAGCATAGCTTGTTTTTGGCTGTTGACTTGTGGCATGAAATCGCGATCGTCCTGGGCACCTGCTTCTTGCCGCAAAGCCAAACAGCGCTGCCGCAGTTCCTCGTCCCCCGGTAGCAGCTTCACCTCTTGCAATAGCGAAGCAGCTTTGCGCCGCGCTGCTGTCTGGGATATCTTTTGGTGGAGACAAATGGCTTCTGTGAGTTGAAAGCCGATCGTAAAAACGGGATTTAGCGAACTCATCGGCTCTTGAAAAATCGTCGCAATCTGGCTTCCCCGGTAGGTTTGTTTTTCCCTATCCGGCATTTCCAGCAGATTCACAGGCTGCTTGGTAGCGCCATCTGCTGTCGGAGAAAACCATATTTCGCCCTGGATTTTCGTTAACGAACTTGACAGCAAACCCATAACAGCGAGGGATGTTACCGATTTTCCCGAACCCGACTCTCCGACAATTCCCAGAGTTTGCCCTCGCTTCACCTCAAAGGAAATGCCGTCAACAGCTTTGACTGTTGCGGACGCATTGTCTGCGTCCGCAGATTGAAATTCAACCCGCAGGTTGCGAACTTCTAGGACGGTTTCACTCATGGAAGTCTATGGCAAAAGTTAAAAGGAGATTAAGTGGATTGTAGCAGGGCCTGTTAAAGACAGAAGGCAGCGGGAAACTCTTAAATTTTCAGTTTTAAATTTTAAATTCTTTAACTGATGGTGATTTTCACGCTTAGTAAAAAAAATACAGATGCTACGGTAGGGACACTGCACTCCCTCCGCTACGCTTCGCCCAAGGCGTGTCAACTTAAGGCTGAAACCCTTGAGAAATATGGGTTTTATGCCAAGTCTAGATCCCCCTAAATCCCCCTTAAGAAGGGGGACTTTGAGTAACTTCTTGTCCCCCCCTTCTTAAGGGGGAGTAGGGGGCAAGCTAAGGGGGGATCTAAGTTTAATGGTCAAACAGCCATCTGTGACTGGGTTTGAGCTGGTTGTTGACACCAATGTGCAATGCCGTTTCCCTACTATATTTCATAGAATTGAAAACTGCCTATAACAACACCCAAAACTCAAAACCCAGAACTACTTAACTGCCGAATGCGGGGGAAGAATTTTCCTCAATAACCGATGACTTGAGTGCCAGCAGGCAGTGCAGTGGTCTCGGAGACCTTTTTAAACACGGTTGCCTGGTCGTTTAAGGAATTCGGTCTTGGCAGTCCGGGATTGGTGCCTTCCACCTGAAGGCGCATTTGACCTTCGGGAGTCAACTCAAAAACAGTCTCAACGGTTTCGGTCTTGTTGAGGCTGACATCCAGGTGCATCGGTTTTGCAGCGAGATTAACTTTATACCTCGTTTCTTTGGCGCAGGGGGCTCCGTCGGGGCATTTACCCATCATGAACAATTTGCCTTCTGGGGCAAAGACGAAGGTGAAAGACTGACCGGAGGGGATTGTACCTTGCCATTGACCTAGAAGTTGCTTGTCGATATTGCTAGCGGCGGGGGCTGCTGCTTCGGCAATTGTTGGTGCTGCTGCGGATGCTGGGCCTTGCGCGCCGTTGAAGCTGCTGGCGAGGATGCCGAAGCAAATGCCACCTGCGATCGCTTTGCCAATCATTTTTGAATTAGACATGAGACCGATCTCAAAATTGGTTGTTTGTTCTGTACACTGTAGCTATAAAACCGTAGTTTGTTTAATGTAAATCCCTTTTGGGTAAAATAAAATATATTGAGGTAAAATGGCATAAAAACCGCTGCAATTTCGGGAATCTGCCGAAAAAGTCGATTCCAATGTGTTCGAGCGCGATGATTGTGATGGTTCGCCGGTGCGCGATCGATCGCTTTTCTGTAGATGAAAGCAATTGCGCTGTTTTCGCAGCGGCGGATGTCTAAGATTCTGGTTGAGATTCTGGTTGAGATTCTGGTTGAGATTCCGGCGTAGCTTTCTGTTCTTTTCGATCTCGTTTTGTTCGCTCCAATGCCTCTGCGTAAGACCAAGCCACGCTCACAATCAAAGCTTTCCCAATACCGTCCAAATTTTTTTGTACATCGTCGTTATCCGGCGCTTGGGCTTTTGGGTTGCCATCGTTCGTCATATTTTTGTTTTCTCCCGGGCTGGTTTTTCTGGCGACTTTTTGCAATGTGCGATCGATACCCACAAATTATAATTTTTACGAGAAAAAATTGGTTGAAAGCCTCTCCCTTTGAGGGAGAAATTAAAATCAGACTATTCATTATTCCAATTCTCTGACTTAAGGGTAGAGGTCGCTCCTAAACTGTCAGCAGTCAGCAGTCAAAATTCAACTGTCAACTGTCAACTGTCAACTGTCAACTGTTGAATGCACCCTACTTATCTCTGAGGGTATGACCTTGATTACTAGGAATAATATCATAAAAACGCTGATTGGATGAGCTAATCAGAAAGAAACCTTAACTTCGCTGGTCGTTCGCAGCACTGACTCCTGCTGAAACCTGCGCTTGTAATTTTCGATAATTTCCTGAATAGCTCGATTTTTTTCCTGGCTACTTTCATAAATCAAAATAACTATTTTAGAGTTTTCTCGAATCAATATTCCGCCCTGGTTGAGAAACTGCCCGGAACCGTCTAATACAGTTAGCCCTTCCCGAAAACGAGGGGTAATAACTTCCTTGACAAACTCCTGCCATTCTGACTCAGAAATTGTCTCGCCTCCGGGTTTAGTTAAGCCAAAATACAGTTCATCTTTGAGGAAGGTTTTTGGACTCGCGTTAGTATCGGAAGTTTCGGAAATTTGAGCGCGGGCAATTGTCCCCGGACAAATCGGCACGAGCAACAGCAGGCCTGCCAAGCAAAGACTGTTAAGATGTTTGTTCTTCATGTGATTATTTTCTATAAATAAACAAGTAGTAGGGTGCGCCAGTGCGATCGCTCTTTAACTACCGACTATGAGACTATTGGTACTGAGGCACCGCCCGAGCGATCGCACAATACCGATGCTACCGTTCGCGATATAATTTAACATAAAATGTGCAGATTAGTTTGTATAGCCTTTCTTAAAAAGATTCGCGGACGTAGTTGGGCTTCAGCCCTCTTTGTTTATTATTATATAAGCTGTCAGTCATACCTCATCTTTCTGAAAACCTCTATACTGCGGACTTAAGTCCGCACTACAAACCTTTTTTGTGATGGCGATCGATCGCAAATGATACCAGTCAACTAGCTTTTTCAAGCACAAATATCACCTTAACAGCAGCCAAATACTTATACCTCTTACTACAGTCATAACTTAGTTAAAAGCAGAAATAGTATTTTTCAGCACAGGGTTAGACTATTTTCAATCGATCGTGTTATACAGGCCAAATTTTCATTTCAAGCGATCGCCAGTTTTGACATCAAACCAGTGCAGCAACTGAGACGGAAAAACCAGCTCGACAATTTCGGAACTCCACTGACGGTCATTTGGGAGCAAAGCGCGCACCGTTACTGACTCCAAACCTTTAACTCGGACGCTAACTAAATTTTGCATTCCCAAGTTTTCTACTAAATAAACCTCACCTTTAATTGCCTCTGGATCTGGCTTCTTCCTGGCCTCTACATCTGCAAAGCTGAGGTGTTCCGGGCGAATTCCCAAGACAATCTCTGGTGGGACTGTCGGCAGATTTGGTAGCGGAACTCCAGAATCGCCCAACATCGCAAAATTTCCCTGGCATTTAAGCACTAGCAAATTCATTTGCGGGCTGCCTACAAAACCCGCTACAAACTGATTTGCCGGACGGTTATAAATCAAGTGTGGCGGGTCTAATTGCTGGATGCTGCCGCTGTTGAGAACTGCGACTTTTGTAGAAAGTGTCATTGCTTCGGTTTGGTCGTGGGTAACGTACACTACAGGGGCTTTTTGGGATGAAAACAATTGTTTGAGTTCGGCCCTAACTTTTTCTCGCAATAAGGCGTCGAGATTGCTTAAAGGTTCGTCGAGCAAAAATACTGCTGGTTGGCGCACTAAGGCGCGTCCGAGGGCTACTCGCTGCCGCTGTCCGCCTGATAGTTTACCCGGTTTGCGATCGACTAATTCGGTCAATCCGAGGGATGCTGCAACTTCTGTCACTAAGCGATCGATTTCGCTGTCGGATATTTTTCGGAGTTTGAGGCTGGATGCCATATTGTCGTACACTGTCATGTGCGGATACAGCGCGTAACTTTGAAAAACCATTGCAATATCCCGATCGCCCGGTCTGAGATATGTCACATCGCGATCGCCAATTCTAATCTCGCCTCTAGTCGGCTGTTCCAACCCTGCAATCAACCGCAGCGTGGTAGATTTGCCGCACCCGGAGGGCCCCAGCAAGGTCAGAAATTCGCCCTCGCTGACATCTAAGCTAATGTCTTTTACTGGTACAACTTTGGGGCTGTAGGTTTTATTGAGGTTTTTTAGTTGCAGTTTTGCCATGATTTTTTATTGGTTATTGGTTATTGGTTATTGGTTATTGGTTATTGGTTATTGGTTATTCGTCACTAGGAATCAACTTAGGAATGATAATTAAATAACTTACAATCTTTATTGTTCTTGTGGAATGGGCGTCCCGCCCGTTCTTTCTGGACGGGCGGGACGCCCATTCCACAAACTTGTGTAAATTATTTAATTCGCGATCCTTAACTATTTGACTGTTTTATTGACAAATTCACCACTCAAAACTCTCCTTACTATCCCTTGACAGCCCCGGCTGTTAAACCCTGAACGATGCGCCGTTGGAACACCAAAACCAGCAAAACCAAGGGTAAGGTTCCCAAAACTGTTGCTGCTGCGATCGGGCCGTAGGGAATCTCAAAGACTGATGCACCGCTGAGTTGAGCCGTGGCGACGGGAATTGTTTTCAGAGATTCGCGAGTCATAAATGTCAGTGCGAAAATAAACTCGTTCCAAGCTGAAATAAATGTCAGAATTCCGGTTGTGACTAAGGCGGGAAATGTCATCGGCAGCACGATTTGCCAGAGCATTTGAAAGGTGTTGTATCCGTCAACTTTAGCAGCATCTTCTAAATCTTTTGGCAGTTGTTGAAAGAAACTCCGCATTACCAAAATTGTTAGCGGCAGATTGATAGCTGTGTATGGAATAATTAAGGCTAAATAATTATTTCCTAAATCCAAAGCTTTGACTATTTCCAACAGTCCTAAAAATAACAACACCGCCGGAAATAGCGTCACAATTGTCACACTTGCCAGAATAATTCTCTCGCCCCACAGCCGCAATCTGGCTAATGCGTAAGCTGCGGGAGCACCTACTGCTAAACACAGCAGTGTGGAAGTAATGGAAACAAAAGCGCTATTTAAAATGTAAAGTGCAAACGGACGGCGCTGGAATAAGGACAGGTAATGATCGAAGGTAATTCGTGCGGGAATGTAGACGTTGGGAATTGCTGAGATATCGGCGTTTACTTTGAAGGAAGTCAGCACTTGCCAGATGATGGGTGCGAGGAAATAGGCGACAATTAATATCGCTGATAGGGGCAAGATTAATTGCCGGATGTTAAAGGGTTTTGTGGTAGGTTGTTCGCGGGCGATCGACATAGTTTATACCAATGAAAGGAACGTTTCATTCAGTTGACAGTTGACAGTTGACAGTTGACAGCTACCTCTACCTGGAAGGAAGAAGATTGAAGCAATGAATAGTCTGATTTTAATTTCTCCCTCAACGTATCTGATTCATTAACTACCACCAACCTAAAATCCCCAATCCCAAATCTAAACTTGAGTGGTGCGGGCTCTCGATAATAGGTAACTGGCGATCGCAACTGCGGCCACTAACAGCAAAAAAGTACACACCACCAAAGCCGCCCCGTACCCAAAGTCTAAATACCTCATCACCGTGCTGTAAATGTAGATAGAAACCGTCTCAGTCGCCCCAGCCGGCCCCCCTCCCGTCATCACCTGAATCAAGTCAAAAATGCCGAAAGCTTGGGCAAATCGAAACAGCAAAGCAATCACAATTTGGGGCATCAGCAGCGGCAAGGTAATTTGACGGAAACTCTGCCAACTACTGGCGCCGTCAATGGCGTGGGCTTCATACAAATCACCGGAAATCGATTGCAATCCCGCTAACAAAAGCAGACTGACAAACGGCGTAGTTTTCCAAACATCGGCTGTAATCACTGCCATCATTGCCAAAGTCGGATCTCCCAACCAGCTAATGCTCTTTTGAATCAATCCCAAGCGCAGTAAAATGTCGTTAATTACGCCGTATTGATCGTTAAAAATCCACGCCCAAGCTACACCCATCAATGCAGTAGGTAGCGCCCAAGGCAGCAGGGAAATTGTCCGCACAATGCCGCGCCCCGTGAAAGATTGATTTAAGACTAAGGCAATGCCCATGCCGAGAATTAATTCCAGCACAACAGAGGCAAAAGTAAAGACTGTGGTGTTGCTTAAAGTTTGCCAGAAACGCCCGTCGCCTAACATTCGACTGTAGTTAGCAAAGCCGGAAAAAACCAGTTTCAATTCAGTACCGAGGTTTTGGGTGAATAAACTCAGCCAAAACGCGCGCAAGATTGGGTAAGCAAATACTAGCAGCAGAATTATCAATGCTGGTGCTACTAATATCCATCCGGTTCTTTGTTCGCGCTGTCGCATCTTGTCTGATTGCATATTTTTTAGCCCTAATTTATCCCTCATTTACGGCTTTAGGACTGTCAACTGTCAACTGTCAACTGTCAACTGTCAACTGTTCAAGAAGCTTTTGGTTGTTTCAAACTTCCTAATAAATTGCGAGTTTCGCTAGCCGCCGCTTTCATTGCTTGTTCCGCAGTCATTCTCCCAGTAAAAGCTGAACTCAAATAGCGCTGCAAAATATCAGAAGCTTGAGCGTATTGTGCAATGGGCGGGCGCAAGGCTGGGCGTTCCACTACTTTTAAAAGTTGCGGGTAGTGGGGATATTTGGCGACTATTTCTTTGTCGGTAAATAGGGATTTGTAACTGGGAATTAAACCTGTTTCTAAAATAAATTTGCGCTGGGTTGCCTCGCTGGTGAGGTATTTAATTGCTTTCCAGGCTTGTTCTGGATGTTTTGATGTTTTGGATATTCCCCAGCCCCAGCCGCCCAAGCAAGAACCGCCTGTTTTACCGATACTGCTGAGCATTGGCTCGATCGCAATTTTGCCTCTCACTTTAGATCCCTCGGCATTTGCTAGCTTCCAAACATAGGGCCAGTTTCGCAAAAACAGCGCTTTGCCGTTTTGAAACAACAGCCTGGTTTCTTCTTCGCCGTAGGTAGTAACACCCGCTGGAGAGATGCCGGAGGCGATCGTATTTTTGAGAAATTCCACTGCTTTAATGGCCTCGGGTTTATCTAACCCAACTTCAAAAGTTTGAGGATTAGCCCAGAAGCCGCCGAAACCCGAGAGCACTTCGACAAACATCGCAGATACTCCCTCATATTGTTTACCTTGCCACAGATAACCCCAAGTTGCTTTTCCTTGTTGCTGTAAGTTTTGAGAGATTTTTACCATCTCTTCAAAATTTTTCGGTGCTGGAATTCCGGCTTGTTTTAAAATGTCTTTGCGGTAATAAAGCATTCCGGCATCCGAAGCGTGGGGAATTCGGTAAAGTTTGCCCCGATACCTTCCGCCTTCAACGTTACCGGGGATGAATTTTGCAAGTTGTTCGGGGGGAATTCTGTCGGTTAAATCCCTTACCCAACCTGCGGCGGCAAATTTGGGAACCCAAACGATATCCATGTTGATGATGTCGTAGGGCGACTCGCCTAAAAGAAAGGCAGATGTGTAAAGATTTTCGACGAGGTTTGTGTCAAAGGGCCCTTCTACGAGGTTGATGCGAATATCGCGGTTTTTCTGTTCAAATTCTTTGACAAACGGTTTCCAGTTGGCAATGTCTTGGCCTTGCATTAACATCGTCAGCACAACTGGCTGCTGAGTCAGTGCGGGCAGAATAAATAACAGCAAGACGGCTGCTAATGTGACAGCGAATAAGGCGAAAAGACGGGGGCGCTTTTGCCTTCGCTGGGGCGGGGAATTTATTTTTGGCATTTGCTTTTGAGATGTGGCTGTGCGATCGCCTTACTGATCTCATAACTCGCTTTCTTTCGTTTCGCGGGATTTACCGAGTTTGTGCAATGAAAATTTAAGTAAACTTTAGCTTACTTAATAATTGTTGAGTGAAAATTACAAATTTTGAGGTCACGAGTTCGATCGCAAGTTAAGTCAACATCTATCTACAGGCAGATGTTGAGATGAGTGTCTAATATCGTTGACGCTAGCATTGATATGATTCAATCGTTGGGGCGGTGCGTGAGTCATAGTCTCGAAGTGTGGATGTAAAGATTTCTCGCCCTCACGCACCCTACCAAGAAATAATTCTTATTCCTTATTCCCTCTGTCAACTGTCAACTGTCAACTGTCAACTGTCAACTGTCAACTCTTCCTTCTAAATACAAAAAACACCGCTCCTCAAAATAGGAGAACGGTGTATAGGGGGTGTTATGGGTTGTTGTCTGAAACTAACCCTAACAAATCGCCATTTGCTCCGGGTAGGCCTTGTGATGGTTAAAAAATTGGCACAAACCCAGACACCTACCGGGATCGCGATCGACATTTACGATTAGCCCAACCATTCCACAACAGAATCTTCCTTAGTGTTGGTGCGACGTTCAGGGGTTTCGCGCTCGAATTTCATGTGGACAGCGCGGTTTTGTTCGCCGTCTGCTGCTACTGCAAAAATCGGATAGTCGATCAAGCCGTCTTGGAAAGACATCTGGAAGCGGAAAGTGCCGTCAGCATTCAGTTTGATTGGCTGTCCGCCTACGTAGACGGTAGCATCGGGTTCGGTGGCGCCGTAGACGATCAGTTCGGCATCAGCAACTAACCAGAACTGGCGGGGGCGCATCGGGGCGGCAAAGCCAACTCCCGATATACCGACACCGGAGGACATACCGAAACCGGACATGGTGAGGCCAGACATACCCACACCTGACGCAGTGAGGCCGGACATACCCACACCTGACGCAGTGAGGCCGGACATACCCACACCTGACGCAGTGAGGCCGGACATACCCACACCTGACGCAGTGAGGGCAGACATTCCTGCCCCAGCCCACATTCCAACACCGGAGGGGAATACGTAGGAACTCAAAGCTTGTTCGTGGATTGCGGATTGCTGGATCGAACCTGCAACGTGCTGCATGGAACCGAACATCGAACCTGCTACGCGCATCGATTCTGCCGATTCTGCCATGCCGAAGATTTGTTGGTAGATGGCGTTGCCGGTGCTGTAACCGACGCCGTTGGTTGCTTGTGCGATTTTCTTGGCCGGGGGAACCAGTTCGGCGAAGGTTTGGCCGCGCAAGTCTTCTTCCCAGTCGAGGGTGATGAATTGGTCTTCAATCCAGTCGCTGGGATAGATTGGCGGGACTCGGACTTCTGCCGATCGCGCCAACACCAACCAACGGCCGTCTGCACAGCGGTAGCCAATGTCGATCGCATAATCGCGATCGCTTACGGGGATTGGCACGTACCATTCCCGCGCCAGTTCGTCGCAGGGATATTCTTGAATGCTGTGGGGGCTTTGGATGTCGAGGTTAACATCTGTAACGTCGTAGATCCGCAGGGCGAGTTGCTGTCCGCCTTGGCGGCGCATTTCTTGTTTGCGATCGTTCGGGATATCCCAGTAGGTGTAAGCCCATTCTGGATCGCGGGGCATCAAAACAACCCGGCTTTCGCCGTAACCGTTGGGCAAATCTGCTAAACCTTCATCTACAGACGCCAAAGAACCGCCTGTTCTATCTTCTTGACCTAGTTCAAACTTTGCTGCTTCCACTGCTTCTTGTGCCTCTAGTTTGCGAGATGGACTGTATGAAAACTTGTTGCGCTGAATTTCTTGAATTGATGCCAGAAGTTGCGATTTCCGCATCCGGCTGTAGCGAGAGACTCCACATTCGCTAGCAACTCTGCGGAGTTGTCGCAAAGTCATCTCTTCTAATGGTGGGCGTTCTTTTGCCATGAGTTTGTTCTCCACTAATTTGGATGGCGGGTTAGATTTTTCGATTCAACACTAATGTGTTGATTTTTTGAGTTAGAAACTCTTTTAAATACAATTACGATCGAGCTTCTGAATCTCTCCAACCTTTGAAGCCTTGCTGGTTTTTAGCTTGTCTTGTCCCCAATTGCGATCGGGGTTTTTGACTTATTGGCTTCTGCGCGCACCGTCCGATCTAAATAAAGCTTTATCTATCGATTCTTGATTGACAAGATCGATTGTGCGAGTGCGATCGGTGCTGCTAGCAACGCTGTGCCGGCAGCACACGCGCTATCTGACTCCCAAAGTTGCTCAATCAAAGCATTTCTTTGGGATCGCTTTGTCATGACTTAATGTTGCAGACAACTCCCGGTCTGGTCAAGGGGTCTTTTGCCTTAATCATGGGTACTTATACGCATTTTCGGGGATTCGGGGATCAATATGTCAGGGAATATTGATATTTTAGAGCGTCAGGGGATCGATGTTCGGACAAATATCAGGGTTTGATGACATATTCTGGGACGGGGCTGGTGATGGGTTTGGAGGGTTTGGTGGGTGAGGGCGGCCAGAAACCGGGTTTCTACGAGATTTTACGCATCCTCACGAGATATTCGTGAGAAACCCGGTTTCTAAATCCCGCGCGCAAACTTACGATCTCCATCCATCTGCTCAACCTCAGCAATAATTTCCTTCACTATCTCCGCATCGGGCGATCGCAAATGCTGTAAAATCTTCAAAGATTGCTGTAAATAATTCAAAGCTTGGTCAAAATCTCCCTGCGCTGCTAACAACTGTCCAAGCATTGCGAAAGTAGCAGTTTTCCCTTGAACATCGCCAATTTTTTCCTTAAGTTCGAGAGATTGTTGATAAAATGCGATCGCCTTTTCTACTTCCCCTTGATTGGCATAGATTATTGCTAGACAGTGCAAAGTAGCTGCTTTCCCTTGAACATCGCCAACTTTTTCCTTAAGTTCGAGTGATTGTTCATAAAGTGCGATCGCCTTTTCTACTTCCCCAAGATTTGCATAGATTCCTGCTAGATTGTGCAAAGTAGCAGCTTTCCCTTGAACATCGCCAATTTTTTCCTCAAGTTCGAGAGATTCTTGATAAAATGCGATCGCCTTTTCTACTTCCCCTTTATTCGCATAGATTATGGCTAGACAGTGCAAAGTAGCAGATTTCCCTTGAACATCGCCGATGCGTTCAAAGATTTTCATAGCTTGCTGTTCTAAAGTAATTGCCTTTTCAATTTCCCCTACATTGCACTCAATAATTGCTAATTCATGCAAGGAATTTGCCTTAACATCGCCTAAATTTTCATCATCCTTCGCCAAACCTAACGCTTGTTCTAGATGATATTTTGCTGTTTTATATTCACTCCGACTGCGATAAGCAATCCCCAACTCATTCAAAACCCTGATCCGAGTTTTCAAATCCCCTGGAGTTTCCTCGCGCCCATTCGACGGAGTATATTCAATCAATAACCGTTTCAATAAATTAATCCGTTCCTGCTTTTCCGGTAACTCACAATTGCTAATTCCTTTGCTAGCATTCAGAGTTTGAGAAATCGCATCATCCCTAGTATTTGCCGGAGTTTTGAACACAAAAGTTCCCGAATTCCAGGCCCAGAAATCCGGCGCATAATTAGCAACTCGCGTAATCGCATAATCTGGCAAACAAAAAATCATTGGATGCCGTACCATAACCGGATAAGCATCTCGCACCCAATTAAAATCTACCAACAT
Organism: Oscillatoriales cyanobacterium; assembly: GCA_004292955.1. Lineage (GTDB taxonomy): Bacteria > Cyanobacteriota > Cyanobacteriia > Cyanobacteriales > Microcoleaceae > Microcoleus. The sequence continues at coordinate 35,660 of RDXX01000024.1, read as the reverse complement.
TGGCGGATATTCCCCCGTCATCCCGATCGCATTTTCCACTCCCCGCACAATGAAAATCAACTTTTTGTCTGGTTGAACCTTGACTGCTGGCAAAACCTTCAGAATTTCATCCATCAAAAAGCGCATATCAGGATCGGGAAAATCCCAAATCTCAAACTGCATCTCTTGACAATCGGGATGATTAATTAAAGCCTGAATAATCGCATCTGTATCCTTCGCAAAATTACAGTCAATAAATCCCAAATCAAAGGCATCATCGGGAACAATATCGACAAACGTCAGCAATTGGTCAAAAGATTCTTGATTGAATTCAATTATCCTTTGCTGGTGTATTTCAGGGATTTCCTTGAATTGATCTAAGGGCTTGTTGGAAAGCATAACTTTGTTTTACGAGTGGGTTGACATAATTCCACCGACTATTGCCGTTGTATTCCAAGACGGAAAGATTGAATAATAAATTTTGTCCGATTTCTTCTTTAGCAATATCTTTGTCGATGCAAACTCGCGCTAGTATTGTATAATATTCTGGTGTAGGAGTAGACCTTTCAAAATCAAATTGCTGTTGATTTAAAGCGTAAGTTACATCTTCAGCCAAAACTTTATTGTGTTTGCGAGTAATGGCCGTGCGACAAGCCGATCGAGTTATCTGCATCAATTGTCGCACATGACCGCCACTGGCTTTTGCCAAATCTAGCAACTGTTTTCGATCATCAAATACCGCACTAACATCAACTCGTTTCTCGATCAAACTGGCAACTCCATCTAATCTTTGCTGATTGCAATTTAAATCGCACTCACTGCGGTTAAATTCATAAATATTCACCATTGGCACGATGTTGGGATTGCTATCAAATAAATTGCTGACATTTTTATATGAATAAATTACCGAAATCGGCACTGTATAGATAATTGTACAGTCTAGTTCTTGCAGTTGAGGAGCATAATCAAAAAACAAATGATTGGCAACTCTTGGAGTAATGCGGTCTAAGTTATCAACAATCAGTAAAAATCCTTTTTTGTAACGGCCTGGATATTTGCGTATCAGCTTGTCAAAAGCATCTTTTAACAACAGATTCATATCTGTTTGCAAGCGGGATAGATTGCGCTGAAGAGTTTCGCGAATAACTTGTTTGTGTTGACTAGAACCTCGGATTTGACCGATCAATTTTGCCATCAGCTTAGAAATAAAGGGAATTTCTGCCCCTGCACTTGCTTCAGTTTCAATGCTAACAGAAGATTGAACAGTTTCTTCTGTTTCTTTAGTGACTTCTTTAAACCACAATTCAAAACTATGTAATAGTTTTGGATCAAACTTCAATCCTAATTCAGTTAACTCATCAGCTACTTTTTTGATAACTAGCAAATATAAATCGGTATATTCAGCATCAAGAACATCTAGTTCCTGATCGAATTCTATATAAATCACCCGATATTCATTTTCCCACCGCGACTGAATGCGTTTTAATTCTGTACTTTTGCCGCATCCCCGATGTCCGGTAAACAAAATTGTGTTAAATTCTCCCGGTTCTTGAAGATCCAAATCCGTGCTAACATTTTCGATCGCCACTGTGTTGCGTACTGCGGACAAATCTACATAATATCGGGCAATATCATCACCCGCTAGAGGCTTGACATCGCAAGCGCGGTAAGCTTCCTTGAGTGTTTTGGCGCGGTTGGGTGGGAGTGAAGTCATCGGATTTTAGATTATGGATTGTAGATGGAACCCACAGTTGACTGCGATTAGGGGCGATCGCAATGTGGAGCTTTTCAACCCCAATTCTAACTCATATCTCACACGATACTCAAAAAATGGCGATCGCCACCGACTGACCATAATTAATTATTGTCCTAAAAATCAGGTTTTCCAATACTTTTGTAAAGACAAGGAATCGCCAACGAACTGTTAAAAGAAGAAGTTCATCAAAGCGATATAGTGCTGGCTTTTCACCATCCAGACGATCGATCGCCCTTTGACAGATTTTGCTGTTGCCTAAACATTCTTACCTAGCCAACTCTAATTTTGGTTCCCGCTTGCTTAAATTGTAACTAGCGCTTTCTTCCAGCAATTGACGAACAAAACTAGGTTCTTCGGAGTTCAATGAATGCAAAATATCTCGATACAAACGACAAGCATCATCATCATTCAAAATGCGGTTGTGGAGAATTCTCGTCCATTCCGAAGCAACGAGCATTAATTGCGGTATAACTGTAACAAATGCTTGAATCTGTGCTGACACATCAAAAGATTCTAAAAAATGAATCAAACCGAACATGACTTCTGGCTGTTCGCAGCGATCGTCTAAAATCAGATGCAAATCTGGCAAATCTTCATTGTGAGGACGATCGGCAACTGAGGCTAAAGCATTTTCAAAAGCTGTCACTTCATCAGGCGATCGCATTAATTTATTTTTTTCTAAAAAGTTAATCCAAATATTTTCTTTCATCAGCTATTACCTTCCTCATCTGATTCATGGGGAACTGTCTAACTTGTCAAACAGTTGATTAAAAAAATCCTCCGCTTTTTTCCCTTCCCCTCGATCCATTTGTTCCAAGCCCAGTTTAATTCCCTTTAAACTCTCCAATAACTCAACTGCATCTAAAAGCTTCTGATAAGATTCAGCATCCTGAACAACTAACTCTGCTTTCCCGTTGACAGTTAAAACTAAAGGATTTTTTGTTTGCTTCAGTCGCTGCACAAACTCAGTCGTATTACGTTTGAAATCGGTGAGAGAATGTATGTCTCTTGAAAGGTTGATCATAATAATAACATTAAATTAGCATCTAATTCAATGCTACACCATGCCGACGGAGTTCGTCAATCAAATTTTGATAGCAAAAAAAATAGCGGAATCAAACGCGGTACTATAATAAATTAGAGCAATACATCAATCCCAAATCTCAAATCCCATGTCCCTAACGCTTTACAACAGCTTGACCCGCCGCGAATCACCTTTCGATCCCATCGAACCCTCAAAGGTGCGGATGTATTGCTGCGGCGTTACGGTATACGATTACTGCCACGTCGGCCACGCCCGCGCTTACATCGTCTGGGATATGGTGCGCCGATATCTGATGTGGCGGGGATACTCGGTGCGCTACGTACAGAATTTTACCGATATTGATGACAAGATTCTCGATCGCGCCCGCGAGACAAATTCCACAATGGAAGCCGTAGCCGAACGCTTCATCGACGAATATTTTGCCGACATGGACAAACTAAATATTCTCAGGGCCGATGAATATCCCCGCGCCACCCACTCAATAGACGGCATCAAACGGCTGATTCACGAGTTAGAAAACAAAGGCTTTGCCTATGCGAACAGTGGCGACGTTTACTACAGCGTTCGCAAGTTTGACAACTACGGAAAACTTTCCGGCCGCAAGTTGGAAGAAATGGAAGCCGGGGCTAGCGGCAGATTAGAAACTGCCGAAATAGAAGCTCAAAAAAAGCAAGATTCCTCAGATTTCGCCCTGTGGAAAAGCGCTAAACCCGGTGAACCTTTTTGGGAATCATCTTGGGGAAAAGGTCGCCCCGGATGGCACATTGAATGTTCGGCGATGGTGCGCGATTGCTTGGGCGAAACTATTGATATTCACTGCGGCGGTTCCGATTTAACTTTTCCGCATCACGAAAACGAAATTGCTCAATCTGAAGCTGCGACTGGCAAGTCTTTGGCTAATTATTGGATGCACAATGCTTTTGTGACTGTTAATGGCAGAAAGATGTCGAAGTCTTTGCACAATTTTATTACAATTCGCGATTTGTTGGAGGGGAATTGGTCGGGAGAACTTGAATCTGACCCCCCCCAGCCCCCCCTTGCTAAGGGGGGGAGTAAGAGTGAAAATGAATCTGCCCTTGCTAAGGGGGGGAGTAAGAATCAAGGCGATAAGTCAAAAGCGGTGGAACCGATGGCGGTGAGGCTGTTTGTGTTTATGGCGCAGTATCGCAGTCAGATAGATTTTACCGAAGATGCGATCGCCAATGCTCAAAATGGCTGGAATACTATCAACGAAGGCTTGCTTTTTGGACTCCGATATGCCGATAAACTAAATTGGGATGTTGAGAAAACCGGACAAGATACCAAAGCTGTGGAGCAATTCCAAGCAGCTATGGATAATGATTTCAATACTCCTGCTGCTTTGGCTGTTTTGTTTGAATTGGCGAAGGAATTGGGTAAGGAAAGCAATGTTTTGGTGCATCAAGGCAAAACTGAAACTTCGCCGGAATTGTTGCAGCTTCATTGGCTGACTTTGGTGAATTTGGCGGGAGTTTTGGGGTTGGAGGTGCAACCGGAAGCTGACAGCGATGCGGCGGTTGGCGGTTTGAGTGATGCGGAAATTGAGGCGATGATTCAGCAGCGGAAGGATGCCCGGATAGCTAGAAATTTCGCTGAGGGCGATCGCATTCGCAACGAACTCAAGGATCGGGGCATTACTCTGATCGATCAAAAAGATGGCACAACAATTTGGCATCGCAGTTGAAATTCAGAGTTTTTTAACCGCAGATGAACGCGGATTAACGCAGACGAAATTCCATCCGCGTTCATCTGTGTTCATCTGCTGATATCTGCGGTTGCAAACTTCCATTCACAAACTCCGCAACAGCACTCACAAATTCTGCCGTAGATTCGTAGGGTAAAACATTGCGCCCCGGCATTAATAAACCCTCTGCGTTGGGAAAGTTAGCCAAATATTGCGCTATTCTTTCCTCTGGTTTTTCTTCCTTACCTGATTGACTGATGCTTGAGGCTTTTTCTCCCATGATAACGAGTGCCGGATTTATAAACTGTTGAATCGTGGTACTATAATCTTGCCGCCAAAAACCCGCTAAAAATGAGAAAACTGCATGACGGCTGTCAGGATTTGCCGCCCCAGCTTGCAAAGCATCCAACCATTCGCTGTCAACTTTAGCAGCATCGCCAAACAGTTGTTTTGCAGAAAAAGAGCGCAAAAATTTAGCGCGTCTGGCGTATCGATAAAAAGCGTTTCCCAAGGGAGAGTCTAACAAATTCCAGACGATTTTTTGCTCTCTATCTGTCGAATGTTTGTTCATCACCGCCCAAGCTGGAGGCCCGGCGAGGACTAAGGAATGGATTAAGTTAGAACCGCTTTTCTGCTGGATTTTGGCTAATTCCAAGGCTACACACAGTAAAGCACCTTGCACGAGGACGATCGCAGGTTTTTTTACTACAGTCTCCAAGAAAAACTGCAACTGTGCCGCCCAATCCTCAGGATAGCAAGCCACAGCGGGCATTTCGCAATCACCGCAGCCCAAAAGGTCGGGATTGTAAATCGGATTTGTGTTACCTGATTTGTACCAACTTTCGCAAAATCTGTGCCAAAAGACTCTTGACAATCCAACTCCTATGGGATGAATTAATAACAAAGGTATGCTATCTTCTGTCGCAGTAGTTGGTTGATAAACATCATAAGCGCAGCGATATTTTTGCCATTCGTAAAACAGCGTTGGTGATTTGATAGACGAAATGGCTGATAAATCTTGAGTTGAATATTGTGGTTGCATATTATTTTTTTGTGCCGATGTTACTTTTTATTATAAAATGAGTAGGGCTGGGTTTTACCCAAAATATATGGGGTAACTCAGAAGATAAATAAACCCGCCCTGTGCGAGGAGATAAGCGCAACTACAGACCTTTATTATTTAATCATGTCTGAACAGCGGATTACAATTTCTATACCTAACTTGCTGCTCATTGTAGCATCGTCCTTGCTGCTAGTGCTGCTGTGGCAATTGCGGAGTCTGCTAGTAATTCTGATGATATCAGTGGTGCTCGCTGCTTCGATCGTCCCGATCGTCAATTGGGCCGAAACCATGCGCGTTCCCCGCTGGCTGGCGGTGATTCTGGTTTATTTAACTCTGATTGGCGGATTCAGCGGGACGGTAGTGTTAATCGGGCCGACAGTCATCGATCAAATACAGTTACTGGTGCGACAGTTACCAGTTTACGCCGAAAGTCTGGAAGTGGTAGCGACTAGCTTAGCCAGTCGCCTCACCGATGATGCACCTGCTTTGGTGAATCAGTTGCTGGACACTCAATCGCTGACAAATTGGCTGATTCGATCGAGCCAACAACTGGTTTTGCGATCGTACAGTTTAACAAGAGGCATTCTCGGCGGCTTCTTCAGCCTAGTTTTAGCATTATTTATTTCCGGGTACATGGTAGCGGACAGCGACACATTAATTAAAAGTTTGGTGCAGTTTTTCCCGAAACCTTGGGACACAAAACTCGCCGCCCAAGCCACGCCCATCGGGCAAAGAATGGGGAGTTACATTCGCGGGCGGGTGTTAGTTTCGGGGATTTTAGGGATATTTATCACCGCAGGTTTGAGCTTTTTGGGGATGCCGGAGTTTGCTTTGGGCTTGGGTGCGATCGCAGGTGTGACAAATCTGATTCCCTTCATTGGCCCGGTTTTGGGTGCAGTACCCGCCTTAATCGTCGCCTTAGCTAAGGGTGGATGGGTGTTGTTGTGGGTATTGCTGCTGTTTGTATTTATCCAAAACTTAGAAACTTACGTACTAGATCCTTTGCTGGTTGGTTCCTCGGTTGGGGTGCATCCATTGTATCAATTGCTGTCTGTCTTGGGAGGCGTGCAAGTATTAGGAATTATTGGCGCGGTAATTGTGCCGCCTTGGTTTGCGGGAGTAGCTGCTTTGATTGAGAATTTGTATTTAAAACCGAAGCTGAGGAGCGAATATCGAGAGACAATAAATCAAGCTAAAAATAATTCTGACTTACCGCCTTTGACACCTTCGGCTTCAACAGTTGACAGTTGACAGTTGACAGTTGACAGTTGACAGCTTGTAGTTGTAGGGTGTGTCGCCTGCGATAAATTCCTAACTCAATACCGAGAATCTCAGGGCGACGCACGTGATACGACTCATTAAAATTATTTCCACAAACACCAAACTCGTCAAAGGCTGATTTGCTCAAATATTTTATCCGGTGCGTCGCCCTGAGTTTATTCGTCAATTTGAGAGATGGTTGAGGGTGACACACCCTACAATTATCTGGTGCGTCGCCCGATCGACTATTTGTCAATTTTAAAGATGGTTGGCGGCGACACACCCTACAAATAATGTTGCATGATTTTTCCTAAAATTCGGCACAGTGAATTGAAAAAACTAGACAAAATTGCCACAGCCACAAACTCTCTTGAAATTATCTGCGTTCATCTGTGTTAATCTGCCTTAAATCTGCGGTTGCTCTATCAATCCTAAGTCTAGTATCTATAAGCCCAATGACAACTGACAACTGACAACTGACAACTGACTAAGGACTAATTGCCACTTCAATGCGACGGTTGCGCTGCCGATTGATCTCAGAACTATTATCCACCGAAGGGCGACTTTCCCCGTAGCCGATCGCCACCCAATGATACTTCTGCCCGAGCACACCAGACAAATACTGCACCACAGCCTGAGCCCGCGCAAACGACACATTGCGATTTTCCGCCTCTTCAAGAGCGTCGTCAGTGTGGCCTGCAACCCGCACCGTCGCCCCCTCGTAACTCCGCAACTCCGCCACCAAATTGTCCAAAATCGCACTGGTACCCGCCCGCAGAGAAATGCTGCCAGTATTAAACAAAACATCGCTGGGCAAAGTTACCATCAGCGCATCCCCTGCAAACACTGGATTTCTCGTATTCTGTGGCTGCGCGTTACCATCGAGAGGGCTCGGCGCGGGTAAAGCCAGAGGAGGAGTGGCCTCCGTTGGGGTTGCAGCCAATTCCTGCGACATCAACTGCAACCGCTTTTCCAAAGTTTCCGTCGGGCGGCTGCTACCCAACTGACTTTCTAAAGCCGCTGTGCGCCCAATTAGCGCGTTGAGCTCGCCCTGCAACTTTCTTAAATCTCCCTGCAATTTCTCTCTCTGGGCGGGATTGACTTTCGACTGGGGAGTTGGTGTAGCGGTTGGTGCAGGAAGCGCTGGAATTGGCTTTGCTGGGGCGCGTTTCGGGCTGGAGGTCAAATTTTGAGTTACGCGCAGCAATCTCTCGGCGATCGGCATAGACGTGGCGCGTGAGGGATAAATTTGGGCGATCGCCATCCCCAAAACCCACGCAAAACCGCTGCCTACTCCCAGCAACAGCAGTCTAAAGATTAGCGACAGTAAAAATAAACCTTTTCCCCGCGACTTAGAGACGCGAGTCGGGGGGATTGAAGGTTTTTCCGTAGAATATCGCGTCATGGTTCCTCCCTCTCGGTACACATACCAGATTAATTTCGATACTATCCTATATATCCAATTTTAGATTTTGGATTTTAGATTTTAGATTGGAGGACAAATCTCAAATCTGAAAAATTCACCCGGTTTCTACAAATCTGGGGTTTGGCGGCACAGCATTTCCGACAAAAACCCGATTGCTATTCCCCTGCCTGTAAGCCTAAATCTGTTAGATAATACTGTAGAACTTTTGGCAAAAAAATGATGTCTGACCCTTTAAATAGCCCCTATCCCGTGCCTTGGGAATGGATTAATGAGACTCACGCTAAGGTGAGTTCAAATGCTGGCACAGGTATCCGCTACTATCGGAGTCCTTCCCTAGTTTCAACTAACGGCCAATACGCGGCTTACAGTCGAATTGAATTGCAAGTACAGCCGGAATTGTCGCGGTGTCGGGTTAGCAGCGTCATGTTTGTGGAAAATCTCAAAACTGGGGAACTGCAAACAGTGGCGGCTGCTTCGCCCCTGGCCGAAAGCGGAATGTATGCTAGCGATGACACAGATATGTCCGGGACGATCGCAATTTTAGTACCTGTTTCTTGGAATCAAGAGGGTTCCCGCGTTCTCGCCCGCGAATTTGAAGCGTTGTTCAACTCTTCCGATATGTCCGACTACGCGGTCATTTGGGATAAAAATGATAATTATACTTATACCGTTGCTCCGGCTCGCAGTCTTTACACCCATGCTGTATTGTTGGGTTGGAGTCAAGTTTGCCCGGGACAAGTTCTGTTCCGCGCCGGTCATTTGGGCGATCGATCTTGGCCTCTTTGTGCCGTCGATATGACTGGCCAAACCGTATCTGTCACCCAAGACAAACCCCTAGTTTTCGGCACTCAAGCCAGCACAGACTGGATCGAACCTAAAACTCGTTTCTAGATATATTTATGGCGGCATATTCTTTGATTTGGCCCAAAATTATTTTACTTTCCGGTCAATCTTTAGAGCAATTTCTTTTGACTCTGGGGATGACAGCTTTGGCTGTGATTTTCGGTCTCACAGCTTTTATTTTTGTTCGGGTTTTTGTCAATTGGTTGCAGGACAAGCTGGAGGAAAAACGCCATTTTCTGAAATTGAAATTACCCCTAAAAAACCGAGATTCAACTGCCAATATTGCCGCAGGTAAAAACGTTTTTTTAGAACCGCAATTTGTCGAAGAAGATTCCAATTATCCGGCGTTTTTTGAGGAACCAGAAAGCGATACTTTAGAAGAGCCGGAGCCAGAAATCGTCTGCGAAGATGCAGCAGCAGTTGCCCATCTCTACAACCCGATCGCACTTTGGCAAGGGCGCTTGATTTTGCCATCAAACGAACAGCGCCAGATTTATGGATCAGTTTTTTTTGAAGTGATCAATGCACCCAAAAAACATCAAAATTTCATTGGCAAAATAGCATTTTTGAAGTGGAGTACAGATCGCCAAGTACAATTTTTTGTCCACGCCGTCAGTCAAGATATCAGCTTCACCAAACAAACTCAAAAAAGTCAAAAATCAGGCAACATCCATCCAGATAGATTGAACGGCTGGCGCAATGTCGGCCCTTTAGAAACTCTAGCAGGTAGCAGACGCGAAGACAGCGTGACTGTGATGTTACGGAGACCGGTGATTGCCATCAACCATAGCAACAGCGACCCGCAAGAATTAATTATCGATCGCGAACCAGTACAAATTATCGGACGTTTCTGTGCCTTAGTCTCAATTTTACAGCGCCCAGAACCCGACAGCGACAAATTTATTGTCCGGCATTTGGGCCAAACATCCCAACAATTTGACGGCGCCGCCGAAATCATTCGGATTCCCCAAGTACAGCCAGACAAAAATGGGATAGCGAGGTCTACCAATCACCAAATCGAACAATCGCCATTAAATTCAGAGGGCTGGTACATTTACGGCGAAAGAGATGAAGATAATATTTTTGTTGTTCAGGCTATCGAACCCCGGAAAATTGCCCAATTAATCCCAGATGAAACACATTTCGGGTTACAAAAATCTCTCGCTTATTTAAAAGACCAAAACTGGTTAAATACTAGGGCGCAAAAAGGACAAGCCAAAAGAGTATTGTTGATGCCAAATGATGCTACAGAAAACGATTCAATCTCCCCTTGGCAAGAAGGAGATATCGGTATAGTGATTCACTGTTTCGGCGGTATCGGCGGCAAAGGCGGCGAACCGGCACCGCTGAGAATTGTCACCGGACATTTTGCTTTTGGAGTAGCAAAAGTTGTGCGCGATCGCTTTACCCGCGAACTGCGTTTTGACATAGAATACAAACAAGTTTATGCCCACAATCCAGACGGAATTGTAGCAGGTTCCAGCAAATGGCAAAGTTACATGGGAGACTTGCAGCGCGGCTGGTTGGGCGATCGCCCGGTGTGCGATATCATCTGTAAATTAGACTGCGTGTGTTGCGACTACGACTTTGACGGCATCACCTTGTCGCCTTTAACTGAATTAAACCAGCAACTAGATATCATGATGGCGCGCTACCGCAGCGGAGACGGCACCGGCGCCAGTTTAGTCACGCCAGCAACTTCTTGCGTCCAAGATTCCAGTCAGGCAATTTACGCGACAATTAAAAAAATCACTGCGGAAATTGAGTCAAATCCTCAGATTCAAGACTGGCTGAAAACACATCCCACCGCCGCACAAACCGAAAGATTTAACCAGTTAATAGCCTTAGGAGAGAGTTTAGAAAAAGTATTAATTCCCCTCGGTGTTGTCCGTCCAGATTGGCGCAAAAATGCGAGATTGGCGGGTATTGATTCTGAACTGAAAAAAAGCTTTTTTGCTGGCATCGTGAATTCGTTCAAAGCTGCTATGAGTTACCGAACAATGCTGCCGAGGCGTACCCAAGATGCGATCGCCAAAATCCTCTTAAAACAAGGAGCTTTTTTGTGGGTAATTCGCACAAATCAAGTTGGTGGATGCGATCCAGACATTGAGCCGATCGCACCTACAGGACTTTGAGTCAAATTATAATATAAGAAAAAGACGGCGGTTGAAACCGCGTCTACACAAACAAATTCCGCCTCCGCGGAATGAAGAGAATTAATCAGATCCGGCGATTTTAACCGTCTTTTCTTCAACCCGCGGAGGCGGGTTTTGTCTGTGTAGACGCGGTTTCTAACCGCCGAGTCTTCTACGAATCCGGTTTTGTCTGTGTAGACGCGGTTTCTAACCGCCGAGTCTTCTACGAATCCGGCGATTTTAACCGCCGTCTTTTCTTCAACCCGCGGAGGCGGGTTTTGTGTGTGTAGACGCGGTTTCCAACCGCCGAGTCCTCACTACAAACCCTTTACCAAGGAGTGACAGCCGCAGTACCGCCCGGTGCAATAACTACTCGGAAATCAGCCAGCGGTTCCGCAGGCGGCCTAGTACCAACCGGTTTGTAAAGCAACTCGGACAACGGCGCTTCGGATCGATCGACTGCTGCGGAATTTTCCGACTTGTAACCGACAATCGCCCCATCTTTAGCCACACTCACCCGATAAACCAACTCCGCATCAACAGCAGGCTGATTCTTCAAAACTCCATCAATTTGCTGGGAAAGTTTCCCCTTCAACAGATCGATTTCGGCCGTATCGGTAATCGGCACGGCTGCCGCCCCAGGGCTTGCCAAACCTTCAGCAACAGGAGTGGGCGTGCTTTCCGGCGAAATGTTTGACTGCGGCGTGGCCAAGGGTGAAGTGTCCGACTGCGGCGAAGTGCTCGGAGTTGGTGAACTCGATTCAACAACTTTCGGAGTTTTATCCCCAAGCAAACCGTCAGCCGCAGGCGTGGGATTGGGATTCGGCGAACCCGAACCACCGGAATTCGGCGTGCCGAGATTTTGGCCGGCCCGATTGGGCTGCGGCACTGGATCTCTCGGGCGCTGGACTTCCGGCACTGGTACCAAGAAAAACGCCATCGCCGCCAAAGCCAAACTCGACACCCCCACCACCGCAGGCAAACTGCGCTTCGCCAAAGGTTCGGCAGACTTGATATAACGCTTGGAAATTGGGGTTAATTGCAGCGACAATTCTGGCAGCGTCTGGGTGTCGGCAAAAAATTGATCGATCGCCTCTACCAAATCAAATAGCTGTACCGTCGTCAAATCTACCTGTGCCGACAGTTCTGTTTTTTGATCGATTTGGGTGGCGCTGTCAGATCCGGCGGGTAGAACGGTCAAACGGTGGGAATTCCCGTCAATTCTGTGCAACTGTACCATACCCAAATTTGGGCCATAGCGATCGGGATAATGCACTCCGCTCATAAATTCTTGAGCGTAGCTGCTGACAGTCCTCACCAAGCTTTCAAAAAACTCCCGTCCCCCATTGAGGGGCTCACCGAGGCCTGTCACATAGCATTCAGCGCTCATTAATATCGAAAGCACCGGCCGCATTTCTAGCTGGCTGGCTGCCGAGCCATCGCTCAACCCTTCTAGAACCAGGGTGCAATTTGGCAGACTGTACTGACGCCTAATAGTCATTTTTATTCAATTTCTCCATCAAACAGGCTAACCCAGAAGCGCTGCATTCCGGCTGTGCCTGTACAAAATAGCAGTTTGCTCAACAAGTTTAAAGCTAGTTCGTTGAGCTTGTCATCGGAATCGTAAGCTACAACCACCGATCGCTTGGGGTTCATGCGCGATCGAAAATGAGCTCGAAAACGTTCTAAATACTCGGCAAGCTGCAAGTTCTGACTGAGGGGAAGATTTCTCGATCGCAACTGCTGCGAATCTAGCAGCAACTGCCGAATTGTCGCAGTTAACTTGCGCGCCATATTACAGGCGATCGCCACCAGCGCCTTTGCCTCCACAACTGTCAGGGAGCGGCGTTGGGCATAGCGTCTCAGCGGATTAGTATTTCGCATCTGCCAAAAGGCAACGCGATTTTTGACAATTGACTCCAATTCCAGCTCCTTTGACACTGCCAGCATTTCTTCCGCACCTCCGAGATACAAGGCCTCGATCGCCAGCAACATCAAATCAATTTGCAATCTAGTCCGGCGGGGACACCCACCCTCATTCGGCGACAAATCTGGCAAACTGTCTAAAATCAACGGGTTTGACTCGGTAAGCGAAGTTTCTGACGGCATTAAGATCACGGCAACATCCATTTCAACACAATATACGGACAGGCGGGGTCTTGGCCCAGGTAATTTTTGAACCCGAGACTCCTCTGGGATATTTTATTTTTATCGCTCAGTTCTATATTCTGACTTCACTTTAGCACCATTGGCGGCTAGTGGCTTAAGTGTCACCAGAAGAGCGATCGCTCTTCAAAGAGGGGCTGGAGCATACAGCGGTTTTGTAGTGTGTCAGGTACGATCGGGAAGCAGACATAGGAGCAAAACTAATGATTGCAACTGTTTTCCCGTTTCGGACTGTGTTGGTACAAATTCTAGCCATGTTTTTGGCGATCGCGATCGAATCATGGTTCTTGCAAAAGCTACTGAAACTCGGCCCCAAAACCAGCGTTGAATATGCAGCCATCCTCAATCTCTCTTGCACTTGTATCGGTTGGCTAGTCTTCTTCGGCCTTGAAAGCGTGCTTTCAAAAGATTTACGGGAACGGCTGATCGATTATATATTATTAGGAGGCGAGCGAGATTTTTACTTCATAATAACTGGCATCGCCCTCTCGATACTGCTAGTGACTTTTCTCGCAAAATGGCAAGCATTAGAACTGTTAGAAAACACGCTATACGGGAAGAAAAAAACTGCTGTTCCTACTGAATTCAAACGCTCATTCACCCTCACCCGCCGTCCTCCGAAAAGAAGTTTTAAAGTCACCACCCAATTTGGAGCAATTTTCATCTCTCACACTGTTAGTAATTGCCTGATTCTAACCGTGTTATTTTTCCAAAGTATCGATTAATTTTAGATTTCAGATTTACTCCACAGATAAATCTGGATCTTCAACTTCTTCGATCGAAAGTTTTAGGTTGGAGCCCGATCTATCCAGGGCTTCTACCCGTTTTCTGACGGTGCGATTGAAATCAACACCTTTAATGTGGTTGCTTCTGCTGAGGTTTCGCCACCGCTTCTTTTTGAGCCGTAAAATTAGTAGCCGCCGCCCGATCCGTCAGACTAATTTTTCCGTTGAGGCTGTCTTTTTCCACAACTCCTCGCAGTTTAACATAGCTGTTTTGACCGATCGCAGCGGACTCGCTGCAACCCGTTAAATTAGGTACGACACCCGACAAGCTCAATCCTTGATTTTCCCACTTCCCTGCTAAAGAAGGTTTCTCCTCGGCTGTGTTTGCGCGATCGCCCTCGCTGTTACCCGATCGCAAATTACCGCTCAAATAAACACCCGATTGCTCGATTGTCAAGGTCAAAGTATCAGATTTCAGACATTCCGGCAAACTTTTAGCATCAAAGCGATAACTTCCCGCAATTGCCGGAGCCGCTTTTAAACTTGTTTCGCCGTAAGCAGTTACCACTTTAAACAGCAGCGAAACCGAGCCGATCGCAATCCCGTAAAATGCCAGGGATTTAAGGCTTAAATGATTCATAATCTTGGGAATGGGGAATTGGGAATTGGGAATGGGGAATTGGGAATTGGGAATTGGGAATGGGGAATTGGGAATTGGGAATTGGGAATTGGGAATTGGGGATTGGGAATTGGGAATTGGGAATTGGTAGCACCTCACAAATAACCAACTGCCAACTGCCAACTGCCAACTGCCAACTGCCAACTGTCAACTGCCAACTGCCAACTGTCAACTGCCAACTGTCAACTGTCAACTGTCAACTGTCAACTGTCAACAAGTACCGAAGCCAAGTGCGATCGCACTTTCACGTAACAGCGCGCAATCAGCAGCGAAGAATGACACTGCACCGCCAATTCATCAGTATACCGTCCGAGAGTTTGGCGTTCAATTCCCCACTCCCGACTCGTACCCGCGATCGTCAAATCAGCATTAGCAGAAGCCGCCACCACCGCTTGAATCGGCTCAGCAGCCTCCACAATCGGAGTTTCAATGCGCGATCGCACTTCTACCGGCAACCGATCCATAACTCGCTGAAACTCATAACTCAGCTCATTTCCCTCTGCCCCGTCAACCGCCACCCGCAGCACCGTCAAACGACGTTCCTCGCTATTAACCAACAGTCTCAGCGCCAATTCCAACCCTAAATCATCGTGAATATTTGCCGCATAAGGCACTAACAAATTATTCAACCGTTCCCTACCTCTGTCAACAAAAATTGCTACATCCACAGTAGCGTTGCTGAGAATTTGGCCGACACGCCCTCCCAAACGGTTGCTGCTAAAAGTCGGCCTGTGCCATCCTACCAAAATCAAATCCGCGCGATCGAGTTCCGCAATTTGCGCCGTTTCCCGCGCCACATCTTTAGTAACCCGAATGATTGGGTGCACGAATTTTTTCGCATCCGGCAATTCCAAACTCTCTATCAATTCTGATAATTTCGAGCGGCGTTCCTGAATAATGCGATCGGCTTCTACGGGCGTACTTTCAAAACCATAATTTTCATTTAATTCGATCAAACTCAGAGGATGAACCGCCGCCGACTGCAAATCGCTACCCCCTGTATCCGCAGCAGGCTGCGCCAGGGCGATCGCCAATTGCAGCAAACCTTTCTGCGTGCTGGGATTAGCAACCGGGACTAAAATTCGATACTTGGGCAGCAATTCTCTATTAATTTCTTCGCTTTCTCCACCCATTGGCGAATCTTTTAATTCTGAATCATCATCCGAACTTACTTCTGAGATATCTAACCGAATCAGCTTTTTCGGATAAGTCCACTCCAACAGTGGCGAAGTCATAAAAGTTGTCACTAAAGCCATAATGACTAACATCGTAAATAGCAGCGGCGAAACCACCCCCAGAGAAAGACCGATATTCAGCACAATCAGTTCAGTCAAACCGCGAGTATTCATCATCCACCCCAGCGCTGAAGCTTCGCGGTTGCTGATGCCGCAGACTCGGGCAGCAACGTAAGTCCCGAAGTATTTTCCAATAATTGCTACTCCCAAAACTGCCGCGCACAGCAGCCACAATTCGGGACTATTGAGCAGGCCGATTTGAGTCCGCAAACCGCTGTAAGCGAAAAATATTGGCAGCAGAAATATCAGGACAAAATCTTCTGTTTTCTCAGCTAATTCTCTGGTAAGTCCGGCATTTTTTGGCATGGCAGCACCCAGCAAAAACGCACCGAAAATTAAGTGAATGCCGATCCATTCAGTAATTAAAGCTGATGCTACAACTCCCATGTAAATGCCGGATAGCACTAATTGAGATAACTTGCCGGTGCGGTTGTAGTGCTTGGAAAGCCGTTGCAAGAACCAGCGGACTACAGTCAGCATGAAACCGATGTACACTATAGATTCAAAAATTGTCGGTAAAGCCCCAACCATCGAGTTAGTGCGCGTAACTGCGATCGCCACCGCCAACAAACACCATGCCGTCACATCGTCTACCGCAGCGCAAGTCAGAGCTAGCGTCCCCAATTTGGTATTCTGCAAGTTGTGCTCTGTAATAATTCTTGCCAGCACCGGAAAGGCAGTAATTGACATCGCAGCGCCCAAAAACATCGCAAATGCTGTAAACGAAACGCTATTATTTGAAACTATCGGGTACAACAGCAGCGCGAGCACGCTTCCCAGGGAAAATGGCACTAAAATGCTGACGTGGGAAGTTAAAATTGCTACATCTAAATTATTTTTTAGATACTTAGGATTGAGTTCTAAACCAATCAAGAACATGAAAAATATTAGCCCTACCTCAGATAACACGTTGAGGAAAGGAACGGCCTCCGCTGGAAAAAGTGCTGCTCCTAAATCTGGTGCAACCAAACCGAGGAGAGAAGGCCCGAGCATAATTCCTGCTACAATTTCTCCAATAACTTGAGGTTGTTTGATCGCTCGAAATGCTAAGCCGACAAGTCGAGAAAGTGCGATGACAATTAGAACTTCAAGCAGGACGAGAATGGGGATGGGCATAGCGTTTTTAGCTTTAGGTTTTTTGCGGATCGAGAGGGCGTGGCATTCAGTTGACAGTTGACAGTTGACAGTTGACAGTTGACAGCTTACCCGCTCGCTTAGAGAAGGGATGAGGGCGACCTCTACCTGAAAGGAAGAGGATTGGACTCATGAATAGTCTGATTTTAATTTCTCCCTAGAAGGGTTGCGTTTAAACCAATTTTTTCTAGTAAAGCCGACAGAATTGCCGATCGAATAAAATCGATAAAAGCTCGATCGAACGAAAGAAGGCACAAGACACGCAGCTTCAACGCCATTCTCTCACAAGCTCACAAAAGCTTCTGCAACCTCGAACCTGGATTTTTGGTTTTTTCAGAAGCGGTTGCTAGTAACTCTAACCGTATCGTGCGCCCCCCGCACCCAACCCGCCGACTACATCTCATACCATTTTAGATTTTAGATTTTGGATTTTAGATTGGGAGATGATTTACTGGTCATGGGTTGGGATCTTCCCTACAGTTGCATGATTTTGGAAAAATGGCATCGCTCAAGTCGGTGCACACCGTCCACGCAACCCTACGGAAAACCCTACCCTACGGATCTAAGATAGTCAGAAAAAGTGGTGCTTCTGGTGATAGACTAGAAAAGTTGTTTAAATTCGCACATCCGGGTTTTCGGGTGTTTCGAGGGCGCAAACCCTCAGAAATACGACCGGGTGGAGGATTAACCCGAATACAGGAGTTAAAAATACAATGCCAGTAGTTAGTTTGGCTCAAATGTTAGAGTCAGGGGTTCACTTCGGACACCAAACCCGTCGGTGGAACCCGAAAATGGCTCCCTACATTTTCACAGAGCGCAACGGGGTTCACATCATCGACCTCGTGCAAACCGCTCAGCTTATGGAAGACGCCTACGAGTACATGAGAGTGGCCTCCGAAAAAGGTAAAAAGTTTTTGTTCGTCGGTACAAAGCGCCAAGCTGCCGGGATTGTAGCCCAAGAAGCTCAACGCTGCGGTGCTTACTACGTCAACCAGCGCTGGCTGGGGGGAATGCTCACCAACTGGACAACGATTAAGTCCCGCGTCGAGCGCCTCAAGGATTTGGAGCGCCGCGAGGAAATCGGCGCCCTAGATTTGTTGCCGAAAAAAGAAGCTTCCGTGCTGCGCCGAGAAATGGCAAAACTCCAGAAGTATCTGGGCGGAATCAAAACTATGCGTAAGATTCCCGACGGAGTTGTCCTAGTAGACCAACGCCGCGAGTATAATGCTGTGTTGGAATGCCAAAAGCTGGGAATTCCCATCGTCTCTCTGTTGGATACCAACTGCGACCCGGATTTGGTTGACATTGCGATTCCAGCAAACGACGATGCTATTCGATCGATCAAACTGATTGTCGGCAAGTTGGCTGATGCCATCTACGAAGGTCGTCACGGTCAACAAGGCGGCGACTCTGACGAAGACTACGACTACGAAGGTGGTTACGAAGGCGCCGAATATGATGGCGAAATCGAAGAATTGGATGACCCTAATTATGTAGATCCCGAGGACGGCGACACTGACAGCGAAGAAACCGAAAGCTAGTATTGCTATCGGCATCTGACACCAAGCAATTAAAAATTAAAGATTGAAAATTAAAAATTAAAAATCATAATTTTTAGTTGGACATTTTTAATTTTTAATTTTTAATTGTAAATGGCATTAGTCTCGGTCATTAGTAGATTTCTGACAAAAGCATTCCGCAGTGTGAACACCAAAATTAATTAGGGTTCTACACCTACCAAATCCGCCAGAAGGCTGACTTGCTATTTCTTAACTCTTGTCTAATCATTAAGATTAAGGTTCACGAGCGGGACGCTCGCACTCCTGACTAATGATAAGGTTCGCGAGCGGGGACAGCACTAACGACTAATGACTAACGACTAATGACTAATGATAAGGTTCGCGAGCGGGGACGCTCGCACTAACGACTAATAACTAATTTTGATTGGGAACTTAAAGAAGATGGCGGACATATCTGCAAAACTTGTTAAAGAACTGCGCGACAAAACCGGCGCGGGGATGATGGACTGCAAAAAAGCCCTCACCGCAAACGATGGCAATATCGAAACATCAATTGAGTGGCTGCGGAAAAAAGGTCTGGCTGGAGCTGACAAAAAAGCAGGACGGGTTGCCTCAGAAGGACTTGTAGGCAGCTACATTCACACGGGCGGCCGCGTGGGAGTGCTGGTGGAAGTTAACTGCGAAACAGATTTTGTGGCACGGCGCGAAGAATTCCAAAGTTTAGTACGCAATATTGCAATGCAAATTGCAGCTTGCCCGAATGTGGAATACGTGAAAGTTGAAGATATCCCCGCTGAAATTGTCGAACGAGAAAAGGCAATTGAAATGGGCAAAGATGACTTGGGCAACAAGCCGGACAATATTAAAGAAAAGATTGTTCAAGGGCGGATTGACAAGCGGATGAAAGAGTTATGTTTGATGGATCAGCCTTTTATTAGA
The DNA here is from genome assembly GCA_004292955.1 of Oscillatoriales cyanobacterium. Taxonomy (GTDB): domain Bacteria; phylum Cyanobacteriota; class Cyanobacteriia; order Cyanobacteriales; family Microcoleaceae; genus Microcoleus. The sequence goes on along the minus strand of RDXX01000024.1, from coordinate 15,993 downwards.
GATCAAAATATCTCGGTGGAAGAGTTGGTGAAACAAACGATCGCCCAAATTGGCGAAAATGTCCAAGTCCGCCGTTTCGTCCGTTTTGTGTTGGGCGAAGGCATTGAGAAAGTAGAAGCTAACTTTGCTGATGAAGTGGCCGCCCAAATGGGTGCTGCTCAATAATCGAAAATTTAGATTAAAAACTAAAAATTAAAAATGTGAAAACCTAATTTTTTTGCATTTTTAATTTTTAGTTTTTACACGACTACAGAAATAGGTACGTAGTTGCGCTTCAGCGCTCTTGGTACGTAGTTGCGCTTTAGCGCTCTTGGTACGTAGTTGCGCTTTAGCGCTCTTTATAATATTCCGAAAGAGGGCGTTGCTCATCGGGGTTTGAAAATGGGTAACTTGAAAATTCAGAAGATTAACTCAGTTGTTTCATTTTTTCACATTGAGTCGTTTGTACCGTAAATTAGCGCCGGAGCGCTGAAGCGCAACTACGTACCCAAGAGTCGATATTTTATGACTATCCGGGGGATGTGAGGGGAATCGAGTTTTCACATTGAGTCGTTTGTACCGTAAATTAGCGCCGGAGCGCTTCAGCGCAACTACGTACCCAAGAGCCGATATTTTAGCGATATTTTACGACTATCCGGGAGATGCGAGGGGAATCGAGACTCAGCTAGAAACCGAGAGATAAAAAACATAAAAATGTTGGAGGCGATTCTTGAAACCTATGCCCGATTTCTAACCAGAATTAACTCGACAATCAGACAATTTGTGGCAAAAATCGGGTTGTTTTGCCGATCGTCCTATTTGAATTTTATAGGGGATATATGGTGGGATCCAGAGAGCGCATAGAGCAAGATTTGGCAGGACTCGAAGAGGCTTTAGCAGCCTTGAATCTAGAGTTTCGCAGTACCTACGATGGTTATTTAACTGCCTTGGGACAAGCGGTGCGACAGCAGTTGATTTTGGCTTGCTATCACCTTTGCACTCAAGCGGTGCCGGAGTCGTTTCTCAAGTTGTCCTTCGACGGGCGGCAAAAAATGCAGCAGTCTGTAAGGCGTTTGGCTGCGGCGTCTCAAGAAAAATTGCGATCGCTCACGACTGAATCAGAAGTAGAGGAAGAGGAAGAGGAAGAGGAAGAGGAAGAAATAGATGAAGAAATAGATGAAGAAATAGATGAAGACGAGTTTGGCGAGGAAGAAATCGAGGAAAACGAATTCGTCGAGGAAGAAATAGAGGCAAACAACGAATTTTCCGCTATTAACTATCAATTTCCAGCAACAAACAATCAATTACCAATTGCCAATTCCCCGCAAAGTTTGGCGCGCTGGCAAAATAGTATTGAAAAGTCGATCGCCCAGATTCTCAAGCTGCTGTCTCGCGACACCAACCGCTTGCTCCAACAGTCGGAAATCTTGCCCAGTCAATTGCCAGAACAGGTTCTAGAAGCTGCTTCTGCTGCTGAATTGTCCGCCGACAGCGTGGCGGGCCCACCTAACCTATTAAGCTTAATCATTGAAACAGATAGTTCACCAGCACCGCCAAACTTGGGAAAAAGACCCGGTATTAATGCTTTGCACATTACAGCAATTAAACTGCGGTTGTCGGAAATAGAGTTTGCCGATCCGGGAACATCGGCTTGGCGCCAACAAATTCGCAACCTCTCTGCAAAGTTGAACTCCCTCGGTCGCGATTACCAGAAAAAGCAGCGGGAAATGGCGGTGGTGGAGGCTGAGTCGGCTTGGCGGTTGAGTTGGTTTGAAGATTAGTCAGTGGACAGTGGACAGTTGACAGTTGACAGTTGACAATTGTCTGGAATTATTGAGCTATGATTAATAACTAATGACTAATGACTAATGACTAATGACTAATAACGTTCGCGATCGGGGACGCTCGCGCTAATGACTAATGACTAATGACTAATAACTAATGACTGATGACTAATAACCAACCAGAATGGCAGCGATTGCAAAAAGCTCTTTCCGTAGAAGCCGATCGCGGATTTAACGACATCCAAGGCAGTCAATACCGCTTTAGCGAGTTTCTCGGCCTCAGCTTGAGACAACTTGCAGGCGCTGTCACTGGTTCTTCGCGCGATCGCGCCAGAGAACTTGCTGTGGAATTTGACATCTACCCTCAGAAAGATCTCGAAGGGCGCCAACATTCGATCGCCATTACAGTCAGTTTCCTCAGACAAATGGAGCAAGTTTGGGAAGAACAAACGACACAAGTCAGACCTGAAAATGCCACCGATTCAATCACTCCAGCCGTTTCAGTTCCCCGAACCGCACCCCTTAACACAGCACCTCCACCCCCCAGTCTGACGCTAGATCAACCGTTAACCCGCGTGACAGGCATCGGCCCCGCCAACGGCAACCGCTTGCTAAAACTCGGTTTAGATACCGTATACGACTTGCTTTACTACTATCCCCGCAACCACATCGACTATGCAAAGCAAGTACGAATTCGCGAGTTAATAGCAGGGGAAACTGTTACTTTAATCGCCGAAGTCAAGCGCTGCAATTGCTTTTCTAGCCCTAAAAATAAGAAATTAACGATATTAGAAGTAATTTTAAAAGACAGTACCGGAGAAATTAAAATCAGTCGCTTTTTTGCCGGGCCTCGCTACAGCAATCGCGGCTGGCAAGAATTCAAAAAGCGCGAGTATTGTACTGGTGCGATACTTGCTGCTTCGGGGTTGGTAAAGCAGGGTAAGTATGGCATTACCCTAGAAAATCCTGAGTTGGAAGTATTAGATGACTCCGGCGGTGCGATCGAATCTATGAAAGTCGGCCGCCTGATTCCTGTTTATCCGCTGACGGAAGGGGTGGATGCGGGTTCGGTGAGGCGATCGATCTTAGCAGCAATTCCGGCCGCGAAACTGTTGCCAGAATCGCTACCGGAGGATTTGCGCGAGCGTTACGGCTTAATGGGTTTAGCCGATGCGGTGGCAAATATTCACTTTCCGCTCGATCGCGATTGCTTGTCCGCCGCCCGCCGCCGCTTAGTTTTTGACGAATTTTTCTACCTGCAATTAGGACTTTTAAAGCGCCGCCAAACCCAAAGAAAAGCTCAAGCTAGCGCAGTCATCCTTCCTAGCGGGAAATTGATCGAACAGTTCTATCAAATCTTGCCTTTTGCGCTGACAAATGCCCAAGAAAGAGTCATTAACGACATCCTCAACGATTTAGCTTCGCCCCAGCCGATGAACCGATTAGTGCAAGGCGATGTCGGCGCTGGCAAAACAGTCGTCGCTGTAGTCGCAATGCTAGCAGCAATTCAATCCGGCTATCAAGCCGCTTTAATGGCGCCGACAGAAGTTTTAGCAGAACAGCATTATCGGAAATTGGTAGGCTGGTTTAATTTGATGCACTTGTCTGTCGAACTGTTAACTGGTTCGACAAAAATAGCCAAGCGCCGGGAAATTCACAGCCAGTTAGAAACCGGAGAATTACCTGTTTTAGTAGGAACTCACGCGCTGATTCAAGATACGGTGAATTTCCATAAATTGGGTTTGGCTGTAATTGACGAACAGCACAGATTCGGCGTGCAGCAGCGTGCTAAATTGCAGCAAAAAGGCGAATCTCCTCACGTTTTGACGATGACCGCAACTCCCATTCCTCGGACGCTGGCGCTGACTCTGCACGGCGATTTAGACGTGAGTCAAATTGATGAACTTCCCCCCGGTCGGCAGGCGATTCAAACGACTGTTCTGTCTGCGAAAGAACGCCTCCAGGCTTACGATTTGATTCGTCGGGAGGTGGCGAGCGGCCGTCAGGTTTATGTGGTTCTGCCTCTGGTGGAGGAGTCGGAAAAGCTGGATGTGCGATCGGCAATTGAGGAAAAAGAGAAACTCGAAAAAAGTATATTTCCTGAGTTTAAGGTAGGTTTGCTCCACGGCAGAATGAGTAGCGCTGACAAAGATCAGGCGATTACTAAGTTTAGAGACAAAGAAACTGATATTTTAGTATCTACTACTGTGGTGGAAGTGGGAGTAGATGTGCCGAATGCAACGGTAATGTTGATTGAAAATTCGGAGCGTTTTGGACTGTCGCAATTGCACCAGTTGCGGGGTCGAGTCGGTCGGGGCAGCAATCGTTCTTATTGTTTGTTAATGCCCGGTTCCAAGGCTGCGGAAGCTATGCAGAGAATGAAGGTTTTAGAACAATCTCAAGATGGATTTTTTATTGCAGAAATGGATATGAGATTGCGCGGCCCAGGTCAGGTTTTGGGAACTCGACAGTCTGGTTTACCGGATTTTGCTTTGGCGAGTTTGGTGGAGGATCAGGAGGTTTTGGAGTTGGCGAGGGAGGCCGCTCAAATGGTAATTGAGAATGATGAAACTTTGGATGAATGGCCGGTCGTGCGGGATGAGTTGGAACGGCGATATCAACGGATGATGAGTGGCTCGATTTTGACTTAGATAGCTTGGGACGCACACACCAACTTTTTATAGCAGGACTTACCAGCTCGCCTACCAAGAAACCGGGTTTTTTAATGGAGATTGAAGGTTTTAAGCAAATATCAGGGTTAAAAACCTGGGTGCGCGTCACAACGAGTCTTTTCGTAAAAAAAAACCGTTTCGCTTGCCTAATGTGTAAGTTTTATTGGTTCGTTGAGTACCTCAACCTAACCTAACTTTATGAGAGAATTTTTCCCTATATCTAGGTTATTTTTATGGATTGTAAGGATTCCCGTACCGATCGAACCAAGAATCCTTCGCAGGAATGACGGGGAAGTGTCAAAATTAAGGTAGTGCTGCCAGAAACAGGGAAAACGAAATCCAACCTGTACTCGCCGGCCCTAGGCAACATTGATTCCTCGCTTGTCACGCTTGCAGGTGGTGGCCGACGGGTAGCCGACGGTTCGTCGCATGGAATCTCAACAATAATTGTCAGTAACTCAGGGAATCAACGCCGCTGAGCTTGCAAGAGAAATCTCTCGCAAGCTGTACTGACCAGACCGCTCGCAAGAGCAGCCGTTATTTGGGTCACGACACCGGAGAATGCGAAGCTAGTTTTCCGCTCTGTCGCTTTCAATTAAACAGTTCTAAAGTCACTGGAACAGTGTTGTAAGCCTAACAAGCCCAGATAACCAGGTCGAAGCTAACATTACCCCACAAGGGAGGCTCCTGCCGGAGCAAACATTATGCGATCGCGGATTGCGAGGTTTGAGGTGGTAATTGTCCCATCGAAAGTACATCACAAAAGTACACCGAATTAAGCAATCCTTGTGTAATGGAAAGATTCACTCTTGATTGAAATCCCCGAGCCTTTTCCCACGAGCGGGCTAAAGCCACGCTCGTTTCCCACTTCCCGAATTTTTTTATGAAAGATCTCACTCGTTATCGAAATATCGGCATCTTCGCCCACGTAGATGCTGGCAAGACCACCACAACTGAAAGAATCCTGAAACTGACGGGTAAAATCCACAAAATCGGTGAAGTACACGAAGGCGCGGCGACGACTGACTTCATGGAACAGGAGCAAGAACGCGGGATTACGATTCAATCCGCTGCTACTACCTGCTTCTGGAACGAGCATCAGCTCAACATCATCGATACTCCCGGACACGTCGATTTTACGATCGAGGTTTACCGTTCGCTCAAGGTTCTCGATGGCGGTATCGGTGTGTTCTGCGGTTCCGGTGGAGTTGAACCGCAATCGGAAACTAACTGGCGCTACGCTAACGATTCTAAAGTTGCTCGTATCGTCTATATCAATAAGCTCGATCGCACGGGCGCAGATTTTTACCGAGTTGTCAAGCAAGTCGATAAAGTCCTCGCAGCTAAACCAATGGTAATGGTTTTGCCGATCGGCATTGAAGACAAATTTTGCGGCATGGTCGATTTGCTCACCCGCAAAGCATGGATCTGGGATGATTCGGGCGATCCGATGGGCTACACAATTCAGGATGTTCCGGCCGATATGGTCGATGATGTCGAGAAATACCGCGAACAGTTGATCGAACTGGCTGTCGAGCAGGATGATAACCTGATGGAACAGTACCTCGAAGGCAACGAGCCGAGTATCGAAGACCTCAAGCGGTGCATCCGCAAAGGCACCCGCGACATGGCATTTTTCCCCACCTACTGCGGCTCGTCGTTTAAGAATAAGGGCGTCCAGTTGGTACTCGATGCAGTCGTTGACTACCTCCCGAACCCGATGGAAGTTACGCCTCAGCCTGAGGTGGATCTCGAAGGCGAGGAAACAGGCAATTTCGCGATCGTGGATCCAGAAGGCCCTTTGCGCGCCCTGGCATTTAAGATTATGGACGATCGCTTCGGCGCTTTAACCTTCACCCGTTTGTACTCCGGTAAGATATCCAAAGGCGACACCGTACTCAACACCGCCACAGGCAAAACCGAGCGCATCAGCCGCTTGGTAGAAATGCACGCCAACTCCCGCGAAGAAATTGATTCGGCTCAAGCAGGCGATATTATTGCGATCGTAGGTATGAAAAACGTCCGCACCGGACACACCATCTGCGACCCCAAAAATCCCGCAACCCTAGAGCCAATGGTGTTCCCAGAACCAGTCATCTCCATTTCGGTCAAACCGAAACTCAAAGGAGGCGAAGAAAAGATGGGAGCCGCGCTCACCAAGATGGTACAAGAAGACCCATCTTTCCACATGGTCACAGACGAAGAAAGTGGCGAAACCATCCTCAAGGGCATGGGCGAACTGCACCTCGACATCAAAGTGGACATTCTGCGACGCACCCACGGCGTCGAGGTAGAAGTTGGCGAACCGCAGGTAGCCTACCGCGAGTCCATCACCAAACGCCTCGAAGACAACTATGTCCACAAGAAACAATCTGGTGGTTCAGGTCAATTTGCTAAAATCGGCTATATCGTCGAGCCCGGTGAAGTCGGTAGCGGCTTCGTGTTCGAGTCAAAAGTAACTGGTGGTAGCGTACCGAGAGAGTATTGGCCAGCGGTGCAAAAAGGCTTCCAAAGCTGCATCGATGTGGGCGTCTTGGCTGGATTCCCCTGCTTAGACTTGAAATTCACCCTGGTTGATGGAGGTTTCCACCCGGTTGACTCTTCAGCAATGGCCTTTGAAATTGCTGCTAAAGCCGCCTACCGCCAATCTGTACCCAAGGCTGGGCCTCAGTTGCTGGAACCGATCATGAATGTCGATGTCTTCACCCCAGACGATCACATGGGCGATGTCATCGGCGACCTCAACCGCCGCCGGGGCATGATGAAGGCTCAGGAAACCGGACAAACAGGAGCGCGGATCAAGGCTGATGTGCCGTTGAGCGAAATGTTTGGCTACATTGGCGATTTGCGTACCATGACATCTGGGCGCGGTCAGTTTTCGATGTCTTTCTCGCACTATTCTCCTTGTCCGAGCAATATCGCTGAGGAAGTGATTAAGGATGCGAAAGAGCGTCAAGCTGCTAAGTAGTGTGTTGAGTGTAAGTGCGATCGAATAGTGCGATCGTACTCCACGAACAGGTAGCCAGAAACCGGGTTTTTTCCGAAAATCTTCGCCGCTGCGACGAAATTAGGTGAAAAACCCGGTTTCTTCGATTGTCCCCAAGGTAGCCAGAAACCGGGTTTTTTTCCGAAATCTTCGCCGCAGCGACGAAAGTAGGTGAAAAACCCGGTTTCTTCGATATATGCGTCCACGAATCTTAATTTTATCTGCGTTGATTTGCGTTGATTTGCGGTTTCGGGCGATCGCAGATTGATGAAATAAGTCAAGTATCATATTTGCTAACATACAATTAATAATTTAAAACCCAGGTAGGTCGCCATGACAGCCACCCTGATCCAGAATCAAACTAGCGGAATTCTGCTGAAAAACATTAGCTGGAAAACTTACGAATCCCTGCTGAATGAGTTAGGGGAACACGGAGGAATTCGCCTGACTTACGATCGCGGAAATTTAGAAATTATGACTCCATCAGCACCGCACGAAGGTAGTAAGAAAATTTTAGGCCGTTTTGTGGAAAGTGTGAGTGAAGAATTAAACATCGAAATTCGGAGTTTGGGTTCTCTAACTTGCAGACGCGAGGATTTGGCTCGCGGTTTGGAACCGGATCAGTGCTACTATATCCAAAATGAGAATGTGGTTTGGGACAAAGAACAAATCGATCTCAATCAAGATCCGCCACCAGATTTAGTAGTGGAAATTGACGTGACTAGCAGTTCGATCGATCGCCTTTCTTTATATGCAAGTTTAGGCGTACCGGAAGTTTGGCGCTACGACGGAAATCGTTTAATAATTTATCAGTTGGAAGCACAGGAATATGTAGAAAGAGAGGTTTCTCCAACTTTTCCTTTTTTGTCGCAAGTTGAGATGCTGCGCTTTTTGGAGTTGAGAAGGACTACCAAGGAAAATGCTTTGCTGCGGTTGTTCCGGGAGTGGGTGAGGAATGAAATTCAGTCAGGGGAGTGATATCAATTCCGGTTACACGACCTATGATATAGAGGAGACGGCAGTGCCGTGTCCCTACCCAAAATAATATTGTAGGGACACGGCACTGCCGTCTCCTAATACCCTATCGCTAATGTTCTCCTCCATCTCAATTTTGATAGAGATGCAACGTGCCGATCGCCTGGCAGCAAAACTGCAAGAATTAAATATTGACCCTGATACAATTTAGCAATTTTATTTCATGAGATAGCGAGGTTGATATGACTCAAATAAATCCCGATCGCACTACTGGTACAATTACGATCGACGTTTGCGTTCAATCAAACGGGCAGTATCTTTGTCAGATATCATCATCTCTGAGCGATCGCCCCAATGATACCATGAATTTTTACGGACAAACGAAAGAACACGCGATCGCGATCGCCCTAGAACATTTAGCTGACGAATATCGCGAAAAAGCAGAAGAGTCTCAGAATATAGATTCGCTTGCCGTGGAACTTTCAGATTCAGGAGAACCAATTAATAAATATTATCATGTGATTGTACACTACGAAGAAATTTCGGAAGCAGAATCTAAGTTTGAGGCAGTACACAATACAATAATGGGAAATACGATAGTTGAGAATGCCAGACTTGCAGCCATTGAGATTGATCCAGATATTGAAATCGAGCCGTTAGAGCGATCGGGATATTGAGGGATAAAATTTTACACAATCTGCGGGTCACAATCAAGTTTTGTCGTCAAAAAAAGCGGTTTCCGATCTGCATCCAGGATTAAAATAAACAGGACTATTGATTTTGATTAATTTGGCTTTTTACCCAATTCCGAAATGCTTTAACTAATTCCAAATAATCCATTGTTTCCGCCTGTGCCAAAAAACTGACAATCTCTAAAATAGCAACACTCGGAAATGCTAAACTGATCTCGCACTCGACATACCCTTGACTCTCCAATCTGTTAATTCTGAGCCGCGAACCGTTGTAAATCCAAACTTCCGGCACTCCCAGATCGGCATAAATCTGCAAGGTATTGTCGGATCTGCTGGTAACATCAATTTCCACCACTAAATCCGGGGGCGGATATTGACTCATATCGAGTCGTTTTTTGCCTTTAATTGCACTAGCATTCTGGATGTAAAAACAATCATCTGGTTCAGCACCAATAAGTTCGGGACGTTTGAATGTCGTAGAACCCAGAGGTTCAATTCTCACATCTAATTCTTCAGCTAATGTTTCAACAAATCGACCTATTACTCTTTTGTAAACTTCGTGTTCAGCAGAAGGCACCATAATTTTCAAATTGCCACGATTGTATCTCAGTCTAATTGGCCGATCGCCGATTTCGGCAAGCAAAGTTTCATAAGTTTGCCAACTGATATTCGATAGCTCAACTATTTGTTCGGGCGGACTGAGAGTTTTAGCAATCATGGGGTTACTTTGGTGAAGAGTTCGTAGGCGCAAGCCGGGGCGTAGCGATCGCACTTTTAAACTAAATCATATCATCTCAAACATAGGTTTGTAGTGAGGACTTCAGTCCGCATCCGACGAGAGAGGACTGAAGTCCTCACTACGAACCAAATTGCTAGTTATTGGCCTGCAAAATCGGCACGGAACTTCTGGACAACTCGATTCAATTCCACTGAATGAGAAGCTTTAAATAAAATACGATCGCCCTTTTCAACAAATCCCAACAACCGCTTTGCTAAATCTTCCCGCCCATCGGGCGCCGTAATATCTCCTATCTCCACAAAAGGCACGCCCGCCGCACCCGCCGCCATCGCCGCCGCTTCCTCAAAATCCGCAAACACAAACAAAGCATCGAGGTTTAAATCCCGCGCCGCCCTTCCTACTTGTCGGTGAAATTCGATCGCCCTTTCGCCCAATTCCTTCATCGTACCCAACACCGCAATCCGGCGCTTTCCCGGAGTATCCGCTAACAATCTCAGCGCCGCCAACATCGACTCCAAACCAGCATTGTAAGTCTCATCCAGAATCACAACATCAGAAAGCAAATCGTAGCGGCGCGCCCGTCCATCCGGTAACTGCACGGACAAACCTTGTTGTAAAACTTCCCACTTAATCCCTAAAACTTTTGCTACCGCCAAAGCCGCCAAATAATTTACAGCATTGTGCCTTCCAGCCAACGGTAGCGGCAATTCCACACCTTCTACAAGCATTGTATCATTATTCAGCAATTTCCCGCACAAATCGCCGCCTTCTAATCCGTAACTTAAAGTTTTTCCCTGCCAAACTTGCGCCGCAGTTGCCATTAATCTGTCAGAATCGTGATTGAGAATAGCAATACTTTCAGCAGGCATTTCCGCTAACAGTTCGCACTTAGCTTGGGCGATCGCCTCTTCCGAACCCAAGCGCCCGATATGCGCCGTTCCTACATTAGTAATTACCGCCACAGTAGGACGCGCAATTTGCGACAGCAGCGCAATTTCTCCTAGCCCGCGCATTCCCATTTCAATTACAGCATAATTGTCGGTCGGCGAAAGCTCTAATAGAGTTTTCGGGACTCCAATTTCATTGTTGTAGTTATATTGAGTTTTCAGAACATTTCCGCTGGTTGATAAAACGGCCGCAATTAATTCTTTGGCAGTAGTTTTACCTACTGAACCAGTAACACCAATTATCGGTATACTGAATTGGTCGCGCCACCAACGGGCGATCGCCTGGTAAGCTTTTAAAGTATCGTCAACGCGCAACAGCGGAAAATTGGGAACTTCTGCTTGGTAAGTGCGATCGACTACCGCAGCAATCGCTCCCAAATCCCGCGCTTTTGCCACAAATTGATGTCCGTCAAAATTGTCTCCCCGCAGCGCCAAAAATACTTCGCCCCCCTCAATGGTGCGCGTATCTGTAGCAATACCTGTCCCTACAACTGTCAGAACGTCCTCAGACACAGCAAGCAAAGGTACAGTTAAAATTTCAGCAAGTTGGGCGATACTTACGCGACAGACCATATTACCAGCACTCACATTTCAAATCATTATTTTCACAGCTAATCCTACCTCGCCCCACCTCACATTTAACTGACACCAGTTCAAAAAAGAATGCAACTGCTTTGCCCGGAATCTAAACCCTGAGAGTCCTCAGTCATTCCCATCGCCAATCGCCAATCGCCAATCGCAAATGGTATAAGAGGGGGCTGCCGACTAGGATTGACCTTGACTCTCGTAAGAAATCCTCTGCCCATCATAAATTATCTAGAACAAACCCACAATCTTTACCAATAATTTACAAAGTTTGTGGTGATTTTAGGCCTTGCTAATTGCAAACAATTCATGTCATGCTGGTGTTGACAAATAGTTTAACTAAGTAAAAAAGATCTGCTTAAGGCGATCGCCACTTCCACCCCTAAGCCTCGGGAGGCGAGAAGCTCGGTTGACCCTACCCAACAACGGATACAAGCCCTCGACCTAAGTCGGGGAGAGATTAAAATTTTAGACTACAGTTGAAGCTTCCAGATGAATCTGTGGAGTAAATCTAAAATCTAAAATCTAAAATCTAAAATCGGTTGACTTAATTGTGGTGCTTCATCTGCCAATTCATATCTGCCAATGGCGCTTAAAGCTCCTGCCCAATCCTTTTGGAGGGTTAATCCACAGTGAACGACTATAACAGACAGAGCCAGGAAGAAGAACAGCTACTTTACAACCACTGGCTGGAGTTGGTACAAGTAGAGCAGCCGATCGAACTAATCGACCGTTTTCGCACTTTGTTTATCTACGGTAACGGATATCGCGATCGCACCATCGCTGAAGCACTCGAAAAAATAGCAGCCTCACCATACGCCCAACAAGAATTCAAATACATCCTCAACCGTTGCTGCCACATCCTGATCAACCGCTGGCAAACATACCCCGGCAAGCAAGCAGCTATCCCGGAATTGATCGCTCTGTTTGAAGAAGCCCCCAAAATATTATCTCGATATAGTCGATCGCGCCCTACTCACTCCATCCCCCAATTAGTCAATCAATTTACCCAAAGCGAACAATACCTCACACTCAAACGCTTAGCCAAAGTCATCACCCACAGTAATGAAGACAGCAACGGCAAAACTCCCGCCAGCCTAGCCCTCGGAACCTTAATTCCCCGATACCCTTACCTCTACAAACACTGCCTCCTCAGCGACGACAGCACCTACGAACAGCAAAAAATCATTCAAAAAATCCAAGCTCAAAAGCAGCAGCAATTTGAAATCGACCTCTCACAATACGTTGCTCACCAAGTGAGAAAAGCCCAAGCAGCCCGCCGGCATACCTCAATCTCCTTCGGCAGAAGTATACAGACTATAAAAAACCCGACGCTGTTGAGCGACCCAGAGCTGTTCTTTGCCCTCAAGCAATTTGTCGGAAAAGTCGAAGGAGCCGATACCTACCGACAGCTAGCCGGCCGCTTCATGGCGAACACCAGCACAAGTGTGTCCTACAGATCCTTTAAAGACGACTTATACGAATACCTAATTTCTTCCGTCACCGACGATGGCTACGGCAAACGTCAATTTAACGAAAAACTGTATAAACAACTACAAAATACCTTTCCCCACAACGATGCTCAGAAGTTCAACGAATTTTTAACGATCAGAACTTGCAGCCAGTTATTGAACTTTTTAGTAGTAGAGAGTCCTGCGCGGCCGAACCACTTTGTCTTCATCGACCTGATCTCAAACCTCGGGCCCACCCAAACCACAGGTTTGCTGCTGAAAATCGTGCTAATTTGTGGCAAAGTCAAGCCCTATCTAGAAAAGCGGTTGGCAATTTTGTTCGGTCACTACGAATTTTGTACCCGAGAAGGCCTGGTGTGGTTAGTCAAAGCCTTGGAAAACCTGAATCTCGCTTTGAGTACCAATTTTGGGAATCTAGACGTATCTTTCCTGCGGTAGCCGGTCTGTCCCAGAACTTTCTCGCGTTCGAGTTTGACAAAACATCACAGCTCAAAATCCGGTTTCTGAATACCCTCAAAGTTTGAGATTGAATTGTAACGACTTAATTAAGTGGCCAAAGCTACTCAAAAGACGCCATTCTGTGTTAAAATTCCAAGTGTATCAGATTCGGTTGCAGGCTTTGTTCATTGCTACAGAATTGTTTAAAAACTTGCCCTTCTGTATCGGCAGGGGACTCTCCGAAACTGAAATCTTTGCACTGTCTAATTTTTGGAGTTATTCCTCATGTCGATATACGTCGGTAACTTATCCTACCAAGTTACCCAAGAAGACATCACCACCGTCTTCGCCGAATACGGAACCGTTAAGCGAGTACATCTACCTACCGACAGAGAAACCAGTCGCCCCCGCGGCTTTGGTTTTGTAGAAATGTCAACAGATGCCGAAGAAGATGCAGCGATTGCTGCTCTCGACGGAGCAGAGTGGATGGGTCGCGATCTCAAAGTTAACAAAGCTAAGCCCCGCGAAGATGAAGGCGGCCGGGGCGGCGGCAACCGGGGCGGCGGCGGCCCAGGCAAATTTGGTCGCGGCGGTGGCGGCGGCGGCGGCGGACGTTATTAATTTCCTAATTAATTTCCGACGATCGAGATTTGAGATTGGAGAGCTGAAATTTGGGATCGAGGCCACCTAGCTTTGAACCACCGTCCGAATAATTTCCGGCCCGGTTGCTCCCAACCTTTACTCTTCCAGTCTGGCGATCGACCGCATTAAATATACCAAAAAGCCAAGGTTAGTCCCTTGGCTTTTTGGTATGAGGCTATTCAATATGAGTTAAAAACTCGGTGGGTTAAGACTTTCAGGTGCCTCTAGTTTTCTAATCATCAGGTTCGATGCTGCTGCTCAATCCGTGATTGTTGAGCGTTTCAGCATAAAACTCAGCGTGTTCGAGAGCGCAAACAATCACCAGTCCCAGCCCGTTGGTGTGGGCTTCCATCATCACATTTACAGCCTGTGGCTGAGTCAGACTGGGTACCGTCGCCATCAAAGTCTGCACCACGTATTCCATGGGATTGAAATCATCATTGTGCAGCAGCACGCGGTAGCGCGGCGCAAGCTTGCGGACTGTAGAAGGCTTTTGAATAATTTCGACAGACACTAATCTATACCTCCTGACTTGTAGGATGTTAAAATTTTTGACACTCCCTGCCGTTGATGCGAGGGGATTCTTCGTTCATCAACCCAAGTTGCTGAGATAGGCTTACACCTAAAACAGTAGATCTCGAACTAGGACGAAGCTGGTATCGCATTAATTTCGATCGACAATCTTGAGCTGGATTCCTCCGCTGTGATAGAGTATCTCACTTTCAGTTATTTTATTGAAATTTCCAGATTCAGACAAGGCAGCCGCCTAGCCGATCGCGAGCTGTCAACCATACCAAACCCAGAAGAAGTGTCCTAAGCCCGCAGCCGCCCCCTGTCTAGGGTCATAATAATAGAGACGCAAGATCGGTTAAAAATAAAAAACTACCAAAATTAGGGGGTTAGAGCCTCGTCCTTCTATGACTACTTTATTCTAGAAATCCTGTTGCCATTTTGTAGAAATTGGGTAAAATCAAACAAGGAGGTGATGCAAGTGTTCAATCTGACTTATGAATTCAAATTGCGCTCGGAATTCATCATCAGAGCTGACACACCCAGACCAACTTACTCAACTCAATGTAAAGCCTTAACTGCATACAGGAAAACCAGCCCTGCATTACAACGTATCAATGCTCAAGCTTTACAACAAGTGCTGCGCCGACTAGAAAAGTCATTTGTAAGTATGTGGGAACAAAATCACGGATTTCCCCGATTCAAAAAAAGGGGAACCATGAGGTCTTTTGTGTTTCCACAACTAAGTTTAAACCCAATTCAAAATAGTAGTGTCAAACTGCCTGTAATTGGCTGGGTAAGATTTTGGCAATCCCGAGCGATTCCCGATGGTGGAATTATTAAGCAGGCACGGGTAGTAAATCGTGCATCCGGCTGGTATCTAATGCTGACCGTTCAATGGGATGTAAAAATTCCCGACGTAGTGCCACACGGAAATTCCCTAGGAATTGATGTCGGACTAACGAATTTCATAGCAACTTCTAATAGTCTTTTAGTCAAGCGGCCAAGGTTTTTTATAGACGCAGAACGCAAGCTGAAATTGCTGCAAAAACGTGTGAGTAAAAAGCGCAGTGGCTCAAATAATTGGCGCAAAGCTCAGAAAAAAGTTGCTCTTTTGCACGAATACGTTGCTAATTGTCGAAAAGATTGGCATCGCAAAATCTCTCATCAAATTTGCAATGATGTGGGGATGGTATTTGTTGAGGACTTAAATTTAGTTGGACTATCCAGAGGGATGCTGGGCAAGCACTGCTTAGACGCTGGATGGGGTCAATTTTTCACTATTTTGGAACAAACCTGTTGGAAACGCGGGGTGTACTTCCAAAAAGTGAATGCTAAGAAAACCAGTCAGATTTGTCCAAATTGCGGTGTCGCAACAGGCAAAAAAGAGCTTGCTGAGCGTACTCATACTTGCTCAAATTGCGGTTATACAACCGATAGAGATGTTGCAGCAGCTCAAGTAGTTCTAATTAGAGGACTTGCAGCCGTAGGGCATACGGTCAAGATGCTTGCCGAGGGTAAATTCGTCGGAATCCCACTGAAGCAAGAATCCTCTCGCCTTTAGGCAGAGGT
>RDXX01000151.1 GCA_004292955.1 Oscillatoriales cyanobacterium | reverse complement strand
AGCTTGCTTACCTTGGGATGGCCGACCACTCAATAGCGCAGGAAGTGAACTCTTTCATTGTAGCTAAAGATGGCTTTAGTTAAGTTTGGGTAAGTTTTATGAAGCAGTCGGGAAAAATTCGATCGATTCATGCAGCGCTTCAAGTGCAGAAACTACCGCCCGAGTTAGAAGAAAACGGCGATGCCTGCTGTTAACGCAATGTGATATATTGAAGGAATTTGCTTGACTGTTGTTAAAACCTGCGTAGGCGACAGCCGAGGCGTTAGCCATCGCCTCTCACCGAAAAATAAGGTTTAAAGTCCCTGGGCTCTGGTGTGCTGGTTGTGGCGAGAGTTGATTCTTTAGTTACGGGTATTGGTTAGTTTTTTTGACTAATCTCAGTGATATTACGTAATTACTGACAAAATCTTTACCAAAACTTTAATAAAATATACTGAAATGTGTGATTTACTGAAAATCAAAATAGTCGATCAACAAAATTGATAATTTAACACACATTCATCAGGAAGTTTTTTATGAATCCCATTACAAAAAACAGCTTTCGCTGGACTTACTCGGTGGCTGTCTTCCTTGCAATTATTGGATTACAGCAACCAAAGGCTACAGCAGCAACGCTATCTAACGGCTGGAATTATGCGATCGACTCCTTCAACGACGGCGTGACAGATGGTAGAGTCGGCGGCGGCGAGTTTGAATTTTACGGCATCGCCATCAAAGAAACATCAGACACGGCTTTCATCGCCATCAACTCCAATCTCAGTTTAGCTGGATATGCACGCAGCAACGTTCTCCGAGGCAACATCAACTACGGCGATTTGTTTTTCAATTTTTCCGGTCAAAACTTCAACACAGCTAATGCAAATCGCAGCTTATTTGGCATTCGCTTTGCCGACGGCAATGACTCAGGTGTAGCGACAACAGGCATTTATAGCAATGTTACAGCGAAAAGCTTTACTCAAGCGAACGATGGATTTTCTAATCTAACCGGATACAATACTCATGTTCGATCGGGAGGTGGAACCTCGTCAATCGGTGATTTAGCTGCTACAGACCCGTATTTTCAACAAACAGGAGAAAATACCGTTCTCAATTCAATTGCTTCGGGTACAAAAGTAGGAGAAATCTCTGCTTTAACTTCAGCAACTTTGAGCGCCATGGGTCTTGATTTCTCGCAGTTTAATGCAGTAGGTTCTCAAACCATCGGATTCAGTTTCGATAAATCTGCTATGCCTTCTGGCAGTTATGTTGCTAATTTGTTTGCTGAGTGCGCTAATGATGCGATCGCCATTAAAGGAGAATTTGAGGCCGTACCCGAACCTTCTACATGGTTCGGTACTTTAGTAGGATTGAGCTTTTTAGGTATGGGTGCGGCGAAACGCAAAATCAAGCGCAAGGTTGCTTGAGGCGATCGCAGCATTCTGGCGAACTGGCTCTCTGGCCCATTCGACTATAACATTTACGGTATGTAGTTGCGCTTCAGCGCTCTTTGGCTTGGTATATGAAAGAGCGCGGCGTGGCTGATTGACGGTATGAATTAAGTTCTACCAAAAAGCTCAACGAGTAAGGTATGTAGTTGCGCTTCAGCGCTCTTTGGCTTGGTATATGAAAGAGCGCGATGTGGCTGATTGACGGTATAAATTAAGTTCTACCAAAAAGCGCAACGAGTAAGGTATGTAGTTGCACTTCAGCGCTCTTTGGCTTGGTATATGAAAGAGCGCGGCGTGGCTGATTGACGGTATGAATTAAGTTCTACCAAAAAGCGCAACGAGTAAGGTATGTAGTTGCGCTTCAGTGCTCTTTGGCTTGGTATATGAAAGAGCGCGGCGTGGCTGATTGACGGTATAAATTAAGTTCTACCCAAAAGCGCAACGACTAAGGTATGTAGTTGCGCTTCAGCGCTCTTTGGCTTGGTATATGAAAGAGC
>RDXX01000120.1 GCA_004292955.1 Oscillatoriales cyanobacterium | reverse complement strand
AAACTGTGGTCGTCGGCGCCGTTGGGTTGTGTACCGCCGCAATTGCGACGGTTCCTTCAGAAGAGTAGTTCGCTACGGCTACTGGTAAAGTTTAGTGCTCTGAATTCAGCTCTATAACTTTTGATCGAGAAAGCACCCATAACTTTATGGGTGCTTTTTGCTGATTGGGTAGTTGGTGATGAGTAATCTTCTTTATGCTCTACCATTATTCATTTTGCAAAATGTTAAAGAACATCCCTTTGATCGGCAAAATGCCATTATTCGGACAAGTTAACAGGTTTAAGAAATATCAGGTTGTACTCCAGCAGAGCGAAGAAGACTGCGGGGCGGCTTGTTTGGCTTCGATCGCCAAATTTTACGGACAGAACTTTACCATTAGCCGTTTGCGAGAATCTGCGGGTACAGGCCAAAAGGGGACAACTCTGCTGGGCTTGAAACAAGGCGCTGAGGCGGTGGGCTTTAATGCTCGATCGGTGCGAGCAGCGGCTGCTATTTTAGACAAAATTGACGAAGCACCTTTACCGGCTATTATTCACTGGAGCGGGTACCACTGGGTTGTTTTGTACGGAAAGCAGGGCGACAAATATGCGATCGGCGATCCGGCTGTCGGTATGCGCTATATTTCCAAAGAAGAATTAGCAGCAGGTTGGACAGATTGGCTGTGCTTGCTAGTAGACCCAGATCCCGATCGATTTTTTGCCGAAGCAGACGGCCAACCGCCCGCCAATTCGTTACAAAAATGGACGCGCCGGGTTTGGATTTACCGCCAGCTTTTAATGGAAGCACTGTTGATGAATGTGGTGTTGGGTTTGCTGTCGATTGCTTCACCTTTTCTCGTACAACTGCTCACCGACGACATTCTGGTGCGGGGCGACACGCAACTTTTGGCAAGTGTGGCGATCGCAGTTATAGTTATGAACCTATTTAGCAGCAGTTTAGGATTAGTACAGTCGAACTTAATTGCTCAATTTTCCCAGCGTTTAGAATTGGGATTGGTCATGGAATTCGGGCGTAAATTCCTGCGATTGCCTTTAAGCTTTTACGAAACCAGACGCAGTGGCGAAATCGTCAGTAGATTACAAGATATCCAAGAAATCAATAAATTAGTTTCTCAATTTGCGATCAGCTTACCAAGTCAATTTTTTATAGCTGTAGTTTCTTTTATTTTCATGTTGTTTTACAGCAAGGAACTGACGCTGGCAGCTACAGTCATCGCTTTGTTCATGACTGCCTCTACAGTAGTTTTTCTGCCCGTATTGCAGCAAAAAACGCGGAATTTATTTGTACTGGAAGCAGAAACTCAAGGCGTTTTAGTAGAAACCTTTAAAGGCGCGCTGACCGTCAAAACGACTAGCAGCGCCCAGCAACTTTGGGAAGAATTTCAAGGTCGCTTCGGTCGTTTAGCGAGTCTTACTTTTCGCACTACACAAATTGGCATTCTCAATAATATCTTTTCTGGGTTTGTTGCTTCAGCGGGCAGCATTACCCTGCTGTGGTTGGGCAGCGGGTTGGTGATTGACAAGGCATTGAGTATCGGTCAGTTGCTAGCATTTATTAGCATGAATCAAAACGTTACTACTTGGGTGACTTCCTTGGTCGAATCTACTGATGAAATGGCTCGCGTGCAGACAGCAACTCAACGGCTTTCGGAAGTCATAGACGCTGAGCCAGAAAGTAAAAGCGATATTAATAAACCTGTGGTAACGCTTCAAGGCGGCGACGAAATTGTTTGTAAGAGTGTGAATTTTCACTACCCAGGCAGACTTGACTTGTTGGAAAATTTTTCTGTGACGTTTCCGGGCGGTCACGCAATTGCTTTAATCGGTTATTCTGGTTGTGGAAAAAGTACGCTAGCTAAGGTAATTGCTGGTCTGTATCCGCTGCAATCTGGTAATGTGAGAATTGGCGGTTACAATTTGCAGGATTTGTCTCTCGATTGTCTCAGACAGCAGGTGGTTCTTGTTCCCCAAGAAGCTCATTTCTGGAGCCGTTCGATTCTCGATAATTTTCAGTTGGGGAGTCCTGATGCCACTTTTGAACAGATTGTGAAAGCTTGCAAAATTGCCGGGGCGGATGAATTTATAAGCCAATTACCGGATAAATATCAAACTGTTTTAGGGGAGTTTGGGGCGAATATTTCGGGGGGACAAAGACAGAGATTGGCGATCGCCCGTGCCATTCTCAATAACCCGCCCGTGTTGATTCTAGACGAGTCTACCGCAGGGCTAGATCCCGCCAGCGAAGCGGAAGTCTTGGAAAATTTGTTGATGTACCGGCAGGGGAAAACTACGATTTTTATCAGTCACAGGCCCCGAGTGATCGATCGCGCCGATTGGATTATCATGTTAGAACGCGGCAGGTTGAAACTGCAAGGATCTGCTGCAAAATTGCGATCGATTCCCGGAGATCACTTAGAGTTTTTGGAACCTTAGACAAAATTGCAAAAATAATTAGGACGGGCTAGAAGCCCATCCCACAATAAAAAAAATTGTGGAACTATGATTGTGGAACGGGCATCTTGCCCGCCCAATCTATGATTGTGGAACGGGCATCTTGCCCGCCCAATCTATGATTGTGGAACGGGCATCTTGCCCGTCCAATCTATGATTGTGGAACGGGCATCTTGCCCGTCCAGCTATTGTTGCAATCTTGTCTAATGCACCCGACAAACTAGGGGAATCGCCTCCTGATTTTCCAACACCAAACCGTACTCCAAACCCTCAACAACCGCCTGACAAGAAGCATCCAAAATATTACCAGAAACCCCAACCGTCGTCCAACGATCGTGACCGTTACTAAACTCAACAAACACGCGAGTTTTAGCCGAAGTTCCCGCACCAGAATCCAGAATTCGCACCTTGTAATCTGTCAGATAAAAATGCGCTATCGCCGGATAAAAATTCACCAAAGCTTTCCGCAAAGCCGCATCCAAAGCCGAAACCGGGCCGTTTCCTTCCGCACATTCCAGAATAATTGTACCGTTGACTGACAATTTCACAGTGGCTAAAGCCGTACAATCTTCGCCAACCTTATCGCAGTGAACTTGAAATCCATGAATTTCAAACCACCGCTGCCGCTTTTCCAAAGCTTCCCGCATCAACAATTCAAAAGACGCCTCAGCACCCTCAAATTGATATCCCTGACTTTCCAAATCTTTCAACTTTTCCAGAATTTGGCGGCAAGCAGGATTTTTGCGATCGAGTTCAATACCAAAAGTCTTAGCCTTCGCCAAAACATTACTCAAACCCGATTGATCCGAAATCACAATTCGCCGGATGTTGCCGATTTTTTCCGGTTCCAAGTGTTCGTAAGTTAACGGATTTTTTTCAACCGCCGATACGTGAATTCCGCCCTTGTGAGCAAAAGCCGAAAGGCCAACAAAAGGAGCGTGATCGTCGGGAGCAAGATTAACAATTTCGCTGACGGAGCGACTGACTTGAGTTAATTTCGCTAATTGCTCATCTTGAATGCAATCATAACCCAACTTGAGCTGAAAATTAGGAATCAAGGAACACAAATTAGCATTACCGCAGCGTTCGCCATAACCGTTAATAGTTCCCTGTACCATCGTCACCCCTTCCCGCACACCAGCCAGAGCATTAGCAACGGCAACTCCAGAGTCGTTGTGAGTGTGAATTCCTAACTGTAATGATTGAGTTAGTTCAGTTCCTAAAGCCGCTAAAACATCACGCACAACTTGACTAACTTCGTCAGGCAAAGTACCGCCGTTGGTATCGCAAAGCACCAGCCATTCTGCACCAGCATCCGCCGCTGCCATTAAAGTTTTAATCGCATACTCGGGATTGTGTTTGTAGCCGTCAAACCAGTGTTCGGCATCGTAAATAACGCGCCTTCCCTGACTCCGTAAATATTCAATAGTATCTCGAATCATCGCCAGATTTTCTTCTAACGTCGTCTTCAAACTTTCAATTACGTGCAAATCCCACGACTTGCCAAACAGCGTTACCCAGCGAGTCCCCGCAGACAAGATAGGCTGCAACATTTCATCATTGGCTGCCGTTTTTCCCGGTCGTCTGGTCGAACAAAAAGCGACAACTTCTGCTTGAATTAATGGCTGTTCTTTGAGCCGCCAAAAAAATTGTACGTCTTTAGGATTTGCTCCCGGCCAGCCACCTTCAATAAACGGAATTCCTAAACTGTCTAACTGTCGAGCAATTCGCACTTTGTCTTCGAGAGATAAGCAGAGTCCCTCGCACTGAGCGCCGTCTCGCAGCGTGGTATCGTAGATCCAGAGCCGATTTTTCATGGGAATTCTCAATTCTCAATTGGTAATATATCACTTATCATATTAGATGAAATTATTTTAAATAAATGCGATAATATATAGGAAAATTAACATAAATCTAATCGGGGTAAATTACTGTGGTTAAGGTACAAGCGCAAGGAAAAACATTTGAGTGCGATCGCGGATCGAATCTCCGTGAAGTCTTGCTCAAAAACGGCATCGATCTCTACAACGGCAACGCCAAAGTCATCAACTGTCACGGTTTGGGGACTTGTGGCACCTGTGCCGTCACCATCGAGGGCGAAGTTTCCGAGTCCGAGTGGCGTGAAAAAGCGCGACTTTCGATTCCTCCCCATTCTCCCGCATCAAACCGCCGTTTGTCCTGCCAGACTAAGGTTTTGGGCGATATTAAGGTGACAAAATATGATGGTTTTTGGGGCCAGGGCTCGGAAACTGTATGGAAACCTCAAGGATAGATTTTTGGTGCAGGAAGGCTGATAAGCTGTAGTGCATTTAGATTGCATATTTTGGGTGGTGCTGCGAAGCCCACCCCACAAGAAAATATGTAAGACTTGCCCCAAAATTCTAACTGTAAGGTGCGAACACCAGCACCTTACCCTCAAGAAGGCCCCGAGGTAAAAAAGCCAGACAGTCCATAGAAAAGTCAATGAATTCATCTCAAGATATTCTGATTATTGGTGGCGGAATTATCGGCCTTTCCCTAGCAGTTGAACTGAAATTGCGAGGGGCATCTGTCGCTGTTCTTACCGCCGATTCTCCACAACCGACGGCCCGGGCTGCTGCCGGAATGCTCGCTCCCCAAGCGGAACGAATTCCCCCCAGTCCGATGCTGGATTTGTGCTTGCAAAGTCGCGCGCTGTATCCTTCCTGGGTGGAACGCCTGGAAGAGATTACGGGGTTGAAAACGGGGTATTGGCGATCGGGAATTCTCGCACCAGTTTGTCAAAACGATCCTCAACAACAGCCGCTATTGTCAAACCTTAACTCTCATTGGTTAGACAGAGATACTGTTCGCCAGCACCAGTTTGGATTGGGTGAAGAAGTAATCGGTGGTTGGTGGTATCCTGACGACGCTCAAGTGGACAACCGCGCTTTATTTCGGACGCTACAGAGCGCAACCAAAGAATTGCAAATTGAGATTATTCAAGATACTGCAAAGGAAATTATTCGGCATGGAAACCGAGTTTTTGGCGTAGAAACAACGGCAAGAAAATTGCAAGCTGACCGTTATGTTTTGGCGGCAGGGCCTTGGTGTGAGAAGTTATTGAATGTTCCGGTTTTTCCCAGAAAGGGGCAAATGCTGTCAGTGTGCGTACCAAAAGATTGTGCAGTTATGCAGCCATTGCAAACAGTTTTATTCGGGACTGGCATTTATATTGTGCCGCGTCAAGATGGCAGAATTATTATTGGTGCAACTAGCGAGAATGTGGATTTTACCCCTGGAAATACTCCAGCGGGAATTCAAAGTTTGCTAGCAGGAGCGATTAAGTTATATCCCGAATTGCAGAATTATCCGATTCTAGAGTTTTGGTGGGGATTTAGGCCGGCTACTACGGATGAGTTGCCGATTTTGGGCGCTTCTGCTTGGGATAATTTGACATTGGCAACTGGGCATTATCGCAATGGCATTTTGTTGGCTCCGGTGACTGCTAAGTTGTTGGCTGATTTGATGTTAAATCGAAAGTTAGATCCGTTGTTGGCTGCTTTTAATTATGCGAGGTTTGCATTTTCCTGACATTCGGTTTAATCGTTCGGACTTTAGTCCTCTCTTTATAAAGATAAATGAAGCAGGACTAAAGCCCTTACTACGAACTTAATTTTGGCGTAAGTCCAAATTAGTTAGATTCCGTTTTTTTGGGTAGGTTCAATTCCCTGCATTTAAGCGCAGCCAAATCGTAAGCATTTTGGTAATCTTTACCGCCTAACATCACATCGCCGTAATATTCATAGGGTTGATTTCCGTAAACCGGCAGCGGATCGTCTTCTGGATAATCTTCTTTTGATTCGTCTAGAATTGCTTTGAGTTTCTTGACGCTCAATCGCTGGGCGGGGAAGTAATGAATGTCTTGAGCATTGAAGCCAAGATGCGGAAAAGTTGGGTCAACAATGCGCTCGTTGAGTTCAATCCAGCTATACTCGATGGGTTTGTAAGGCGCTCCGGGTGCAGCTAAAAAGCCTTGAACGTAGATTGCGCCTTCGGTGGTTAATGCTGCTTTGGAAGCGTTATCAAAGCAGTTTTTACGGTTGCTTTTAATGCGAGTGGCGATTTCAATAGAAAGCGTCTCGTCTAACAGTTCGCTCATGATTTATTCTAGTTGCGCGTGCGACTAAATTGTAGCAAGTCGGAGCTGCGATCGCAAAAAACGAACGATCGCCAATCACGATCGCTCCTCAAATTCCCGTTTCCACGAGTCGAGCCAAAATCCTCTGCGGTGGTGGATGTTGTGTCACATTTGGGTTTCGGGGGCGGTTTGTCAAAGGCGTAAGCGGGGGTGATACGCGCCGAAAAGTCGATCGCCCGCATCAACTTCCCGGCGGATAAAAATATTTGGGAGTCGCCGAATGTTTGAGAGTGCGATCGAGTTATCTATTTAGCAAAGTGGCTAAATGCTGCACGGATGGCGATGAACCACATCATCAGGGTTGAGAATAGGTAGAGGTAGAAGCGCAGCAGGATTAGATTGAATGTACAATGAACGATGCTGTGCAAAGCGCGAAAGCCAACGAAGATCCAAGCCGCATTCACATAAACTGCATCTACCTGGTTCGTGATGAAAAGGTATAGCACCAGCGCATAAAACAGGACGGGAATCTCGAACAAATTCTTGAAGTTATCGGACGGATTTGATACCTCTGGTGGCGAGATTTGTGCCAGCATACCAGGTACAGCCAGCTCCTTCGGGGCGAGCTTTGTATTGTTGAGGAAAGTGATACGGCGGATGTAGAGATAAACCCAGACTACCAGTGTCACAAACACCATTGCAAAGAAGGGACTAAAAATTGCATTTTGCATCGTTTTTACCTATAAAACTCAATTGTTCTGAAGATGGGCGGGCGATAAAATGCGCCCTACGCTATGTACAAGAGTTGAAGAAACAAAGACTAAGGTAAATCCAATCAGAGGATGGAGTACCTCTAGGTGAAAAGGAGTATTGAGATGAATGGTCAAAAATTGTAGTCCCAGCAGTACGGGTAGACTTGCGGTGAGACGTTGTATTTGAGGTGAGAATCGAGTCAGCAGCGACCATCCCAGTAATAATAATGACAGCCCGCTATATCCTCGGACTAGCCAAACATGAATATCCCACCATGCAGGATTGACAAAGTAAGCGAATCCAACCGTTAACAATTGAGCAATCAAGCAGAGGTTAAAGACGACTGAAGTCGCATAAAAGCCGATCGGCATCCAACGCATGGGAGTGCGATCGCGCTCAATTTCCGAATTGATGGTCATGTCACGTTATTTTTGATACTTTTGATAATATAAGCTGAGTAATTCAGCAGTCATAGACCCCGATCGGGTACACTTTTCGCTATCACGACGATGACAAATTCCTTACAGCATTTATTTGAAGCAATCAATCAAGTCAAAAACGAACAAGATCTGCGATCGCAAGTCGTGCCGCAAATCGGCGAGTATTTTGCCGCTAAGCGATCGGGAGTCTTTTTCTTTGACCAACTGCCTTTGTTAGATAAAAAATTTCATAAAACCCTGGAAATTGCACTATCGATCGAATATAATCCTATTGCGCGTTATCTAGTTGAGCGCCATGCTCCAGTCCACGAAGCACTGGTAGCATCACCCAAAGTTTGGACGATGATTTGTCCTCGCCCCGATCATTGGCACGTGATGGCGGGCCCGATTGTAAGTTGCGGTCAATTAGTCGGTGTATTCGGTTGCACTCGCGAACAGTCAATGTCTGCTTTTGATGCACAAAATTTAGCTGATTTGAGTGGAATTTGTTTGCACTTATCTGTCTGGAGTGCAACAATGCGATCGCCATACCAGCCTTTCAAAACCAATCGCTTAACGCCTCGTGAATTGGAAATTGCCGAGTTGGTGGCTTTGGGACGAACTAACGCCGAAATTGGGACTGAACTTTGGATTACTGAAAATTCTGTGAAGCAAGCTCTGAAGCGAATGTTCCGCAAGCTTGAGGTTTCATCCCGCGCGCAGATGGTGGCACAACTTTCTGCTACAAAATACGAGCCTAGTGTCAAGCAGTCTGTATCAAATTTGGTGCTCAACGGCGATCGATAACATTTTGCTTGCGCCCTCACCGATTAGCCAACCGTATAGTAGTATGGTATTATTTGATTTTCTGTCAATCACCTGCAATCTAAACTATATTCTCAGCTAAGCACTTATCCACACTACAGACATACTGAATGAAAAGCGCGATCAAAAAGTCGGATTTTGTGCTATCTCCTTACATGAAGAGCAACAATTTCAAAGCTACATACCAACTACTCAATACAGTCATCCCCTATACATTTTTATGGTTTTTAGCATTTAAAGCTGCTGCCATTTCTGTATGGCTGCTGCCACCGATCATCGTGTTGATGACACTCTTTTCAGGACGTTGTTTCTCCTTGATGCACGATTGCGGACACTATTCTCTGTTTAGTTCCAAAAAAGTCAATCGCACAGTGGGTTTTCTGCTAGGTATCATCAATGCAATTCCTCAGTACCCCTGGTCTAGGGGACACGCTTACCATCACAAAAATAATGGTAATTGGGATATGTACCGAGGCCCTTCGGCGTTGATTTCCACCGAAAAGTTTGCGGCACTCAGTCCATTTAACCAAAAGATATATCAGTTGCTCAGACACCCGCTGATGCTGTTTCCTGGTGGCTTTTTCTACCTGATTATCAAACCAAGACTCGCGCTAATATTGGGAATTGCTGGTTTTGTCAGACATACTTTTGATTGTCTCAATCAAGATTTGGGCATGGGTTTATCTAGAATAATTGCTTCCTACAAATCCAAACACTGGTATACGACGGCTGAGTTTTGGGATTTACTCTTCAACAATATTTGTGTGGTGGGTAGCTGGCTTTATCTGGGTAACTTACTTGGGTTTGGGTTTTTCTGGAGTGTTTACTCAATTGTGATGACTTGTTCGGCGGCGATATTTATCTGCATCTTCTTTGTGCAGCATAACTTTGAGGGTTCCTACGCTCACAAGACAGAGGGCTGGGACTATCTGCTTGGTGCGATCGAAGGTAGCAGTTATCTAAAATTACCAACTATTCTCAATTGGTTTTCGGCTGATATTGCTTACCACAATATTCATCATCTGTCTGAGCGAATTCCTAATTACAATCTTCGGGCGTGTCACAATGCTAATTTGCACCTGCTTGGTAATTCAAGAATCCTGACAATTCGCGAGATTCCTGATTGTTTTAAGTTCATTCTTTGGGATGCTGCTTCAGATAGTCTGCAATCGATCGCATCATTTAGACAACAAGTAGAAATAATTTGATTCCCGTACTATGCAACCCAACGATCGGCTTTTCGGGGAAGCTGTCAACTGTCAACTGTCAACTGTCAACTGCTATACATTCTGCTCTGGAAAGAAGGTAAAAAAATGAATTTATTTGTTGTTGTACTTGGAGTTTTGTTTGTACTGCTGGCGATCGCCCTTCTGATCTATTTAATCACGGCTCGCCCTTATCAATCATCGGACTCCGTGGCGAATTCCTACGACGAATGGACGGAAGACGGGATTCTCGAATTTTATTGGGGCGAGCACATCCACTTGGGCCATTACGGTGCGCCGCCACAACGCAAAGATTTCCTCGCAGCTAAATCGGATTTTGTGCATGAAATGGTGCGCTGGGGAGGCTTGGATAAATTACCTGCCGGCACTACAGTCTTAGATGTTGGCTGTGGAATTGGCGGTAGCAGCCGCATTCTGGCCCAGGATTATAAGTTTGCTGTCACGGGAATTACGATCAGCCCGCAGCAAGTTAAACGCGCTCAAGAATTAACTTCCCCAGAGCTCGATTTGCAGTTTCGGGTGGATGATGCTATGGCGCTGTCGTTTCCAGATGCGAGTTTTGATGTGGTTTGGTCGATCGAAGCTGGGCCGCATATGCCAGATAAAACCGTGTTTGCGAAAGAGTTGATGAGAGTCGTCAAGCCCGGTGGCGTGCTGGTTGTGGCGGATTGGAATCAAAGGGACGATCGCAAAATCCCGCTCAATTTCTGGGAGAAACCAGTAATGCAGCAACTGCTGGATCAATGGTCGCATCCGGCTTTTTCAAGCATCGAGGGCTTTTCAGAACTTTTAGAAGAAACGGGGTTTGTGGAGGGCGCTGTAACCACCGCAGATTGGACGCAAGAAACCCTTCCTTCCTGGATAGATTCTATCTGGCAAGGTATAGCTAGACCGGCCGGATTAGTGCGTTTTGGTGTATCGGGTTTCATCAAGTCTCTGCGAGAAGTACCGACTCTTTTACTAATGCGTTTAGCCTTTGGTGCGGGGCTTTGCCGCTTTGGAATGTTCCGCGCAATTCGAGCAAATTCGGTAGAGAGAAGACTGGCGGTTGAAACCGCGTCTAGACAGGCAAAACCCGCCTCCGCGGGTTGAAGATATTGCAATTAAAATTACGTGGGCTAGAAAGAAGACTGGCGGTTGAAACCGCGTCTAGACAGACAAAACCCGCCTCCGCGGGTTGAAGATATTGCAATTAAAATTACGTGGGCTAGAAAGAAGACTGGCGGTTGAAACCGCGGCTAGACAGACAAAACCCGCCTCCGCGGGTTGAAGATATTGCAATTAAAATTACGTTATTCTCTTCAGTCTCGCGTTGCGCGGACTTCGTTTGTGTAGACGCGGTTTCAACCGCCGTCTAGCGGTTTCAACCGCCGTCTTATCTTAGAGATAATTTGAATATGAGCTAGATCATAGAAAGCTTTGGAACAATTTGGCAAACTGAGAGTAAGGTTAAATAGGAGGTCAATTTTATGACCAATATTGCTCTCAATTTTAAGACTGCACCGGGGCATGAAGTGCTGGCGGCGGCTGGCAAGAAAATGCTGAGGCCGGGGGGAAAAGTTGCTACGGAAATGTTGTTTGAATGGGCGGATTTTCAAGCGGGCGAAACTGTTTTAGAGTTGGCTGCTAGTTTTGGATATAGCTCGATCGCCCTTGCGGAACGTTTTGGCGTTAAAGTAGTGGGAGTTGAGAAGAATCCCGACAGTGTGGCGCGCGCTCGTGCTAATGTTGCAGCAGCGGGTTTGGGCGATCGAGTCCAAATTGTCGAAGCAGATATTTTTCACTTGGATCGGATTTCCCAAGAGTTTGATTGGGTGTTGGCTGAAGCTATCCTGACGATGCAGTCAGGGTGGGGGAAAGCTAAAATTATATCGGGAATTTGCGATCGGCTAAAACCGGGCGGCAAGTTTCTTTCTCACGAACTTTTAGCTAGAAACCGAGAATCAGAAATTCACAAAGCTTTGTCGGAAGTGATTCGGGCTAATTCAACGCCTTTGTCTGAGTCTGGCCCGATTGCTGTTTGCCAAAACGCGGGTTTGCAAGTAGAAAAGTGTCAAACTGGGGCGATGGGACTCCTCAACTTGCCACGAATGGTTGAAGACGAAGGTTTTGTGGGTACTGTGCGGATTTTGTGGAATATTTTAAGTAAATCGCAAATTCGCGATCGTATTTTAGCAATGCGTCAAGTTTTCCAAAAGTACGATCGCGATTTAGACTACATCATCCTTTGTGCAACAAAACAATATTAAGGGATTCAAAAATCATGACTGCTACTCTTTTACCGTTAGAATCTTCCGCAATCCAACTCCGAGAAGCAATTGAATATCCCGCCGCCGGAGTGCTGAGCAAAATTTTAGTAAAGGACAATAATTGCCAGTATACCCTACTTTGTCTGGCTGCTGGTAGCGAGGTTTCCGAACACTCTTCGCCGCGCAATGCCACAGTTAATGTAGTCGAAGGAAAGGGAATTTTGACTTTGGAAGGTAAGGATATTGTCTTGGAATCGGGGGTGTTTGTATTCATGCCCGCTCGCGCTCCCCACGCTTTGAAAGCTGAAGAAAACTTGGCGTTTATTTTGACATTTTCGGAGTAAAATAATACTGTCAATTCTGATTAATTTCAAGAAACTAGCATTATTATTTTATTTGAAAATCAACCTCTCGATCCCCCTAGCCCCCCTTAAGAAGTAGGGTGGTTTTATTGTGAGGATAGGAAATATAAAAATACCAACAGTATCGCTCAAAGGTTGGCTCGCGCTTGGGCCAAGGTACGTAGTTGCGCTCTTAGCGTCTTTCCTAATATTATAAAGAGCGCTGAAGCGCAACTACGTACCTAATTTTTCTGACGACAATAAAACCGCCCTGCCTAGCCCCCCTTAAGAAGGGGGGGACAAGAGCATCAAAGTCGCCACAACGATTCGGGGAACCGAAGTTTTCTTCAAAGTCCCCCTTCTTAAGGGGGATTTAGGGGGATCAAAACTTAGCGATAAACCTACCGAATCAATGTACTTCTTCCCTTCATTAATCTATGTCTTCTCCAGAGGCGATCGCCTCCAGTTGTTTCCAATCCAACACAGTAATTTTTCCGCCTCGACTGTAAGATATAACTGGCTTGAGTTTCTTAAACAACCGCACGCATTCTTCGTAGGTGATGCCAATACTGCGAGCAATTTGATAGTAGGGAAAACGTTTTTCTAAACATACACTATTATCCACAATCTTCGTACCTTGCTCGATGCCAAAGTAATGAATGAATCTCGCCAGCCGCACGATCGCCCTTTCCGACACCAAACCGTGTACAGTCTCGTGCAGTTGCTGCAACCGCTGGTTAAAAACCGCCAATATTCGCAAAGCAATCTCAGGATTTTGCCGAATTGCTGCTAGCAAAAATTCCCGTTCTGTGGTAAGAACTTGCACGTCAGTTTCTGCCGTCACCGTTGCCGACGCAACTCCGTTACCCAGCAAAGCAGGTGCGGCAAAAATATCTCCCTGAAATAAAGTACGCAAAATTGTTTCTTTGCCCGCCGCCGCTGTTTTTGCTACCCGCAGCGAACCGCTCAAAAGCGTGTATAATTTTTCGGGGATGCGATCGCCCTCATACATCACAACTTCTCCCTGTCGGTAACTCCGAATTGCTGTATGTTCTTGCAGTTGCTCTAAATCAGTTCGGTTTAAGCTGGCAAATATCCCAATTTGGGCCAGTTGCTCAACGGTTGCTTTCATAAATTTAACTTGAGCCGGAGTCCATTCAGAGTATCATAGCGGTGAATTCAGAATATATCGAGGCTAGCAGAGCTAGTACCTAGCTAGCGATTAAATAGACAAGGTAGTACACTTGTAGACAAATCTACGATGTACCTGTTCAAACCCTGGGCGATTCCCAAAAAACCTTGGATTGTCAGTAAAGATACTCGCTTGCGCTGGGATGTTTCGGGGAAGTTACCAGCCAAACCTACCCTGTCGGGCGATCGGTGAAATACAGTATTGAGGTCGAACAATGCTTTTATCCATCAAAACAAAGTTAAAATTAAACAAGAGTCAGACAACTGTCATGAGCAAACACGCTGGAATAGCAAGGTTTACTTATAACTGGGGATTGGCTACTTGGAGTTACCTTTATCAAGATGGATTGAAGCCCAATAAATACCTGCTCAAGAAATTCTTTAACAATCATGTAAAGCCTGAGTTCACATGGATTAAAGAGGCGGGAATTTGCCAGAAGATAACTCAATATGCTTTCGACAATCTTGGTGATTCCTTCTCCTTATTTTTCTCAAAAAAAGCTGGATATCCCAAATTCAAGA
>RDXX01000119.1 GCA_004292955.1 Oscillatoriales cyanobacterium | reverse complement strand
AGCATTAGGTTCAAGGATTTTTTTACTATTACGACCCGCCACAAACGCATACTTCCCATCAGCCGTCATCGTAACAGCCACCCCCTCATTCACCTCAAACACATTTCTATTATCAGTCAGCGTTAAATTCGTGTAGACAGTTGTAGGAGCCCAATCGAGAGGGTCATCCTTCACAGTCAGCACCCCAAAACCGCTTCCAATTTGCTCCCCCCACTTCCGGGGATTAGAATTCGGAACCGTCGGTTTGTCTTCAGGGTCAATATTCACAGCGTAAATATAACCATCAGCCGCAGTCGCAAACAGCTTGCGCCCGTCACTGCTAACCGCAATCTGGCGCAGTCCTGACGTAGCATTAACTGAGATAGTCCGAACAACTTCGTTATAGCTTGGCGAGTCAGGATTGACATCCAGAACATAAATGCTGCCCCGTTTAGAGTCCGTTATGTAAGCATAATTATCCCAAGGGTCAATAGATATTGCTCCAGGAGATGCACCACTGGGCAAATTAATATCATCAACAGCAGCCGTAGAAGCATCAGCATCAACCGGACGCCGCGCCAACAAATCCACCATCGCCACCCGCCCCGTATATTCCAAAGGTACATAGGCGCGAGTCGCATTACTGGTGACAGCTAACAATCCCGGACGGTCTAAGGTTGTCCCTACCGTTGTCCCCGGTATCCCCACCGATAAATCCTTGGGAGGCTTCTGTTGCGCGCTTGGAGGGGTCGGAACTGAACTGAGAGCGTCAATTACCTGAATTTTGTCACTAGAGCGCTGTGCTACCAGTATTAGGTCAGAAAATACAGGCTTTAATTGGAGGTCTTCAAAACTCGAACGTTTAACCACCTCAGAATCAACAGGGCCAGGGCCAAAACGCTCTTTCTGCTGCCGCGACAGCACAATTTCCGACTCGCCCAAAGGTACGCTGATAGGAGCTTTTATCGCCACTTTATAGCGGTTTTCTCCCAGGGAACTACTGAGTCCCGGTACAACAGTGCCTGAGTAGCTCTTACCGGACACCTTGAAGTCAACCTTCAAATCCCCGAAACTAGCACCCAGATTGCCGTTGAGCCCATTGAGGAAATTGCTACCTGTTAAGAATATTACAGGTTCGCTGTTGGAGAACTCCAGTTGCGCCGACTCTAGCGATGGCGGTTCCAAGGGAATTGCTAGCCCACTGTCTGGCCCATTGAGAACTGCTGAAACTGTAGGAACTCCTTGTGTATTGAGTTGTACCTGAGCCGTAGTGACGACAGTTTCCCCAACTTTGGGAATTCCGATTATTTCCAGTGGCTGGTTTGAAGATTGGGCTAAGTAAGCTAATAGTGATGTTGTTGCCTCGAATTGATTTTCTGTGGCTGCGACTGCACCAATTCCACTCGTTTTTGCTCCTAAATAACTATTCTCAAAGTTAAGGTTAGTCGAAAGGTTAATTAGTCCTGAATTAGCTTTTGTGCTGGCGTTAACAATTGAACTGACTGATGGCATTCCTGCGGGTAATAATCCAATTGTATAAGTCCCGCTCTCTGTCACGCCTGGAAAGGGTGGGGAAGTGGTGCGGATGTAGCCGTCTGCACCTACTACTCCTGATTCTTGTATCAGCCAAGTTTCGTTCCAGCTATCAGTCCCAGTCGGTAGCGACCCCTTCCGCATAAATAAAACTTCGGTGCCGATTGGTACGCCAACTGGCGCTGGAATTGCCAATTGGACGGGTATCTTCAAGGGGGTGTTCCCCAATTCTAAATTGAATCCGCCAGCAAATTTCATGCTGTCGGGGAATGGCAGTGGTAGTGAAGTGCTGCTAAGTGGCGTTATGTTAACTGTTGTATCTTGAGTTAAGGCAGTAGGAGCTACCATTACTACTGAGCCGTCGCTGCCTTGCACGACTCCGCCATCAACTCCTAAAGTAGCAGGGCCTATCAAAGGCTTTTCTACGCGCACTGGAACTACTTTTTCTGCTGCTCCATCGATGACGGTGACGCTGGCAATTCCTTCACCTACAGCAGTAATTACGCCGTCTGAATTTACTTGCAATACATTGGGGTTACTGACGAAGTAGCGAGTGCCAGTAGAGCCGAATTTGAGGTCTGGAGAGTCGGTAAGTCCTTGAATTCCTACCAGTAAGGAGCGCTTTACTCCTGTTGTTAATGTTACTGCTTTGGGGTAAACATCTAAGCCGTAAATTTCTGCTAGTAGGGCGTTCCATTCGTCATCGTTAGCAGGAATTGGCAGTTCGCCTATTCGTGCCGCAGTCACGGCTTGAATGTTGTTGCGAGATGCTGTAAAAATTGAGGTTCCGTTGGCTAATCCTGTGATTTTTCCGAAGGGGTCAATGGGTGCTATTTCTGGATTTAATGATGTGTATGTTAAGTAAGAATCTGGCAGCACTACGCCTTTTTGGTCGGCGAAGTCTCCCAGCACAACTAATTTTGTATTGTCTCCTGGATAAAGCTGAGGGTTGCGATTGGCGAAGTCTAAGGAAAGTAGCGGGGCTCCGCTGACGTTGACTGTTACTTTTGCTGGTATTCCACTGTTATAGCCGTCGCTGGCTATGAAGTCAAAGCTGGCGATGCCTGAGAATCCGGGTGTGGGTTTGAAGGTTGCTGTTTTGGTAATGGGATCGAATTTTACAGTACCGTTAATTGGGTTGAGCGTGTTGTAGGAGATGGGGTCGTTTTCGGGGTCTGTTGCTTTACCGATTAAGGGTATGATTGTCTCCAATTCTGCATGGGTGTTGGTTGAGAATGGGGAGGTGACTGGTGGTTTGTTGGTGATGAAGCCGAAGTTGTTGTTGAGGAGAGTTTGGTCTACTGAGTTGATGATTCCATCGCGGTTGAGGTCGAGGTTAATTGTATAATTGGGGTCTGTTGCTGTGCTGCCTAGAGCGTTATTTAGGAGTTGTCTGTCTGTTGTATCAACTCGGCCGTCGCTGTTGATGTCGCCTGCTATGTTTAGTTTGAGAGTGTATGCGCTACTTGATGCGCTGTTCAAGTTAAGCAGGTTTAAGCCTGATTTTTTGATGGCAAATAGGGAGTAGTTACTGTTTGTGTTGGTTGATATGGAAATTGGTGTGAGTTTATCTATTTCGGGTAGTTCGGGGAGTTTTTGATTGTCTTTTGATTCTACTGAAATTCCAACGAGTACGGTGTCTGAATCTGTGGAATTGAGTTCGGAATTGGCGATGCTGAAGGTGTATTGATTCGCTGAACCTGCTTCGTTATTACCTGATGCTGTTTTGGTTGTAAATGTGTAAGCGCCACCTAAGTCTGTAGGTACTTTGTTATTGGTTCCAGGCGGATCTATGGGCAGTATAATTGGGGGCGGCAGGGTATCAAAGGCTCCTTGAATGTTGGGCCCTGGTGTCGGTTGTGGGGGAGAGTACAAGCCCAAGGGGTCAAAGTCAATAATTGGCGGCAAGTCGCCATCGGGGGAAGTTGGGCAAGTACCCGCACCGCTATCTGCAAATAAGTGTAAATTTGTCGCGTGGGCTAGGGTGTGATGAAATTTTTGGGCCCAGTCTGAAAGGTCAAAACTTAGAAAACTTAGAGAGTTGAGAATCTGATGCAGCGCGTCATGGTCATCCACACCACCAGGAACTAGGGCGCTGGGGGTGATAATTCGTTCCAGGATGAATGTCTTTCGTGGGCGACGAGTTTTTGGGGGAGAATTCTCAACCCCTTTATTTTTGCGGACTTGAAAGCCTTTTGAATGCCAGACCATACACTGAAGCCCCCGTTTTTAGTAGTGACCTTGAAAACCCAGGCAGTTAATTGAGTATAGGACTTACGCATTTGGGCCGAGAAACCGGGTTTTTTGCGAAAATACTTCGTGTCGCCCACAGATTTGGTGAAAAACCCGGTTTCTGACCACCCGTGCGTAAGTCCCGACTTAACTAAGGAAGAGGGGGAATCTATATCTCAAAATCCGAGTGAAGATTCTCCAACGATTCTTTATGGCCCTAAACTCAAATCAACGGTACTGTGGATACCGCACCCAGACGGCTATTGGATACTCCGCAACTCCGAAGGCGTTACTTGCTTGCAAGTTGACAATTCTGACAAAGAGGTAATGGAAGAATTGGGCTTCAAGCCGATCGGCGATATCGCAGACATCTATGACATTACTTTGGAGGATTTGCAATACTTGCTGCGGATGCTGGCAGAAACGGGAATGTTAGAGGGAACCCAACCTCCAAAACCACCCCCAAACAAATTCAACATTCAGCAATTATTGTCTTTGCAAATTCCCTTGTTGAATCCCGATGCTTGGCTAACTAAACATACGGGTAAACTCCGCTGGATTTGGACTTGGCAATTTGCCTTTTTTCTGGGTGTTTTAATCAGTGCTTCTCTGGCTGTGTGGCTGGCTTTGGCTGACGAGGTTTCTGCTTCCAATCAACAGGTTTGGGCTACAGGGGAAATTACAACTCTGTTAACATTTGTGCTACTGATTATGGTAGTAGTTGGTCTGCACGAATTGGGTCACGCTTTTACTTTGAAGCACTACGGTGGTGTTGTCCCAGAAATGGGGCTGCTGTTTTTATGTTTGATACCGGGATGCTATACGGATACCACAGATCAGTATAGTTTAGTGAGGCGGAAGCAGCGCGTTTTTGTAGTGGCAGCAGGCGTGTTGGTGCAGGTGGCTATCTGGGCTTTTTCGGTTTGGGTTTGGGTTTTGTCTAAGCCTAATTCTGGATGGCATTTTGCTAGCTATTTGCTGATGATAGCTACGCTTGTCACTGTAGTTTTTAATCTCAACCCTTTGAATAAGTTTGATGGCTATTATTTGCTAGTTGCTTTGACTGGGATTAACAATTTGCGATCGAGGTCTTTTCAATTTTACGATCGTTTGCTGCGACGAGAACAGATTTGGGAAGAACCTTCAGACTGCTGGACTTTGGCTGCTTATGCTCCTTTTAGCATAGCTTATACGGTCTGGGTTTTAGGTTATCTGTTGTCTGCTGTTGTTGATTGGGCGGTGCAAAATATGCCGAGGTTTATCGATTTTTATAAGTTTAACTTGCTGTCTGGCAGTTAAACAAATAAGCGAGAAAGTTCAGTGATTATTTAGGAGTGTGTCGTAATGAATGGATATCAAAAATTAGGAGTAGTGGTTGTTTCTGGGGCTTTGGGTTTTTCTGCTTTCAATTCGATCGCAATTCCTGTACAAGCTGCTGTTCTCACGCAAACTTATACGGTAAATTTGAAGCAGCAGCCAGTTAATAGTACGCTGAATGGGGTGCTGCCTAAGTTTAATTCGCTGTTAGGGACGCTGTTAAAGGCTTATGTTAAAGTTGAGTCAACGGTGAACAGTGATATCAGCATTGTTCCTGCTAGCAATTTTACTGGGACGGCGGTAACGAATGCTCAAATTGCTGTGAATTTACCGAGTTTAAAAGCTGACCCGAATTTGGTTTTGAGTTTGTTTGCAAATCCGCCGGAAATGAGTATTGAATCGGGGGCTGCGGGGGCTAGAGGTGGGAGTGCGAGTGGTATTGTTTCAAGGAGTTATAGTTCGCCACAGTACCTAAATATGTTTAGTGGGTGTGCTGGGGATTTAATTGCTGCTAGTATTGTGGCTATGGGTACTGTGAGAGTTTTAGGAACGCCTACAACGGTCACTTACGCGGGCACTGTCACGACTGACTCAAAGCTTACTCTCGCCTATGAGTACGAGTCTGAGTCTGAAACTGTGCCGGAACCTACTACGATCGCAGGTGTTGGTTTAGCTTTTGGCTTGGGGTGCTGGTGGAAGAGGAAGGTGGGGAAAAGGACTTTTAAATAAGATGAGCTGCATTTGTCCGCCACACAAAAAAGCCCTGCGACAAGCAGGGCTAATGTTAAATTATAGAGTTGTTAGCAGAGAGAGAATATGACTCTCCCTGCCTCTTAAAACGCACTCTTAGAACGTGAAAGTAGTTCTCAGAGTACCAATAATGATGTCGTCATTATTGCGGTCTTGATTCGGGTTGGTAATCCAAATGACGCCCGGAGTCACGGCAATGTTGTCCGAGAGCTTGAACTTGTAGAAGCCTTCAAAGTGCCACGAAGTATCGTTGTTGAAGTTCCGCAAATTGCCAGGAGCCTCAAGTTTATCCAAGTAAGGCTCACGACCTACCACAAAGCCCAGCAAGTTGCCTTCTTTCCCTAAATCGGGCAAAGCCAAAGTGGCTGCGTAGTTCCAAATTCTCGCATCGCCGACGCCGAGAATACGAGCATTGGTTAAACCAGCCCAGCCCCCAATGATAAATCTCGGGCTGAGTCGGAACGAAGCCTCAGCACCGTAGGAGTTGCTGACAACTTTGCGAGCGCGGAAGCCGTCAAAGCCTTCGCTCAAACCGTTGATGGAATTAGCCACGCCCGTGCCTGTAAAACCGCCAAGTTTGTCTGGCCCGTTCCCCAAACCGTTGTCAAACCCGAAGTTACCTCTGCTAAAGTAACCGTGGTTGTAAGTGAGAGCAACTTGCAAGTTGCGTCCCGGGGTAAAAGTCAACTGCCCCATCGCTGCGTAGTCGCCGTTGAACAAGCCTGCGCCCTTGGCGGGACTTGCTGGATTTGACGCCAAATATCCGAAGGACAGAGAAGTCGGGCCGAACACGCCGCCCAGCAAGCCTCTGCCACCGAAGGCGTAATCGAAGCCGATACCAGCACCGCCACCTAGGCGATAAATTGGGTTGCTTTGACCGAAGGCGCTGAGAGAGCCACTACCGCCGTCAAAGTCTTCAAAGTAAGGGTTGACGGTAGGAATGAAATCGTTCCAAATACCGTTAGCGGCTTCAATGGTAACGTTCAAGCGATTGCTAGCAGGGAACTTGTAAAGCAAGCTGCCCAAGTGGAAAACGTTGTCGGTTCTGCCAACTACGTTCCAGGTTTGAGTACCCTCGCTAGTCGCCCCCAAGTTAAAGTTTTGACCGTTGCCCACATCAAGCCTGGTCAGCAGCAAGTCTCTGCCGGTGAAGCTCGTATTTAAATTGAGACGTACCCGCTGTTGGAAGACGGCTTCATTGTTACCCGTACCGACTCTTCTGTTGTCTCTGCCAAACAAGCCATCATTGCCACCAAAGTCGTCGCTGAGGGCAAAAATTGCTTCCCCAGTCAGTTTAGTAGTAGTTGAGAATTGGTTAGCTTCGAGTTCGGATGTCCGAGCTTCCAGAGCATCGACGCGGCCGCGCAAGGTTGCCAGTTCTGCTGCAAATTCTTCCTGGAGCCGTTGGAGGGCTGCCAAGTCGTCTTTTGTCGCTAAGTTGGTTGTACCTGCTTTAATTAGCTCGTTAACTTTGTCTAAGCAAGCGTTTAAACCGGCGGCAAATTCGTAGCGGGTCATTGCCCGGTTGCCGCGGAATGTGCCGTCTGGATACCCGGCAATACAGCCGTAGCGCTCGACTAGGGATTGCAGTGCTTGGAATGCCCAGTCTGTGGGCCGCACGTCGGAAAGTTGAGATACTGAGGTTACTTGAGCCTGAGTTTCGCCACCAGCACCTTCGCTGCTGTACTCGTTGACCTGTTCTAATGTGGCGGCTGGGTTTTGAGCTTGTGGTGCGACAGTTTGGGCTAGAGATTGGGCCGGAGAGGGCAAATTTTGTTGTGCCTGCTCTGCAACTGCCGGGGCAGTAGTTTCTAATTGAACTGCACTGATTTGCTCCTTGACAGCGGTAGCTGCTGGGGCTGGATTTTCTAGTCTGGCTGCCGCTGAATTTTCTACTGGTTGAGCGACTGTTGGCTCAACTGCTGCTAAAGATTCAGTTACAGGTTGTGATGCAGCTTCAAGATTTGTTGCTGCGGGGTCTGTGGTGGCGGAGGCGATCGCGCTGCCCGTTGCAGCAGGGCTGGCATCTGCAATCGCTGGCTTGGTTTCGCTGCCTGTTCCTTGGGAAATTTCTTCGACTGGCTTTAGTGCTGCGGTAGTTTCGTCAACAGCCGCTAAAGCATTAACTTTGGCTTCGGAGGCTTGGCCTGTTTCAGCTTGGGCAGCTTGAGGCTTGAGCGCATCAGCAGCTTGCTGAGCGTCTGCTGCCATCGCGCTCGAAGAAACTACTAGGGTAGCTCCTAAGACTGCTGGGCTGATTAGTAGGTAACTCCACAAAAATTTCGACATATTCACTCTCATCCTCACACCGATTACAGAGAAACTTTTCGAGTCTTCTATGTGGTCAGTAGTTGCTAAACTAGCATACTTTAAAAAGAGACCTAAAATTCACTTTTTCTTTTGATTTTTGGGGACTAACTGAGTGTATGGATGTGATTGGCTGCTGTCGGATGCCTGTTTTTGACTAGGTACTCAACTGCCTCAAAACCTTACCATACTTGGACTTGGGATTGATTGGACTACTGACACATTAGGCGCTCGATAGCCTATTTACTTTTTAGCACAGCACGTCCGAATCGTCTATACTGATTCGACTTTTGCATCCAAACCGTGTCCTAGGACGCTAAAGACTCGGCGACGGTCGAACAGTTCTAATAAATCGGCGTTGATTTTGTTGTGAGCTGCTTCTTGCCGCAAAATTTTCATTGCTGCATCTGTTCGCAAAGCTCGTTTGTAGGGGCGATCGCCGGCTGTCAGGGCGTCATAAATATCGGCGATCGTCATCAATTGCGCTTGAATGGGGATTTCTGAGTCTGTTAGACCTCGTGGATAGCCTGTGCCGTCGAGTTTTTCATGGTGTCCGTAGGCTATTTGGGGAACATTTTTTAGATCCTTTGTCCACGGAATTTGGCTGAGAAATTCGTAAGTGTGAGTGACGTGAGATTCGATTGCCGATCGTTCTGTCGGCGTCAGGTTGCCCCTCGACACCATCAATTGCACGATTTCGTCTGGACTCAGCAGAGGTTTAATTGCCCCGTCTATATCTCTGTAAGTTTGCCGAGAAAGTTCTAGCAGTTGAGCTAGGGGTTCTTCTGCCAAAATGTGAGGTTCGTTGGCCTCTAGCAGGACTTCCCAATATTCTGCCAATCTGGTTTTTGCGTCTGCTAGCGCCGTGTCTAGCTGTTCTATTTCCTGGCATTTAGCGCACTCTGGCCCAGAGTCCGGGTGTTTTCGGTAAGCTGAATGCTCTAGCAAGTATTTGTATTTAGACTGGACGCATTCCATTTCCAGCGTCCGCTGAGCTAGGGCGAAACGGTGGCGAATGATTTCTAGCTGTGAGGGGTAGAGCTTTTTCTGCTTGGTCAAAACTGCTTCTGGTACTCCGATTTTGCCAAAATCGTGCAGCAGGGCGGCGTAGCGAATTTCTTGAATTTGACGGTTGTTAAAGTAAATAGAGCGCAGCCATCCGCTGCTGACGGCGTTTACTTCTTCTGACAGGCGTACTGTCAGGGCTGCAACTCGTTCTGAATGGCCGAAGGTACATGGATCTCGGGCTTCTATGACTTGCACGCTTGCTTTGACGAAGCCCTCGAACAAGTGTTCTATGCTTTCTTGGAGTTGATTGCGCTCGATCGAGATTGCTGCTTGAGAAGCGAGCGATCGAACTATCCTTTCTTCCCACTCGGAATACTGCTGC
Source organism: Oscillatoriales cyanobacterium (assembly GCA_004292955.1). Lineage (GTDB taxonomy): Bacteria > Cyanobacteriota > Cyanobacteriia > Cyanobacteriales > Microcoleaceae > Microcoleus. The sequence continues at coordinate 2,320 of RDXX01000119.1, read as the reverse complement.
GTCGATTCCCAGGCATTCTCTGCCGTCAGCACCTCATCTGCCTTTTTTTTGCGGTTGATCAGTTGCAGTACGCCTATTGTCTCGCCCTGTCGGTTTTGCATCGGCAACACCATTACCGAGCAAGTGCGGTAATTAATATCCCTGTCAAAACTCGTATCTAGCTGGTAGGGTACATCGGGAGGCAAGTCATAGGCATCAGACAGGTTCAAACTTTGACCTGTAATTGCCACGTATCCCGCCAAGCTTTTGTCTGTCAGCGGCAGGGCAAACTCCTTAAACGACAGTCTGGGTTTAGAACCATTTTGAGCTACCTTGAACAGCAACTTAGATTTCTCGTCGCTGTGATCTACTAAATAAACGCTGCCCGCATCGCTGTAGGTGATTTCCCGGCTTTTGGATAAAATCAAGTTTAACAACCCGCCCAAATCGGGGGCGCTAGAGAGCGCCGCGCCAATATCCAAAAGCTTTTCTATCAGTTCTGTTCTTTGAGCAGATTCGTTCAAGAACTCTGGCCTTTCAAATACGATCATGGTCGGAGGATGGCGAATAGCCTTTAATACATTGGACTTGTTGCATCTCGACTTTCTCACACCCGATTTTAACCCAGAGTCGATATTTTCTTTTGAGCGGGCTTTCTGCTCTTGGGACTGTCGCTAGATGCAGTGGCGGCTAGGAAAATGAGAACTCTTGTGACGCTCCCACACTAATTGCAAGCAATATAGTTTGGGCATCTGAGTCCTGTAAAGGATATCTAGATCTTCCTTCGAGATACTCCAAACTGTTTCTCTCTACGGCGTTTTATAGTGAGGAACACGTCCAGCCCCACTGTGGTTCAATGATATCAAAGATTGTCGATTTCGGCGGTGATGGCTTCCGAGCCCTACGGGATTGGTCAACCATCCCACCTCAATCAACTTGGCTTTCATCCCACCCCAATCTGTAAACAATATGGGGTGGGGATTCCCGCCTAACTAGCTAATTTAGCGCAGAAATCTCTTGGGCTAGCGCCATGTCTTTCTCAGTTAAGCCTCCGGCATCGTGAGTTGTCAAGTTAACTGTTACTTGGTTATAGGAGATTTCTATGTCGGGGTGATGTCCTGCCGCTTCTGAGGGGGCGACCAACTTATTCACAAAGGCGATCGCGCCGATAAAATCTTTAAATAAACGGGTACACCGCAGTTGCTTACCTTCCACCGTCCAGCCCGATAATTGACTGGCGCGCTCTTGAATTTCAGTATCGTTAAGTAGATCTGCCATAATTTTTTTTATTTTGGGATAAGCTTTTTGGGAGATTAACAGCCCACCTGTCAACAGTTGACAGTTGACAGTTGACAGTTGACAGTTTAAGAGCGACCTCTACCCTTAAGTCCGAGGATTGGAGTAATGAATAGTCTGATTTTAATTTCTCCCGAGCAGGGTTCCGACTTTCAACCAATTATTTCTGGTCAAAAATCCGACCAAAAACTATCCGCTCTCACCAATAGTATTGAGGCTCAAGTTTTAATACTTAAGATTTAACACTATTTGAGGTGAGAGCGGTCTAGCGGGTCTTCAGATTAGAACCTGACTGCCGGGAGAATCCCTAGCTGAGCCTGGTTCCCGATGGAATTCGTTTCCAGTTGGAAACGACGGCTGACTGCTAGTGAGCGGCCCCGGCGCACAGCCGGTAGTTTCCAATCTGATGACCCATGCATTTACTACTTTCTATCATGGGCATCACCTCCAGGATTAGCTAAATGGCTTCATATTTGAACGCACCTCACCCAAATACAAGATCTGGTGTGAGGATTTGTGCGCTAGCCCTTGCCAGCGTAACCGAAAGAACCTGCGTTCTGAGTATCATTTCAGTAGTCACAATGATTAGAATAACACAAGGAATTAGAAGTGGGGGGATGCAAATTAATATTTTTGCAAGATGAGGGCAAATTACTGACGTATCGAGGTTTTCGATCGCTCTCTACAGCCAGCGGGCGATCCTCTTCGTTGGCGTAGCCGCCGTAGGCGCGGGCTTCGCTAACGAGCTTTTGAGCGGATTGCTTTTTCTGTGGGGCAGGTATAAAGAGGGAAATGTGCGATCGGATTACTGAAATCAAAAAAGCTCCTACCGAGCGGCAGGAGCTTTTTAAACATTGAGGGTAAAGCCTAAACTAATTTATCTTACCCTTTCAAAATGTTGCAATTTTTGATACTTCGCACTGATTAGAGAGCGTTACCGCGAGGTAGAACTTCTTCAGGGAAGATGAAGTTTTCGTGGGGTTGGTCGGTCGGAGCCATCCAAGCACGAATGCCTTCGTTAAGCAGAATGTTCTTAGTGTAGAAC
>RDXX01000118.1 GCA_004292955.1 Oscillatoriales cyanobacterium | reverse complement strand
TGGATTTAAAGGCTAGTTCATCAATTTCAACAAAACGATTCTCGGTGGATTTAATGATGTGCCTCTCTGCTAGTTGCATTCAGACTCTCCATTTTTTGATGCTCGCAATAATTCTCTCAGTTGACCATTTTGACTATATGATACTACTATTGCTTACTACTGCTTACAAACTTAATAAAGTTTTATAATACTGTTTTTTAAGAAAAAGTCTTTCCCTTTAAAAAAATATTCAAAAATGTCGAAAATCCATATTCGATTGTAGGCCCAGAGCGATCGCCCGCGTGCAAACAGCAGAATATTTCCTTGCTGCGACCCCCTCTTGAGATAAACTGATCTGAACAGTTAAGCTTTTGTGCAAGAAACCCTCTTCGGGCGATCGGCATTGTCCAACTTCCACAAATCATCAGAAATTGTGGGTGCAACCCCCGTTCCTTCGGCAAGCTCAGGGCAAGCCTTACAGGACGGCTTTATATGTGGGAAGTGTGTTAAAATAGACACACACACGTTGACCTCTAAAGTAAGGTGAAACTCCTAGCAATTGGACGTTGTAGTTAAAAGACGTTTAACCGAAATGGTTAAACTGGTATCCAATGATACCCTACCTCTAGCCTTTGCAAGTAAAGACTCTGGGGCGAGTGAATCACTCACAACAAATCAAAGTAGCCTCAATGCTAGAAATAGCGGAGAGAATAGTGGGAATTGGCACCCCCTGTCGCGCTGCGGTAGAGTTCGACTAAGCGGCTCTACGAGTAGCGGTTCGAGCAATGTCCAACGGTGGATATCTCCTTCTAAAGAATCTCAGTGCGTTTACGCGCCTTGAGTGTCAACTGTTCGAGTCAGCCTTCTCACCAAATTCAAAGTAGCGCATATGACACAACAGCATCCGCCAGCTCCTCGTCCGCCCGTACCCGGAGCTCCCCCACCGCCCGGGCTGCCCCGCCCTCCAGCTCCAGGCATTCCCAGAGCAGCAGGAATGCCACCAGCACCGCCACCAGCACCAGCACCCCCACCACCCGCCGCCACACAGCCACCGGCACCCGCGCCCCAATCCTTCGCCACACCTAAAAATTCCAGCAACAGCAAAATTCCGACTTTGAAAGAGTTGGTAATGCGAGCCAAAGAAGAAGGAGTATCCGATCTTCACCTCGGAGTCAACGAATTCCCGCGCTTCCGAAACCGGGGCGAGATAGCCGACATCGGCTATCCACCGTCGGATTTAGATACGTTTTTTGGCTGGCTGCGCGAGTGCATGAGCGATGAAGAAATTGAAATTTTCCAAAAAACCCTAGACTTTGACGGCGCTTTCGATTTCGGCTTCGTCCGCATTCGGATCAGTTGCATGGACTCCTTGGCCGGCCCGGCGATGGTGCTGCGGCTAATTCCTGCCAAAATATTGACAATGGAGGAATTGAACCTGCCGCAAGTCTTTAAGAAAATATGTGGCTACCACAAAGGGCTGATTTTGGTGACGGGCCCCACAGGTTCTGGCAAATCGACCACCTTGGCCGCCATGATCGACTACATCAACAAAAATAAAGCCTACAACATCATCACGATCGAAGACCCGGTAGAATTCGTACACGAAAGCAAAAAATCCTTGATCAAGCACCGGGAAGTCGGCAGACACACCCTCAAGTTTATGAGCGCTCTCAAAGGCGCTCTGCGGCAAGACCCGGATATGCTGCTAGTAGGAGAAATTCGGGACAGAGAAACGGTGGAAATCGCCCTCAAAGCCTCTCAGACAGGTCACTTAGTTGCGGGAACCCTGCACACCAACAGTGCAGTTAAAACCCTGAACCGGATTCTGGATATGTTCGGGGCGGAAGAACAGGAGGCCATACGGGTTTCAATTTCCGAATCCCTAGTGGCGATTATTGCTCAACTGCTGTGCAAAACCACAGACGGCAAGCGGGCTGCTTTCCACGACGTTATGATCAATACCGACGTGGTTAAGGAATACATTCTGAAGGGGCAGAATGAGGAAATCAATCAAATCATGATCAAAGATACTTATGAAGGCATGACGACGATGAATAAGTCGCTCTACGGCCTTTATCAAGAAGGTAGAATTACTGAAGAACTGGCTGTAGAAAACTCACCGTTCCCGAACGAAATGGCCCAGATGCTCCGAGGTCGAGTCTAAAGGTCGAGTGTTAAGTGTTAACAGTTAACTGTTATTAATTAATAGTTAACTGTTATTACAAAAGATTGCAAAAATCGCTCTCAAGTCTTGAAATGATCTGCGTTGATCTGCGTTGCATCTGCGGTTTATAGCCTTTCGAGCGAAAGATGAGGTATGCCGAGGTATGCTGCAACCGTTACAGTGTCAAGCTTTTCCTGGCAAAATTGGTCCGCGAACCTTTTAGAGAAAGGCTATATCTATCAATCAAAGATTTATGCAATGCAAGTCTATTGGTACTTCATTGACACTCTCAGGGAGTCAACGCCACTGAGATTCTACTGACAGAATTAGACAAGCGTGTATTACCTAAATCTAATCTCGTTACGGCCGTCAAACGCCGTCTACCTAGTCACCAATCGTCAAGCGATAGTTACTAGCTAATGATTGTTATTTCCAATGCTTTCAGAATCCATCGCTAAGCCAAGACACGGTACGCTCAACATCCTGCCATCCCACCGCTCTTTTTGTGTTACCTCTCACTCTTGTGTACTAAGTTGCAGGGATTTCTCCGATACTAGGATGTTTCAACACGTAGATGTTTTTGTTCTTACTCACAATTCAAATTATACCACATTTTCAAGAACACGGGGACTGAAGTCCCTCGCGTCGCTTTCCTCTCAGGTCTAAAGACGCGCTCGTTTCCCGCATCCCGTATTATTTTTATGAAAGTCGATCGCCCGATTTTACCAGAATTTTTTAAAGGCATTGCACTGTTTACACCAGGGGGAGACTTAATCTATTCTATAGACTCCCGCAAGCAAACTCAGTGGCACTTGCAGTTGTGCGTTGCTCTCCAGGAGATACTCGGTTTGTCGGAACCGCCGCATTTTCTGATACCTTGCTACACGGCAACAGTTGACTGCTGGCGCGATCGCACCGATCGACAGTTGCGGGTGGCAGCCGAGGCATACCCCCCGGTGCTGCGACATCAAACGCTGCTAAATGCCATTTTTGGCACGGGCGACTTGGTTTGGGAAGCCCGCAGCGACGAAATCTGCGAACCAATGGCGATCGCCACTTATCACGAACAATTCCCCGAACTTTGGGAAAATCACGACTTAGTTGTACGATATCCGATCGACGTTGGGCGATCGGACTCTCACAATTCTGCGATCGCGCCTCCCTCCCACTTTCGACAATCTCCGCTGTTCCCGCGAACCAAACCAACAGGACTCACCCCACCGCCACCAACCCAAGGGTACGTTTTGCGGCTGTTTGTTTCCGGGAGCAACCCCAGCACCGAACGCACCCTCAAAACTTTATACCAATTCCTAGAGCAATGTCTCGATCGCCCCTACACTTTGAAAGTAATCGATGTGTTAAAACATCCCGAACAAGCAGAAGCAGATCAGATTTCAGCAACTCCCACTTTAATTAAAATCTGGCCGAAACCCGTGCGGCGAATAGTCGGCGAATTGAACGATGCCCAAAAAATAGTCAGATTGTTGAGCAATTCAGAATTTTAGATTTGTGCGATTATTGAATACTGGCGATCGCCGGTTGACTCACCATCGAATTAACAAGATCCAGCAACTGCTGTTGAGACACTGCACTCGCCGATACCGCTACGGCATATCTGAGTCCTTCCTGTTCCCAAGAAATAGTTCTGCCACCACCTTTTGCTAAATAGTAGCCACGAATTCCACCACTCAAATTAACTGGCGAAATATCCTTATCTTGCCCAGGCCAATTTTTAGAATTAGCGGGTGAAACCACAGCGAATACTCCGACAGTGCAAGACGAAGCATTAGCAGATTTAGCGCAGTCTGGCTTAATTCCGATATTAACTTTAAATACTTTACCATCGGACTCAATGAAAGGATAAAGCTGTATCGGAGTAGCGGGGATAGAGGCAGGCAGTCGCATTTTCAAGCCTTTCGGCAATTGGCGGCGAATGTCGTCAATCAGCGGCCAAAAAACAGAGGCTGGTTGGGCGATCGCAGATTCCACTGCCAACAAACCGCTTCCTAAAACTGTCAGACCAACTAAACCAGTGAACAGAGCTTTCAACTTCATCGATAGATTCCCTGAAAATAACCGTTTAATAATACAGCCACAAACTCTCGACTCCGCCTCACCCAATCGGATGAGTTATTATCCCCCAATGGTATGACTATCACTTTTCTCAGTAACATGAGGTACATTCGATCGTGGGTAATTGGTAATTAGTCATTAGCCATCGATCGCCTGTGCTTTACTTAAAAATATCTATAATAGTAAGAGCAAATAAATCAGAAAATCATGTCAAATTATATTCACAATTTAATCAACAATAATTTCCATCATCCAGATTTCGGGAAATTACTTTATCATCGCGACATTCACAACCCCAATATCTTGCATTACTCAGTACAACTCAACGATTGGGAATCTATCGCATGGGAACCAATTCATAGCAATCGCCAAAAAGATACGGCAAGATTAGCAATTTGGCAAATTGATTGGGATAGATTTCAAACTGCCAAATGGATATTATATCGCAATACGGTTGACTTAGGAAGAATCTGACTTGCAAAAAATGTTTGTATTGCCAGGAAAATCGTCAGATTAAATTCCTAAAAAGCGTTAAGTAAACGGTATTGTATTATATCGGAAAAAGGAACTCATCAACCAAGCATTGCATATTTCTGTAGCAGAGTTTCACGAACGCTGGCAATATGAACTCTATCGATTCAATTGGGAACATTGGGCAAGACTTTTCAGTTGACAGTTGAGGGCGACCTCTACCTGGAAGGAAGAGGATTGGAGTAATGAATCGTCTTTTTAAAATTTCTCCCGAGCGGGCTTGGGGCTTTCAACCAATTCTTTCTGATAACAACAGGGGATGCGAGAAGCCCATCCCTCTCCTAACTAAATTTAGCTTTTTAAGAATTACAGGCGTTGAGTATTAACTGTTTAAAACCTCGCTGTCAACTGCTTTCCTGCCAACTGCTAACTCTCAATTGTTTAAGCAGTATACTCCAATTAATCAGAAAGATATTTGGTTAAGCGATCGGCAATTTTGCTGCTACCGCCCGATCGCCCCATTCTTTCTAAGCCATTTTTTACGCAAGTCTCTAAATATTTTTTGTCTTGCAAAGTGCGATCGACTGAAGCGGCAGCTTCTTTGATAATCTCAGGATTTGCTGGTTCTTTGCCAATAACTTGCACTGAATCACCTAAAAGCCGATTTTGAGCCTCGGCAAACCGATAGGTAAATGACGGGCCGTTACCGGGGATGGTAATTACTGGTTTTCCTAAGCCTACGGCTTGTTCGATCGCAGTTCCGGTCATCCCAATTACTAAATTAGACTGCTGCAAAATGTCGGCGAAAGCATCTGAGTAGCAAATTACTTCAACTGTTGCTGCTTTTTCGCTACCATGCTGTTTGATTTCTTGACAAACTAACTTTCCTTCTCGGTGCAGCCATCCGGAGCGCGCTGCAATATTATCTAATTCCAGCATTAAACTTGGAACTAAGGCTGCTCGAAACTGCACTGGTAAGGTAGAGTTGGCGGCAATTTCTTTGACCAATTTTAGCAGCAAAACTAGGTTGTCGTTGGCTTCGGGGAGCCGCGAACCGGGCAGAAGGGCGATCGTCCGAACTCCGGGCTTTAACTGCAAATCTTTGCCTGTAGCATTGAGGTTGTCCATGACAGGATTGCCGACAAATATGGCTTTCTCGAAACCCTGTTGGTTTAAGTCCGCAGCAGTCAAAGCATCCCTAGTGAAAATAGCCAGACATTGCTCGGAGGAAAGCAAATAATTCAAGAGGAAACCCAAATCGGCTAGCCCTTCATAATAAGTAGAATGAGCCGACAGAAAAATTATATACGGGCGGCCTGTGGCATGGGCGAACCCCGCCGCGACAATATCCCCAGTCGTTACCACCAAATCGCATTGCTGCGAATGCGCCGAAGCAGCTTTCACTTGCTGCAAAGTCAAACGAATTAGCCCCGCCCTCAAATCTTTGAGGAAAAATAGGGGATTCATGTAAAAAACTCCCCCAGATGGCATGGGACTGGTGGGCCCGATAATTGGTACTGTCGATCGACTGTAAGCAGCCCCGTCACCGACAATGGGCATCGCTGAAACCTGAATATCTGGAGCAGATGTTCTCAAAGCATTGACAATTTGAGAGTTAATCGCATCTTCTCCGTGGCCGTTGCTGAGGAAAAGTATTTCCTTGGATTTCATAAAATCAGAATTTAGTGACGAGATTATTTTAAACACAGCCGCGCGATCGTTACCCACAGGTCGGCGAACTTTTTGTTAGTCTAATTTAAATACATTGTGGAAGTGAAACAGCGTGAATATTGAAATTGGGCGGGGCAAAAGCGCTCGCAGAGCTTACGGCATAGATGAAATCGCGCTCGTACCGGGACAGCGTACCCTCGATCCGAGTTTGGCAGATACTAAGTGGCAGATTGGCGGGATCGATCGAGAAATCCCGATCATCGCCAGCGCCATGGACGGAGTAGTCGATGTCCGCATGGCTATTTTGCTGTCGGAATTGGGAGCAATGGGCGTGCTCAACCTAGAAGGAATTCAAACCCGCTATGCCGACCCCCAACCCATTTTAGAGCGCATCGCTTCTGTTGGGAACCACGAATTTGTGTCCCTGATGCAGCAACTCTATGCCGAACCCATCAAGCCAGAATTAATCGAGCTCAGAATTAAAGAAATTAAAGCTGGAGGAGGGATTGCCGCCGTCAGCGGTACACCGGCCGCTGCGAGCAAATACGGCTTAACAGTTGCCGCAGCGGGAGCCGATATATTTTTTGTGCAGGCTACTGTAGTCTCGACTGCTTTTCTTTCCCCAGAGTCGATCGCATCTTTGGACTTGACCCAATTCTGTCAAGAGATGCCAATACCCGTAATTTTGGGCAACTGCGTCACCTACGAAGTCGCCCTGAATTTAATGAAAACTGGTGCCGCAGGCATTCTCGTGGGCATAGGGCCGGGGGCTGCTTGCACATCTAGGGGGGTATTGGGTGTCGGCGTTCCCCAAGCAACTGCGGTAGCAGACTGCGCCGCCGCCCGGGACGACTACTATCGCGAAACTGGCAAATACGTGTCGGTGATTGCTGACGGCGGTTTAATTACCGGGGGCGATATCTGCAAGTGCATTGCCTGCGGCGCCGATGGAGTAATGATTGGTTCGCCCTTTGCTAGGGCCGCCGAAGCTCCGGGCCGGGGCTTTCACTGGGGGATGGCGACTCCCAGCCCGGTTTTGCCGCGAGGCACTCGGATTCGCGTGGGGACTACTGGGACTGTGGAGCAAATTTTGCGGGGCCCAGCCCTGCTCGATGACGGTACGCACAACTTGCTCGGAGCTCTGAAAACTAGCATGGGCACTCTGGGCGCTAAGGATATTAAGGAGATGCAGCAAGTGGAAGTGGTGATTGCTCCTTCTCTGCTGACTGAGGGTAAAGTTTATCAAAAAGCTCAGCAGTTGGGCATGGGCAAGTAGATTTACCGATCGAATACCAGGATACCTTGACAAAATTTGTGCGATCGTCTCGAAATTTACAGAATGTTGTGGAATTATCGAGAAGGAGGTGTCACAATATAAGAAGCGGAGACGCATGTTTCCGTTCACTCCTCACACCACACTCCGCCCGGACTACTGTTCGGGCGGTTCCTTTTTGACCCCAAGCGCTCCCCTTTACTCAGTAGGTACGGGGTTAAGGCTGTTCGATCCGGAGAGTGGGGGAGGGAGAGAGGGGGAGAGGGGGAGAGGGGGAGAGGGGGAGGGGGAGTTACAGAGAATTTTTTGCGGCCGAATGCCTTTTTATAACTTCCATTTCTCGAATTCCTTCTGAAGCCTTCTCTTAAAGTCGTCGCTCCCTACCCAAAAACGGATACCAGCCCCGGGCGCCAGGAGTGGAGAACTCAAAATATTCGATCGAAGTTCACGCTCCCAGATTCAATGCTGCAAGTAAATCTAAAATCTAAAATCTAAAATCGTAAAATCGACTGACGCAAGTGGTGACACTTTTTGCTAAACTTGTTATCCGAGAAATAGTATTTACAAGGATGGCTAGGGATGTCAGCAGCCGCGCAAGTAACCGACTCTACCTTTAAGCAGGAAGTGCTCGATAGCGAAGTTCCAGTTCTAGTGGATTTTTGGGCTCCCTGGTGCGGGCCCTGTCGGATGGTGGCGCCCGTCGTAGACGAAATTGCCCAGCAATATGAAGGGCAGGTGAAGGTAGTAAAAGTTAATACCGACGAGAATCCTAATGTGGCAAGCCAATACGGTATCCGCAGCATTCCGACGCTGATGATATTTAAGGGCGGTCAGCGGGTTGATATGGTGGTTGGGGCAGTTCCGAAAACTACTCTGGCCAACACTCTGGAAAAGTACATTTAACCAAACTGCCAGAGGTTTCGGGCTGTTTTTTTGGGCCGCGAAAGCTAACTATCTTCAAAACCGGGGTAAAGCTACTGGAAAAGTTATTAGTTGCTAGCAGCGCTATTTGCTGGTGGCTATTAGCTTCTAAATTTGGCTTGCCCCTTAATTTTTTCTACCAACAAATTGTTACCGTTTCGGAAAAATTCATGATTCCTTCTGGTCAAGGTTTTGAGTCCCTCCAAGCTGATGCGATCGACTTAATCGATCGCCTGCCAATGTTAAAGCACTCTGAGTGGATCGAACGATCGCTCTCGACGATCGTGCAAATGGCTGGAGAGGAACTCGATCGCCTCGATTGGAAGATTATGGCGGCGTCCCTGCGAGATATGGAGAGAGCTTTTTCCATGTTTTATCCTTACCGCCACGTTCGCAAAATTGTGATTTTTGGTTCGGCGAGGGTGTCGCCGACATCGGCGGAATATTTGCTAGCCAGAGAGTTTGCACGGGCGATCGCCCAGCAGGGATTTATGGTGATTACTGGTGGCGGTGGGGGGATTATGCAGGCAGGGAATGAGGGGGCGACTGCGGAACGTTCTTTTGGGCTGAACATTCAGTTACCTTTCGAGCAGAGTTCTAATCCTGTCATTGCGGGCGACTCCAAGTTGCTCAATTTTAAATATTTTTTCACCCGCAAGTTATTCTTTCTCCGGGAAAGCGATGCTTTGGCTTTGTTTCCCGGCGGTTTCGGCACTCTGGATGAGGCTTTTGAGTGTCTGACTTTGACTCAAACTGGCAAGTTTGGGCCGGCCCCTTTGGTTTTGCTCGATCGACCCGGAGGCGATTATTGGCACGATTGGAATTATTTTGTACAAAAACAATTGCGGGGTCGGGGTTTGATTTCAGCGGACGATCGCAGCCTGTACACGATTACAGACGATATAAATGTCGCTTGTGAGGCGATCGCGAGTTTTTATCTGGTTTATCATTCCTGCCGTTACGTGGACGGAAAACTGGTAATTCGCTTGAAGTCTCAACTTTCTGACGAGAATGTCGATCGGCTAAATACTAATTTTAGCGATATTTTGGTAGACGGTAAAATTGAAAAAAGTCAAGCTCTGCCCGCCGAAGCCACAGATGAAACCTTCGCTTTACCGCGCCTAGTTTTGCATTTCAACCAGCGGGATGCGGGGCGGCTTTATCAGCTAATTGCTGCTATTAATCAAATGGGAGCGACATCGCCGGCGGCGGCGCATCCAGAACAAAAGTAGTTATAACAGTTGACAATTGACAGTTGACAGTTATGGTATCCGAATCAAACCGTCGATCGATCGCGGGTGCATCTGATTTTTGCAAATATATTCGTAGGGGCGAAGCATTTCGGCAGTCAATCTCTGGTTCTCACTCATAAATTATGTGCCGAAATGCTTCGCCCTTGCCAAATTAAGATGCACCCTCGATCGCGGGGTAGCTTGCGTCAGTCAGATGGGGTAGAAGTCCTAAGAAAGTAAAAAATTAAGGGCAAAAGGTATGGCTTACAGCGATTTTAGTTTGGCAAGTGTCAAAAAATCTTTAAATTTAACGATTTCGCCCAGACAAGATTTGTTTTCGGCCGTACCTGATTTAAAATGCAGCAATTATTTAACAGAAACTTTAGCTTATAATGTTCCTTTTGCTCTGGCGAGCAATACGGAAAAATCGCGCTCAGAAATGATTATTGCGCCGATTTTGCTGGAACTTACCTCGAACAGCAAGAAGGCTCACACTGTACCTGTACGTTTGTCAGTGTCGAGATGAATTGCGCGTGAGTTGAGGAGTGTAGTCTGACCACATTTGAGCGCAGCGAAAACCGGGAAGACTACGACGACGAAACGAGCAAAATATTCTGTTTTTGGTGAAACAATCATCAAAAATGTGTTACTATGAATATGTAAACACGGTAAGGTCGATACCATGTATAGAGCAGTTAAGATGAGAATTTATCCTACAGGCAAGCAAGAATCATATCTAGCTCAATGTTTTGGCAATACTAGATGGTTGTGGAATCATATGCTTAATGCAACAACCACCGCGTACAAAGAAACAGGCAAGGGGCTTTCTAAAGCAGCTATGGATAAGTTGCTTCCGGGACTAAAAAAAGAATTTGAATGGTTGGGACTAGCTTATAGCCAAGTTTTACAACGAGTAACATTCAATCTTTCAAGTGCGTTTGTCAATTTCTTTGAGGGTCGTGCTAAATTCCCTAACTTTAAATCTAAACATGGTAAGCAATCAATTCAATATCCCCAAAATATCAAACTGATGCCAGAGGATTCTGTTATTAAGTTTCCCGGTAATCTGGGGTTAATGAAAACTGTGTTTCACAAACAACTACCTGATGCTAAATTCACGACTGTAACAATATCGAGAAATGCAGACGGCAGGTACTACGCATCTATTCTTTTTAACCAAAATGACAATCCGGTAGTTGCAATTAGGGAAGCTATCGGCGTTGACTTAGGATTGAAGCACTTTGCTATAACTTCCGAAGGCTCAAAATATGACCTACCTAAAAAGCAATTAGCCAAACTAGAAAATAATAAAAAATGCAAACAGAAAAAATTAGCTAAAAAGACAGATAAAACTTCTAATAAACGTCGTAAAGCTAGACGAATATTAGCCAAAGTTTCTAGCAAAATAGCTAGAATTCGTGAAGACTTTCTACACAAGCTATCTCGCAAAATAGCCTACGAAAACCAAGTTATTTGTGTAGAAGATTTGGCAGTTAAGAACATGGTAAAAAATCCCAACTTGGCAAAATCGATATCAGACCAAGGATGGGGGATGTTTCAAACCATGCTCAAGTACAAAGCTGAGAAATTTGGTCATACCTACCAAGAAATAGGACGTTTTTTCCCATCTTCTCAACTTTGTAGCGAGACTCTACTACCAATCCCGATGCTACAGAAAGGCTATGATTCATTGGGCGTAAGGTTTGTAGATTGTCCTCACTGCCAGAAACAGCATGATAGAGATATTAATGCTGCAATCAATATTACTGTAGTTTAGACTAAAAAATGAGTACAGCTAAAAGTAGCCACCTTTGAATCTCAGGCAAGCTGTTGCTTAAAAACTCAAGAGGGATCAGATTAAATA
>RDXX01000150.1 GCA_004292955.1 Oscillatoriales cyanobacterium | reverse complement strand
CTTAAGGTACGTAGTTGCGCTTGAGCGCTCTTTCGGAGATTGTGGAAAAGAGCGCTTAAGCGCAACTACGTACCTAATTGAAGCGCTCTTTTAGAGATTGTGGAAAAGAGCGCTTAAGCGCAACAACGTACCTAATTAAAGCGCTCTTTTCTAGATTTTGCAAAAGAGCGCTGAAGCGCAACTACGTACCTAATTGAACGGTTGATGATTTGGATTAATTGCGGTGATTGTTGGTGTACCGAATTCGGGCTCCGGCCCACTGAAGTTTTTCCCTCAATGTGCCGTAATAAGAATAGTTTTCCCGCAAAATGATAAATTTGGCTTCGCAGTCTGCCATCCGCACATCTACGCGCTGTCCGGGCCAAATTGCTGTAGCTAAAATGCCGTCCATCCAGAGTTTTGTACTGAGTTCGTAATCTGCTAAGGGCCAAATGCTGACGACGGAACCGGGCGGCAAAACTACAGCCCGACTGGATAAACTTAAAGGGCAAATCGGAGTAACTGCGATCGCATCCATTCCCGAGTGGATAATCGGCCCGTTGGCAGATGCGGTGTAGCAAGTCGAACCGGTAGGGGTTGCCACAATTAAACCGTCGCCTTGATATTGATCGACTACTTCGCCGTCAACTTCCATTTCTAGAATACAGCTCGGCATTCGATCGGCAGAAGCAGGTTTGACACACATTTCATTGAGTGCCAAAAATCGATCGCTTTCCGGTTCAAGATTAGTTCTGTTTCCCTCAAAAACCGCCGCCTGCAACATCATCCGCTTCTGCACGGCATACCTATCTTCGGCTAGTCTGTCCCAAATCTCCTCAGTATTTTGGAAATCCTCAAAAGACTCGGTTAAAAAACCCAGATGTCCGCCTACATTCGCAGCTAAAATCGGGATGCCGTCAGCAGCCAAATTCCGGGCTGCGGCCAGGGCTGTACCGTCGCCGCCGAGGACTACGGCTAGATCGATCGGGCTGTTACTAGAAGCTAAAAACACCGGATACGGGTTATCTTTCGGGCCGCTGGGGCCCATTAAAACTTGACAGCCGCGATTTTCTAGCTGGCGGGCACATTGTTCTGCCCACCGCTGGCTGAGGGTGTCTCGGGCTTTGTGGGCGATAATTACTTGTTTTAGTTGCACAATTAATTTGGGATTTGGGATTTGGGGTTTGGGATTTTAGACTGAACTAAAAAATCTCAAAATGTTCGATCGCACAAATTGATTTCGGACATCATTTTAGATATTAAACTATTCTTGAAAATTGCGAGGCATAGCCAAAGCATCTGCGTTCCTCGGCAGCGCCGGGGAACGAGAATTCCCCATTGTTTAATCGAAAATCGCCCATCGAAAATGGTATTGATTACCCATCAATACTTCGGGATTTGGGCTGCGGCCAAATAATGCTGGTATCGGAGGCGAGGATGCGAGAAACTGCGATCGCCCCAAAGCGATTGAGATGGCTGGGATCTAAGAAATAGTCGTTGCGATTTGGCCACCGCTGGGACAAGTCGCGGAAGGCGAATCCTTTTTGTCGCGAGAGTTGCTGCATTCGTTGTCTAAACTGCTGTTCTGCCCACCGACGAGTTGGATCTAGGTAGTCGTCGGTGAGGGGCAAATTGACGAAAATTAGGGGGATTTTCCGAGTTTTGGTAAATGCTACGACTGAATTAAAGGCTGTTGCTTGTTTGCCGCTGAGGTTGAAGTCTTCGTAGTCGCGATCGTACTTGCCTGAAACGTAAGCGCGTTGTCGATAATATGTGTTGGGATTGTAACTTCCTGATATAGGCATGAATCCGTTAGAGTCGATCGCATCTGCCAATTCGCTGACTTGTCTAATTGCTATTTTTGTTTGTGATACTGCATTCTGGGCAACAGGCAAGATGCCTGTTCCACTGTTGAGTAATTTGACTGTGGGGAGTAGGGGTTGGGCATCTTGCCCGCCCCAGTCAGCAACAGGCAAGATGCCT
>RDXX01000117.1 GCA_004292955.1 Oscillatoriales cyanobacterium | reverse complement strand
TGGGGCGACTCGATACAGAAAAAACTTATCTTTAACCAAGCTTGAATATATTGATCGCTCCTGCTCTTGGTTGGCAATCAATTATTCAGCAAGCCCTACATAATTCAAATATATTATTCCGATGCTACCGGATTTGATATCAGTCCGCAGCCGTATAGCGGACTTCAGTCCGCACTACGAACGGTTTTTGTGATGCTAATTGACAGGACATGATATTAATGGCTCGTGCTTTGTTGCATCTAATATCTACGATTGAATGATGCTATCAAACAAAGTTAAAAGTCCTAACTCCTGGGTCGGACACGGCAATGCCGTTTTCCTACTTTTCAGAATTGATAGAATTAAGACGCCGGATAAACTCTAAGGGCAAATCGTCGGTATCAGCAATAAAAGCTACTTCATAAACATTTTGCCCGATCGCCTGTTGAGTCGGTTCTAATAAAACTTTCAAAGCTTGAAACTGATTTGGTTCGTCTTTAGCTGCTTCCTCAAACCGCTGTTTGAGAGACTGCAACCAACTCGGCAAATCAGTTGTCGCCTCAGTCAAATCGAAAGATAAATGATAATATCCAACATAATGCTCGTCACCGAAAGCATCCGGTGCGGGTTTTGGTTCCGGGATTTGGATGAGTTCGATGCGTCCGTTGAGACCTTCCATCCAACAGGCTAGGGTGTAACCTGTGGTAAAGCGATCGCTCACAGTAAAGCCTAACTGTTCGTAAAAGGCGATCGCCCGATGAATGTTAGCAGTGCGAATCGAGGCGTGGTGCATTTGGCAGTTGACAGTTGATAGTTGACAGTTGATAGTTGACAGTTGGCAGTTGATAGTTGGCAGTTGTCAATTGGTAGTTGTCAATTGGTAGTTGGCACTTATTATTTATCCTATGTTATTTGTCACCTACTACTAAGAAATTAATAAACTAATAACTACTGCCAACGGACAACGGACAACGGACAACGGACAACGGACTATTCAAACAATCGAAAATAGGGATATCTAATTGGAACTCCCGGCTCTTTTTCCAAATCAAAATTAATCACTTCCCAGCAAGGTTCCTCTTGGGGATCGGGGCTAAAATCCACAGGTAAACCGTACAGCCTCGGGCGTGGCGAATCCGGCTGGCCCCGCCAAGGCGTGCTGCGTTCCAAATAAGCGCTGATTAAGTCTCGATAACGTTGGGCAACGATGACGCGAGTTGCTCGGTACCCTTGAGTATAAAGTCGATCGAGCGCTTCGTGAATTTCAAACCGAATTCCGTCAGGGTGAGTGTGCTGGCGATACCATTCATCCTCCCAGCGGCGCCAGTGTCGCCCAGACTGAAGGTGAACCAGTTCCCCCGTTTTTGGATCTGCCTCAAATGCCCCGTGACGCGGACACAAATAGGTATCCGTGAGTGTTAAAGCCGGAATTGTTTGGCGACAGTGTGGACACTGAATTTCCGGGCCAAACATCGGGTATTGCAAGGCAACTTCAATCATTTATTGCGTCCCAGCATATTTATCTGCAAAAGTGGCAAATAGTCTTATTATATCCCGTATCAACAACCAGCTAATCTGCTAGAAGTATCACGATCGACCAAAAAGATGAGCAATCTCAACGAACCTCTGCTTGCACTTCCTGCCTATTGGCCATTGCCGGATCTCTCCGAAGCTGCTTTTGTCGCTGAGGGCGCTGTTGTCATCGGCAGGGTAGAGGTGGCTGCGGGCGCTAGTATCTGGTACGGGGCGGTGGTGCGGGGGGATGTAGAACGAATTGCGATCGGCAAAAGTACCAATATCCAAGATGGAGCAATTCTACACGGCGATCCGGGGAAACCGACTGTTTTAGAAGATTTTGTGACAGTAGGACATCGAGCGGTCATTCATTCAGCTTACATTGAACGGGGCTGTTTGATCGGGATTGGGGCGATCGTCCTGGATGGAGTGAGAGTCGGCACAGGCTCGATCGTCGGTGCAGGGGCGGTTGTCACGAAGGACGTTCCCCCTCATACGCTAGTGACTGGAGTGCCTGCCAAGCGGCTGCGAGACTTGTCTGAAGAGGAATCTGCCCAGTTAGTGGAACACGCTAAGCGTTACGAAAAGTTGGCTTTGGTGCACGCGGGGAAAGGTTCTGATTTGGGATTTGGTTAGTTGATAGAATAAGATTTTAAGCAAAAAACTATTAGTTTCCAATGGCTTACACCGCGCAAAAAATCCTCACCTTTGAAGCATTTGTCGATCGATACTGTGACAACCCCCGCTACGAACTTGCTGACGGAGAATTAGTTGACAGGTCACCCACAGGCCCCCACGAAACCGTCAGTGGTAAACTGGTAGCTCAAATAGTAATTGCGATCGCAGCAGAAAAACTACCTTGGTTCATTCCCCGCACTTGTTTGATCCGTCCATTTTCCGACGCAGCTACTGCCCGCCGTCCCGATATTGTAGTGTTAGATGAAACTGCCCTGATTAGCGAACCCCTCTGGGAAAGAGAGCCTGTAATCACGCTGGGGCGATCGATTAAATTGGCAGTAGAAGTCGTCAGCACTAACTGGGAAACAGATTATGCCCGAAAAGTTGAAGAATATGCTCTTTTAGGAATTCCAGAATATTGGATTGTTGATTATCGCGGATTGGGAGGCGTGGCTTTTATCGGTAAACCGAAACAACCTACTGTCACCGTTTGTCAACTAATCGATCAAGATTATGCCAAACAACAATTTCGCATGGGTGAACGGATTATTTCTCCTCTGTTAAAGAGTTTGCAACTTCGATTAGATGATATTTTGCCCCGTTAGGCGATCGGGTTTGTGTTAAAATTATCAAAGATCGTATTCAAAAATCAAATCAACGTTGTTCTGAAAAATTGGATAAAGCGTAAGCAATTCTGATGTTATATGAAAATAATAGTTATCTAAAGGCAAAATAATAATTTCTGCTTCTACTAAAATCGCCAAAAAATACTGTAATAGGGAGATACTTCTGGGAATTTGCTTGCTGGGAGTTGAATTAATTTTTTTTGTAATACACTTAATAACCTCTTGAACTTTATCCACTTTTCCAGCCCTGACAAGAATACCATATAAATTATCGCAAAAACGGGTCATATCTTTGGGCTTAAGTTCTTCGGGAATTTTTTCTCGCTGGAATAGTTCTTGAGTAGCAATAGCTAGTTGACGCTTTTTTTTGTTTCAGGATCCTCACTTTCTTGTATAGCAGGAGATATTTGTTCAAATGCCAGAATCATTGTATCTAGCTGTTCAACAATCGCTTTTATTTGTGCTGCTAAACGGAGTTTCTTCCAGTCAATTTCCGAACCTTTATAAACTAGATCGTGGGTTGAAACTGCCCATGCGTGTTCAAAAGCACTTTTTATTTGAATTTCAAAGATGACATTAAAAATACTCAAAAAATTATCGATATTGCTATCATCTACACTTTTTAAGCGGGCATAAATTCTAGTTGAATCAAATTTAAAAGTATCGGGAGATTTTTTATTCTGTCCTCTTTTGACTGTTTGAGTAACCTGAAAAGTATCTTGACAAAATTTAATTACCTCTTTTTCTTGTGATAAATTTGGGATAATGACTGTACAACCAAATAAGTCATCTAGTTTTGACCATTTTTCAAATCTACCTGTCTCAATTTTTTCTGCTAAAGATTCAATAGTTTTAATTCTAGAAGTCAGTGCATATCCCTTGTTGTCACAAAAATTTAGCATTGTTTCTTTTACTAGCTTTGCAACCTCTTGGACGAAGGGAAGATATTGTTCATATTGGCGGTCTAAAATAGAAGGATAAATCATAAATTCGATATTTTACAGATTGATTACAAATTAGTATTTCCTGAAATCAATAATTTTAAGATATTAATTCTAGTTTTAGTTTTTTCAATTCCTGATGAACCCAATGAAGTTGTGATTGCCTCATAATAAGCTTGAGCTTCTTGAGTTTTTATTGCTAATTCAGGAGATTTTACTAATTCCATCAATTCGTAAATTCTCTGGCAGACATCGGCTGTTATATTTAATGATTTTTCACGCTTTAATTCTGCGATCGCGCCAAAAAATGAATAAAAGTCAGCTTGATTTTTGAGTTTTGTTTTGCATAAATTTATATCTTTAGGCGAAACATCTAACAAGTCTTTTATTAATTCTATAACTTGTTTAAATTCAGATGCTATTTCATCTTGCTCCTCCCAAGCTAAATCTCGATCGTTAAAAGCTTTATCCAAATCATCCTGACGATAAGACTTAACTCCTTCTTCTAGAAACAATAAAAGTAGAGTCACAAACTCTACATCTTTCATTTGTTTTTTGTCTTTTGCAGGAATTAAGGGAAAGCTTGGTGGGAGAATTGCAGCTATCCAGTCAGTTAAATCTTCTACAGTAGTGATAAATCCGCCATTGAACTTTGCATGACGCAGTTCTTGACGTGTTAACTTGATCACATTACGGTTGATTCGGTTAAATATATCATTGATGATTCGTTCATCGTCGGATGGGACATATTCAACAGCAAACTGATATTTCCAAAAATTTTGCTTGACTTCGTTTTCTAAGTCTTTGAAAGATTTACCTGTCAGTCTTGTCAAAGTTGCTTGTTCACTTACCGGAAATTTATTCTCAGCAAACTCAAATAAAGTAGATAACCTTTGTTTGCCATCAACAACACTATACTTAGATCTGCCTTCAGATGTGATTTCTTGATACAAAAAGATAGCAGGGGCAGGATATCCATTAAGTACAGTATCAATGAAAAAGTCTTTATATTCTTGATTCCAAACACTGCGTCTTTGATAAGGTGGCTCAAGGTCAAGTAGACCTCTTGTGTAGAGATCCCAAAACCAAGAAACAGTTTGAAAATTTATGGCTCGACTCATCTGACTTGTTCCGCAGTAGGGTAAACTGTTAATTTCAATTATATACTATTAAGGCTCTGCGACACTTGCACCGATCGCCCTTGCCACCAAAATCAAATCATGAACGATCGCACATCCAATTCAAACATTCCTCCACACACCTGGAAACGCGCCATCGGCCTCGGTTGGGACAATCCCTATACAGTCCGCTACGCAAGCAATCTCGACGACGGGCCCTGGCACGGAATGCCTCTGGGTGGCTTCGGTGCAGGCTGCATCGGGCGATCGCCCCGAGGTGATTTCAACCTCTGGCACATCGACGGCGGCGAGCACATTTTTCGCAGTTTACCAGCTTGTCAGTTCAGTATATTTGAAGAAACAAAAGGCAAAAAACAAGCCTATGCACTGTCAACCGAACCGCCTACAGATGGCAGTTTATCTAGTTGGCAATGGTATCCTTCTGAAGGAAGAAGTAAGAAGGAAGAAGGAAGAAGAGAAGAGCAAGAAGAAGTAACGGGATGCAAGTATAATTCTGGTAGTTATCATGCTTTATATCCGCGCAGTTGGTATGTTTACGAAAATGTGTTTGAAGCTCAATTAAGCTGCGAGCAATTTTCTCCAATATTGCCGAACAATTATCAAGAAAGCAGTTACCCAGTTGCCATGTTTGAATGGGTAGCGCACAATCCGACAGATGCGCCGATTACTCTCAGCATCATGCTAACTTGGGAGAATATTGTCGGCTGGTTTACTAATGCTGTACCCCCCCAGCCCCCCCTTAGTAAGGGGGGGTACGGGGGGGTTCCCGTGAAGGTGCGAGATGATGGCAGTCCATTTTATGACTATAAATCCCGGTGGGGAGAAAGTGGCGGAAATATGAATTTGTTGGTGGAAGATTTTCACCGTTTTGGTTGCGTGATGACGCGGCTGACTGCTGACGATCGGCCACAAGAAGGAGATGGACAATGGGCGATCGCAACTATTACCAATCCGGCGGTAGAAGTATTCTATCAAACTCGCTGGAATCCCGCAGGGGACGGCGAGGATATTTGGCGGCACTTTTCTCAACAAGGTTTCTTGTTGGATGACAGAGACGAGACAGCCGCCGCCCCAGGAGAACAGTTAGCTTGTGCGATCGCAGTTCGGTTTACAGTTAGACCAGGAAAAACTCGCAAAATCCCCTTTATCATAGCTTGGGATTTGCCAGTTACTGAATTTGCATCGGGAATTTCTTACTACCGCCGTTATACCGATTTCTTCGGGCGCAATGGCAAAAATGTCTGGCCGATTATTCGCACGGCGATGAAGCATTCGGATACTTGGCGCGAAAATATTGAAGCTTGGCAAAAACCGATTTTAGAACGGACTGATTTGTCAGATAGTTTTAAAATGGCGCTGTTTAATGAGTTGTACATTTTAACTCAGGGCGGTAGTCTCTGGAGTGCAGCGGATGAACGCGATCCGAAAGGTCAATTTGGGGTTTTGGAGTGTATTGATTACCGCTGGTACGAAAGTTTGGACGTGCGGCTTTACGGTTCTTTTGCTTTATTGATGCTGTGGCCTGAATTAGAAAAGTCGGTGATGATTGCCTTTGCGAGGGCAATTTCTGCTGGTGACGACACGCCGAGAGTTATTGGCTGGAATCAAGCTGCGGCGATTAGAAAATCTATCGGTGCGACGCCGCACGATTTGGGTGCTCCCAACGAACATCCTTGGGAAAAAACGAATTATACTAGCTATCAAGATTGCAATTTGTGGAAGGATTTACCTTGCGATTTTGTGTTGCAGGTTTATCGGGATTTCCTCTTGACGGGTGGCACAGATTGTGAGTTTTTACAAGAGTGTTGGCCGGCAATTGTTGAGGCTTTGGCTTATCTGAAAACCTTTGATGAGGATGGAGACGGCATTCCTGAGAATTCGGGTGCGCCGGATCAGACGTTTGATGATTGGCAAATGCGGGGAATTAGTGCGTATTGTGGCGGTTTGTGGTTGGCGGCGCTGGAAAGTGCGATCGCGATCGGCGAAATATTAGAAGATGCAGCACCCGATATACTTCCGAATCCGCAAGAGAAGATTGCACTATATCACAGTTGGCTGTTACAAGCAAGACCTAGCTATCAAGAAAAACTGTGGAACGGTCAATATTACCGTTTGGACAGCGAGAGTAATTCGGAAGTAGTAATGGCCGACCAATTGTGCGGTCAATTTTACGCAAAACTGTTGGGATTGCCGGATATTGTGCCGCCAGAATGTGCTGTCAGCGCTTTGGAAACTGTGTATGAATCTTGTTTTTTAAAGTTCAATGATGGCGAGTTCGGTGCGGCGAATGGAGTGATGCTGAACGGTTCGCCGGAAAATCCGAATGCGACTCATCCTTTGGAAGTTTGGACGGGAATTAATTTTGGGTTGGCGGCTTTTTTGGTACAGATGGGAATGGAGGAGAAGGCATTTAAGTTGACGGATGCGGTGGTGAAGCAGATTTATGAGAATGGGTTGCAGTTTCGGACGCCGGAAGCGATTACGGCTGGGGGGACTTTTCGGGCGAGTCACTATTTGCGGGCGATGGCGATTTGGGCAATTTATGGGGTGTTGACTGGTTTTAAATAGGGCATTGGTTCGTAGTGAGGACTTCAGTCCTTTCTTGAGTTAAGCTAAGAAGGACTAAAGTCCTGACTACGAACCTGTTAGTTGTTTTGTAGTAAGGACTTCAGTCCGTTCTTGAGTTAAGCTAAGAAGGACTAAAGTCCTCACTACGAACCTATTAGTTGTTTTGTAGTAAGGACTTCAGTCCGTTATTGAGTTATCCTAAGAAGGACTAAAGTCCTCACTACGAACCTGTTAGTTGGTTTGTAGTAAGGACTTCAGTCCGTTCTTGAGTTATCCTAAGAAGGACTAAAGTCCTCACTACGAACCTTTTGGATAAATCTGTTTGCATATCAATTCTTTAAAGTCTTTTGAAGATTTTATAACTCTCTAAACTTGCAGAAAAAATCATCACGCCCGAATAACTGTAATCTCCCGGTTCAATGGACTAAGATGAATTTCAGTTTTCAGCCGTTCTTCCAATTCTAGTGCATTGTCTCTTTTATCAAAAATTACCAACCAACCTTTATCTTGTCCCAATCTTGCTAAATATCCATCCAATTGTTCCAAACCTTTAGTCAAAGGATCGACTTTCCTATTCCGCCACACCTTCAGTTCAATTCCCAATGTCACCTCACCATAGCGCAAACACAGATCCATGCGATCGCGCCCAATGGCATATTCTCTCTCTAACGTTCCCCCACCGTTAATCACCCGATGCAGAAACGCCATCAACACCAAATGTGGCGCAATTTCGGGATAAGATGCACTTTTGAGCAACGGTTCGCCATGTTGCAGCCAAAAGGCGAGAAAGGCCTTGAGAAGGGCATCTGTGTTTAATTCTCCGTTGGCGCCCAACCAACTGGGACTGATAATCGGTAAACTATCTTGGGGGCCTTGGGCTAAAACTCGCGGTAAAACTTCTCGATAAATCGGATTGGCGATGACTAGCCCCCCAGCCGGATCGCGTCTGAGTAAACCCAAGTCTACCAAATATTGGCGATCGTCATTGGAAGATTCGGGCAATTCTCGTCCGGCTAAAATCGGTTCGATAATGGCTTTGACTCGGTTTTCTCTGAGTTTTTCTGCTAAACTATCTAAATGCGTATCTTGTCGTTTAATCAGAATCTCTTTAGCGGTTAAAATATGCTCTGCTGTAATTTCTATTGATTCATCAGTGACTAACTCTTCTACAATTTCTTTAGCTAACGCATTCACTAACCAAGGTTGTCCCTGAGTCAATTCAAAAGCTAAAGCTGAGGATTCAGTTGTAAAAACTTGTCCGGTATCTTCTGTATGTTGATTGTAGAGTTCGACCACTTCAGCAGCATTAAAATTTCGCATAGTGAGGGAACGAACTTTAATATTAAATGGACTAGAAGTATTGAGCCTGTCACTGCCACCCGCCGCAACTTTATAATCTCTCACATCTCGCAAACCAATTAAACCAACTGATTGAGGAAAAGCGTTTGGACGATTGGGATAACCATCGCGTAATTGACGTAGAATAGAGATTAAAGCAAGGTCTTGTAAGGCATCAATTTCATCAATCAAAATAACTAAAGGACGAGGGGAAGATTCAGCCCAAAGACTGAGTGCATCGCCGATGCGGTGTCCGGCTTCTAATGAAGACCAAGCTATAGGTTGTAACTCTTGGGGTAATCTGATAGAAAGTGCTCGCCTCCAAGCACCGAGAATAGCATCTTCAGCACCAGGAATATCTTGACTGAAAGGTGCGCCCACTTCAACTGACAGCATGACAGCGGTATATTGTCCGCTTTCGGTGAGTTGTTTAGCTAAAGACAACATGGCAGTGGTTTTGCCGATTTGTCGGGGTGCGTGGATGACGAAATAGTTTTCCTGGGCTATCAGTCGTTCTAGGTTGGGGACGCGACTGGTTGCAGACAGCATATAGTGGATATCAGCGCGGCAGGGGCCGGCGGTATTGAACCATCTAGGCATAGCTAAATTGGGGTGAATCAGGGGTTGCTTTTAGTTTAGCTTGCGGTTGTCGGAATGCCGATCGCACCCCAGCGTCAGCAATTTCGATTTTTCACCCTCGAATCGGTTTCAACCGCTATCTTCAATCTACAAACCCAACTCAATTACTCTAAAATCCTGTTGGGTGATGAAATCAGCTTGCACGCCGTTGAGAGTAGCTAATATTTTATCTGTGTTGGCAATTTTGATTAAAGTTGCACCGCCATCTTGAACTATGCTGAGTCGATCGACCTTTAAGCCTCCCGTCAAAACCAATAAATCCTCACCTTGCCTAAAATCAGCTATTACATCGCCACTTTCTCCCGCAGTCAACAAAAAGTAATCGCGCCCGCTTCCCCCTTGTAGCGTATCTTGTCCTAAATCTCCAATCAACCAGTCGTCACCACTTCCTCCAATCAAAGTATCATTGCCCTTGCCGCCGTAAAGAGTATCGTTACCCTCACCGCCGCACAATTTATCCGCATCTTCATCACCAAAAATTAGATCGTTGCCACTAGCGCCACACAAATAATCTTTTTGACTGCTACCATCCGTCGGAATATTGTCAATATCTCCGAAAATTGTATCGTCGCCGTCGCCACCGCAGATGGTGTCACTTCCCAAATCTCCAAACAGCAAATCGTTGCCGGATTCGCCGCAAATTAGATCGTTATCTTTGCCGCCGTGGATGGTGTCATTGCCATCGCCACCAACAAGAGTATCTTCGCTTTCTTGCCCGTATAAAAGGTCGTTGCCCTTATCCCCAAACAGCAAATCTTTTCCTGTTAAATCGCCATCAGATGAGTCAGAAGTGCCACCAAATAAACTGTCATTACCTCGATCGCCAAACAAGGTATCGTTGCCTTTGTCGCCCCACACTATGTCATCATCTTTGCCTGCGATCGCCAGATCGTCATCTTTGCCCGCATAAATAACATCATTCCCAGCCTCCCCGACAATGTAGTCGTTATCTTCGTTGCCAAATATTGTGTCGCTGTCTGCATCCGCGCCCACAGCAACTGGACTAGGAAGGCCGCCGTAAATATTGTCTCTGCCGAATAAGCCAATTAGCAAGTCGTTGCCGCTAAAACCGTTGATGCTGTCATTAATATCGCTGCCGGTGAGAGTATCTTTACCGTCAGTACCGTTGAGGGTGTTTGCAGTGATGTTGGGGCCGTCCATGGCTGTGCGATCGGGTAAATTGATTCGATCGCACATACAGTCTTCAACAGCAGTAAAAATTACCGCAGGTGTTGGGGTTTCGGTTGGTAGAGGTGCGATGGGAACGATCGGCATTTCTCCAGGCGTTGGTGTCGGCGTGGGAGTTTCCGCTGGCGTCGGAGTGGGAATTGCGATCGGCGTGCGAATGGGTGCGATCGGCGTCGGAGTTGGAATTGCGATCGGCGTGGGAGTTGGAGTTTCCGCTGGCGTCGGAGTGGGAGTTTCCGCTGGCGTCGGAGTCGGAATTGCGATCGGAGTTGGTGTCGGAGTGGGAGTTTCCGCTGGTGTCGGAGTGGGAGTTTCCGCTGGTGTCGGAGTCGGAATTGCGATCGGAGTTGGCGTCGGAGTCGGAGTTTCCGCTGGCGTGGGAGTCGGAATTGCGATCGGCGTCGGAGTTGGAGTTTCCGCTGGCGTGGGAGTCGGAATTGCGATCGGAGTTGGCGTCGGAGTTGGAGTCGGAATGGGAGTCGGAATGGGAGTTGGCGTCGGAGTATAATCTAAAATAGTCAAAATAGCAGTAGAATTCGTTCCCAAAATCGCACCATTGCTAGGCAAACTCAAGCTGAGATTAACAGTTTCATCGCCTTCTACTAAGGAGTCGTCAATAATTGGTACAGTAAAAGTTTTCTGAGTTTCGCCGATCGCAAAATTCAGCCTACCCGATGCAGCAGTATAATCGTTGCCAGCATTAGCAGTGCCGTTCGACGTACTGTAACTCACATCAGCAGCAACATCAGTATTTGTGCGAATGACAGTAATTGTGGCAGCAGTACCGTTTTCCCTGGCAGTGTAGTTAGCGGTACTGAAGTTAAACGCGCCTGCACTCTTGACGCTAATGTTCACCGCAACGGGCGAAGACTCAAGGATTCCGTCATTAAGGTTGTATGTAAAGCTGTCTGTTCCCGAGAAGCCAGTATTGGGAGTATAAGTAAAAGAGCCGTTTTTATTTAATATGAGATTGCCTTTGTTGGGCAAAGCAACCGGGGCGGCTGTCAGCGGGTTGCCATCCGGATCGATGTCATTGGCCAAGACGCCCGCGATCGCATCCACGTTGAGAACACTGCTATCCAATGTACTGTAACTGTCTGGATTGGCGATCGGCGATCGGTTAATAATAGTGATATTGACCGGCACCGAAGCAGACGTTAATACCCCGTCAGAGATGTTGTAACTGAACTTGTCTGTACCAACAAAACCTTGATTGGGAGTATAGCTGAAGGAACCGTCAGCCTTGAAATTTACCTTGCCGTTGTTGGGGGCCGCATCAAGTTTGGCGGTTAGAAAGTCGCCGTCGGAGTCGATGTCATTAGCCAAGAGTCCAGGGGCTGAAATATTGAGTGTCTTGTCGCGGGGAATGGTGTAGCTGTCGCTATTTGCCTGCGGTGGCTGATTGGTGACATTGATCTTTACCGGAGTCTCCGCAGAGGTGGATGCCCCGTCACTGATGTTGTAGCTAAATTCCTCCAAGCCGACAAAACCCGGATTGGGAGTATAGCTAAAGGAACCGTTAGCGTTGAAATTGACCTTGCCGTTTTTGGGTAATGTTACCAGTTTGGCAGTCAACGGATCGCTGTTGGGGTCGCTG
>RDXX01000116.1 GCA_004292955.1 Oscillatoriales cyanobacterium | reverse complement strand
TGTCTTGCCGAAGCCTCTTCTTTTGGGAGAAGATTCTTGTGTAGCTTGCGGGTAATCCTCTACCCATTTCAGGGTTAGTTTCTACCCAACGAATCGCACCCCCAGTCTAAGACCATATCTGGAAGAGGTGTTAGCTGAATGTTATGCGGATGCAGTAGAACAAGCAAGTGCTGAAACTGGGTTGTCGATAGAGACGTTTCCGCAATTGTCCGTTTATACTTCTACTGAGGTTCTAGATTCCAACTTTTTGCCCGATGAAATAATCTCAAAGTAGCATCGTCTGAAAACCCGATCGCCAGATCGTAATTAATCCCATATCAAAAAATATAATACCCAGATTTCCGACAACTTCTCCCAAGTCAGGGATCTAAAAAATTGTGGACTAGACAATGCTTGGAATATTGGTGCTATTCTACAGAATTATTAAAATGCAAAACGACACAACAGCAGATTACCCCTAAAATCACACTTATGTCTGACTCTCCTCCATCCCAAACTCCCCCAGAAACCGCAGCAGACAGTCCTCAAGCAGACAGCCGCAGTGCCAAAACTCGGCAAATGTTGGGTATGAAAGGGGCTGCTAGCGGGGAAACTTCCATCTGGAAGATTCGCTTGCAACTGATGAAACCGATTACCTGGATTCCCCTGATGTGGGGCGTGGTGTGCGGGGCGGCTTCTTCGGGAAACTATGTTTGGAATTTAGAGAATTTTGCGATCGCCTCCGCTTGTATGTTGATGTCAGGGCCTTTGCTGGCTGGCTACACTCAAACTTTGAACGATTTTTACGATCGCGACATCGACGCCATTAACGAACCCTACCGCCCGATTCCCTCCGGTATCATCTCGATTCCCCAAGTAGTTACCCAAATTTTGGTATTATTAGCCGCAGGCATTGCGGTAGCCTATGCTCTAGACTTGTGGGCGGGTCATGAATTCCCCATCATGACTGTTTTGACTCTCGGCGGTGCATTTTTGGCTTACATCTACTCTGCACCACCGCTGAAACTCAAGCAGAATGGCTGGTTGGGAAATTATGCCCTAGGTGCTAGCTACATTGCTCTGCCTTGGTGGGCAGGTCAAGCTTTGTTTGGTACACTAGATCCCACCATTATGGTTTTGACGCTGTTTTACAGTTTGGCAGGACTGGGAATTGCGATCGTAAATGATTTCAAAAGTGTCGAGGGCGATCGCCAATTAGGGTTAAAATCTTTGCCAGTGATGTTTGGCATCGGCACCGCAGCCTGGATTTGCGTGTTGATGATCGACATATTTCAAGCAGGCATTGCAGGCTACCTGATCGGCATTCACCAAAACCTTTACGCTGTCATTCTCCTGCTGTTGATCGTTCCCCAAATCACTTTTCAGGATATGTACTTTTTGCGTAATCCCCTGGAAAATGATGTTAAATATCAGGCAAGTGCTCAGCCTTTCCTGGTACTGGGTATGCTGGTAGCGGGTTTGGCACTGGGCCATGCTGGTTGAGAAAAATTTTGAGTTGGCAATTTTGAGTTAAATATTTTTAACCAAAAATAAACAACTCAAGATTATGCACAGTTTTCTTGAAGAAAAAATGTCAAATTAAAAATTAAAAATTGAAGGGGGTTAGCCTTTTTAATTTTTAATTTTTAATTTAAATTGATGAGGTTTGAAGGTCTGAACGTGTCAGAATTTTTCTCAAATATCAAGGATAAATTGAGTAAAGTCACTAAGGGAGTAGGCGATAATTCCGATCTAGAATCGCCAAATGCTGCCAATAGCACCGGGCTAAACTCATCGCAATCCCCGCCTGAATTGTCGGGGCGGATAACTGGTGAGCGATCGGAGTATGTGATATCAGAAGATGCTGAACCTCCAGAAGAGTCAGAATTAGCATCAGAATATTCCTACTCAGAACAGGATGAATTTCCCATAGTCAAGCGCGATTGGGAAGGATTGAGGCGCTTAATCGTTTGGTTGGAAATTGAACCTCAAGTTAGCAGCTTGCAAGAAAAAGGCAAGAGATTGTTGGGGCCGGGCTTGAGTTTGCTGGGAAATAAATTACCAGAACAATCTCATAGTAGCGAGTTGCCGGAAAATAGCGCACCGCCAAATACCGAACTGCAAATAAATACCGAACTACAGGAAAATAGCGCACCGCCGAATACCGAACTGCAAATAAATACCGAACTACAGGAAAGTATTGCACCGCCGAACACCAAACTGCAAATAAATACCGAAGTACAGGAAAATAGCGCACCGCTAAATACCGAACTGCAAATAAATACCGAACTACAGGAAAGTATTGTACCGCCGGAAGATAGCGCACCGCAGAAAAATACTAAAAAACGGCTCTCCAGGCGCCCTAAATTTTGGATAGGTTTAGGTGTTCTCAGTATAGGAAGTGGCGCTTTAATCTACGGTTTGTGGATTTTATACACCTTAGACAAAGGTTTGCCGGATGTTAACGATTTGTCGGCTTTTAACCGCGACGGGACGCTGACAATTAAGGCGGCTGACAATACGATTTTGTTGCAGTCGGGGCCGGCAACTAGAGATAAGCTGAAACTTAAGGAAATTCCCGAACTGTTGACTAAAGCTTTTATTGCGATAGAAGACCGCCGTTTTTACGAACATCGCGGGGTGGATTATCAAGGTATTGTGCGATCGATCGCTTCTAATGTGATAGCCAGAGATTTGGTGCAGGGCGGCAGTACAATTACCCAACAATTGGCCCGCGTGGTTTTTCTCAATCAGGAAAGAAGCCTTAAGCGGAAGGTTCGGGAAGCTCTTTTAGCTCAAAAAATAGAGCGGGAGTTGACTAAAGAACAAGTCTTAGAAAGATATTTAAATCTGGTTTATTTGGGTTCAGATGCTTACGGAGTGGCGGATGCGGCTTGGGTTTTCTTTAGCAAACCCGTCGATAAATTAACTTTGGCAGAGATGGCAACTTTGGCGGGTTTGCCGCCTGCCCCGAGCGAATATTCGCCTTTAGTTAATCCGAATATTGCTAAGCAACGTCGCAATATTGTGCTGCAACAAATGCAGGAAGCGAAGGTAATTACAGAGGCCCAGGCGAAGGAAGCCCAGGCGGAACCGATAAAAGTGAAACAAAGTCAGCCGAAACGATTTAAAGTAGTCGCGCCTTATTTTGCTAGTTACATTCGCAAGGAATTGCCGCGCTATGTTTCTAAGGATGCTTTGGAATCTGGTGGTTTGACTGTCGAGACGACGGTGGATTTGAAGTGGCAGAAAATAGCGGAACAAGTTATTAAAGATGCGATCGATGTTGATGGCCGCCGTCAGGGTTTTGAACAGGCGGCTTTGGTTTCAATAGAAGCTAAAACTGGGGAAGTTAAGGCCCTGGTAGGTGGCGGAAGTTTTAAAGACAGTCAGTTTAATCGGGCTACGCAGGCTTTGCGGCAGCCCGGATCGACTTTTAAGGGGTTGGTTTATGCGGCGGCTATGGGGGCGGGTTTTTCGCCTTACGACAGCTATGAAGATGCGCCAATTATTATCGACGGCTATCAACCGAATAATTACGGGAAAAAGTTTAGCGGTTGGCGATCGATCTCTGATGCTTTGACGAGTTCGGTAAATGTCGTAGCTGTCAGAGTGTTGATGGATGTCGGGTTTGAACCGGCGATTAAATTAGCCCACGATATGGGAATTAAGTCTAAATTAAGTCCGATTTATTCCCTAGCTTTGGGCTCGTCTGAGGTTAATTTGCTGGAATTAACTAATGCTTACGGTACTTTAGCGTCGGAAGGTAATTTTATTGAAGCCCACGGAATTACTAAGGTGATCGATCAGCGGGGAGATGTGATTTATAAGGCTGATTTTAAACCGAAGCGGGTTTTGGATAAGGATAGTGCGGCAATTACTACTTGGATGTTGGAGGGTGTGGTGACTGGTGGTACGGGCGGGCCTGCTTCTTTGGGTGATCGGGCTGTGGCTGGTAAAACTGGCACTTCGGAAAAGGTGCGGGATTTGTGGTTTATCGGTTACATTCCGCAGGTAGTAACTGGGGTTTGGTTAGGGAATGATGACAATTATCCGACGGGGGGAACTAGCGGTACTGCTGCTTACAATTGGCGCGATTTTATGAGTAAAGCTGTGAAGGGAATGCCGGTGCAGGAGTTTCCCAAGTTGCCTAAGTTGGAGGGCCGCAAAGGCAGTATTAAGGCGAAACCCGTCGAACCGAAGGAGATTATTCGAGGGATGATTATGAATGACGATGGTGCGATCGTCCCTTACAATCCCAATCCCGAACCGAAGCATCGCGAACCAGCTTATCAAGAACCAGCTTACCAAGAACCAGCTTACAAAGAGCCGGCTTATCAAGAACCAGCTTATCAAGAACCAGAGCGTTATCAAGAACCGAGATATTAAGCAATAATTACAAGCAATTGCGATGTGTAGGGGCAGGTTCACCAATAATCCTTAATGAGTACCAACAATTGAAATAAACCTGCCCCCACCCAACCAACAATTTAAATGTACATTGGATTGATTGCAAGAATTGGAATTGGGAATTTTTAACCGCAGATTATGGCAGATTAACACGGATTAACGCAGATGTATTTGCGGACTTCAATCCGATCGCAATTTAATCTCGTTTCAGCCGCACCATAAAAAAGCCATCCATTTGATGCTTGTGCGGCCAAACTTTGACCCATCCTTCTGGTGATGGCTGGACTGGTAAATCAATGGTTGGCGGTTCGATTTGCCAGTCAGGATTGCTATCTAAGAACGATCGCACAACCTGTTCATTTTCCAAAGGATGAATCGTGCAAGTTGCGTAAACTAAGACGCCGCCGGACTTGACAAATGTCGCTGCATTTGCTAGTAATTCCGATTGCAGTTGCGATTGTTGTTGAATATTTTCGGGAGTGTGTCGCCAGCGGGCGTCGGCGCGGCGGTGGAGGGTTCCGAGGCCGGAACAAGGTGCGTCTAATAATACTCTGTCTGCTAGGTTGATAAATTCTGGGAAGTGGCGGCTGTCTCCGGTATGAATTTTAATAGATTTCATCTGGAGTCGATCGGCATTTTCAGCAAGTTTTTTGAGTCGGCTAGCGGTTTTGTCGCAGGCGTAAATAGTACCTGTATCCTGCATTAATTCAGCGCTGTGGGTGGTTTTCCCTCCCGGTGCAGCGCAGGCATCGATGATGGTTTCCCCCGGTTGCGGATCGAGTAAATGGGTGACTAATTGAGCGCTACTATCTTGAATTGTCCACCAACCTTCGCTATATCCGGGGAGATTTTGAATTGCGCCGGTGCTGCCATTTAGTCTTAATGCTTGGGGTAAATGGGGGATTCTGCTGGTTGAGATGTTCTGGGCTTGGAAGGCGGTCTCGATTTGGGCGATCGAGCTTTTTAAGGGATTGATTCTCAGGTCAATTGTGGGAGATTGATTGAACCATTCGCAGAGTTGTTCTGTTTCAGTTTCGCCTATTTGTTCGTTCCACAATTCTACTAGCCAGTCGGGGAAGCTGTGGAGAATTCCGAGGCGTTGGACTGATGATTTATAGTTAGTAACTGTTAATGGGTTTAAGTCGGTTTCGGTTAAACGGATATATTGCCGCAGCAAGCCGTTGACAAAACTGCTGAGTCCTGATAATTTGTTTTCTTTTGCTAGTTGAACGGTGGTGTTGACGGCGGCGGAGGGGGGAATGTGGTTGAGATATTGGAGTTGATATAGGCCTAAATGTAGGATTGTACGTAGATCTGGCGGTTGTTGGGAGGCTTTTTTGGTGGCTAGTTTGTCGATGATGAAGTCGATCGATCGCATTCTCCTGACGCTACCATAGACTAATTCTGTGACTAAACGGCGATCGAGGTCGTTGAGTTGAGAGTTGCGGAAAGTGCGATCGAGGGCGGCGTCTGCGAATGCACCGCGACGGTGGACTTCGCGGAGTGCGAGAAAGGCTATTTGGCGAGGATTTTGCATAGTTTAAGATATGGCGGCCGAGAAATCGGGTTTTTTACGATAATACTTCGTTACAGCCCGCAAATTCGATAAAAACCCGGTTTCTTTGTCGGAGTGCATGGGGCCGAGAAACCGGGTTTTTACGATAATACTTGGTTCGTACTCGAAGATTTGATAAAAACCCGGTTTCTTTGTCGAAGTCCCTAAATCCTATGTACTCTTATTCTACCTTTCCCAACACCAATGGTTCTAATAAATTGCGTTCTTCAATGGGAAGTTCTAACAAAACTCGTCTGTCGCCCTTTGTTTCCTTATAGCGGACAGCCGCATTCAGCAGGCGCATGGTAATTTGGAATTGTTCGTAGTTGCTGGTTGGTTCTTGCCACCATTCTAACCAAGTGCGGGCGGCTTTGTCGCTGGCCATTTCTGACATTAGCGCGGGGATATTTCGCACAATTCCCTGTCCTAAGATTGAGAGAAATTTGTATTTTTTGTAAACTGCAATTAGGCTAGTGATGTGAGTTTTAGATATCGTTGGATCGTGCGTGTTTGCGAATAGGTTTCTGATAATTAACTCGGCATCTTGTGAAGCAGCTTCTTTTTGATGTTCGAGGCGTTGGAATGCGTCGTCTAAGGCAACGATGCCTTCATCCCAACGATTTAATCCGAGAATGGCAATGGCACGATTGAAGAAGACATTTGAATATTTATTACCAAGTGCGATGGATTTATCGCAAGATATTAAAGCTTCTTCATAGCGGCCGAGATTATCTAGTACCCAGCCTCGGCTAGACCAAGCCCACTGATAATTAGCATCAAGTTCGATCGCGCGATCGTAAGATACTAAAGCTTCTTCATAGCGTTTGAGGTTTTTGAGTACACTGCCTCGATTAGCCCAATCCCACTTATCATTGTCGTCAAGTTCGAGCGCGCGATCGTAAGATATTAAGGCTTCTTCATAGCGTTTGAGGTTGTTGAGTACAATGCCTCGATTAGCCCAAGCCCACTGATAATTGGCATCAAGTTCGAGCGCCCGATCGTAAGATTCTAAAGCTTTATCATAACGTTCGAGGTTGTTGAGTACATTACCTCGATTAGCCCAATCCCACTGATAATTGGCATCAAGTTCGAGCGCCCGATCGTAAGATTCTAAAGCTTCTTCATAGCGTTTGAGGTTGTTGAGTACATTGCCTCGATTAGCCCAAGCCCACTGATAATTGGGGTCAATTTTGATCGCGCGATCTAAAGATACTAAGGCTTCATCATAGCGTTTGAGATTATTGAGTACAATGCCTCGCATACGCCAAGCCCACTGATAATTGGCATCAATTGCGATCGCGCGATCGTAAGATGCTAAAGCTTCATCATCGCGTTTGAGGTTGTAGAGTGCCCAGCCTCGATTAGCCCAAGCCCACTGATAATTGGCATCAAGTGCGATCGCGCGATCGAAAGATACTAAGGCTTCATCATAGCGTTTGAGGTTGTTGAGTACATTGCCTCGATTAGACCAAGCCCAGTGATAATTGGCATCAAGTTCGATCGCCCGATGGTAAGATGCTAAAGCTTCATCATCGCGTTTGAGGTTGTAGAGTGCCCAGCCTCGATTAGCCCAAGCCCACTGATAATTGACATCAAGTGCGATCGCGCGATCAAAAGATACTAAAGCTTCATCATAGCGTTTAAGGTTGTTGAGTACATTACCTCGCATAGCCCAAGCCCAAGCCGACTTATTATTGGGATCAAGTGCGATCAGCCGATCGAAAGATACTAAGGCTTCTTCATAGCGTTTAAGATTTTTGAGTACATCACCTTTATTAGCCCAAGCCCTCGTATAATTGGAATCAATTTCAATAGCTTTTTCTAAACACTCCAAAGCTTCATCGTGGCGTTTAAGCCTATTCAAACAATGTCCATTTTCCGACCAATCCTTTGCCTCACCGCGACTTGCTACCAACTTCTCCGCATAGGCTAAAGCCGAAACATCATCTTTCTGTTCCCGACAATATTCAATTTCATCATAATAAGCCTTCAGACGCGGATCTTCCTCATCTTTTGCCTCCAGCGCTCGCATATGATATTCTCGATCCATCACAGCATCAAGTGGAATCGGTTCCAAATTTCGCCGATACATAAAATGACCTTCTTTCTCCGCAAAATCAACATCCGCCATCCTCAATCCCAATCGCTGCTGCAACTCTTCCCGCGTATACCAAACCCGAATAAAATCCACAATTAATCGAATCGGTTGATTGCGCTGCTTCTTCACCTCCAGACAAAAACGCATCAAAGGTTCCCGCAATTCATACCACGATTCCCGTCCAATCTCTTCTTTTTTGACATAACCTTTTTCCGACAAATCTTTAAGTTGACTAGACACTGTTTGGTGAGTAATAAAACAGTATTTAGCAATTTCTTTCACTGGTGCAGCACCACCTCGATCGCACAAAAAGTCAACTATCTTTCGTTGCTGATTTGAAATATACTTCATCCGATCCTGATAGTATGGCGTGAGGCTATCCAGCATTTCCATGAACGGTTCCACCAATTTATCCAGCGATTCAGGAGTCATCAGAAAAGCCGAAAAAACAATATACACGCGAGGACTGCCACCAGAAAGGTAATGCACAACTTTTATGCGATCGCGCCCGGTTGGAGTTTGAATAAAAGATGCTAAATCGGTATTCCCTTCTAACTTAGCAATGTGATTCAACAAATCTACAGCATCATCAACCTTAAACTCATTTAATATATGTGAATAGAAGAAACCATAAAAAGGATTATCATAGAGTTTGACTCCATCAAACAAACTTTGTGATGTCGCCAAAATAGTCAAAAACGAATGATTTTGAATGTACGCCCTCAACTGCTTCTGCCCAAAATCTCCCAACCCGCTAAATACGTCCTCTAAATTTTCAACAATCAACAATAGCACCCGATTCCCAACAAACTCTCTCAGCAATTCTGCCGCCTGATATTCAGCTTGTTCCAGCGACAAATCATAAAGCTTTTCAACCTCATCATGTAACTGAGCTTTATATGCTGCGGGATATTCTTGAGCAATTGCCCGGAATATTCCCCGCAATAAATCCAAAAAAGATGCAATCCCCCATTCCTCTTCGCGCAACCACGCAATCAGCAATTTATCCTGCAAATCTTCCATCTTGGCAACGCGATGATAAATCAGGGAAACCAAGTGTGTTTTGCCAATGCCGCGCGGCCCGATTAGTAGTTGAAAATACTTGTTATCTGTTGTGGCGCTATCCCGGATTTTATCGACTAAATAATTTGCTAGTGTGTGACGTTGTACTAAGATATCTTCGAGGGTTTCTGGTGCCATTAAGCTCGGAGTAAATCGAGAGATAAATGTATTTTTCATAGATTGATTCGGTTGGTTATTTAGTATTATTGGTCATTATCAGAGTATTGTCATTGTAAGTATTATTAGTCATTGTCAGAGTATTGTCATTGCGAGTATTATTGGTCATTGCCACTATTATTGTCATTGCGAGTTATGGGTCATTGCCACTATTATTGTCATTGCGAGTGAAGCGAAGCAATCGCCTAGTCTCTGCGATTGCTTTCCTTCGGATCACTTACGCTAACGCTTCGCTCGCAATGACATAGAGAAAGTAGCCGTAAGGTGCGTCGCCCTGAGATTGTTGATTGAATTTATAGATTTTTCAAGGCGACACACCCTACGAGAATATTTTAATTTGTAGGGGCGGTGCCCCCGTGCCCGCCCTCCATGCTCAACATCTCGATGATTTCCAGTATTTTTGAATCAGCGGATAACGAAATTGAAATCCCAAATCACTCTTTTGGATATAATAATCTTTCTGCAAAAGAGTTAACACTTTCCTGGCAATTTCCTTGTCTTGAGTGTCCGACTCTTGCTTGAGACGATTAAACAATTCATCAAATAACAAAGGCTCGTTTGCGACTGCCAAAATATCTAGTAAATTCCTGGCATAAGGACGCTGTTTATCATCGTAATAACTATCGATGCGCTCTGCGTAATGTTCCATCTTCCAAGGATTCATCGGGTCATCCAAAGAATCAGCAATGATTGCTTTAATCGCTGGTATATCCCCTGAACCACCGCGCAATTTGAGTTTAACAATTAAGTGGTGGATGTAGAAAGGAATGTTACTTAATTCATCGGCGATCGCAACAGCAGTTCCTTGGATATCCGGTGTCAAAATATTCTCGCCTTCCAGCAATTTTCGTGCTAAAATAGTTGCATCTTTAGTCGATAGCGGCGGCACATCTTGGGGATACATATCATTAGTCGGGTCGTTTGTATATCCCACTTTTCTCAGATCGGCAATTACGTGATGTAAGCCGATCGAACCTGTATAAACCATTCTAACACGAGGATACATCTGGCGGAGCGATCGCAAAGTATCGAGCAATTCCATCGCCGCTTCATCACCGATGTTACGCAGCATATATGGGAGTTCATCCCAAAAGAAGATGAGTGTGCTGTCTTGATTTTCTACCAAATCTGCGATCGTTTCAATCAGCAACTCTTTCCAGTGAGGCGCAGCAATATCGGGTAACTTGAAACCACTAAATTCTGCTCCTCCCAATTTGGTTAGCAATTCGTGAGTCTTCTTGGTGGTGCGATTCAAACGTGTTAAATATGCTTTGACATCCTGAAAGACTGTGTTGACAAATTCTATGGGCGATTTAACATCTTCTAAGTCACGATAAATCGGCAATTTATCTGGGGTAGCATCCGATCGCATCTTCTTAATTACCGAAGTTTTCCCCATCCTTCGTTCGGCACTCAACATAACACTTTGCTGCTCTAAAATCCCCCACAAATCAGAAATTAGCTTGTCTCTACCCATGACTTCGGCTGAAGCAATTTCGCCCCCTGGATTCGCTTTCATATTCTTTCCTTAATTATATTTATGCAATGTTAGAGTCGATAGGGGCATTTCTACCCCTACCTCTCATTCAGAACGGAACGTGAAACTTTCGCTTCATTCCGCTCCTCGATATCTTCATCCTTTTTTTAAGGATACAACTCAAAACGGATTGCTATGATAGTCCTTACTAAGGGAGCCGTCATTTTCCGTTTTTGTGTCGTGACAATGCTTATGTAGCAGTTGTAAGTTTTTATACTCATCCTTTCCGCCTAATGAGCGGGGTTGGATATGGTCAACTTCTACGATGTCTGTAGGTGTGAAATACAGACCGCAGTGGGTACATCTACCTTTTTGTGCTTTAAGGAGTGTTGCCACTCTTGTCGGCGTTTCAGGGTATTCTCCACGTCTGGAACTCCAATAAATCCAGTTACCGTCGAAAGGTGTTGCATTGCCTTTTACTTTTACGTGCCTTATGATAGGCGTTGCTGAGTGTTGGGCTAGCTCTAAACCTTCTTCTGTACTGAAGCACCAATTTCTATCGCCTACTGTCCTCCAGTATTTGTCTTTATTGATGCTACCTTTTCCCCGTCTTCTAGCCCATGCTCTTAACTTGTCATAAGTAAGCCTATCTATCTTTGAGAAGGTTTCCTTACTTACTACTGTTGAATAATAGTTTGACCATCCCCGGATGGTTTGATTTAACCTTTGGATTAAGGCGTATTGGGGGGAGTGGCTATGGGTATCTATTATTTCTTCAATTTTTCCAAGATGAGCTTTGATTTTGGGTTTAGACGGAGTGATTAATGTCTTAAAGCCGAGTGGTATTCCATGTGTATTTTTGGCACTTCGGTAGTTACCTACCTTATGTTGTTGTACATGGAATCCTAAAAACTCAAACCCAACATTTCCATTGTATTTATTGAGGGTGTGGGTTAATTTTGTCTTACTTGGCTTCAATTCTAAGCCTAAATCACTCAACCATTCTGCAATTATCTTCTGACAGGCTAATATGACTTCAATGTCTTTGTGTATAATCACAAAATCATCGGCATATCGGATTAAACTGATTTCTCTTCGTTGGTTTATGTTGTTACCTACGAACTGTTTAACCCGTTCTTCCATTCCATGAAGGGCTATGTTAGCCAATAGCGGGGAAATGACCCCTCCTTGTGGCGTACCTTCTACGGTCGGAAAGATTTCACCTTGGTCTAATACCCCACTTTTAAGCCACGACTTAATTTGTTTTCTCAGTCGTGGATAGGTATTGATTTTGTCAAGCAATGCTTTGTGATTAATGCGGTCAAAGCATTTGGCAATATCAGCGTCTAGCACATATTTGGCTTTATATCTGATGTTGTCAAAAATAGCTCCAATCGCATCGTGACACGAGCGATTAAAGTCGGCGACCCTCTCACGAGAGCCGCCGCTCTCCAAAACCGTGCGTGAAAATTTCTCTTCACACGGCTCCTCAGTGACTTGGTGC
>RDXX01000115.1 GCA_004292955.1 Oscillatoriales cyanobacterium | reverse complement strand
ACGACTCTAAACGGACACAGAGAGAAGGTAAGACCACTTGTGGCACATCTCCGTGAAGTGTCAAGAATCCCCGCGCGTTCACGCCGGGGAGTATGTCAAACTGCAACTGTCCGAAGTATTGGTTACATAGACAATGCAAGAGTCGTTTTCCAACTCAGCAGGCAGGCATTTACAGGATGCCCAAATTCTCCTGCAAACCCAACGCTGGGACAACGCTGTTTACCTTGCTGCCTATGTCGTGGAATGTTCATTTAAACTACTTGTGGAGCTATACTTTAAAGATGATAAAGGTGCCGTAAAAAAGTATGGACACGACCTCCAGGAACTTGATGGAAGAGCAATGGAACGCTTGCGGGTTCTTTATCCCATTTTGGATCGGCAACTTCCTGCTTCAAGAATAGCTGGCACTGTTCTAGCCCAAGATCACCCAGAGAGGAGATACGCCAAGTCTCAGCTTTGGACTGAGGAAGAAGCAAAGTTAGCGGTTCAACGTGCCGAAGAAATTTACCGAGAAATCATCCCCAAATTAGTGCTAAATGGCTCAATTTCCAGCAAGGATATTTAACACATGACGATCGCTTTTGGTGAAACATTTGAGCGAGTAAAGGAATGTTTTAGTGAACCCAGCATTGTATCTGAACTTGTGCCTCAGCTTCAGTCTGTCACCATTATTCGTGATGTTAATGGAAAAATTAGACTTTTTCTTAATTTATCGGAAGGTCAAAAACCACAAGAAGTTAATACTACTGACCTCGCGCAGCTTCTTTCTCAAAAACTTGGCCCTTATTACGGCACTGATATCTGGTTGCCCGCCGGAGAAAATGATGCTTACAAAGCCTTAATTGATACTATCGAGCAAGAAAGAGTTTTGGCCTCGTGGGATGATGAATTAGTTCTGCCTCGCTGGTATATTCTTGAGCGTCACATTGCTAAACAGGCCTGGACAGATAAGAAGGTAGGTGAACCACCTTGGAAAGAGGAATTAGTCTATGAAAAGCGTAAGCCTGCGATCGTATCTTTTTTCTCCTTCAAAGGAGGTGTCGGACGAACCAGTACCCTCGTTGCTACTGCATTAACTTTAGCCCGTAACGGTCATCGAGTTGCCATTGTTGACCTCGATTTAGAAGCACCCGGTCTTGCTACAATTTTTT
Source organism: Oscillatoriales cyanobacterium (assembly GCA_004292955.1). Classification (GTDB taxonomy): domain Bacteria; phylum Cyanobacteriota; class Cyanobacteriia; order Cyanobacteriales; family Microcoleaceae; genus Microcoleus. The sequence goes on along the minus strand of RDXX01000115.1, from coordinate 11,845 downwards.
CACCAGACAACTCCAATAATCCTGGTGTAATTGATTATTTATTAGAAAAGAAGATTCAAGGAAACGATTGGAAACTTAGCACTCACATCAAAAATCTTACTGAACCAACTTTGCTAGGAGATAATGGTGAAAGCCTGAAATTACTTCCGGCGGGTACAGTAGATCGAGATTACTTAGAAAAATTAGCACGATTGGATTTTCAGAACCTCGTCGATGGTGAACTGCGAAGTACAATGGGAGATATGTTAAAAGAATTACAAAGTGCAGCAAAACCTTTAGATTTTATTCTGATGGATGCGCGGGCTGGTTTTCACGATATTGGTGGCTTGGCGATTGCCAATCTTTCCCATGCAGCAGTCATCTTTGGAACTCAATCACGCCAAAGTTGGGCGGGACTAACTCATGTAATACGCCATTTAGCAAGCCCTGGAGTCGATCGGCGTTTACCATTAATTCTCGTACATTCGATGGCTCCAGCATTAGGAATACCGGGCAGGGAGCAAGAGTTAGCAGGATTTCGAGAACAAGCCTATACGATTTTTCAAGATAACTATTATTCTGAAGATGAAACTGTTCCTAATTCAACTAATATAGGGGAGCCATTTACCCCTTTTGTTATACCATATCAGGAAAATCTACGAGGAGATATAGCCCTATTTATCCGTAATTTAATGCCTGAAGAATCAAGTCGGCTGCCTGAAGAATCAAGTCGGCTGTCAGACCTTGTAAGGACAATGACTAATTCTCCTTATCAGGATATTGCCAGAAAATTATGCGAAATTTTTAATTTTAATCTCGAAAAAAGTAGATAAACAAGCATCAAAAAAATGAGTGAGTTTAACCAACAAAAACTACTAGAAATAATCGGTGAAATTGCTCCTGGAATGGGTACGGCTGAGCACGAAAGTGATAATGAGGAGAAGTTCTTAAAAAATTTCTTACCGATTCCAAATTATCGCTATGCTTTAGAACCCGATATCTTGTTAATACTAGGAGGACGGGGGGTAGGAAAAACAGAATTATTCCGTTTACTAGCCATCCCTTCTGGACGGGAAGCCTTGGTTGAAAGTTTGAGAATTAGAGGATTACCTCCTTTGAGCCAAACGACGTGGATAGCTGGCTTTGGGCGGACTCGCACAGCAGAAAAGCGATTTCCCATACCAGAAATTGTTGAGCGTCAAATGCAAGAAGCTACAAATATTGAATGGCGTAGCTTCTGGATCGGTTTAATGTTAGGTGTCATCCTAGAGCAAGAAGAATTTAAGCTAAAAGATTTTCTTCTTGAAGCAATAGAGCCGGAAATTATTAATGTCCTCAAAGAGAAATTATCTCTATTGTCAGACTGGCTGCCCCTAGTCAACAAAAATATTGAAAAGTTAAATTATGTCTTAGATAAATTAGACGAAAAACTTCTTGAGACTGATGATTGGTTATTTGTCACTTATGATGAATTAGATCGATTAGTTACTTCCTACATTGCCTTAGCAAATCCCATTCGTCAACTTTTAGCTTTGTGGCTAGATAGATGGCGACGTTGGGAGAGAATACGCCCCAAAATATTTTTGCGTACCGATCTATTTCGAGAGGAATTTTTGAGCTTTCCCGATGCTTCCAAACTGCGAGGTCATCAGGTTGAATTGGAATGGAAACCTTCATGGCTTTATCAACTTTTTGTCAAACGACTTGCGAACTCTGGCCCTGAAATGACAGAATATTTACAAAAAATCCCAGAGTTGATTATTGAAAACAGAACTAGCTTGGGATGGACTGCAACATCAAACGAGAAATTGTTTGAAGAACTTATCGAAAAGATGATTGGTAAGTATATGGGGGCTAATCCTAAAAAAGGAATTACCTATCGTTGGATTCCTAATCACCTTCAGGATGCTGGCGGTAGAATTGCGCCACGTTCTTTTCTGAAGTTATTTGCATTATCAGCAAAAGATAGAAGGGAATCGAACTCTATTGTGGAAGACACTAAAGAACTTTTGCAACCTTCTGACTTGCAGGCAGCTTTAACACGTACCTCAGAAGATCGAATCAGGGAATTGCAAGATGAGTATCCCTGGTTAGAATCTCTCAAAACGAGTTTAGTTGGTCTAGAAGCTCCCATACCAAGGGAGAAGTTTTTAGATGCAGTGAAATCAACCAAATGGAGTGAACAACGGGAAAAACAACCACCCACCACTAACCCTGAAGAAATTTTGCAATATTTACTTCTACTTGGGGTTGTAGAAACTCGTTATGATGGACGTATTAATATACCTGAAATCTATTTGTATGGCTTTCAAGTTAAACGGAGAGGAGGGGTTAAACGTGCAAAGTAATATTAACGATATTTGGTAAGCTATCTCTTACCTTACTTTTGAGCCTCAGTCTTTAACCGCTGAAATTATTACCAAAAGGACATCGCATTTAAAAGAAGTTAAATTGCCTGAATATCTAAGGAAATCACCAAACAAGCTTGCATTAGTGCCAATCATCCAATACAAAAACCTCCGGTCGATTGTAACCGGGATCGTTGGGCCTGTGCATGACTAAACCTGTACTTTCAGTGCGAAAATGGCGATCGAGCATTCTGCTACTAGCTGCCCATCAACCTCGGCTGCAAAAGCCACTGTCGGATCGATTTGCGATCGCGTTTGAATATAGTTCGCATCACCACAAAAATCAGTCGGTTGAGGCAATCCAATAAAAGTACCAAAGGCAAGTCGAAAGATATGTTCAGCCGTCGATAACTCATTTTCTTGAAGCAGTCGAATAAAGATATTCATTGGGGGAGATACCCGTTAAAAATATAAAAATTACTAACAATTAATATCTCCGAATTATTAAATAATTCGGAGATACTTGCCACACGAGTCGCGTAATTAATTTTAGTTGTATGCTTGCGCCTCTCGTAATTTACGCGATCGCCTCAGCGGGTGCAGCTACAAAGTTATTCAGCACATCCGGCTGTTGAGTGAATGCCAAATATTTGGCGGTCATCTCTGGCGTTAGGAACTCTAACATCAAATGGTTTTCCACCCAGAACTCAATTACATCAAAGAAAGATTCGCGATCGCAGCGCACGACTCGCCAACCTTCGCGCACTCCAATCTGTTCAATTTCGGTTTGACTGGTAGGGACGGACACGGCGGCATGAGTAGCTGTAAATTGAGACGCCTGAGGATTGTGCATGAAACCGCACCCATCCTGCCCGGAACCTGGACTGATTTCCACTCCCAAAGGCAAGACTTCAATGGCTGTAACGTGTTCATCCATCGCGACGACCATGTAGCTGTTTGGATGAACTTGAAAGGGCACTGCTTGACCTTTGAGGATTTCTGCCAGGACTTGGGCGACGTGCTGGGGGTTTTGAGCGGAAACGGAAATATGATGGATCATAAAACCTCTCTTGAGATCTGTAGTTGTGGACTAAATCGGAGTGTAATGACGCTGCCCTGAGAGCGACTTTGGGGATACAAGAAACTGTGTAGAGTTGTCAGGTGCACATCCTGATGGACTACTACCAACATAGGAAGGCTCGCCCGTCTCAATCTTTTAGATTCTTGCGATTTTTTATAGATTCTTGCGGTGTTCGAGAATCATTTTTGGCGTGACACCCAACAATCGCTTGATGTGAACGTTCAAATGCGCTTGATTGGCAAATCCAACTTGTTGGGCAATTTCCGCGATCGACTCTTTTCCAGCTAGCAGCAAAATTTTTGCTCGTTCCACCCGACATCGAATCACAAATTGATGGGGCGTAAATCCAGTGGATTGCTTAAACAAGCGCGTAAAGTAGTGCGGACTCAGATGGGCGATCGCAGCTAAGTCTGCTAGTCCCAACTCCCCACCGAGATTTGCTTCAATATACTCAATAACTTGACGCAGTATAGACCGAGGCAATCCATCCGTGTAGCTTTTAAATTCTAGTTTCCGTTTACCGTACTTTTGCAGTAGATGTACCGACAGCATTGCCGCTGCGATTTCTGCATACAAGCGACTGCCAGCAGGATCTTGTTCGAGAACAGATTTAAGCGACAAACCAAGTTGATACACCAAAGGATCTGGCGTAGAAAAATGGGGCAATAGTTCGGTCTGAGTGAAATAGGCTGCATTGTCGATCGCACTGGAAACCAAAGAAGTATCTAGCCCAATGACAATCATCTCTCCTTCAGTGAACCAGCGAACGCTATGACCAATATTTGCAGGAACAACTACAATATCTCCAACATTGGTTGACTCGCTGTTAGAAATACCATCGATCGTGCGTTCTGAGACATTGGAACTTGTAAAGATACCAACGCCATCTAGCGGAATCGAAACTTCGGGGAGTTCGTAGGCAGATTGTTGCATGGCAATCACTGAGATTCCCTCCCACTGCGTTGCAAAACTGGTCAAGTGCGGTGGACGGGGAAACAGACTCACATACTCGCGGGGCGATCGAGCAATTGACGGTTGATGCTGCTGCATGGCACATTTACCGTTCAGGACTATTCCAATTATATGCGACTGCTGTCCCGGCGCCTTTCGTCCGCCCTCACCGTGCCGTGCAAGTGCCGTTCAGCCCCTGCACAGCCTATTTTCAGCCAACTTTCTCCACCGTAAATCTAATTTCTTGCCCGTAGGATAGTTCCAGAGTATGACCGTCCGGGTCTCGCAAAAAGGCCCAATAGCCGATCGGATATCCAGAATCTTTTGGTTCATCAACCAGCACACCTTCTTGACGTGCACTATCGCAGAGAGAATCCATATATTCCCTACTCTTGCAACCAACCCCAAGGTGTGCCAGCGGAGACAAAACTGGATGTACAGAGTTTGTCTGAATCAGCACAATTACAAAAGGACGAGTGCCATCAGAAAGCCATACAACAGCAACACCTGCTGCTGCATCAATCCGGCGGTGAACGACCTGCATCCCAGCATACTTCGAGTAGAATTCAATACTTTTCTCAACATCGGAAACTGGGAGTGCGATGTGAGTAAAACCGATATCAATCATTTGAAATTTCCTCCATGCTTTAGACTTAAAACTTTGCAAATACTCCTGGACGCAGCGGATGTTAGAAACCGTTTTTTCAGAAATATATTTCACGGGAACATCATATATTATGTTAAAAACCCGGTTTCTTTGGTCTTAATGCGTAAGTCATGACCAAATGACTTCATAATGTTCGACTGTTGGAAATGGGTCGTAAAAATGATGCAATAAGGAACGCCACATTTGATAATCTGGCGATTCTCGAAATCCAACGGTATGGTCTTCCAAACTTTGCCACCGCACCAGCAAAATATAACGATTTGTGTTTTCTATGCAGCGTTGCAGCTCGTGCGAGATATACCCCGGCATAGAAGAGATAATCGCTGAAGCTGTTTTGAAAGCAATTTCAAACTCAGCAGTCCTATTAGGTTTAATGTCAAGAATTGCAACTTCTAATATCATAGATTTAATCAGATGCTCTCCACTTGGCAGCCTTCATATCCATTGCTTTAATAAATCCAGCTTTTCCGTCCATGTACCCCTGAATATTATCATAGTATTTATTGGCGAGTTCTTGTTTTAGTTCGCTGTATTGCTGCGCTTCTTCAGGATGGGAAATCATATAATCTCGAAACCTTAAGTGACGCCCTATCTGTGGTGAGTTCACTTCAAACGTGTGAATGTGGTGCGTTCTAATCCCTGCCTCATTCCCCTTGCGAAAAAAACGACGACCCGATATCCCAAACTCACCCATTGCTTGATAACCTAATGCCTCAAGTGCTGAGTTTTGTGTATCCACTTTGATAATATCTTTGACCACAACTAGCATATCGATAATTGGCTTTGCATGAATTTGTGAAATTGCTGTGCTACCAATATGATGTATAGCGATCGCATTTTCGGTAAGTGCAAGTGCAATCTGTTTTGACTCAGCCTCAAAAACATCTCGCCAACTTGGATCGTGCGGGACGACTTCTACTTTGATAAAATCTAGTTTTCTTGACATGATTGATAATTATTTGCTCCTGTTGTTATTATCTAAGGTGAAGTAGACCGAAATTTTTCCTGAATAGCAGCATTTTCTATCTGGTTCCGAAATATATCGAGCATTCCGATAACTTCTCTGTGTAGCTCTAGATATTCATCCCTATCAAACACCGAATAATTTCCGTGTGCAATTTCGTTCCTTGTCTTCAAAAGCTTGGTGTCAATTAATACCGACTTAGTAGAGTAGATTGAAAAGTCTATTCCCAGAATATAAGTTATTTCCTTTAAAATTTCAGAAGATAGATTCGATGCAGTAGATATTACATCTTTAGGTAGGAGACATCTCTGATTCAATTCAGAAAGGAAAAAGTCACAAACAGGTATATACAATGATGGTTTATTTGTCTCTTTTGCCTCCTTAAGTTTTTCTTTCATAGCCAAAGCTAAAAAATTACTAGAAAGCTCCTGGTAGCTAAGCTTTTTTGAGATTATATATTCTAGATAAGAGTTTGCTGCTAACTTAACAAAACCTTCCCAATGGGAATAGAGAATACATACTCCACTACGCACTAATGCTTTATGTCTTTGATCGGAAACATTTTTTGCTTCTACCATAGATTTCATTTCTGAAAGTTCCTTTTTTCGCCAAGCAAGATCGGTGGCCAATTTATCACTTAATTGTTCCGCTGTTCGGATGCTCATAAAGGTGAAAATACCTTTCTACCAAGCGGAATCAGATAGGGTAAGCGTCTTGCTGCATTCACTCCAGCTCCCGACCATTGTTTATAAATTGGATCTGACCAAATACATTTTATACGATTAGGTATTTCGTCGGTTGAAATCGGATTTTGATAGTTGTATCCAATTCCTAGTGCTACCACCTCATATGCAGATAATAGAAAGCCTCCAAGAAATTTATCATTGTCCGATTTGTATCGCTTGAAGCTATCGTCTCCCATAGCTCCGGACAGCATATTGAAAGTCAGATCAAACGCTCTCTCTACGTGGCTGCTATCCAAATCTTTTTTCAGAGCCATTGCACGCATTCTAGCCGTTAGGAACTCGCTTACATCACCGCCCAACTTTTGAAGACTTGCATCATCTCGATCGAAGAGAAGAATAAAACGCAATACTAATTCCATATCATACTGTTCTTCATAGAGTCGATCGCTCAAAGCAATGCAGCTTTTGAATGACTCGCGATCGGCAAGCGAACGCATCAAATTATACAAATTTTTATTCAACATTAAAAGAATGCAATTTCTTACTTGTTGTGGTGTTGCAATTGCTCCTCCAGTATTTAGTCGCTGAAATAGCTCATATTTAATAACTTCATCGCTTTCTTTTTCGACAATGTTGACGGATATTTTTGCTCGCTTTATCAATAAACGCTGTGCCTGACTAAAAGAGTTTTCTTTGTCCTCGAAATCGTCCCATTTCTTGCCTTTCAACGAAGGTAAATATGTGGTTTCTTGTAAAGCAAAAAAAGATGGCTCTTGCTCTTGCTCTTGATTCCCTGATTTTAAAACACCTACAAATTCATAGATGGTTGACAGTCTCTGCAAACCATCGATTACATCCCAAATCCCATCATCTCTTTGGATGACAAAAATTGGGGGAATCGGTATGCCTAAAAGAATTGATTCTATAAAAGTTGATTTTTGATAATCAGACCACCTAAAAAACCTTTGAAAATCTGGGTGAATATCGATTTCATTATTTTCATAAAGACTGATCCATTCACCAATAGACATTGAGTAGCTATCTGTCCGAATTTCTTGCCTTGTTTTGTCAATCTCTTCTTGTAGAGGCATGGCTGAAGCATTCCTAAGTGTTATTATGTATAGCTATCCTTGCAGAGCAATACTTAGACATTATATCACTAGGCGATAATTTGAATAAACTATGCCCAGAAATAGTCAATTTTGTTGTCAATATAATGCGAAATCAGACCTGCTGAAGTTTCCAGGTATTTTCTCTTGTAAATTAGTGGCACAACCTTCATACTGATTCGATCGTTACTGATTTATCGGCTGCACAGAAAGGTCTTAAACATACGGACAACGGGGAGAAACTGACTGTTTGGGAGAGGAATTTTAAATTGCTCGATCGCCCGATAGCCAAATTTTGTGTAAAATGGCTCTCCCGCCAGCGTTGCGATCGTCTCCACATCCTTAAATCCAGCACGCTCAGCAGCCAGTTCACAGGATTGGATAATCTGACTGCCAATTCCTTGACGCGCCCGTGCTGGATCGACAAAGAATGCCCGAATCTTGGCTGAGTCGCTGTCTGGGTTGAGCAGGCTGTCTTCTTGATTATTTTTGCCTGAATCACCTCCATAAAGCGTTTTTCGCTGGCTCCAACCACCGCAACCGACAATTTGGTTATTGTGTTCAGCAACAAAGTATGTTCGATCTTGAATCAGTTGGCTGTCAACCCCAAAGACTGTGCCGATTGCGCCTTCAATTTGCTCAGAAGTGTAGTAGTCTGCTTGCAAAGCTCTAGCAGAATCTGGAATTAAAGTTGTCAGCTTAGGAATATCTTCTAAGCTAGCTAATCGAATACAAAAATCCATTTCATATTATGGTATCTGGTCAATTAACCGTCATCTGTAACGGTTCGTAGTGAAGACTTTAGTCCGCAGAAATATCAGAGGACTAAAGTCCTCACTACAAACCTTGTTTATTGTGGTCTTGGTTGCGGAGATGATATTATTCGGTGAGACTCGTGGAAGATATGAATTTCAATCATACTTAAGCTTCGATCGCCCGAATCGATTCCAACTCCCGTACAACAGGCAATCCCGATGCGACAAGTTCAGGCGGCACCTGATGGGTTTCCAGGTATTTTCCGTCGTGAATTAGCTGCACAACGTTCATCCGGTGAGGGCGGGTGTAATAGCGGTGGGTTGGTTCCGTCTTTTGCCTTTCTTGCAAGCTGTCGTTGGCAATTTTCTTGCGGAGTTTGACGATCGCATCCATAATCGCTTCCGGCCGCGGCGGACATCCAGGTAAATAAACATCCACCGGAATTAGCTTGTCCACACCGCGCACAACAGTCGGAGAATCTGCACTAAACATTCCGCCCGTAATCGTGCAAGCGCCCATTGCAATCACGTATTTGGGTTCGGGCATTTGTTCGTAAAGCCGCACCAACACAGGAGCGTATTTCATCGTAATTGTGCCGGCGGTAATCATCAAATCTGCCTGTCGGGGAGACATCCGGGGAAATACACCTAATCGATCCAAATCGAAGCGGGAAGCGAGCATGGCGCTAAACTCAATGAAGCAGCAAGCAGTGCCAAACATCAGTGGATACAGGCTGGACATTTTTGCCCAGTTGTAAAGGTCATCGACGGTTGTGAAAATTACGTTTTCCGATAGCTGTTGCGTAACTTCGGGATAAGCAGCCGGATTGGCGATCGACAAATCTTCTGAAGCAATATCTCGTGTCATGTCAGGTGAATTCATGTTGACAAAACTCCTGGAACGATATAGCTGTTGGTTGTTCGTTGACACTCTAATTCTGGCATCGAATTTTAGCTCCCGCCACGAACTGTCAGATATCTTGATACTCGCGCACTCTCTCATCTTCGGAACAGGCAATTTATCTGTGTAGCAGCTTAGTTCTCGGCTGAGTCATTTTCAAATTATCGCGAAAGCTTTTCAATTTTATTAAGTATCTTCGCCAACTTCTGACCAAAAAACGTGAGTAAGTGCGATCGCCCCAACCCTTAAACCAGCATCCAATTCCTTTCCCCCTCCCCTTGGCTAAACTTGCTGGCAGGCTATGATTGACGGTTGGGAGCTTTTCAGAATTTAAATGCTAAACACAACCAACATAATTTCCAGCCTGCTGCTATTTATCCCAGTTTCGATCGCCGGACACTTTCTCGGCTGGGAATCCTCCACAATCTTCATCACCTCCGCCCTAGCCATCATCCCTTTAGCAGCCTGGATGGGTACGGCCACCGAAGAAATCGCCGTTGTCCTCGGCGCCAACTTGGGGGGTTTGCTGAATGCTACCTTCGGAAATGCCACGGAATTGATTATCGGCATCGTCGCCCTCAACGCCGGACTAATAGATGTTGTTAAGGCCAGCATCACCGGTTCAATTATCAGCAACTTACTGCTGGTGATGGGATTTGCAATGCTGCTAGGCGGCTTGCGCTACAAAGAACAAGAATTTCAGCCCACAGTCGCGCGGTTGAATGCTTCCGCGATGAACTTAGCTGTGATTGCCATTTTGGTGCCGACGGCTGTTAATGTCACTTCTATCGGCATCGCCCCGGAAACTATGCAAAATCTCTCTAGCGCTGTTGCGATAGTCCTGATTATTGTCTACGTGCTGACTCTGCTGTTTTCGATGAAAACCCACAGTTATCTTTACGATGTAGGGGTGGCAGAAGTCGAAGGTCTCGAAGAATTAGCCGAAAGTAACTTAGCACCAGACAGTCCCGACCACAAGGTGAATCTACCGTTGTGGATTTCGGTACTGTTGGTCTGTACCGTCATGGTGGCGATCGAGTCAGAACTCCTGGTTAGTAGTCTAGAAGAAGCGACGGCGCGTTTGGGGCTGACATCACTGTTTACCGGGGTGATTTTAGTGCCGATTATTGGCAATGCTGCCGAACACACGACGGCGGTGACGGTGGCGATGAAAAATAAAATGGATTTGTCGGTTTCTGTGGCTATGGGCTCGAGTTTGCAAATTGCTTTGTTTGTTGCCCCGCTGTTGGTTTTGGTGGGTTTTATCGTGGGCCAACCGATGGACTTGAACTTCAATCCGTTTGAACTTGTAGCAGTTACGGTGTCGGTGCTGATTGCGAATTCTATCAGTTCTGATGGCAAGTCTAACTGGCTTGAAGGTACTTTGCTGTTGGCTGCTTATGCGGTTTTGGCGCTGGCGTTTTTCTTCCATCCCGTAATCGAAGGACTCGTTTAAAAGGGTAAAGAAGTCAAGCGTGAAGTCGGAAGTTCGGCAACGAGAAATGTGCGGGATTTAACTCATGTAACGGATAGAATTCCCGATTACCCATCAGTTATGCCGTCATCGGGAAGAGGGAAGTCCTAGGGAAGAGCAGAAGGAAGTTCGGCCTTACTCGCAATGTGCGGGATTTAACGGATGTAACGGATAGAATTCCCGATTACCCATCAGTTATGCCGTCATCGGGAAGAGGGAAGAAAGCAGAAGGAAGGAAGATGGAAAAGGCATTAGGCAGATGTTTGTCCCCCACTCTCCCCATCTCCCCCTCTCCCCCTCTCCCCCTCTCCCCCTTTCTCCCTCTCTTTTATTTCTTCCTTCCAGAGTGCTCCGGAGCGATCGTACAATGGAAAGCGGAAAACGAGCTAGAGTTCACTCCGCTTGACATTAGCGACGGGAAGGATTTAAATCAAGAGTGCTCATCAGTCTTGTACTGGGTGTGATACGATCGTCGCAGGTTGAAAATTGAGTATAACTAGACAACGTAAAAACTTAACTGGATTGTTGAGTACGCAGTCACACCGATCGGTGTTGCCGTCTAGGAAAACTCGTATTTGAACGAAAACCTGACTAGATCGAGACGATCGAGTACGGTAGGGCATACCGGAATTTACGCTTCAGGAGAAGACACTTTTACTTGACCTGGAGTAATCCAGTCGCAAGCAAGTGACTTCGTTGAACCAAGAATCTCAGTCACCAAGAGTGCTGAGAGTGCCAAAGTAAAACTTGATAGAGGTTAACTTACAGGGCGAAATAGTTATCTAAACTTAGTTAAAGCTCGCTGGACAAGATAAGTCTAGAAAGGCTATGATATCTGCAATGCCGAAAACCAAGGCTCAATTATCCGGTTTGTAAACCGCAGTTATGTCTGTACTAGCCAGCCTGTTAAGGTCGAGAAGGAAGTCCACA
>RDXX01000149.1 GCA_004292955.1 Oscillatoriales cyanobacterium | reverse complement strand
AGCGCCGACAATTACTCAAAATCCAGCGCCGAACTCGAATTTGTCACCAGCGCCGACAATTACTCAAAATCCAGCGCCGATATCGAATTTGTCACCAGCACCAACAATTACTCAAAATCCAGCGCCGAACTCGAATTTGTCACCAGCGCCGACAATTACTCAAAATCCAGCACCAACGATTACTCAAAATCCAGCGCCGATATCAAATTTGCCGATCGCACCAACGATTACTCAAAATCCAGCGCCGATATTGAATTTGCCGATCGCACCAACGATTACTCAAAATCCAGCGCCGATATCGAATTTGTCACCAGCGCCGACAATTACTCAAATTCTCCCTGCTCCCGCACCAATCAATCTCGCACCGATACCGACACCGGAACTCGCTCCGGCGCTCTCCAGCAACGGGCTTCCCAGGACAAATCCTTTATTTTCTGCCAGCTTGCAACAGCAAAACCAGATATCTAGTTCATTGCAACAGCCTAATTCACGTCGCGAAACCTCGAATATTATTGACGTTTCCAGCTTGCCAGTTAACCCCAGCGCCATTATTTTTCCGGTAGAAAACAGATTTACCAGGGAGTTTGTCGATTACCTGAATTTGCCACAAACAAATAAACGCGCCACGCTAGAAAATGCTCAAAATACTCTTCGCAGCGTCGCAAAAGGCACAGGTATCAAACCAGCTCTCGTATATATGAGCTTTGTACCCAATGGTTCTACATTCGATCGACCTTACAACAGTTCGCCGCTGTTGCGCGTAGAACAGCAAATTAAAAGCTCTGACGAACTCGAAGTAATGGTAATCGCCCCCGATAGCGCGCCCTTTCGCGTGCGGATCGCTGGAACCTCTCGCGCCGAGGTAATGGAAACTATTCGGAAATTTCGCAACGAACTGACTAATCCGGTAAAGCGCAATACTAAAACTTATTTACCCTTCGCTCAGCAGCTTTACCAGTGGATGATAGCGCCGATCGAGGCAGAGTTACAAGCCAAAGGTATTCAGAATTTATCTTTTATTGCGGATATGGGGTTGCGATCGATACCGATGGCGGCGCTACATGACGGGAAAGGCTTTCTGATAGAGCGTTACAGCGTCGGTTCAATGCCGAGTCTGAGTTTGACAGATACCAGCACCACTAAGTTGCCAAATACACAAGTTCTGGCAATGGGTGCGTCACAATTTCCCGATATGAGTCCTTTGCCTGCGGTGGAAATAGAAGTTTCGACAATTATCCCGCAGGAGTCGCCCGGTAAGTCTTTCTTGAACCAAGCTTTCACTCTGGCAAATTTGAAATCGCAGCGCCAGCAGTACCCTTTTGGGAGAATTCACTTGGCTACTCACGCCGAATTTCGATCGGGAAACCCCAGCGAATCCTTCATTCAGTTGTGGGATACTAAATTGCGTTTGAATCAGTTGCGGGACATGGGATGGGGCAGTCCACAGGTTGATATGTTGGTTTTAAGTGCTTGCAGGACTGCTGTGGGCGATCGAGAATCCGAGTTGGGCTTTGGCGGGTTAGCCGTGCAAGCAGGGGTTAAATCGGCTCTAGCGACTCTCTGGTATGTCAGCGACGAGGGCAGTTTGGGATTGATGGCGGACTTTTACGGCCAGTTGAAAACTGCTCCGATGAAGGCTGAGGCCTTGCGGCAAGCGCAATTAGAAATGTTGCGCCAACAGGTGCGGATTGAAGGGGGAATATTGCGGACTTCTGTGGGTAATGTGCAGCTACCTCCGGAAATGACAAAGACAGGGACTCGGAATTTTTCTCATCCCTACTATTGGGCGGCTTTTAGAATGATTGGCAATCCTTGGTAATCAGATTTGTTTTATAGGTACGTAGTTGGGCTTGAGCCTCCTTTATCTACACGTCTCAAGAGCAATAATGATTGGCAATCAGATTTGTTGTATAGGTACGTAGGGCTTGCTGAATAATTGATTGCCAACCAAGAGCAGGAGCGATCAATATATTCAAGCTTGGTTAAAGATAAGTTTTTTCTGTATCGAGTCGCC
>RDXX01000114.1 GCA_004292955.1 Oscillatoriales cyanobacterium | reverse complement strand
AAAAACAATTCTAGCGGTCGCTATTAGCCATGAGTCACCCACTATTTTCAGCCAATTTAACGAGTTGTGGACTTCCTTCTCGACCTTAACAGGCTGGCTGGTACTGACAGAACTGCGGTTTACAAACCGGATAATTGAGCCTTGGTTTTCGGCATTCCAGATATTATCTCAATTCTAGACTTATCTTGTCCAGCAAGCTTTGATTAAGTTTAGATAACTATTTCGCCCTGTAAGTTAACCTCTTCTTTCCCCCAAGGCAGGAAGTTTGATATAGGAAGTTAATTTTCTTAATTTCCTGTCATAAAACTTAATAAAGCTGTATAATCCTTTGCGGAAAGCACTGTTGATTCTATGTAGATATACGAACGCTCAGAAACAGCATCCTATTTTTGCCCTTGCTGGCATACACGCCAGGGGGTGGAAGCTCGAATCATCTAGCGCCGGACATTATGCTTTGCAACTTAACTGCTCAAACGCGAGCTTTCATCGCACTAGATCCCAGTCAGTGCGTTTCACAGCCAGCAATTTTCAGTTTCAGCGGAAAATCCTTACTTTCTTCGTATTCTAATTTCAGGGGTCATATGTGGCGAAGACTATACTTCGGCGAACAACTACCAAAACACAACTAATTCAAGTTATGAACAGCCCAAAAGTCAGTGTAATAATTCCTGCATTCAATGCAGCCGAAACCCTGGCCGAGGCCGTTGCCTCCGTAGTTAATGGCAGCCACAAGCATCTAGAAATTTTAATTGTTGATGACTGCTCGACAGACGATACTAGAAAAATTGGTGCTAGGCTGGCCAAGCAAGATTCGAGAATTAAGTTCTATAGAAATCCCCACAATTATGGGGTTTCCAAGTCAAGAAATTTAATGATCAAGCGGGCAACCGGCAAGTATGTAGCGTTTCTAGACAGTGACGATACCTGGGAACCCAACAAGCTAGAAGTTTGTTTGAAGATGCTCGCAGACAATCCCGAAGTCAAAGCAGTTGCTCACGCTTTGCGGTATTTAGACAAGCATGGCAACAAGTTGAGTTACGTTCCTACCTATCCTACAACTAAAGCCGAAATGCAGGCGATTAAGGAGACAGGCGAAAGTCCTTGGGTTTTCCCGTCTTCTGTGGTAGTCGATCGCTTCATTTTGCTCAAAGAAGGTGGCTTTGCAGAAGATTGGGAGGTAGGAGAAGATACAGAGTTATTTACCAAAATTGCTCAAAAGCACGGCTTGCTAGCCGCGACAGCACCTTTGGGAAATTATCGAATTAGAGGAAACTCTCTCACAGACAAGCACTGGCTGAAAAAGCGCATAGCTTCTGAATGTGTCAAGGAAAACCAACTGCGGCGCTTGCGGGGAGAAAAAGAGTTATCGCTCAACGAGTACGAACAGTTGTGCTTTAACAATTTGCCCCTTTTGCCAAGGCTCAACAAATTCCGAGAAGTTTTGGCACTGCACTACATGAGAAAGGTGGGACAAAGTTGGTTGAATCGGGAGATTGTACTGACTCTGATTTATGGCATCGCTACGACAGCCCTCAATCCTCAAGCTACTCTGAACAAGTGGAAATGGATGAAATCTCACGAGAAGTTGAGCCGTCAAACGACAGAAAGCACCCGTCATGCAGCAGAATTTAATCCCCAGCGATCGTCGGAAGTCAGCGGTTTTTCCTAAAGGCTCTTGTATTTGTATGCAGGTTTTAATCTAAGACGGTTCGATCTGAACCGTCTTGGAGATAAAAGCCTCTGAAAAATAGATACGCTCGATCGCTCTGGCGTCGCGCGATCGCAACAAAGCGTTAACCATCGCGTATAGTGTTATATTCAGCCGCCAGCCTCAACCCGAGCGAGCCGGAAATAGCAGCCTGTGCCCGCCGTGCTATTTGCTGCCAAAACAATTAAAATAGATAAGGTTTCATTCAGTTGACAGTTGACAATTGACAGTTGACAGTTGACAGCAGTTGACAGTTGACAGCAGTTGACAAAGAAGGAAGAGGATTGGAGCAATCAATCGTCTTTTTTAAATTCCTCCCGATCGGGGTTCCGGCTTTAAACCAATTATTTATGGTAAGTAAAAAGCCAAGTTTTGTGAATAAAAATGGGTAGGAAACCTATTTGTTAGGCAGAAAGTAAAAGCAAAAAAGTAACAAAAATTATGCTTTCTACCTTTTTACCTGATACCTTCAGAGAACGATCGCCTTTTTACTTTGAACTAGACTAAATTTATGGACTGGCAAGAAATTTCTGGCAACTGGGTATTAATTCCCTCAAACTCGAAACCGATCGCGATCGTACATTTTCTCGGCGGCGCATTTGTAGCTGCTGCACCGCAACTGACCTATCGGTGGCTGTTAGAGGCCTTGGGGAATCAAGGATATGTGGTAGTAGCAACCCCGTTTGTCAATACTTTGGATCATATTGCGATCGCCCGCGATGTCCTCAACAAGTTTGAAAATGCCCTCGATAGGTTGCGCGCCAAGAAATTGCTCAAATCTTCCTATCTGCCTGTCTACGGCATGGGGCACAGCATGGGATGCAAACTGCACTTGCTGATCGGCTCGGTGTTTGACATAGAAAGAGCCGGCAATATTCTGATCTCTTTCAACAATTATGCAGCATCCGAAGCAATCCCGATCGTCGAGCAAATTTCCCCCGTCTTTAACGTAGAGTTTACCCCTTCCCCCCAAGACACCAACCGCCTCGTGCAAGATAGCTATCAAATCCGGCGCAATCTTTTAGTCAAATTTAACAGCGACAACATCGACCAAACCCTGCTGTTAAATGGTCTGCTAAAACAAAGATTTTCCGACATGATTACAGTTCAGACACTGGCCGGCAACCATCAAACGCCATTAGGTCAAGATGTTAGCTGGCCTGTCGGTCAAATTTTTACACCCTTCGACGCTCTTGGCCAATGGGTAAAACAAGAAGTGTATCGAGAATTAAATCAATTAAAACGGACAATTCTGCTGTGGCTAAACCCTCTGTCGCGCGTTTAACAGCCGATGAGCCGATCAACCCAAAAGTTCGTCCGGCAACTGCAAAATATCATCTTCGTCGTCCGTCTCGGGGATAGGAGTATAGTTTTTGACGATCGACAGACAGTTACGACCATCAGCCGTTCTGGTATAACTGAGACTGTCTGCGATGTCTTTCATCAACTTGAGGCCCCGCCCGCCCGAAGCTTCAGGATCGATCGTTTTCGACATATCTTGAATTTTTTGCTCTAAATCAAAGGGAGAGCCCGAATCCCAAATTTGAATCTCTACAGATTCAGCAGACACCACCACGTTAATCTCCACCGGCAAATCCGGCCGTTTGCCCTCGTGGGCGTGACGCACCGCATTTGTAAAGCCCTCAGCCAAAGCCAACTGACAGCGTATCCACACACTTGCAGGAATTCGCTGCTCGTATAATTTTGCAAACCAGGACAAAACTGGCTCTAAAGCACTCTGGCCAGTATTGACTTGAAGAGCCGCTTTCTTTAGGACTTGCAACTTTTCGGAACCTTTTAATTCAATCACGCTCAGCCACTAAAATTATAGTTCCGTGACATACTCCTACACTGATTGCAAGCAATACAGTGTAGGCTTCTCATCCAATCCAGCTATTGCTTCGGAGGCGATGAGCTTTGTTTTAAGTCCACGGAATGCCCTACCGCAGACTGTAAATTTCTTACCTTGTACCCTACAAATTTTACTGCCCTGGATGAGATGCTGGCTGATTCGCACTATCGGACAAACCCGGAGGTAATTTGCATTAATCAAGATGTGCCTACTTGCTTCTATGCTGTGCAACGGAGTCGCTTACCAATAATCGCAATGCTACTGGACAGAGGCTGATCAGACACCGATAGGGGTGAAGTTAACCAAATTTATTCTATCAAATTTATGGGTACAAACAAAATATGACAGCTCATTTCCGACCTACCCTCTTCCCTCGCCTCCGGCATTGGTCAGAGGATTGTCGTCAACTCGCTCGCAATTCATCTCATCACCTCCCTATCGGGCAGGTGAAAGGCTTCTTGCTGTTTTATTAGCTAAAATAGAGGCAAATATTATACTGCCTGTACTTTACGTTGTTAACTTTTTTGCCAAAATGCGGGCAACTGCTAGCGCCAACATCACCCATCGCAGTTCTTCAACGGCAGCGTCATTTTCCAGTTGCTGCTGCGGCGGCTGACCGTGTAAAACCAAGCAAAATTGAATGGGAGTTCGACTGTACTGGCTTGTACTGCTAAAAAAATAAATGTCAAATCGAGTAATTAGCTATTTACGATACCAGAAGTCGCGCCCCGATGTCAATTCGCCCCTGCTGCCAAAAAAAATCTATCAAAGTTTATGTTCTGAGGATAAACTGGGTGAAGTTCGACCCAACCAAAATTTGCATCAAATTTAAAGGTAAATTGAACTCGATGGCTGGCCGGCAAAAGCATTTACCTGAAAAGCGATGTTATTAGACCATACTCAATCTCAGACAATCGCCCTCACAGGATATATTTTAAATGACCCCCAGACCTTGAAAGACTTGTAGTACCCGAGTGCCATGTTTCAAATTCTGGTTATTGACGATGATACGGCTGTTCAAGAGCTGCTGAGAAGAACCCTGAAAAAACAGGGTTACGAAGTGACAGTAGCAAGCAATGGCGAAGACGGCGTGGCCCAGGCGCAAAAATTGCGTCCGGCGCTGATAATTTGCGATTGGATCATGCCGCGTTTGACCGGCATTGATGTTTGCCGTCGAGTTAAGGCTGATCCGGAACTGTCAACTACACAATTCTTTTTGTTGACTTCTTTGGGTTCGATCGCCGATCGAGTCAAAGGGCTTGACGCCGGTGCCGACGATTTTATCTCCAAGCCGATCGAACTCAACGAATTGCAGGCGAGAGTACGCGCAGGATTGCGGCTGCACCAACTCAGCCGAGATTTGAAAATTGCCAAGCAAAGCCTGGAAGCAGAGTTAGCCGAAGCAGCGGAGTACGTGCAATCGCTGCTGCCCGATCCGATGACGGAACCTGTCAGCATCGAGGCAAAATTCATTCCCTCCCGGCAGTTAGGCGGAGATTGCTTCGACTACAACTGGCTGGATGCCGATTATTTGGCGATTTACTTGCTTGACGTAGCCGGTCACGGTTTGCGGGCGGCGCTGCCTTCTGTGGCGGTGCTGAATTTGCTGCGATCGCGCGCACTGCCCAACATTGACTACTACAAACCGAGCGATGTTTTGCGAGCCCTCAATACCACCTTCCAGATGAGCTACCAAAATGACAAATATTTCACCATCTGGTATGGCGTTTACAACCGCATTACTCGCCAGCTAACTTACGCCAGCGCCGGTCATCCCCCGGCAGTGTTGATTTCCCAGTCCCCTGCGAGCACGGCTAAAATCAAGCAATTAAAAACCCCCGGAATGCCAGTCGGGATGTTCCCCGACGCCCGCTATGTCGATAATTGCTGCGATGTCGAGGATTTAAGCACTCTCTACATCTTTAGCGACGGGGTATACGAGATTCACCAACCTGACGGCAATATCTGGGGGCTAGACCCTTTCATCGACCTGCTAGCATCTTACAACGGTGCAACTGCCGATCAGTTAGAACTGGTTCTGAACTACATTCAAAAGTTGAACGCTAAAGCAGTTTTTGATGATGATTGGTCTTTACTCAAGATCAACTTTGGCTAGCTGACCTCTTGCATCACATTTGCAACCAAATGGCAAGAAGACAGCAGCCAAAAGAGTTAGTTAGTGGAGACAATTTTGCGATTAAAAGCATCCCGGGTCGGAAAGATCTCGAAAACTCGATCCATGCTGGTGAGTTCAAATAAAATGCGGATTTGCTCGTTGATAGAACAGACGACTAATTGACTCCCAGCGGCCCGGACTGTTTTGAGCGCTAATACTAAAGCGCCCAAACCAGAACTATCCATAAAAGTCACATCAGTGAAGTCTATCAATACCACATCGGCTCCCGCTTCCACTAGGTCGCTAATCTCTTGGCGGAATTGACTTGCCTTGGTGCCGTCTAAAATGCCAGAGGGCTGAATAATTTTAACTACAGGACTCATATTTTGCGATGGGAATGTCAGAATTTCTAGCCAGACTAGGCTAAGTATAGCTGCGAGATGGACTCCGATCCAAATAAGAGAAACGGAAAATCCGAGAACGGGAGAATATTGTTGAGTGCAAGAGATGGCGCTCTTTGCGGATGGGAACGCCGATCGGACTCGCAGCGCTTCGCCACCGCGAGTGAATTGTGAGAGGGGGACAATTTTTGTTCTGCTGAATACAGAATGGCATCAAACTAAGCTAACTTTGGCGCGGTAGAGGAGTTTATCGCCTTGTGTGTAGCCTGTATAGCGGACTTTGACGGGTTCTCCGGCCTGGGCTGTTCCTTCGATGAGCTGGTGCTGTTGCGGGTTGTAGGGAATCTCTGCTCCGACTGGGGCGATCGACTCTATGCCCCAATGCTGCAATAACTGCTCGACGGGGCGCAGCAACGGCAGCAGTTTCTGAGCCCGCAAGTGGTGATTTTCCTGAGCTTTGCTGGCAGCAGTCGGCCACTGCAACATCCAAGATTCTAAAATTTGTACGCTAGCAAGCTGGAATTCCTCCATCAAAGACGATCGCTGCTGTGCGATCGCAGCTTGGAGGCGCTGATATTCTTGTTCTAAGGCTGTGGGTGGTGCCTTTTCTAACTCTACAAAGTCTGGCGCCAAGGTTGCGAGCAGTTCGGTTAAGGAAATTTGCAAAGCTTGACTGATTTTGAGCAGGATGTCGGCTCGGGTTTTCAAAGCTAAGCCGCGACGCAGGCGGATGACCTGAATTTCGGGAACTCCTGCTTTTTGGCTGAGTTCTCGATCGCTCGAAATCCCGGCCTGTTGCATCAGCCGTTGCAGTTGAGGAGCATAATCTGGAATATTAGCTGCCACGAAAAATTCATCCAAATTAATAAATGGACATATTCTCGATCGTAAACTGTTGCGAGCTTTAAGGAAATACATCTTTGGGGCGGGCTAGAAGCCCACTCCACAACTTTTGTGGCACAGGCAAGATGCCTGTGGCGGGCTCTTCGGCCCACCCCACAAAAGAAAGTGGCACAGGCATCTTGCCTGTGGCGGGCTCTTCGGCCCACCCCACAAAAGAAAGTGGCTATTTGACTGCAACTTTCTCGGCGGCTGTTGTAGTTGTCGCAGAACCTTGCAAATGCGCTTCTAGGAACCACAAACGCTTGTCAATTGCCCGGGAGATTTCGGTGTACAAGTCGGCTGTATCGGCGTCGCCGAGTTCTGATGCTTTGTCGATCGCCACTCGCAGATGTTGGGCGTAGGGTGCATAGCGATCGGCTAAAGCAGTGACGTATTCCTTGCCATCTAGAATGTCGAAAGGAAATTCTGGCAAAATCGAATCTGCGGCGGCTGTGCGGGCTGTTCCGACAGCCAAACCGCCCAAAGCAGTGACTCGTTCAGCAACCGTATCGACGTATTCTTCGAGTTCCCCGGCCATTTCGTCAAACAGCAAATGCAACTGATAGAAGTCCATGCCTTTGACGTTCCAGTGAGCTTGCTTGACTTGAGTTTTTAAGTCCAGAGTGGTTGCTAGCGTGGCGTTGAGCAGCCCGACTATTTGAGAGCGGGTGGCGGCTGACATATCGATGCGCGTCGGGTAAAGGTGTTGTTTGTGGTTGTTGGTAGTCATAGGTTTTTAGGTTGTTAGTGGTGATTGTCGATCGAATATCTGAGACTGTTTTGACAGTTTTGGCTGTTTTGGCTGTTTTGGGCGATCGAATATTTGCCTGTCGTGAATTGCTCAGGCTAGGTGCATCTGCAACACAGCACGGGGAGCTCGGCGGATTTTGCACGGGATAGTTTCTAAACCGAGGCGCTGGCAAGCTTCGTACCGGTGGCAGCCGGAAAATCCGTAATACTGGCCATCTACTTCTAGCACGTCGATGGGTTCGTTTAAACCTACCTCCCGGATGGATTCCATGAGGGCGGCTACTTTAGTTCGATCGTTGACTCGGGGCAGGGGGCGGCGAATCTGGTTGAGGGGTATGGCTTCGATCCTCATGGTGGGTCTCTTTTTTGCTTTTTATTAAATCATACTCGTAATGACTTCGACTTGGCAAGAGAAATGAGGACTTACGCAAAAACCTGCTTTCGAGATGATTACTCAGTAAGATGGAGACGAACAAAGCAACTTACAGGCAACCCCTGATGAACTCAACGACTGGCTTGTTAACTCGCATTACCCAAACCCCCGGTCAGTGTGGTGGTCGTCCCTGCATTCGAGGAATGCGAATTCGAGTCACCGACATCTTAGAAATGCTGGCCCAGAACGTCAGCGTTACTGAGATTTTAGAAGATTTCCCGGACTTGGAGCTTGCAGATATTCAAGCTTGCTTACTGTTTGCTGCACGACGTACCGATTTCCCAAGACTGACGGCATGAAGATATGGATCGATGCTCAACTGCCACCAACTCTCGCAAATTGGCTGACAGATAACTTTAATTTAGAAGCGGTTGCGTTGCGAGATATTCAACTTCGAGATGCCCAAGATACCGAAATTTTTGAATCAGCACAAGCCGAAAAAGCTGTGATTATGACCAAAGACAGCGACTTCATCGATTTGGTATGTCGATTAGGAGCGCCCCCTCAAATTTTGTGGTTGACCTGTGGCAATGTAACAAACCGTAACCTGCGACAATTGTTAACTGCCACTTTACCTGATGCAATAGAACGATTGCGTCAAGGAGAGGCGATCGTCGAAATCAGCAACAACCCTTGAAGCCAATATTGGTGATAACGGAATAGTCAGTAACTCAGCCCTAAAGGGACTGAGCTTGGTCGCGAGAAATCTCTCGCGAGCTGTACTGACCAGCCTAAGTCTTAACTGACTACGTTATTTGAGTCACGACACTCCTTGAATGCGACGCCAGTTTTCCGCTCTGTCGCTAGTGGTTAAACAGTCTTAAAGTCACGCTCGACAGTGCTACTAGCCTAAAAAGCTTTTATAACATTGGCGAGGCGAACATTACTCTCGCAAGGGAGATCGAGGCAACCATACCTCACCGGAGGGGCGATCGTACCCCTCCAACCCCGCAAGGGGATTCAAGGCGGTTGAAACCGCGCCCGTCGTTTCCCTCTCTTTCTCTGAAGCCACTGAGTTTCCCACTTACCGAGTTTTTTTATGATTCCGTTCAGCGATTAGTAAACTCTGCATCCACACAGAAATCGCTCAACCGTTCGTTGCGACGAGATTCTTCGATTGCGGTCTACACTTTTCAATTTTCGAGCTTTCAAACTATATTTTCCCTTGTCAACTGTCCATTTACTAAAAAGCATTCTCATCTTCATTGAGATGACAGGCAACTACACTGTATGGATAATCATTTTGCTCAACATCTATCCCAATAACCACAACTCGGCTGACAGGAGAAATGCTCATAGCTTTATCCACAACATTTTTCATTGTTCGATTTCTTTTTCCTCTATCAATACGCTTGCTACTAAATTTTATCAACTCAATCCAGCAATAATATTGACACTCATAGCCAGAATAGCGGTGTTAAAAAAGAAGGACAGCACGCTGTGAAAAAGCACGAGATACCTAGTGGAACGAGAAGTTATCTGCACGTCTTCAACTTGACAAGTCATGCCAATACAAAAAGAGAAATATAAAAAATATTTGTAGTCGGGTTCCTCGTCAGAAATACTTTCAAGAAACGGACTAAATTTAATTAACTGTCATATTTAAGATAAAAATTCTTCAGTGTAAGCTCAATGGAAGATAGTTCAGATCACCCAATTGTAGATGATGGGTCGTATGCTCCCAGTTCGGTTGAGTCTTGAATCCCAATTTTTGATAAAACTTATTAGCTGCTGGCGTGTCAGTTCGCAGCGTCAACAATTGATAATGCTGATTGGCTTCGTGAATAAGTTGATTGACCAACAAACGTCCTATTCCCTGTCTCCGCCAAACTGACTCAACATAGAAATGCCGCAATCTTCCAATTTTTGAATCGTTGAAATATGGGTCTCGATTCAGTCCGCCAATTCCGACTACTGCACCTTGCAATGATGCTGTAAGTAGCATTTCACCAGGCTTGTCAAAGCAATTTAAACCACTGCGGTAGTCTCGAATTAGTCTTTCAACAAACCGAAATTTTTGAGACAAGCTTTCCTCAAGCAAATGATTAAGTGATACCGATTCAATCTCGAAAATGCGAGTGATGTCAATCTGTTCCATATTTCTTACAAAAAGTTACGAAGTCAGACTTGGTTGAGAATAAAGAATTTAAGGAGGCTCAATAGTATTAGAATTAAACTTGGTCTAAGCTGTCGCGCATTTAAATTGTATATTCAGGGCGGGACACCCACCCCACAAGACTTTGATTGTTTTTTGATATACAATTTAAATGCAGAACAGCTTATCATACTGTAAATCCTACTGCGTTTCCTAAATTTTATCAACTCAATCCAGCAATAATATTGACACTCATAGCGAGAATAGCGGTGTTAAAAAAGAACGAGAGCACGCTGTGAAAAAGCACGAGAAATCTCATGGAACGAGAAGTAGTCTGCACGTCTGCAACTTGGCAAGTCATCCCAATCCCAAAGGAGAAATATAAAAAATATTTGTAGTCTGGTTCGTCGTCGCCGGGAAAATCCAAACCCCCCGCCTGCGAGTAGCTTCCGTGCTGCTTGCTGCGGTTTTTGTAAAAGCTGCGGGCATAGTGCAGGGTGAAGATAGTGTGCACCTGCATCCAAGATCCAACTATTGTCAGGACAGAAAGTCCCAAGTGCAGAAATAGCAAATTCGGGGACAAGCCTTTGGTATCGCGCAGCAGGAAGACGATCGCCAATAAGCTAGCACAAGCGGCTGCGAGGATCGTACTTAAGATTGCCAAGCGACCGGCATCGAACTGCTGAGCGTGGTGGCGCATCAATTCGGGAGTGCCTTGCAGCATCAGCATCCAAGTCAAAATCAGGAAACTGACAGCGCCCGCGTTCCAAATGCACAGCATCCGAGTCAGCAGGAAATAGTGAGGTGGCAGGAAAACAGCAACTGCTATGGCGAACAGAACAGACGCAAACAGGCGGTGCCGGACGCTCCACACCCAGTGCATTTGAGATTTGGAAACATTTCTCACACTAATCTAGCCTAAGTTAGGCACAGTAAGGGTTAGAAAATCCTAACTACTGCTATTTTGACAGGAAGTCCCCAAAAATAATTTATTGGTAACACGCAGCACCGCTAGGATTTTTCATGCCTTTCGATAGATCGATCGACCTCAACGTTCTAGGTACAGTGGGACAAAAGAAAAATTGTGGTTTGATATTATGGCATCATCCCAACCCCTCAAAGGTCTTGAATTGATCGACTGCGCCAAAGCCAATGCCCAACAAGGAATCACCACAGCCGCCGAGCTTTGCGGCTACGGAAGCGACCTCAACACTTTTGAGCGGGAACTCAAAGAAGCTTGCCAAAAAATCGGCGTCGAAGTCAAGGAATTGAACGACTTGATTACGGATCAGCAGATGATCAAACAAGGAATGGGCATCGAAATTGCTCCAGATACTCCCTCAGAACTCTAAAATCGATCTCCAGCACACCAGGAAAGAGAGCTAAAACCGCCCAGACACGAGTATTGTCAGTCTTTCACAAGAGGCAGGCTAGAATATTTTGCATGGGAGCTTCTGACTTTTGGCAGGAGTCGTGTTTCCTCCCACGAAGATGGTTCTTTCTGGAGGATGCTGAGATTGTTAGGAGGACTGTCGTGTCAGATCAGCAAGATCGAATAATGCGTTTGTTTATAGAGGAGGCTAAGGAGCACCTCGATACTCTAGAAAATGGTTTGGTGGATTTGAAGTCCACGATGAAAGACCCCGAAATGGTCCAAGAGATGTTTCGAGCCGCCCACTCTGTGAAAGGAGGGGCGGCTATGCTCAGCTTGGATAGTATTAAAACAACCGCTCACCGCTTGGAAGATTGTTTTAAGGTACTCAAGGATGGGCCCGTCAAGCAAGTTGACCAAACGGCAGAATCTCTATTTTTAAAGGGAGTTGATACGCTTAAAGACTTGCTGGCGCGACTGGAAGGGCCTTTTGGCTTGAGGAATGAAGAGGGAGAAAAACTCGTCCAGCAGGTGATGCCAGTTTTTGCTCAACTGGAAACTCATCTCAACAACTTGGCGGCGGGCAAAGTTGTGGCGGTTGCTACTGCTGGAACTCGTGCACCTGTCGCGGCTCCAACAGCGGGCGCCGCGCCGGGGAATTTTGCTGTTCAAGTGATGGTTTTACTGAAAGAGATGTTGCAGGTGTTCAAGCAGAAAGAATCTGCTGCTAGCCGTCAGGAATTGGCGACTGCGTGCGCTCGACTCTATAAGTTGGGAGCTAAATTTGAGCCTTGGCAAAATTTAGTTAAAACTGCTAGAGGGGCGATCGTTAATCCCAAAAACTCTTATAAAGTCTTAGCTCCGCTGATTATCAAAGAGCTCAAGGATGCGGGAGATTTGGTGCAAACGGGGAAAGTTAAGACGATCGCTCCGAGTAAAAATTTGCTACTTTTGGTAGCAGCCCCAAAACCAGCAGAGGTAAGCGCCCCAGCAGCCCCAGCAGCAGCGTCGAAGCAAGTAGCTCTTCCCGCTGAACCTAAGGCGGTAGTCAAGCTTTTGCTCAAAACCTTCAACAAAAAGCAACTCTCGGAAATTGCCAAGTTACTGGTTCACGCCATTAAATCCTCTTCCTAGGAGCAAGAGTTAAGTGGCAAATAGTTTGCTAAACTTATCTAAAGTTGATTGCTGAGAGTCAGTTCCATGTTTGCCGTCAAGCGAGCGCTCAAATTAAATAATACTGAAGCAACCTTGATGGCAAAACACGCAGGCTTTCGG
>RDXX01000010.1 GCA_004292955.1 Oscillatoriales cyanobacterium | reverse complement strand
TGTTAATTACGTGTTTTTCTACGAGCTGCATTTGACTCGACATGAGTAAATGTACTGTGCTTTGTATTATATACGAGTTCCTGCGAGCGTCAACATGGCAGGTAAAAAATTATAATTAGTCCAAATGCAGATTTCTCTGACGCAAGACGCCCACATCTGTCATCCAATGGCACGGGGGCAAAAACAAATTGAACCAGGGGCAAATAGTCTCGCGCCGCCACAATTTGCTCAAAAAGCTACCCAAATAGTCAATGATGGGTAGCTTTGTCCATAAATTAAGTTACAGTTCCTAACCCTTCCCACTTGCGGGTCAACACGCCCACTTCTTCGGCAATCTCTAAGTCGTAATTCTGCTCCTTGAGCGCTGCTGCAACTTCATTCTTGCTGTGGTAGTAGCCCAATCCCAACTCGGCGATCGCCTCTCGACTCATGCTCCTCTCGGCAATCAAGTGGTTGAGGGCGCCACTTCCTACTTCGCCCCACAGCCAATCCCGGCACTGGGCGTACACCGCAGCCAGTATCCCCCGGCGCATCTCCCACTTCGCTGCTATTTCTATTTCCCTAAGGCTGTGTTCGCGTTCGGGCAGCGCTGCTCCCACCCTCGAAGCTGCTTCCCGCAAAGCTTCTACCCAATCAATGGCGGTGCATGGAAGTGATTGCCCGGTTGCGTCCGCGTAGCGAGTGCGCTAGCGTAGTTCGCATCGTTTCCCAAGAGAATGACTTTGAAACAAGAAGGATGAGAGAAGAACATCCGCTCTTGAGGATCGAACGAGCCTTATCTGAGCTCAAGGACGAGACTGAGGAAAATCAAGTAATGCTGTTGGTAGCACGCCATTTGAGAGAATCGCAGCGCAAAGTTGGTTGAAGGCTGAAAGGCTCGGGTATGGCAACATTCACCTCAAGGCGTGGAATAGCAGCAAAAAGCTAATCGAAAACACCACCACCACTGGGCGCCACCGCTATTTTTGCTGCTATCAATGCGGGCGATCGCAATTACCTTGTCAAAGCTGCAACTTTTGAAAGCTCGTGTCTGTCCCCGGTAGTTTTGTTACCGAGAAGGCTCCAAGAGTCCAGCATCTGACCGTACAAACAAGTCATTTCCCAAGCAATCCGAGCGTAGACCTTACCCAAAGATGAGTCTTTCTCGCATTGAGGAATCAGGTCAAGTCCCATTGCTAGGTGCTGTTGGTCAATCTGATTATGGATTTGCCAGTAGCGACCCGCTTGCAGCCCCAGCTTTGCAAGCTTCGGACTCGCTGCACAGAAGAAGTCATAGGACACCCCTTCTGAGATTAAATTCAGTGTAATGATTTGGTGTGCGTTTGATTCGCGCAGGACTGAACGAAAGCAATATGCGTTTACTGATATGGTTTCAAGGGTTGCCGGCACGTTAGTTGGACTCTCATCGGGTTCCAGAAAATCATATGTGTGCATCCACTCAATTAGCCGTTCGCAGTGATCGACTTCCTCCATCGCATGTCGGGCAAAGCACCCTTGGTAATAAGGGTCGTGGCACATGGCATGGCGCAGAGATAGCGCCGAGGTAAAATCGCGGGATAGGTGATATAACTGGCGAATCCAACCTCTAATCTCCTCTGGCGTTGAAGTCACTGCCAAGGTTTCGTAAAAATGTCCATTTCGGAGGAGATTCCGATATTCTTCTGCCAAACTTAACAGCCACTGCATAGATCCACTCCTGCCGTATAATTTTACTTTGACTAGATTTGGTGCCTTTAGGGGGCGAAATTTGTTAAGCGCCAGTATATTATAATAATAAAGCAGTATACTAAAACCAGTCAAGTAGACTAATGCCCCTTGAGTGGCCCTACCGTGTTCTATTCTTTTTTCTCTCATTGCCAGACACGTAAGCGTTGCTATCCGCTAAACACTGGACAAAAGTGGACAAGATAGCCAGTCTAAGTCTCTAACCAGGCTACGTTAGTAAGGTCACGACACCTATGGGTGCTTTCCAGCCCATAGCTATGTCGCCGGAGATTAAACATCTCTATTTAGCTAAGGAAGTGTCTCCGGCACGACAAGCCCCACTAACATTGACGAGGAAAACATTACCGGAGAAATCCGAGGGGGATTTATCCCTAAGAAACGCCCCATTGAGGCGGGTCTTCATCGAACAGTATCAATAGCCTCTGTCCTGTAATGCCAGCAGGTATGCCAAAAAGAATGACCGCTTTTGAGGCGTCTTGGTTTTATTTTGTATGCTGAGTCCACGTTTGTCCAATTAATTGGCGATTAGAGACGTACCGATCGGAAAACCGATCCCAGGCCTTTGTGAAAGTGTCAGTTCTGCGTCTGTCCTGACACAGCGAAGTTTATTCGTACCGACCTACCTATTTTATGGGCTGATCGTGCAACCAGAGCAAGTTGCTTCCCAACTCTGTTAGACTTGCTTTAGGTATGCTTCATCAAAAATACCCAAACATCACAATTATGAGCAAATTATATCAAGGGAAAAGTCAATCTAATACGGGAATTCTTGTAGTCGATAATAACAGAAGAATAGTGAGTATAAATCGAAATTTTATAGAGTTGTGGAGTCTCCCAAAATACGTTATAGACTCACAAAACGAGTTCCAAGCTTTACAGTTAGCTTCTCACTATTTAGAAGAACCTCAAAAATTTGTTAAACAAATAACAGAAGTATACCAAAAGCCGGAATTGAATATTTATGCAATTATTAAATTTAAATGCGGTCGGCTGTTAGAGATATCTTCTCAGTCGCAATGGCTTGAAGAACAATATGTAGGGAGAGTCTGGAAAAGTCGCGAACTTGACAAATTCATATTTGATGAGCCAAAATTAATAGTTTATATTTGCCCTGATTTTTTTAGACATCTCCCAAAAAGAAATGGTTGACCGATCGCTCTTAAAGTATTATAAAACTTCATTCAGTTTGTAAGCAGGGATAAGCGATTGTGGTATCCTGTAATCAGGATGTTAAAAATAAAACTATCAAACTACGCTAAAACAATAATAAGTTACACAACCGCATGGGGAGGCGTCCAAGCCCTCTGGCATTGCCACATCCGGCATGACAGACAGAAAGTGGTTTAATTATAGTTGACTACTCCCCACAATCGCCGAGCTGAAAGAAGGAGGTTCAGAATGCAGCTAACAGAACGTCACATCATCAAATCTACCGAACACCGTTTTGCTCAGATTGACGAACTAGCTTTCAAATCGAAGAATCTTTACAATGCAGCCAATTATGCGATCCGTCAAAGCTTTGTGTATGGATGGGGCTACATCAATTACAACGAAATGAATCGCCTCATGAAATCTCACGAAGCTTACAAAGCAATACCCGCAAAAGTAAGCCAGCAAATCTTGATGTTGTTAGATAAAAATTGGAAATCGTTTTTTGAAGCTCTCAAAGCTTACAAAAAAGATGCCTCTAAATTTACGGGTCGTCCAAAACTACCTAAGTACAAAGATAAAGTAAAAGGTCGAAACATCCTGGTTTATACAAAGCAAGCGATTAGCAGCAGGCAGTTAAAGAGTGGAATTATTAAACTGTCGGGTACTGAAATTTCAATCAAAACCAAAATAAATCCCGAACAAATCTGTCAAGTTAGATTGGTTCCCAAATGCGATGCTTATGTAATTGAGGTAATTTACGATGAACCGGAGTCCACCGCTAGAATTAACAACTTCGTAGCTAGTATTGATTTGGGACTGGACAATTTACTGGCGCTAACTTCAAATCAACCGGGATTTATCCCTCTTTTGGTTAACGGGCGACCACTCAAATCGATTAACCAGTTCTACAACAAACGTAAAGCCCAATTGCAGTCTCAATTAAAAGGAAATAGCCAGACATCATCACGGATTCAACGCTTGACCCGGTGTCGCCACCAAAAAGTAGATAATTACTTGCATCACACCAGCCGATTAATCGTCGATATTTTGACGGCGCATCAAATTGGGACGCTAGTAATTGGTAAAAATGCACAGTGGAAAACCGGAATTGACCTGTCCAAACAAACTAATCAAAACTTTGTCAGCATTCCTCACGCTAGACTAATTGAGATGTTGGAATACAAAACTCGATTGGTGGGAATTAAAGTGATAGTTCAAGAAGAGTCTTACACCTCTAAGTCGAGCTTTTTGAACCTAGATCCAATTCCTGTTTACGGACATATTGATGCGTCGAATGTCATATTTAGTGGCAGGCGAATCAAAAGAGGATTGTACAGAACATCAATCGGTCAATTAATTAATTCCGATGTTAATGGTTCTTATAACATCCTCAGAAAAGCAATCCCAAATGCTTTTAGCACTCTTGATAGAGAGCTGCGTAGTTCAGCCGAGGCGGGTTAATCCGCTCAAAGTAAAAGCGAAGGGGGAGGGATTTAACGCCTCCCATGTCATGTGCAATAAATGACTATACTTTTACAAGCTATAATGAAGTTTTACCCCCTCTCAACATGAGCCAACTTCGAGAATATCTTGAAAAGCATCCATCCGAGACTCAAAGAATGTTGGGTATAGACTCCGACCAATTAATACAACTAATTACTAATGCCGAAAATCTGTATGCTCGTCAAAAAAAATCTTGCGTAAAGTCAGAAAACTCGGCTCATTAAACCCGGCAGTGGTCGCCCCCCTAAACTAACGATCGCAGATCAAATTCTGTTGACATTGGTGTACCTGCATAACTTACCTACTTTTCATCCGGTAAAGAGATTGTTGACGTAGTAGTAGGAGAAACCGGATCAACAGCCGACATAAACATTTGGAGAAAGCAGCGATTGTCACTCTTAACCTCACAAAAGTTTCAAGGGGATAAAGCTTATGTAGGATAACCGTTAATTAATACTCCTCATAAAAAACCTCGTCACGGAGTTCTGACCCCAGCTCAAAAAAGAGCGAATAAGTCAAAGACTCAAAAAAGAATCTTTGTCGAACATCTAATTAGATTACTAAAAATCTGGAGAGTAGCATCGGAAAGATTTCGCTGAAAATCGAAAAATTTTGGTGGTATGTGGATTAGTAAGATGGCGAATAGGTGCGATCGTTATGTGTCAATAAAAGTCCCTACAAGCTGAAAAAAAACAGTAAAATTTAGATCATGAAACCGGGCAGTTTTTATCGCTCGACCGTTGAAACCCTTATTGAAGCGTTGGTTTTGGCAGCCAGGCCCTTGAGCAGGGCTGTTTCATTCTCAGACGAATCATCGTTTTGTAGGGGTAGTGCCCCCGTGCCTACCCTCCCCCTCCACGATTTTGTAGGTGTTTCAGAGATCGGGCGGGCACTCTTGGCACCGCCCCTACAAGAGAATGAAACAGCCCTGGGCCCTTTAGGGGGCCGGGTTCCCAAAACCAAGCGGGGGAAGGGATTAGAATTATGGGAGAGGTCTACTGTATCGAAAAGCACAAAGATTTGGCGATGAAATCGCTGAAATCCTTACCCTGAGACACATAAGCTATATCAATCACCGGATAGCCAGGAGCGACCCGTAGTACCAGTCAACCAGTGTTATCTGGGAACTTTCGTGTTTCAGTTGTGGTAGGATGTATTGTAAGTAGGTAAAACTGTCCTTCTACAGTTTTAAAAGTGTGATAAGAAAATTAAATATTGGAGAAACAAACTAAATATTTATTTTTCTTAATAAAAAGTAACCCCGAACCCCAATCACTTTTTGATGTTGCCAATTTCAGACAAGTTAAAAAATCAAGATGCAAACTCTGGAATTTTGTTAGTAAACAGCCAGAGACAAATTTCAGGGCTGACTCCCAGTGTGTTAAAAATCTGGAATGTACCTGAATTTATTATCAGGTCACTATCCGATCGCCTAGCGTTGCAGTTTGTTGCCGAACAATTCGACAATCCCCAAGTTTTTCTCAAGAACATAACAGAAATTTACAAGCAGACTCAGCTAGAATTTCACGATAAAGTTCAACTGAGGGACGGCCGCACAATCGAACGCTATTCTAAACCGTTGTGGACTGATGGGGAATACGCCGGGCGTCTGTGGATATGTAAACTTAATTAATGGATAGAAAAGTACCCACAAAAAGCGGAGTGCAAACATACATTTTAAGAGAGAGGGCGCTTTTCGTACTGAATTTTAGAAATTGCTTGAATGTCAAAAAGATTAATTACTAAAATAGTCACAAATATGCCAGCTTACATGAAAGACCCGGTTTTACTCCCTATTGTTGTGGATACTGGAGCGCCACTAACAATTGCCGCTCAAATTACCGAGCAGATTAAGCTATTGATCGTGCGGGGCAGTCTCAAGCCGAACCAGCCACTACCACCGGGCGTTCATTTAGCAAAGCATTTAGGAGTCAACCACAATACTGTAGCCTTGGTGTACAACGAACTGATTAATTCAGGATATTTGATAGGTCTGCGGGGCAAAGGAACTTTTATCGCCGATTCCCAGTCTGTGAAACAAATAATAGCCCGGAAAAGTTTCTACGACTTGCTCGATCAAGCTTTTCGTTCTGCATCTCAAAGTGGGCTGAGCGTGTCGGAGTTTTCAGCAGCGGCTTACGCTCAAGCAGTCCTTGTCGATCGCCATCAAATCAACGTAGCATTTGTGAATTTTTTCCCAGATAGTATCGATATTGGCAGCAGCATTCAATCTGCAACCGGGTTAGCTTTAGTATCAATTGATTGGAACACGTTAAAAAATAAGGAAGCAGAATCAGTTCAACAGTTGTTGGCGGCAGATTTGGTGGTAACAACTATTAAAAACTTGTGGGATGTAGCGAAGCTGGCAGATCCCAACAAAGAAATAATCGGAATTGACGTGCAACCCGATATGCAATTGTTAAGCTGTATTTCACCGCTGCCCCGCAATGCCAAGCTGTTATTCGTATGTAAAGAACAAATTAGCAGCGAAGCGATGAAGGAGATAATCGAGTACAACGTGCATCACGTAGAGTCAGAAGCAGTTACCCTCGAAACCGTTCAAAATAATAAATGCGACCTGGATCAATTTGATTTGATAGTGTGTTCGAGTCAAGTAGAGAGTCGGTTGAGTAAATACGTCCCCCAAAACTTGAAAGTAATGACTTTTCGTATCGCCATAGATCCGATAAACTTGTTGGTACTTCAAGCTCGTTTGGCTGCTGTTGAAATGGAAAAGTTAATGTAATCCGAATCTTTCCAAACTTGTGAAACAACTCGAACTTTTCCCCAAATTCAACTCCAACTATCCGAGTCGGGCATCTAAATTGGCGATGAGCGCTGATGCCCTACATTCTTGGAAAAACCGAATTTTCGAGTGTCAGCAATTTGCTAGCACGCCCGCAACCGCAGCATGGAACTTTATTCGAGTTAACTCCCAATCCTTGCTACTCCGATACCCTCGACCCTTTTACCCTGCAACTTCACCGAAAAACGAGCCCGGCGTGCCTCTGGCTTTAGACATGAGGAGGAAGTCGGCAGCGGTTTCAACCGCCTTTAATATTTATTTACATAATGGATCTAAAGATTTGTTATAATTAGATTGTAAGTGTGCGATTCGTTTAGCCGAAACTGAGTAACAATACTTGGGGGATGACTAGGATGACTATAAAGTCATAATAACTGGATACACATCTGGGTGCGGGTCATTCTTAATCCCAGTCCGCAAGTGCAGCGGTTAAAGCATATCCCCTATCTTGTCAGGTAGCAACTAACAGGGTAAAGCGGGGATAAAAGACAGACTACTGGTAGCCGAAACTGGTAACTGTCAAGCAAGAGTTCATGTGCAGCGAAAGCAAAGATGTGTCTGAACCATCGTTATCTAAGATGGTCTAACGGCTCAATCAGAATAAACCCGTCGCAAAACACGGTAAAGACTGATTAAGACCAAGCCAAAAGGCAAGGATAGGGCATAGGCGATTGTTTACTCGACCTATAAGCACCGCCCATAAACCCGGTGGATAGCATCGCACTAAAAACTCAAACAATGTGTATTTGGAACGAAGTAAAGCACTCACAGCCCTTAAATAATTAAGTAGGTTGCTAGCCGTAAGCTGTGAGTGTGAGAGATGGTTGCAGAAGCCAAAGCTCTACCGTAATAGTAGAGATATGCTGACAGCGCCGGGTGGTGTAAAAGATGGAGACTGAGTAACCCTTTAAAAGCCTAATACCACAGAAAAATCTGATGGTGGGATGTAGGGGTAAAAGGAAAACTATCAAGTGGTATGAATCATTTCTGATGCGTTCGTACTATATCCATACCCAGGATTACATCACTCAGGAGCCGTGTGCGGTGAAAGTCGCAAGCACGGTTTTGTAGGAGAGGTGGTGGGGGACACCCTGCCATCGACTCTCTAATAAAAAACCCATCTACGTGTTGAAACTTGTCTAGTATCGGAGAAATCCCGGCGCAGTGAGCCACCACTACCATTCATGTAATAAGCCTGTATAACTGACAAGTAATGGCAGAATGTGTGTTGCGTACCTATCTGGCAAATGTGATGGATACTGACAAGCAAACACAATTTAAAGTAAGCGCAATTGCAATACCTTTTGTACGGGTAGTTGTTTTGAGCGAATAGAGGTGATTTGATAACGCCTTTGAGAGTTTTCCGATTCATTCAAGAATCTCCGTGGCTTTAGCCCTGGGGAGTATCAAAACCTTTCATTTTGCGATCGACCCGATTCGGGCGATCGCACTTGCCTCTACTTCGTTATCGATAACGCGCTCCCGCTGCTGCTGTACGTCGGAGAAACGCAACGCACTCCCAAACAGCGGTGGATGAGCCACGATTGTCATAAATACATTGAAAATTACATCGGATTGCACCGGAGTTATTCTTTGGATGCGGCTGTGGGTATTGCATTTTGGTACGGAGCGCCCGGTAATCGCAAACAGCGGTTGCAATTGGAATCAGAGCTGATTTACAAGTGGAAATCTCCTTTTAACAAAGAGTGTTGGCAGTATTGGGGACAGCCGTTCGGGAAGTGAAATGGCTGGAATAACGTATCGAATTGATGGCGCTAACAAAACACCCCTTGTCGTACCGATTCAGGTGAAAACCTACGCCAACTAAGAAATGAAAAAGTACCTCAACCTCGCCACCGCCCTCATCGCCTCCCTCAAACCCAAATCCCAGCCACCCGAAATCGATACTTGCGGTCAACCGCGTTAACTCAGGAACAGCAGCTAGCTCTCATGGAATGGTTGTTCGCTAGTTTGATGGGTGTTGGGTACTTCGGCAAAGCTCACCTGATTTGGGATGATGGCAAAGACAGGGAGCGGCAGATATTCACCGCATTGATGAGAAACGAGCCAATATTCCTCTATAGCCAAGGAACGCGACCCACCCCAACTGCTGAGGGATATTGCTGGCGGCTGCTTGGCGAACATCCCAGTTTGAGTGTGTATCAGTTGCAGGTGGAAGTGGAAGGAAAGTGAGGGCAATGGAGAGCTATAAAAACCAGAAAGCCCACAAAATTGGGAAACATACACTGTCAAAATTTCGAGATTTTTGTACGCGTGTAACATTTAAGACCTCAAAACCCGCCCCGAAGCGCTACTCCCCTCAACTGCATTCGAGATGATGCAGGCGCGCGAAAGGCAATATATCAGTTGCACATAAAAATTGAAGCCTGTTGGTAGCGCAGAAGTGTTAAGAGCCTTTACCTAATCGATTCCAAGGTTCCTGCAAATGAGAGTTGCTGCAAAACTTGCATAAATCATTTGTATTGGCTACATATGATATCCGCAGCGAAATTTTAACTTGACAAACGTAAAATTTATTACTTATACTGCTATACAGGTATTTTAATACCGTACAAGCGGATAAAACAAGTCAGACCGAGCAAACTACCGAACCTTTGGTTTTTGCGGCTCTATTGACACGCAGGAAAATGTATCGACTGAAGTTAAACTTCCGTCGGGACTAAATGCGATTAAAACCAAATGAAATGCAACTAGCAAAGATTTTGCCTCAGTGACAGGCTTGAATGAGCGCAACTATTGGTGTTAACAGCCGCTCTCGTTCAAAACTCTCTATCGGTACTGTACCAATAGAGAAACAACAGCATGATTTATGGCGCGAACCTAACAACACAGGAATTATTGTTTGATGAATACTCCAAGAGACACTCAAAGTCAAGGCTTTGAAAAAGCCCGCCGCAACCTGCAAGAACTTTCCCGTTCTTCCAACCTTCCCAAACTGGACAGCACGTCAGGAACGCGCTCCCTTGAAGCCTGGTTTATGGGGCCAAAGGGAGAAAATGCTGACGTGCTGGAGACTTTAATTGTAGAAGCAATTCGCGACCAGGCTGAGTGGAGAAACAATTATCATCCAGAAGATCCCAAGCACATTACAGACGAAATTAAGCAGTCTCCAGAATATTTACAGGCAATGGAGAATTTCAATGAGGGCTATCACTCATTGCTGGAGTTTCTTAAAAATTCAGTTCCTTTCTTCAGCATGCGCTATCAAGGGCACATGGACTGGGATTTGACACTGCCGAGCGTGGTTGGTTACTTCGCGGCGATGCTCTACAACCCCAATAACGTAGCATTTGAAGCATCAACAGCAACGACATACCTGGAAATTATCGTCGGTAACGATTTGTGCCTCATGCTGGGATACAAAATCCCGGAAAATGAGGAAGAGATTGCTCCCTGGGGACACATAACTTGTGGGGGTACAGTTGCCAATATAGAGGCTCTATGGTCAGCTAGAAATCTCAAGTTCTATCCCATTGCTTTGCAACAAGCTGTAATCAACGACTTGACACCAGAAGCAAAAAATATCGAGGTTTCTTTTTACGACGGCGGTATTTTGGTGGTGAAGCCTTTAATTGAACTAACTGTTTGGCAACTGCTCAACCTCAAAGCCGATGACATTCTAGGATTGCCCGCCCGTCTCAAATCGGAGTATGGTATCGATTCGACTGTCCTCTCAGATGCTGTGTCAAAATATTCGCTGCAAGATTTGGGAATACAAAAGTTTGCCAAAAATTTCCTGAGCGATGTGCCAGAACCTTTGTTTTTTGTACCGGGCAGCAAGCACTACTCTTTCCCCAAAGCAGCAGCACTGCTAGGCATGGGAGCGTCCCACATGAAAGACGTTGATGTGGATGCGAACGGTCGAATGAAGATAGATGATCTCCGCGATCATCTCGATAAATGCTTGGCAGAAAAAATACCCGTGTACACAGTAGTGGCGGTGATGGGAAGCACTGAAGAAGGCGCAGTCGATCCGCTGCGGGAAATTCTCGATTTGCGGGAAGAATATCGGACGCAAGGTTTAGAATTTACAGTTCATGCTGATGCAGCTTGGGGAGGCTATTTTGCATCTATATTGCGCGATGACTTTGAAATCGAACCCCTACCCTTTCGCTCCGCTCCCCCACCAATTTCACCGTTAAGTGCCTACGTAACCACCCAATTTGAAGCGCTCGGCGAGACTGATTCTATCACCGTCGATCCTCACAAAGCAGGTTACATCCCGTATCCGGCAGGAGCACTTTGCTACCGCAATTCAGCCATGCGCTCTCTAGTTACCTTTGCTGCGCCTTATATATTTCACGGCGATGCTGAACCAACAACAGGTATTTACGGTATAGAGGGTTCTAAACCCGGGGCTGCTTGTGCTTCAGTATATTTGAGCCATCGAGTAATTCGACCAACAAAAAGCGGCTACGGCAAACTCTTGGGTCAGGCTTTGTACAGTTGTGACAAGCTTTACGCACGGCTAATGTGCATGAACAAGCCCGAAGATCGTTTTATCGTAGTTCCTCTATCCGCTCTCCCAGACGATGTTACCGAACAACAAGTTGGGGATTTGATTGATGGCAAAACTAATGAGGAGATCCAAAATAACCCAGACGCAATGGCCCTCCTGAAAGAAATTGGACCCGACCAAAATATCTTGGTCTATGCTTTCAACTTCAAGACTCCATCGGGCAAAGTCAACAACAATTTAGAGAAGGCAAACAAACTCAACCAAACAATTTACGAGAAGCTGAGCATCGAACCGGAGACTGATATCTCTGCTTACGATCTGATTGTGAGCACGACGGATTTCTACGAAAAGTCCTACGGGACAGAATTCATCAAAACCTACAAACAACGTTTGGGAGTAGATGGCTCATCAGACATGCCCATCACCGTTCTGCGTTCTGTAGTGATGGACCCCTGGGTCACAGAAACTGCAACTGGTTCATTTATTGACGTGCTAGAAAAAATATTGCGCGATACAGTTAACCAGGTTATCAACGAAAATCCCGGTGATTTCCAAGTCGAAAATATAATGCCGGTGATTTCCGAGTCGAAAATGTAATGCAGTCCAGCGCTTCACAGATGCGCGCGCATTAGGATTAAAAGCCTGGGCGGTTTGTTCTTTTTCTTGATTTCTCACCAATCCAGAGTACGGATTGTTGAATCAGGGCAGAGAGCCGTAGCTGGCAGCAGGTAAATCAAGTACGAAATGCCAAGATGGAGATGCAATTCGCATCGGCATTCGTACTTGAGTTACTAGCAAACTACATATTGGATGGGTTCTACAGGTATGGCTTGCAGGCAAAATTCATTAAAAAAAGCAACAGCAAGAGTTTGTATGATTTTACATTTGGTTGCACAATACGGTTGACTCACGCCTATTTACCAGTCAATTTGAGTGTAAAATTTGGGTAAGTATTACTAATATTTAGGTAGGGTATTTTCCTAGACCCTGGTGTTCAGCAGCTTTGATAGAACGATCGCGGTGTGACTGTCAACCACAACCTCCAAGATTACTTGAAACTTACAGCCAGAGTTTAGGCATTAGAAATGAAATTAGGTTCTCAATTATCTAGCATTTCAAAGCAGTCGGATCGCTCGTCAGATACAAGCACAAATTTTTGGCAACAATGGAACCAGCACCGAGATTATCTTTACCGTTGCTGTTTGAAGTGGATGGACGGAAACGCGACTAATGCCGAAGAGGTACTCAGTCGAGCGATGCTCAAAGCCTTTGAGAAGAGTCAAGATTCTACTGGTGTCATCACTAATTTTAAAGCTTGGTTGACCCGACTGACTTATAACCTTTGTATGGATATACATCGAGAAAATAAGAGGTTGGGCGATCGGGTTGAGAGTTTGGAAGTAATAATTGAAAAAGGGGAAGAGGGACTGGTTTCTCTCTCCCATAGTCCTGAAACTGTCGCTTTACACTGCGAATTAGCAATGATAATCCAACGCGCTATTGAGGATTTGCCGCCCAAACTGCGCGAACCTTTTATCCTACACTTCATTGCGGAAAAATCCTATCTGGAAATAGTACAAAAGCTAGGTGTATCCTACGAAAACCTTCGCAAACGTATTTCACAAGCGCGAAAAATTCTGCAAAAGCGTTTGACAAAGTATTTGTCAGGGTTGGACAATTCTCTGTTAAATTCCTCCGAGTCACCGGACAAAAAGGGCTCTCCCGGGGTGGAAAGCTTTCACTCAGATGAAATAATCACGATTTACCAAAAAATAGCTCCATTCCCCCAACAAAAGGGGCGCTTTGATTGTTCTCTTAATTATCAAGTAAGCGCAATATGTCTGGAAACAATTTTTCCTGCTTGGTACCAGTCACCCACTGCTCTGGGGTGGAGTTGAATGTTCATCTAGTCTTAGAAAAAAAGCTAACGAGACAAGAGCAGAAGCTGAACACATTAAGTCAGTATGTGGAGCAGTATCCCTATGGCTGGAAGAAACGCTTGGAATTAGCTAATCTCTTGTCAGTAATGGGTAACTGGGAGCGGGCGGTTGAGGAGTATCGCCAAGTCATTGAGCGGCAACCTCAATTAATAGATGTGTTGTTAAAATTGGGGAAACTCTTGCAGCTAATGGGAAGGGAAGCTGAGGCGATCGCAGTTTATCAGAGTGCCTTACCATTATGCGACAATGAAGGGATAGGACAATATATCAACGGCGCGATCGCAATTTGTCGAGGTGACAGTAAAAAAGCCATCACTGCGTTGGAAACTGCGGCTAACCTACAACCAGATAACGCAGCTAACTGGCTGGTTTTG
This sequence comes from Oscillatoriales cyanobacterium, assembly GCA_004292955.1. Classification (GTDB taxonomy): domain Bacteria; phylum Cyanobacteriota; class Cyanobacteriia; order Cyanobacteriales; family Microcoleaceae; genus Microcoleus. Next base: position 128,390 of record RDXX01000010.1, on the reverse strand, counting down.
GGACAATTGCAGATGGGGAGAGAGAATCCTGTTGGGGCTTTAGGAGCCTTTGAGATGATTTTGTCACTTAACCCTGATGATATTGTCGCCTTAATTCATAGCTATGATGCCCTAATGGCGGTGGGGAATCTTCAGGAAGCACAGCGACGGTTGCATAAATTAATCGTCTTAGCTGCTGATGATTTCCGGGTACTTCAACGACAGTTGAATGAGCGTTGCGCGATGAGATTGGTATCTGGGAAGGAGGGGAAGGAGACGAAAAAGATAATTACCTCTGCTCTGCGACAGTATCCTCATGGGGCTGAGGCTCACAAATCTCTGGCATATTATCACATCTTTCGAGGAGATTGGAAGGAAGGTTTGGAGGTGTTAGCAGAGTTTACCGCACAACACCCGAATCATCCTCATGGTTGGTATTACTATGGGCGCTGCTTGTTTGAGACGGGGGAATATCAGAGGGCGGCGGAAATGATGCTAAAAGCTTATCATCTGTATCCCGATGAGTGTGAAATTTATCGGGCTTTGTGTGAGATTTTGCCTGTTGCGAAAATGACCTCTCTTCCTCTAACTTTCCCCTTAAAAAAGGGGGTCGAGGGTACTCTCCAAACAAAAGAGGGGAATAACATAACCCTTGCTTCCATAGTGGAAGAGATGCTAGAGCGTTTCCCTCAACGCTGGAGTGTTTGGGCGATCGCGGGGCGAGTGTTGGTGGAATGCTTTAAAGAGGTTGAAAGGGGGTGTCAGGTTTCCGAAGAGGGGACAAAACTACAGCCTCAGTTAGCTAATGCTTGGTTTTGTCATGGAAGGGTGTTGGCTTTGGCTCTTAAACATCGGGAAGCGGTGGAGGCGTTGGAGAAAGGATGGGAGTTTTTACCAGCAGGGGGTTCTCTGCAATCATTACCTGCTGCGCTTTGGCTGGGGGAGAGTTACCGAGTGCTGGGGGATGTTGGGGCGAGTTTGCGATCGTGGGAAGCAGCTTGTGAGGGATGTCAGGAATTGAGGGCATTTAATCCGGCTTCGGCTGATTACTGGCTGGGGAGGGCCTTGGTGGGGTTGGGGGATAGGTTGGGGGCGATAAAAGCTTATGAAAGTGCTTTGGGTCAGCAGTTGTTGTATCCGAATCGTGGGGAAGTTGAGAAGACTTTGAAGAGGTTGAAAGGTAAGGGGAGGAAGGGTTTGGGGGGTTGAGGGTGGATTTTGGGGGAGAAAATTTGCCTGTAAGTCGAAAAATTCACAAATGGGGGTTGGGAAACGTCATTAAAGTGCAAGCGGAAAAAACTTAAGTCGTCTCTAAAGTCCAAAACAGAAGCAACACAGGAGAATAAACATGACGTTAATCAAAAACCGACTGATGACCGTACTAGCAATACTCATGCTAGTTGTAAGCGGCATTAGCATGACAGTAAACCCCGCAAACGCCCAAGCAGCAACTATTGAGTGTCAGTCACAGACTCCTTACACACTCAACCCCGGCGATAAGTGCAACTTGGTAGGAGCAAGTAAAATTACTTCGTTGTACGTAAATGCAAGTATATTATTTGCACCAGACGGTACGCAGGATGTTAAAATTCAAGGACAGCCAGCAGCAGTAACATCAGAGTGTAACAAAACATTAACATTATCTGCTGCTATTCCCACGGCAACCCATAATTGTGTACGTGCTGCAAACACAACAGGCATTACTGTTGAAAACGTAGAAGTACCTTTTAAAGATATGCCTGTCCGTATTCGATGGGGCAATAATACATTGTAGGTCTAGCAACCTGCAATTGAAGATCCTCAAGCTCTGCCAGCATCTGATCGGCTTCGTGTCCAAGCCTATTACAAAGCAACTTACCCTAGTGAAGGAAATCCTTGGTACTGTGCCATTCCCGTCTATTCACCTACAAGAGGAGGATTTGTGGTTACTTGGATTGCAGCATCGGGAAATACCTTGGGTAAAACTACCATTACTGGACCGGATGTAACCAATCAAATCATAGAGAATTGTCAAGATCATGACTTAAACTGAGATCTAGCCCCATTCTCAACAAGACCTGAAAAATAGCATTTTTAAAGAATCAAGGGTTACAAGTTTCAATGATTGCAATAAATTAGACTTGCATTGGTGCAAGTCTAATTTATTGCAGTTCTATATGGTGTAGTTACAGTACAAATGATCTAAATTTCTACTGAGCGAGCATCCATCATCTAACCTGTAACTACCCCAGCGCGCAGCGCCATAAATCCCGTTACAGGGATGCGATAAACAGAAGTGGAACTGGATTCTATGTAGTAATTTTTGACAGGGTTGAGAAACGTCATGAAAATGTAATGACTTAAGTCTTAGAAGACCAAGGAAAAAACCATGAAACGAATTGCTCTAATCGTACTTGCAACAGTATTAGCTTTTAGTACCAGCCTTTTTGGGTTTGTTAATACCGCCCATGCCAACACTGGACAACCTGCTGCTATTAATCCTAGCGTAGTTCAACTATTAGCACAACCAGCACCTACCAGAGCCACAATTGTGGTGAATAGCATTAAAGATGCAGTGAATGACCCTAGCGTTACCACCTTGCGAGATGCGATCAATAAAGCCAACGCTGACTCTGAAAAAGACTTGATTGAGTTTGACCGTTCTTTATTCTCCACACCACAGATTATTACCTTGCAGTTAGGAGAGCTGGATATTATTCATAGTTTAGATATCATTGCTCCACAAGATACACTGACGGGTAGGCCTTTGGTAACGGTGAGTGGAAATAATGCGTCGCGGGTTTTTAAGATTCAGTCGGGAGCAGCGGTGACGCTTGCTGGATTGATTGTAGAGTCCGGTCGTGTCACAAGCAAAAACGGAGGGGGAATCGAGAACTTGGGTAAACTTACCTTAGATAGCAGTATTGTTCGCAATAATTCTGCATTGAATAGTTCTGGATCGCTTCATAATACTGAGGGAGGTGGTATTGATAGCACTGGTGACTTAACGGTAAATAACAGTAGCATTACAGGTAATTCAGCACACTCTGGCTCTGGTATTTATAGCCATGGCAACTTAATGGTAAACAACAGTACCATCAGCGATAATTCAGGAACTTGGTTTGGTGGCGGTATTTATCATACAACTGGCACCCTTACGGTAAACAACAGTACCATTAGCGATAATTCGGGAATTGGCTTTGGCGGCGGCATCTATAATGACAGAGGCACCATGAGGGTAGACAAAAGTACGATAAGTAGTAATTCGGCTAACTCTTCTGGTGGCGGCGGCGGCATCTATAATGACGGAGGCAACATCATAGTAAATAACAGTACCATTAGCCGTAATTTAGCTGGCGCTGATGGTGGCGGCATCTTTAATAACAGCAATAGCACCATTACAGTAATTAACAGTACCATTAGCCGTAATTCGGCTGGCACTTTTGGTGGCGGCATCAATAACTTGGGCACCAATACAGTAATTAACAGTACGATCAGCGATAATTCGGGTGGGTTTAGCGGCGGCATCACAAACTTGGGCACCAGCACAGTAATCTACAGTACCATTAGCAATAATTCGAGTAAATTTAGCTCCAGCGTGATTCATAATGGATCTAGCTCATTCACGGTGCGGAATACTATTATCAGTGGTGGTCAAACTCAATTTGCTCCGAGTACCGATGTATCAGGTTCATTTGCCAGTAACGGCTACAACCTGATTGGCAACAGCGGGGATAGTACAGGATTTGGCACTAAAGGAGACATCGTTGGTACAATTAACAACCCGATTGACCCCCTTCTGAGTTCATTGAGTGACAACAGTGGCCCCACCCAAACAATGCGTCTTCTCCCTAATAGCCGAGCTATTCGTGCTGGTGACCCAAAGAAACTGCCCACAGACCCCGAAACTGACCAACGAGGTAAACCTCGTCGTGCTGTCGATGGTAGTGCTGATATTGGGGCGTTCCAATTAACTCAATAGTGCGATCGCTTGATCTTGTAGGGTGCGTTAGCCAAAGCGTAACGCACCTTCTCAATTGTCGATGCGATGTCCACAATGCCATGAGCCAGAGAGCGATCGCTCATCAATTTTAATCCCTTAGTTGACCATTTGACGTTGGGGGCGATACAGGCTTATGAAAGTGCTTTGAGTTAGCAGTTGTTGTATCCGGCGAGCGGGGAAGTTGAGAAGATTTTGCGACGACTCAAAACTAAGGGGCGGAAGGTTTCTGGGGAATGAGAGTAGATTTTTGGGGAAGAAAATTTGCCTGTAACTCGAAAAATTCACAAATTGGGTTTGGGAAAGGTCTAAAAGATGTGGGAAAAAACAATACTTGGTTTTAATTACCTGTCTTGTATGATGCTCGTGTCAATATCGAACCATAATTACAATGGAGAATACCAATTATGTCAGGACATTTTTTGTTACTCAATCTGAAAACACAAGAACTTAACGACATAAAAAGAGCATGGACAGCTCCAAACGTAAAACAACCACAACTATCCCCGGTACAACACCAAAATGTAGGTTGGAACGCAACAAGTCGAAACACATTAAAACAAGCTCAAACGGAACAGGGCATAAAAAATAGGGATGGGTTGCCTCCACACATATATCTAGACTTCGGAGTAAATGAAATAAATGATAGCGCAGTACAATATGTGCTCAGTAATTCTATCGATAATGGGTGGGTAACAAGACTGCAAAAACCACCCAATATGGGATTGAAAGAGATTACCGTGAATGCACGAAATGAATGGAATCAAAACCGAAAAGCCCAAGCATTTATAAAACAACTAAAAGAAAATGGAGCAACGTTAGAAATATACTATCTAGATGGGGCAGAGATTAAATAATTAAGCAGTTTTTCAGAGACAGGTCTTCATGCCTACCGCATTAAATGTTTGCATGCCTGCATATCTGAATATGCGCATACCCAACATTAAGGCGTCTGTGACAGCAGGCGATTGCGTCATCCGCCGTTAGCATCGAACTGTAGGACGCATCATCAAGGGGAAACGTCTTTAGAGTGTAATCACCTAAGTCTTAGGAGACCAATGCCTTTAACCTTAGACCATAAAATTTCAATTGGGGAGAAATCAGAAGAATATGGGGGTATAAATATTAACCCCCACGACGGCTTATTTGATGGCTTTTTCTATTTCTTCTCCCTTATGAATGCCATAGTTATTCATAATTACACAAGCACCTTTCCAGAGTTGGGGAAGGAGTTTTCTGATAATAAAAGCCTCACAAGTATAGCGTTTCTGGGATAGATGAGGTATCTATCAAAGGTTGAAAACCTTGATGTACCTAGAATCTGGCATACCTCATCTATCCCAGAAAGGCTATACCTGACCCGGAAGCGTTGGCACTTAAGGGTGAGGCAAGAATTCAAACGGAACGGTCGCTACAAACTTTTCGGTGAGGTTGCCGCCCAACTCCCACTTTTCGATTAGTTTCGTCCCTTCAGGATGGTTTACTTCTTCGAGCATATCGATCTTCCGCACTTCCGAGCCTTCGCCAAGGTCTAATTCCTTGAGGTCGATCCAACAGACACTCGCACTGCGGGTGTTTGCGTAGTAATAAACCAGATTCTTGTGGTCGGAAACGGTGCTCCAAAGTGTGGAGGCAAGATTGGGCTTTTCGGGGTCTGCGATCCCGATCGGCACGGCGGCATTGCGAATTATGCTAAAGGTGGTTGCAATAGCTGTGCGTACATCGTTGATATGATCGCGCGGGACTGCCGATAGGTAAAACGAGCAACGGGCAAATCGATCGGAGGCGTTGTTAGTGCCCGGCAGCACGATCATGCCATCCTTTTTTTCCCAGTATTCGTTGATTGCCAGTTGTTTGTCGTAGGTCGGAGAATTGGTCATCACGATATAATCTTTACCGTGGTGGATTTGTAGCTTGCCGCCTACGTACTCGAAAATTGCGGAATCGCCAGTTGCGTCGGAAATTGACAGGTGAACTGTACTTTTCTTATTGCTGCCGTCCGGTATGACGGGCGCGTCCACCTCGAACAAATTGTCTGGTTCCATCGCTACAACCGCCTCTTTGACCGTGGCAAAACTATCGAGGAAGTACTGCGCCCATGCCGCAGTTGACATTTTTGGCAATTGTTCTTCCCCGTCCCCTCGTTCGTAGTCCGATTCTACCAGGAACAGCAAATTGGCAACCAAACCCTGAGTGTTGATACCGTCGGTAGTGCAAGCGTCTAAGGCGGAGGTAATTACGCTGCCGTACTTAGATGTCCACGTAAAGGAACTATCACCATTATTATTGTATGTTCCCCCCTGGCGCTCCATATTTGCTGGAAATGCCCAAATCTCGCTTTCAAGCGGGGCTGCCCAGTCCATGTTGCGACCGGTCACAACGTTACCAGCCGCAGTTGCCGATTTTAATGATTTTCCATCAACGTATAGAATTCTCGTACACATGATTCAGATAGCTCCATAGAAGGTATTGGCTGTTACAGAGTTTTGTTGGTTCTCCCACTGCTGTAACCGCTTAAATAAGTATACACCAAATATTACTTTTATAGCAATAGAGGCGAGGAAATAATTAACTTGAATCAGACCAGAGTTACGCACTCTTGACAAGCGAAAGTGCGGCTCGTACTATACCCGAAACCTACTAAAAAATGCGGTTATTCAAGCTCTGAGAAGTCGGTGTGTTAAAGCTTACTACAAATCAACCGTTTTGGGGAAATTTGTACCGATCGCTTTCTCGATCCAAATACTTTGACAGCAAGTCTTGAAACAAGAAAAGCACATCATCTACCTCGCGATTGAGAACGCACATTTTTAAATATAGTTCTAGTACGTGCTGCCGTCTGCGGTTGCGTATTTTCTAGATTAATTTGTATTGTTTGGAGAGTTGGGAACCAAACAATACCGAAGGCTCGGGGTGATTCATTTAGTGGCTTGACACAGAATTAAACCAAACCACTTTTGGGGATCTGTAAAGCTTTTTATGGTTTTCAGTCCTTTGGAGTCTAGTTCTTTTTCCACAGTGTCTAAATCAAATTTACGAGAAATTTCCGTAAGGATACTTTCGCCAGTTTTCCAGGTAACATTCAATCCAAGCTTTTCTAAATTCACTACATGACTTGTTTGGCAATGCAAGTACATTTCAATTTGGTTCTCTTGTTGATTGTAAATAGCTTGATGGGTGAATAAATTAGTATCAAAATCACCCTGAAAACGCCAGTTTAAATGGTCGAGCATATTTAAATTAAAAGCGGCAGTTATACCTTGAGAATCGTTATAAGCTGCTTCTAAAATTTGCTGGGGTTTTTGCAAGTCAATGCCGAGTAAAAAGTAATCTCCCGGAGCGAGTACATCTTTAATTTGGTTCAATAAAACATCGCATTCCTGCGGCGTGAAATTACCCAGAGAACTGCCCAAGAAGAAAATCATCCGCGCAGGCAAAGATGCAGGCGTTAATTGAGCGAGGGCTTGTTCGTAAGTCCCTATCAACCCTTGAACGTGCAAAGCCGGATATTCTACTTGCAATTGAAGGGCGCTCTCTTTGAGAATGCTGGCGCTAACATCAACAGGCACATACTTACAGGAGTAATTTCGAGATTGATAAGCATTTAGCAAAAGGCGAGTTTTTGTGGAACTGCCACTGCCTAATTCTACGAGTTCGCAATCACCTGTTATCCGTGCGATTTCACCAGCATATTGGCGCAAAATCGAGGCTTCTGTGCGAGTTGGATAATATTCGGGCAATTCGCAAATTTGTTCAAAAAGTTGAGAACCGCGACTGTCGTAAAAATATTTAGCGGGTAAAGTTTTTGGGTTTTTGGTCAATCCTTGAATGACATCTTCGCCATCATTTTTTAGAGTAGAATGGCAATCCAGAATAGTTATTAGAGTTGTTAAAGAGGCGGTTGACATTTGGCTTTCCGAGAGTGCGAGTGCGGTAAATTTAGCAGGAATCCCCGTTGTTATTAAACGGAGCGGGATATTTTTCCCTCAAATGCTTGGATGACCGATATATTTGAGGTTGAATTATCGAGAGAAAAGCAGGCAATTTAGCATTAATGAGTGGAGTCAAGTACAGATGTCTGCTAGGACTGTAACTGTACTTCACCCGATTTTCAACCGCTATCGCACGATGCGAGCAAGCAGTTACTCTAAATTGACTTCGAGCCAACATGAATGCTCAATTGTTGGTTGCTTGCAGGCTCTTTTTGTATTTTTCAGGTTCCGTTCTTAGTTCCACGTGTAGGAAATCTATTCCTTCTTTTTCGAGTAATTCTAGTATAGCTAGATTTAAGTTTTTCTCAGCATCAAAGTAGAAATTATCGTCATTGACAACTGCCATAATTTCAATAACCCGGGCATTTTTGTCAATTTGTTTGAACCGCACCGTACACGACGGAGACAAGCCTTGAATGTACTTCGGCAATTCTTCAAGCTTTTCACAAATCCGCGCCGTTTGCCCCGCCGAAATGCCGTCTATTTTGAGAGTTAAGACTAAGCCCCATTTTAATTCTTTACCCGGATTTTGCGACCAGTTTTCGACAATTCCAGAAATCATTTTGGAATTGGGCATTTTGATGATAGAACCCCACTTAGTTATATGTAGAGTTGTAGTTCTGAATCCAATATTGAGTATCTGCACGAAACCATCGACCCCGGATATCCCCACCCAGTCACCTTCTCGGTAGAGATTGTCGGAGTAAATAATCAGCGTACAAAACCAGTCATAAACAATATCCTTCAGCAGCAAACCAAAAGTGATACCGGCACCGCCCAATAGCCCCACCAATGCAGCAGCAGATTGTCCTAAAAATGCCTCGCTGATCTTGATGATAAAGACAATAATTGCTGCTGATTGAAAAATCTTGGGCATTAAAGGTCTGAGCAATTCATCGAGCTCTGTTTCGGTGTGCAGCACTAAGTTGGCTATAATCTGACCGAAAATAGAAGAGCATCGGTAAATAACATAGGCAACTATGAAAATAACTGTATAGTTGAGCAGGCTACCGATTGTTTGATTTAGTTGAGAACCTAAGTTATCTGCCAGAATTTCTTTACTCAGCCAAAATCCACCTATCAGAATCAGCCAACTTAAAGCAGGCTTGATAATTGTAATCAACTCATCATCAAGTGTTGTTTTAGTTTTGCTAGTAAAACTCTCAATAGTTTTAACAATGACTGCTACGAAAAATCGCCTTAACGTCTGTGTCAAGGTTAGAACAACGAGCACAATAGCGATTCTAGCAATCGGTATGCCAGAGTAATTGATATTCTTTAACGTATCCCAAACTGCTTCCATAGGTTAACCAACTGGTAATTGAGTTTTTCTAATTGATCGATCGAATATTGCCCAAATCAGAGAAAGGAGGGAAAACACGATCCTCTCCCTAGTTTGGCGGGACTCCTTACTTCGGCGCTCGCGCTCTAGATATCGGTGGGTTTGGTGGCGGGTGCGCCTCGGCTTAACAAGGTCTTCTGGGGAGGCCATTTGAAGGCAGTCGGCATAGTTCCCAGGCGATTCATAGCCTCTTGCAATTGCCGCTCCAATTCCCACTGCTGCTTGTTAATCTCGGGATCGCCATTACCAGCTAGGTTCTTGTCCTCGTAAGGATCTACTTCTAGGTTATAGAGTTCCCAATCCCCTTCGGCACCCTCAGCCTTCGCCTCGTCTTGTTCGTTGAAGTAGACCGAATATTTCCACTTGGAAGTCCGAATCGTTCGGACGATACTGGGGTGCAAAATCCTCTGCTTCGGTTTATCTTCTGGAGGAGGTATAACCGCTGGATTATCGTCGTATGTAAAGTGGATGGATTCCTGGACAGTGGAAGTCGGATTGTTGAGAATTGGCGACAAATCTTGCCCGTAAAAAATCGTCGGGTTGGCTGTTGCTGGAATCGCTTCCTCCGGTTTGTGCCACTCGACACCAAGCAACGAGGCGATGGTCGGAGTCAAATCGACGCTGCTGGCAAGGGATTGGGTAGTCTGCGCTGTAGGCCAGGCTACAGGATTGGAGAACACGAAGGGTATGCGAATGCTTTCTTCGTAAGCGTTAAAGAATTTCTCAACTAAACCGTGGCTCATAGCCATTTCACCGTGGTCAGCGAAGCGGATAATCAGGGTATTGTCGATCAGATTCTGCTTCGCCAGACAGTCCAGGAGTTGCTCGATTTGTCGATCGACCAAAATCTGGAGATAGGCGTAGAAGTTGACATAATCCTGCGGTCTGTGCTTGGGAGGCATCTTAGAGCCAGGTCGAGCGAAAGTCCACCAGCTCGCTGAGGCGTGGGCGCGAGGCTCTGAGTGTAAGTTATCCAAGAGGTGTTCGTTCAGATGCTGCCTGTAGTTACGTGGCAGCTCCACGATCGCCTCAGTGAGGGTACTGCTTGCATATCCAGAGCCACCCAGCCCTCTGAACGCTACGAACCCGTCGTGAGGATTGACAAAGGACGCAACCAGGCAAAACGGATCTTCAGCCTTCTCGTCCTGCCGTTCCACGAACTTCAGCATATCGGCGAGGTAACGGCTGTCGTTATCTGCCTCGCCACCGCCGAGGGTATTGTAGTCGCTGATGGTGATGCCTGCGTCCGGGTCATCCCATTCCGTGAATCCAGCCTCGATGGGGCTAGTATCAATTTCTCCAAGGTGCCATTTGCCGAGCCAAGCACGTGTTTTGTAGCCAGCCTTCCCTAGGACATGGGCGAGGTTGGGCAACTGTGTGTTCAGAGGCTCCTTCGGCTGTAGCTGACCAGTATCCGTTGTTTTGTGCTTTGCCGGATACTGGCTGGTCAAGAAAGTTGCGCGACTGGGGGCGCAGGCAGAAGCGGCGGTGAATGCCCGATCGAAACTCAAACCGTTGCTCATCAACTGCTTCAGTGCGGGGAGCCTGTAGATGAAGTCCCGCGGATAGTGCTGCAAGGCGCGCTGTTGGTCGGTAATGATAATAACGATGTTGGGCTTTTTGTACTTGGCGAAAAGATCCTCAATTGCCATTTTTGGGTATGAAGTAAATAGGTTTGGGGGAGCCGTGCAGGAGCGGCAAGAACTGAAGCCAGTTATAAGTTGTAGAGGGAAAATATCAGAAATATTTGGCCGTCTCAAGCTTTGAGTCCACCCGCTTGTCGAGTGGGTGGCCCTACACAAGGAAGAAAATCGCCATCGGTTTTTTCCGATTCGCTTTAATTACCCAGGATTTGGATTAAATCAGCCGTTTTCTGGAAAAATAGTTAGATTTGACTGGTTGTTCGCCTCAAAAGATAGATTACTTGAATTTGCGCCTAAAAAAACTTTTTAGCTAAAAAGTTTTGTTAACTTTTGTTTCCGGCTTGCAGTCATCTTTTTTCTTATTTATTTGGTGTATTAATTTATACGGCTTCAAGCACAGAACTAGGATGAGAACTAGCTTCCAGCCTTTGCTGGCGCTATTGCTCTCTGGCGCAAGCCGTCTTGCAACCAAGCATCAATCCACAACGCTCGCGATCGACTTTCTTTCACCTGCGAGCTTCCTGATGGTGGTCTGTGAGGAGAATTCTGATGTCGCTCAGCAGGTATGCTATATTAGCTGAGTTCGTTAAACAGTGGATTTTTGGGTTGGGCTTTCAACTTTAATCCCGAGCCGACAACTTGCCAGTTCTTGATTGGTAGCAGTCGCAAGCAGCTAAAAATCTGTAGCAATCCTTGCAGGAGTCGTAAATTTTTTCCGCCACCCCAACCCTCTCCTTAACAAAAGGAGGGAGTAAGAAATTCACAAATGATTTAGGATTGCTATATCAACTGATGCAACTAATACAAAATTAAGAGTCAAACTGTTACCAACCAATACTGAAGAATCTAATCTCGATTAACCCAATCTAGTAACTTCTCGATTCACCCAATCTAGTAATATTTTTTTGGAGCAAAATATGTCTTTTTCCAGGCAAGAAATCATTCAAACGCTGTACCGTTTCGTCACTTTTTTAGCAACGGTTCCTTTGGCTCGCAGGTTGATTGTATCTGGTAAATACGAATATGACTATACAGTTTTAGCTCCTCTAGCTATGACTGAGGTGCCACTTAGTCCGATCGCCAACCTGCCTAGACTGCCTAAAGCCGATGAACTTCCCAGCCTGAAATGGGTGAGTTTAGTGTTGAGTACGCTGAGTATTTTGAGCGAGGCTGAAAAGTCGGCTAATCTTCTCAAAAGCTCGCTGTCAAACGAGCGTGAAATTGATTCGTTAGAGTCTATCGAGCGTGAAATAAGGGCAGCCCAGGGACAAGCAGAATTAACTAATGCTGTTTTAAAACTAGAATCAGTCTTGGAGCGAAAAGTATCCCCCAAGGTTAAAAGTAGCATTCCCTTGACAGGGGATTTTAGTGAAGTTGAAAATGTATTCGATCGAATAGATCGAGAAATACAAGCTGAACTCAGCGGAAACTTAGAAGTGAAATCTGCACGAAATCTCAAAAGCGAGCAACTCGATGAAGTTGACCGAGTTGATGAAATTGAGGAAGTCGCTCAATTCGAGGAAGTTGAGGAAGTTGAGGAAGTTGACAAAGAATTATACAAGCACCTTCAAGGAATTGCTAGATGTTTGGGAGAAGAATTGATTAACCAGGAAGCTGATTCTACGGAAATACTTGTACGCGGTACTGTCAATCCGACTCTCGAAGATTACGAAAACTTACTCAACCCGTTAACAATCAGACCCGCAACTGTAGGAAATTTCCAACAAGATGCAGTTTTTGCTTATATGCAAGTAGCAGGGCCAAACCCTGTAATGCTCAATCAAATCCAAGAACTAGACGAGCGCCTGTTAATTACCAGCGAACAGTACGGAGAGATTCTGCATGAAGATAATCTAGAAGCAGCACTGCAATCCGGGCGACTTTATCTAGCAGATTATTCCAAGCTCGATAGTTTAGTCAATAGCGATATTGGTGGGTTGCCAAAGTATATGTATGCTCCAATCGCATTATTTGCAGTACCGCCCGAACAGTGTCAAGATCGAAATTTACGGCCAATAGCAATTCGCTGCCAACAAGTTCCGGGGGATAACAATCCTGTATTTACGCCCCTAGATGGCGACAACTGGATGACAGCTAAAACCGTCGTGCAAATGGCAGATAGCAATTACCACGAGCTGATATCTCACCTAGCTCAGACTCACTTATTTATTGAGCCTTTTGTTCTGGCAACTAATCGCTGCTTTACCGATAAAAGTCATCCTGTAATGGTTTTGTTGAAACCTCACTTGCAAGGTACTATCTTGATTAATTACGGCGCACATAAGAATTTATTAGCACCAGAAGGGCCTATAGACTTCTTATTGAGTGCCACTATAGGCAGTAACGGCCAACTCGCTATTAAAGAAGCGATGAGCCACTTAGCTAACTTTAATGAAGTTGCCTTCCCCCGAACTTTAGAAAAACGGGGTGTCAATAATTCCCAGCAATTACCGATTTATCCTTATCGAGATGACGGACAACTAATTTGGGATGCGATCCATCAGTGGGTGGGCGAATACCTGCGCCTGCACTATTCTAGCGATAAGTCCGTAGTGGCAGATCGACAACTGCAAAATTGGGCTGGTGAATTGTTTGCCAAAGGACACTGCTATATTGGCGAAAATGCTGACGGTCGGATTGCAAGCTTAGATTATTTAGTAGAGGCCATCTCTACGGTTATCTTTGCAGCTAGCGCCCAACACGCTGCTGTTAACTTTCCGCAAAGTGGCTTGATGACCTACGCACCAGCATTTCCTTTGGGTTGCTATTCTCCAGCACCTACCAACTCCGCACAGCAGCAAAATTTCATGGGTTCGCTACCGCCACTAGAGCGAGCATTACTCCAAATAGAAGTGCTTTATTTGTTGGGTTCAGTTTACTATACGAACCTCCTCGATTACCCCGGTTCATCTTTTGTCGAGCCGCAGTTGAAAAGAGCTTTCGAGAAATTCAAGGTAAACCTGAATGACATCGAAGCAAAAATTCTCGAAGCAGATGCCCAAAGGCTGGTGTCTTATCGATTTTTGCAGCCTTCAAAAATCCCTCTCAGCATCAATATTTGAGTAATACAGGACTTACGCACGGGAGGCACAAAACCAGGGTTCTGCGTCAATATTCATCTAAAAAGCGACGATTTTTGTCAGAACCCGGAGTTTTTGCGTAAGTCCTATAGCGATCCTAAATCATTTGCATAATTCTTGTAGGGGCAATCCCCCCGTGGTTGCCCAAATCGCCCGGAGGGCGGGCACGGGGGCACCGCCCCTACATATCTGCATGAATGATTTAGGATTGCTATATAATATAAAGCTTGAGGGCTGACATTATTGGACATGACGCAACTGATAAATAGGGTAGCAAGCGGTTGCCAAATTTATCAGTTGCACTACCAAACAAAGGGATACCGCTATTTTTAAACTTATTGCTTCAGTCATCCAAACTGCCAAATTGCCAACTCTCCACCCACATTTAACTGTGCATTATCACCGAAAGTGAACTTTCTTTGCTGATGAACTTGATCCTTCATCGTGCAAACAACCTTGCGAATTCGATAACTTGGAGCAACTTTCTGAGATACTTGTAAAGTAAAACCATGAGAACGATAGGTAGTAATATCTCCTGAGCAAGATGAGTGATAGCCAAAGACTCGAAGTAGTAATGCTAGTTCCTCGTGTTCCGCTAAAGTCAATTCAAGATGAACTTCTGAAATGTCTTCAAATAAAGAAGTTTCGGAGGTAGCAAGGTTTTTTAGATAAGCAGCACGGTCAAAGCAACCAGCACTGGTAAGCTTGATGTTTTTATAGTCTAAATAATCCTGATGAAATTCCATCAACCACGCACTGAAGGCTTCTCTCTCTGATTTGAGCGCCCAATAATGAAACCAGGGTACTTTTCCATCTTCGGTTTGACGAATTTGCAAATCAGAAAACGTTTCTTGGGCGACTAAGGATTTTAGTTTTTCATCTACAATATCAATCTGTCCTGCTTGTTTACTATTGAAACCAATACCCGAAAAACCTTCCCTAAACCCTTCAGCACCCCCTGGTGCAAAAAGCTCAAGATAGCTATGTTTCCCTCTGAGATAAGTACCCGCCCAACTCTCTGTATCAGTTTCTACGGTATCTCTGGATATTGTGCAGAATTCTTGGCTAATGAACTCTGATTTGGCTATTGACTCTAGTGTTTCTGTGTCGAGAGTAATATATAAATGGTTAAATTCTATTCCCATGTTTTTACTTCTTGAGCCTTAGCAATACAAATTGTGGAACAGACAAGATGCCTGTTCATAAAAACTCTTTAACTTAAGTCGCGCAAAGGTATTAGGATTATTCCTAAAATTACGAGTACCTTGAACTGAGATCTTGCACCATTCTCGCTTAACAGGCTTTCCGGCCTGTTCCACAAAGAGTGAGTTTTCTTGTGGGGTGGGCGTCCCGCCCGCCCATGAAAGGCTAATTGAAAATGGTGCAAGATCTCAGTTCAAGGAAATTCTGGAATGGCCTAGAAGCTCATGTCATACCGACTCTTGTGACGTGAGTCCGTCACCAGTGCGTTCAACTCACTTTACCAGGGATTGACCAGCTCCTCACCTCACCCAAAGTGACTGGCATCGGCTGCACCACATCAAGGGTAAAGCGGAAAACCTTGCGCGATCGACTACTGCTTTCCGGGTCGAAGAACTCTAGCTTGACATCCCAACAGTCACTGTTGAGGCGACAGAAAGGGCTTTTTTCCACTGTAATGGTGTCCAGTTGACGACGCTGGGCGATCGCCCGAGCAAAGGTCACAGCGGCTTGGAATATGTTAGTGGCAGCGAAGTTGAGCGCTCGATCGCGCGAAGTCTGCCCCAAATTCCGGAGATCGTTGTAGACTCGGTTGAGGAAGGAGGTCAGAGCTTGTCGGACGATCGGTTCTTGGGCTTCGTCTACTTGACGAGAGATTCGCACCATTGCCGCGTTCACCAGAGCATTCACTTTCCAGCCGTACATCCCCCGCACGTCATGTACCTTCACCACAGGCACAACTTCACCGGAGAAGAGTTCCACCGTGCGGTTGGTGCGTCGGGCGGGTACGCTGATCCGCTCTACAAACTCATCGCTGGTTTCTGGCTCTAGTTGCCCCGCCAACATGAGCAGAAATATCTCGTAGATATCTGTTGAAAACGGCCCTGTTGGATCTAGGGCATAGATCGTGTCTCCATCCAAGTTCAATATCCAGATTAACGAACGGCTTTCATCGGGGTTGCGATCGAGGTATTCGATCATCTGGCGGGCATCGTAGGGGTCTGCGGGCACCATGATACCGTTGATTTCGGAGGGGGCCATCAGTTGCTTGAAAGTGTCGCGGCGGCTTTCATCCCCGAAGTCGTAGCCAAGAGTCCCTAGGGCGTAAACGTTGCCAGAATAGGCGGTGCTGGCTTCCACTGTGGCGGAGTCAGCAACAGTAACGGATGCTTCTGTGGGTGTAGCAAGAGTGGCGGGTTGCACGGCTGGGCTGGTATCAGTAGCCGTTATAGCGGCGGTGATGCCAGCCGGGGCAACCGTAGCACTAGGCATGGCATATCCAGCACGTTCGGTGCGGGTCACTTTGTCGCCCGCGAAGGAAATGGTGAGGGAGGGTTGCCCAAACAGCACTCTCATTGCGCCGGGGATATTGACAAAGCCGCGCAGACATTGTTCCGGTTCTTCTACAACCTTTGGGTCGCAGGGAATCGCGGTGTTGAGTAGGGCGGCTCGGATGGCTTCGGCATCGATGGGTTTTCCTTCTCGCAGTTGCAAACTCATCAGCAGCGCAGAAATGCCCGTGATGACAGGAGCAGCCATGCTGCTTCCTGTCTGACGCACAGGTTTTTCGGTGCAGGGTTGCGCCCCTAGAATATCTTCACCCGGAGCAAGGATGCCTTCTTCTGTGTTGTTGCCGCCCCAGTTGCTAAATTTACACGGTGTACCATCGACTTTTGCGGCTCCCACTGCCAAAGTTCCCGGCAGCATGGCGGGCAGACACGAGTATTGGTGTACATTGTTCCCCACCGGCGCGACGATCAAAATATTGTTGTCTTGACATTTCTTAATCGCTTGGACAAGGATCTCTTCTCCTTCTCCCGTTTGGGTGGGGCGACAAAAAGCGCAGTGGATAATATTTGCTCCCAACTCTAAGGCTAAGTCGAAGGCACGGGCTATGTTGAGGGGTGACAGCATATCGGCATAGTTTCCTAGTGCATCATGGGGCATATTAATTACCCGACACTTGGGAGCCACACCGAAAACAGGACTGTGTTCTTGCCCCACAATGATACTGGTGACGTGGCAGGCATGGTCATTGAGTTCAACCCGCTCCTTGTTTTTTGGGAGGGCAGCGTAGAATGCATCTTCCTTCTTTTTACCCTTTAGCCCCTGGTCGCGGATTGCTTGGTAGGTGGCGTAATCTTGTGGGCTGATTGGTTCTGCTGGTTCGTGCCAGTAGGGAAACACCTTGGAGACTTCAGCTCCAGCAAAGCAGGACAATGTGTAATCTGGGTCGCCGTCTAGAATTACAATCGTGATGCGGGGGTCGCCGAGAGTTTGGTTGTGGAGTTGGGCCAGTCCAGGAATGCGATCGTCGAGGTCATGGGGGTGGAGTGCCAGCGATAGTTTGGTTGCAGAGCTATCAACTTTACTAGCTGAAACCGCCGCTGACGATCTTTCACCCTCAGCGACACTGGATGAATCTGGAGTCTGGGAGAGTAAATCTGAAGGAGCCAAGTCAACAGCCTCAGCCCCAATGTCCTCAACTTTTACCGAGGTATTGTCAGAACTGTCCCACACCCCAGGCGGCGGAATTTCTGCCACTAGCCCAACTGGCTCAAGCTGATTTCTCAATACTCCTGTCTCACCAGACTCAGGCTTAGCCTCAACTCCACCCAATTCAGTCTCCCTAGCCGAGACCATAGTCTCAGTCTGATATTCTGAGCTATCAACCTCAATCGACTCCAGTCCACTTGCTTCAACATTGCGGTTGGGCAACGACCCGAGCAAAAATTCTCCGACAGCCGACTCTTCCAAATAGTTTAGGCCTATCGCTCGACCAAAAGCATCGCTATCCCCAGCCCCCACTGCACAGGGAGCCAGACCCATATTGGTTGCCGCCAAGTAAAAGTTTTGATAGAGCAGTCCAAGATTCTTAAGCACAGTCGAATAAGCGATAGCGTAATAGCGACGAAATATGCGACCGAACCGTGCTGTAATTACTAACGTCACTTGTGGACGTGGATCCCAGAATTTCTCGACCAAGCCATAACCTAACGCAACTAAAATATCATCCCCCCATTCTAGTAGCTGCTCTAGCTGGTGATTGAGAGGGTCGTAGTGATACACCCCTGAATTCAAGCCTTGACAATGCCGTACCACCGGATAAATTTCTAATTCATACATTCCCCCGCCACCAGCATAAGCCCGTCGGCTCAACTCGCCATAGTCAAAATCTGCAACAGTACCTAACTTTTTTTGCAAATCTTTACTAATTAGCTGGTCTTGGTTAATTAATTCCTTAACACGGGCAGTGCGATACAGTAGTTCGCCCAGTTGCTCGACCGACATTGGATGGTTCTCATCATAATCTCGAACGGATTTTCGTGCTTCGATCGCTTGCGTGAGCGTGGCATCGTTACACATCAACGTCCCCAAATGCGGACGCTGTAGCGGTACAATCCGGTCGCTCATGGGCGGCTTCACCACCGGGAAATTCGACCACTGGTCAAACTTTTCATCTACTGTTGGATTGTCATGACGACCCAAGCGGCTGCGGCTATGGAACAGCAGGTTGTGAAACTCCCAAAGCTGGAGCGAGGGGGGTTCAGGGTCAGCCGTCAGAAACCCCGCAGCCCAAAGCAAATTGAGGAACTGATAGGCAGTTTCTGGTCCGAGGTAGGGCGGTGGCGTCAGTGTTGCTAAGGTTTGGGGCTGGGCGAGTTGAGCCAGGAGCGCACTTGCTCGCCAGTCGAGGAGCTTGACCCGAAACTTCGAGAGCGGGGACTCCAGCACCATTGTGCCTTCATAGGGATGTTGGTAGGCAAAGCGGGACAGGCCCAGACGGGTTTGTGTCCAGTAGAGTTCGGTCAAATTCAACTCAGCAGAATCCACCATCGGAACCGCCACTGCCAGCGGCAACACAGCGTAACTGAGCCAACTCCGCTCATCCAATTGTTGTAGCGTCACTGCAAACTGTTCCCCGGCTGCCCGACCATCGAGTTCGGCTAACCCTTGCACGAGAGATGCGGTGGTGGTGTTGCCTTCCTTGAGACGATCCAGAGCCATACCGATTCCGGGCGTTGTGGCAAGGGTTAGCAAAGCGGTCGGATCGGATTCTGCCGAGTGCAGGGTGTAGTAGTCTTCGGCGCTTTTGACTTGGACAAAAGGGTTGAGGGAAACCGCGAAAGGGTGATTGCTCATGGCGTAGATAATGGGAAACGATGATTGGGAAAGTGAGTCAATGGCAATAGCGATCGATGAAATTATTATAAATGGAATCTTATTTGATGTTAACAATTGGAGCAGTGTAATGTTAGAAGGTTATCATTTTTTTCAGACTGTTGAACGACTGTTTGACGCGCTGTTTGAAAGATAGATTCATGATGTTCTGATTGGCGGCGTTGCCTATTGTTCGGATTTTATTGTGCTGAGTGCAGGATGTATAGCGGTTTCCAAACCTGTAAAGTCAATCCAACTTTAGGGGCAGAATACTTGCGTTCCTTGTGGTGTACCGCATCAGAGTGGAAATTGCTCTAGTAGTCTTCAGTTTTGATTTCCTCATCAGAATCTTTTTCAAAAACAATCAAAATTACGGATGTAGTTAATATTCTTCATATCGAATGTAGTAAAAATTAAAATTTTCTAATCGACTGTTTTCTAACTCTTGCTCTGTAACATACACACCAGAAAAAATGATAGAAGTTTGACTTTGACAAAAGCCATAAATCCTATCACCTAAGCTATTAAACCTAAAATATTTTGGTATGTCTTTGAGGTTTTTGAAGTAAAACCCTAAAACTGGCCTTGCATAAGCTTTAGAGAAGCATATTTTGAAGATAGATGATTCCCTGAAAATGGAATTCACTTTTTCTGAAAAGTATTTTTGTATGTATGGTGTCAAATACTTTCCTCTGTTTCCTAATGATCCAGGCTGTGCTGGAGTAACAGGACATAGAGTCAGGTGAGTACGACCATCGAAGAAAAGTTCAAAACCGATGACGCCCATATCTCTAATCAGAACCTGTGTTAATTCATCTGAGTAGTGACCACCATCAAGAGCGATCGCTGTCCTTGCTAATTCTTCACAATCTTCCTCCGTGTCGAGATGGATATACAGCATCACACTGGAATCTTCCAGCTTTGAACTTAAGTGAATGCCAATCGTGTTATCCATAATTTTGCGGGAGCCAATATGTGCTGCGACAAACTGCTCAAACGATTTACGATTGAGACGTACACCTAACCGATTCTCGATTTTATCCAAGAACTTAAACGTATGAGTTAGCAATTTTGGCCAAGTTTTTCTCATAGGGAGAACAACAGTCTCATAACGTCCTGCTAGCAGTTGACTACCTTCAACTTTGCAAGACGGTTTAACACTACATATACCTTCTATTTCAATAATTATCTCTTCAAAAAGAGGGAGAGGAAAGGTTGGCTCAACATCAAAAGCTTCTTGATGAGCTCGGATAAACTGAATACGGCGGTCTTTGAAACGATTATTTTGAATATTTTGAAGCATAGAGTTTCAGAACGGGATTATTGGAGGATGTTAGTAAAGGGAAATTGCGAAATATTAGGTCATTTTTAAGAAAATTCAAAACCAGGACGTGGCTGACATCCGTCACGTTGATCGTAGTAAAAGCAAAAATTTTCTAATCGAGTCTTCTCTAACTCTGGCTCTGCAACAGCCACACCAGTACCCGTGATGCAACTTTGACTTTGACAATAATCGTATATCTTATCACCTAAACTATTAAATAGAAAATATTTTGGTATGTCTTTGATGTTTGTGAAGTAAAACCATAAGACTGGCATTGCATAGTCTTTAGAGAAGCGTGTCATAAGGAGATAAGAACCCCTGAAAATAGAATTTACCTTCGGTGAAAAGTGTTTTTGTATGTAGGGTGTAAGATACTTTCCTCTAATTCCTAATGATCCTGGCTGTGCTGGAGCATAAGGACATAGCTCGACGCGACTACGACCATCCAAGAAAAGTTTAAAGCTAATTGCCCAAGTATCTCTAATCAAAACCTGTGTTAATTCATCTGAATAGTGACCGCCATCAAGAGCGATTGCTGTCCTTGCTAATTCTTCAGGATCTTCCTCGTCATCGATATAAACATAGAAGACTGCACTGGAATCTTCCAGCTTTGAACCCAAGTGAATGCCAATACTGTTGTTCGTGATTTTACGAGAGCCAATATGTGCTGCTGCAAACTGCTCAAACGAGTTACGATTAATGCGTATACCCAACTGATTCTCAATTTTATCTAATAACTTAAACGCATGAGTTAGCGATTCCGGCCAAGACTTTCCAGGATATTTACAAACCTCATGACGCCCTGCTAGCACTCGGCCACCTTCAATTTGGCAAGAGGATTCAACAAAACAAGAACCTTCAATCTCAAGAATTACCTCTTCAAAAAGAGGGAGAGGGAAGGTTGGCTCAACATCAAAAGCCTCTTGATGGGCTCGGATAAACTGAATACGGCGGTCTTTGAGACGATTATTTTGAAGCATAGAAGTTAGGGTAATCATCTTAGTAATTTTTGTTGCTAATTTTAATGGATTGCCTAAGTTTAACAACAAAGTACGGATTGCTTTTTTAGCAAAAAATATTTAGTGGAAATTAATCGCCACTGAGATTGACCTGATGGCGATTAATTTCCCATTTTTCACACCGCTAAACGCCGAAGCGTTGTAGCGCCTGTCTTTTGGGAGGTGTAAGATGAAGACGAGGTAGATGAAGAAAGTGTACAAAACTCAGGATAAAGTAAAGTTTTGCTCGCAACTCGACATCTTTAACCTCGTCAACAACTCACAGCCTAGTAAATCACTTCTATGGCAACTGGAGGTTAACTGTAGTGCCACTGAAGTAAGCTAGGCTACATATCCTTACTCACCATCGAAGGCAGTAATACAAGTACTGGCAGACGCTTCCGCACCATCGAAGGCAGTCATACAATGAGTGATAGATGCTTCCGCACCATCGAAGGCAGTCATACAATGAGTGATAGATGCTTCCGCACCATCGAAGGCAGTCATACAAGTAGTGGCAGATGCTCCCACACCAGCATCACCGAGAGATTCCTCAGAGAGTTCAGCCAAGTAGGTGGGGAGTTTACCAGTGGTGCTCCGCATCACTGGTTTGCCTTGTTGGGGCAGAATGTTCTTCTTTTCCATGAGTAATTTCCTCATTTTGTTGTTTGGTTTGTTGACCCGTTGAGGTGGGTCAATCCTCTTCTTCTTTGGAAAGAAGCCTATTAGGACGACATTTGGCACGTAGCGAAGCCGTCGCCTGCAAACTTTAAAAAGACTTAAAACGGTATATTTGTAGGGTTCATCTCTGCTTCAGGCAGGGGCACGGTTCGCCATCCCAACTTCACCGGCACATCATAGAGCCGCCCTGGACCCAACCGCGACCAAAAGGTTCGCATTCCCGGTACAATCACTTTGACCACGCTCAAGCCAATGTCCGGTCGCGTCTGGTCTAACACCAGTGTTTCTAGCCCTACTGCTTGGGCCCTCTCCACACAATTCATCACATCTGTGTAGATGTCATCACTCCAAGAGTTCGGGTAATCATTGGCAGTCTTAAGCGGCTGCGATGCATCTGGGACTAAACAAGGATGACTTGCTCGAGTCACTTCTAGCCACCAGTCTCTCGACTCACCCTTAATCCGCTCGTCAGGAATTTTGTCAAGCTCCAGCCCAACTTGGCTCACTTCAGTGAGGGCACGAACAATGGCAATCTTCGGGTCGAGATGTGCCCCAAAACCAATAGCTATTCGCTCTGAACCCACCGTGCGATTAGATAGACCTGCAAAGGCTGGAATTCCCAAGTCAGCAGTCAAATCCAGCACCCATAATTCCCGGTTCTGTTCCCGGTAGAACTGCTGTAACTGGACAAAGTATGGCTCGTCAAAGCTCGTCAAGTCCACCCCCGGACGGCTGAGGCGGTTGTACCACCACAGAGCTACACAATCGCGCTCCACCAGTTCCATAAACCCTTGCAAGATTGCTTCTTCCAGGGTGTTGCCTGCTGCATTACCGTTGGAATCCGCCTTACAGAAGCGCTCAGCGTCTGGCATGGGGTAGTTGTAGTAGCAAAAGCCAGTAGGTACATATTTGTGCTTTTGCTCAGTCAACGACCACACTGGTGTCCAGTCGATCGCTTTACTGGCGTCAAACCAATGGGGAATCCAGCGATAGGCTGCCGCTGAACCCTCAGCGTTCAAGCTCTCCCGATTGGCATACTGCTCATCGCTAAAGTACAAACACTGCTCTGGATGAATTGCCAAGTCCCCTAGTTGCGCCAGGGTTGCCTGTTTGCGGGGTTCGTCTCCCTGAAAGATGCCCGAATAGCGTTCCACCGCCTCGCCCAAACCACTAGCTCGGGATTGGCTATCGGTCTTACCTTTGCCAGAACTCTTGTATTTTAGGGTATTACGCAGCCCCCGTAGGGTGGTGGCACTGCCGAAGCTATGCCCCGCCCGGTAGGTATGTACCAAGGGATTAGTCGGGTCAGAGAGCCGCACCAGTTCCGTTACCACTCCCGTAACAGGGCTGATCAAGTGCTCGTATTTCTGCAAGGTCTGTTCTGGGCTGGTGGTACGGTAACCACCATCATGGGTGAACTGCTTGCGGCGCGATTCTAGCTTCAGCGGTTCAAACGCTCGTCGCTGCATAATTTCCGGGTCACCACAGGTCGGACATTGCGGCCGCTTAATCAAGATATGGCTTTTCAAGTCCAGAATTGTCTGGTTGAAGGTGATCACCTTGCCGTCGAGGGTTGGGAAGCGTGCCGTTCCCGGCGCAGTGGCATTGACGTGTTGCTTGACAATCCACTTGGCTATCTCGGTGGCGGCGAACTGTAACCCCGTTTGCAAGGTCGAAGGCAGCGTCGCCCGTGCCGTAGGCAAGCAGCTCGCCACAGACCCATGCTGACCATTGCGCTCCTGCTGGGCTTGTTTTTGCACCAAGACCGACGACTCAACTTCGCGGTTGCCCCGCAGCCGATGGGCAAGACAGCCCCAACACCCCGTCTTTCCCGGAACAAACACCGGTCCCAACCACAGGACACTGCCTACTGGCTTGACGAGCAGCCAAGTTTGCTGGCGCTCCAGAGCCTGCTTGTTGATGGCGGCTAGTTCCTGCTGCAAATAGTCATCGGTCAAGACGATGTTCAACGCCACTGAAGAATCTGCATCTGCGGAATTTTGCACCGGAATGCCCATGTCCCGCAGGGCAGTTGCCAGGGCAGCAACCGTGACTTCACTGATGTTATCGCCCACCGTTGTCAGCGTCACCGGCTGCTGTAGCCCCTCGGCTGCTACGGGGGGTGCAATCCCTAACTCGCTCCAAAATGCTGCCACTTCCGAGGATAGTTCCGGGGCTACCTCGGTGAGGTAGCCTTTCTCTGCGAGCCGATCGAGCACATAGTCAATGTGTTCCGCTGGGACTGCCCCATCAAATTTTTCGACAATCTGCTCCCGGGTGTGTTGCCCATTCAAAAGAGGCACGATTTGGCAGTAGAGTTGCCCGGTGAGGGCGTAGTTGCTCTGTTCGCCAAGGAGGTAGACTTGGTTTGGCTCGATCGCCTCGACATGAAAGTGGGGCTTAATTTGGAGCAGTGTGGTGGATTGCATAGAGCGAACAGTCAGTCATTAAGTGGACGATGATAACAAGACAGGCTAGGGATTAGGCCCAGATGCGGCCCCGGCGGAAGGGTTTAGGGTGTTTTTCTGACTTCTTGGCTTGCTTCTTGGCGTAGTCGCACCAGAAGGAATAATCTTGCAGCCCTGTCTGGGAAGTCGGCACGTAAGACTTTTTCTGTTCTGGCGTGGAGGAGACCTCAGAGGGTGTTACTTCTGTTTTCTCCTTACCCGTTTCCTTTTTCTCATTAGCCATAGTTTCCTTAGTTTCCTTAGTTTCCTTAGTTTCTTTAGGTGTTTGGAGGGTTTGCGGTGGCTGGGAAGCCACAATCCCCTCTAGCTTGAGGTAGTCGATCCGGTGTGCCCCATCTCCCAAACCAACAGCGGTGGTCAGGGTCAAGATATGTTTCCCGGCGCTGAGGGCTGGCAAAGGAATCTGGGTTTTGGTTGGCTTGCCTGACCCGACCCCGACGAGTTCGGTCACTGGCTCACCATCAACCAAAAGGGTGTCAACTTGAGAACCAAAAAAGTTGTAAAAGAGTGTAAGTTCGCCTGTGCTGTAGTTTTTGCCAAGGGTGAATTGGATATTCAGTTTGTCGGTGGAAAAAAGGTACTTTCCCTTCCTCTGCGGTTTGGTTTTGCAAGCTGGAACCACTAGCAGCGATGGCATCTGTGGCTGGTTAATGGGGTCTTTATCTGACCCAACAACATAGGTAAATTCAGCGTGCCACCCACCTACCTGCGAAAACTCCTGACTTCCTTTACCAGGTTGACCAATTTGCCATAGGATTTCAGTTTGCTGAGGCATGGTGATTAGTGGCTAGTGGCTCGTTAATAGAATCGTCCCATGCCCCCAAAGCCACCCCAGCCCTGGCTGGCTGCACTTTGGCTGGCACTAGAGTGCATCACTTGGTTGAAACTGCGGTTGGCATAGGCTGAAGGATCGTTATAGTTAGCACCATGAAGCAGATCCATCCGAATATGCACCAAATCATCGGGATTACCATTTTCCACATCTACGCACAGCGCAGGCTGGATGAAATGGGGGCGTTTGACTGGGGGAGACAATAGAGGAAGTCGCATGATTGAGGATTCTCCGCATTGATAGGGTGAACAAATTTAGCTCTCTTGGCGAGAGTGCTTTTTGTGATTGCACTCTCACTCAAATTGTGTCGCCTTTTAGTACGGTGAAGACCAAGAACGAACTTCGCCCAAAGTAACAGGAATCAGATCGCTCACATCAATGGTGAAGCGGAAAATCTTCTTGGCACGACGGCTGTTTTCAGGGTCGAAGAATTTCAATTTCACATCCCAGCAGTCGCTATCCATGCGACAGAAGGGACTTTTTTCAACAGTAACGCTGTCGAGTTCCATGCCCACAGCAACCGCTTCGCTGAAGGTTTGGGCCGCTTGGAAAGCGTTAGTGACAGAGAAATTGAGGGCGCGGTCTTGGGATGTGGTTCCTAAGTTGCGGAGGTCGTAGTAGATGCGATTGAGGAAGCCATCTAAGGTTTTGCGGATGCGGTCTTCGTCAGCAGTGCCGTCTTCAGCTTGTACCGCGTCCATCGCGGCAGTGACCAAGTTGTTGACTTTCCAGCCGTAGATGCCACGGGTGCTTTGGGGTTCAATTACCGGAATAACTTGACCGGAAAATAGCTTGACTTTGCGCCCGGTCAAGATGCCTGGTATGCTGACGCGCTCGACGTATTCTGAATCGTTTTCTGGTTGAATTTGACCCGCGAGGAGTTCGTGGAGAGCACGGTAGGATTCGGCTGCGAAGGGACCAGTGGGGTCGATCGCATAGACCGGAGTCAGTTCAATGTTAAGCGTCCAAATGAGCGATCGCGCCTCAGAAATATTGGCGTCCAGGTAGTCCACCATCTGACGGGCATCGTAGGGGTTCGCCGGAACCATCGTTGTCCCAAAGTTAAAAGGGGGCATCAGTTGTTTGAACGAGTCCCGACGAGCTTCGGTTCCGAAGTCGTAACCGAGGGTTCCTAGGGCATAGACAATCTGACCCATGTCAGCGATTTCGCTGGGGGCTTGGCTGGCGGTGACGGAATTAGCAGTTAAATTTGGCATCATTGGTTGTTGGGTTGTAGCAGTGGGAAACGATTGAATCAAATCTTGCAAGTTTGGGGTGTTGCTGGGGACAGCCCCAGCAGTCGCAGTGGCTGCTGTTGCAACCGAGGTTTGAGGCGATTGCCCTTGCGCGGTGGCGATCGCTTCACCCGTATTGCTCAGGCTGCCATCACAACCACAGCCTGTAGCTTCTACTTCTGATGCACCCACTGATGCGAAATTCTCTGCCATATTTCCTCCTTTTAGTAACGTTATTGCTCCAGGGATGTTCAGTTTGCCTGTCAGACACCGCCTGGTTTCTTCTGGCAAGTCAGGGTCGCAGGGTAAAGCACTCTGCAACAGTATTTGACGAACTTTTTGGGGGTCGGGGGTTTCTCCCCGCTCCCGCTGAAGACTCAGCAGCACTGCTGCTACACCTGAGACAATCGGAGTGGCAAAGCTCGTACCGCTGAGACGGTCGGTGCCACCACCGGGTTTAGCCCCCAAAATATCCTCGCCGGGGGCAAGAATACCTTGGTTTTGATAGGTTTCACCCCAGTTGCTAAATCCCAAGGGTTTGCCATTTGCATCCATCGCCCCGACTGCTAGCACTGCGGGCAACGCTGCGGGTACGTGCAGGCAATCGCAACCATTATTTCCAGCCGCTGCAACGAGCAAGACGTTGTTTTCTCGACACAGACGAACCGCATTTTCCAGCCACCCATCAGCTTCGCCAAAGTCGGTCAGTTGACCCCCACTGAGGTTAATAACGTGTGCTCCTGCATTGACCGCTTGCTCGATTCCCCGAGCTAAATCTAGCTGGGATGTCTTGCGGCGATCGTCGGCAAAGATCGGCACTATTATTCCCTTACATCGGGGAGCTATTCCCTGCACCGAACTACCCGGTTGCCCAAAAATAATGCTGGCAACGTGAGTTCCGTGAATGGACATATTGCCATTAGTTTGAGCTTCCCCTCTAACTAAGGTGGGCAAATAAGTTAAATCTGCACCTTGGAAACAAGGATGATTCCGATCGACAGGGCCATCCAAAACGGCAATACAAATACTATTATTTCCCTGGGATATGGTGCTTAATGTATCTAACATTTAACAAGACTCGGAACAGTTAGGGGAACCATAATACAAGTTTTACAAGGCTAGAAGTATAAAACTCTTGAATCAAATACAAGTCAGGGACGAAAATTAAATTGATTTAATTATTCGTAGTGGCTCAAAGTTATAAAAAATAAGCCATTTGGCTATCTAAAAATAGCCCGGAATATCGTTTTAAAAGAATCAAGTAGTTCTGCATGGCAAGGATAATTACGAAGTAAAACGGTTAATCCATCGTTATCAAAGCCCTGATATTTCAGGATTACCAAGAGTCAAACTTAATAGACATCTCCCTAAATAACAGATAAGTCTAAAATAGATAAGCCTAAGCAGGATAAGGATTTTAGATTTATTTGTACCCGGTACAACTGATTTTACGATCAAATATACGGACTCTTAGAATCTTAGTCACAAGTTTATTTGATCCGATCATCTAGTTGACTATCAAGTTTTTGAGATGTACCTTACCGTTTGACTGGTATTTCTATACCTTTACAACAGTACAGTAACATTTGAAATCTGTCAAGTAAAATTTATAAAAATCATATTTCAGAGGGCGGGGCTGTTTCATCATCGAATTTTAGCTATTCTAAAAGTGTGAATGAAAATATTAACTTATATATAGTATAGATAGCTCGCGAAAAAATCAACTATTAATTTTATTAATAGTCAAATAAATTTTTTTAGCGCAAAAATTAGAGAGCGATCGTAAAATACATCTAAGTTCCTCCTGGGGCGAGAATACCCTGATTGCTGTAGGTTTCTCCCCAGTTGCTGAAGTTTAGAGGCCGACCGAGATCGTCCATTGCTCCCACTGCCAAGACTGCCGGAAGGGCTGCGGGGACGTGCAAGCAATTGCAGCCGTCGTTCCCAGCAGCAGCCACAATTAATACGTTGTTGTCGCTGCACAGTTCCACAACACTCTCCAGCCAGCCTTCGGCTTCACCTATTTCGGTAAGTTGACCGCCGCTGATGTTGATGATGTGAGCGCCGGCATTCACAGCAGTTTCGATCGCGCGAGCCATGTCTAGCTGAGACACCCGAGAGCGGTTATCGGAAAAGATCGGAACTATCAATCCCCGACACCTAGGAGCAATTCCCGGTATCTCCGAGCCGTGCTGCCCGAAGATTATGCTGGCAACGTGAGTACCGTGCAAAGACATCGCACCGGTAACGCAGACTTCTTCCTGCACTAATGTCGGCAGCCGTTTCAGGTCAGCTCCGGCAAAACAAGGATGAGTCCGATCTACTAAGCCGTCAAGTACCGCTACACAAATTTGAGAATCACCAGACGTTTTTTCCCAGAGGCTTTGAATTCCTGGAATTTGAGTTAAATCGGCCATTTAAGCTAAAAATAGCTAGGTCTGGCTGGTTTTGAACCTCAAGATACAGATTACTTGAATTTGCGCTAAAAAAAAACTTTCGATCTTTAAAAATTTATTAATTTTTATTTCCTGTTACACATATCCTTTTTTAAAAAATTTTAGGGTATTAATTTATACTTGTTGGCTCGGGTAAGTAGCAGACTGCGATCGTCGATCGCGGAAAGTTCGCGTCCCGCGAAAGCTCTTTGACGGACATATCAACGGTAAACCCGACCGTCGCTTCTTTATCGGGTACTTGAAGTCAGTGAGTCAGGCTGCTTTCCGTGAATTGAACGGGGAGGGGTTCTGCTGCGGGTGTTTCGGGTGATGGTGGTGTTGGTGCTGGCAATACAGCTTCGGGCGTTGGCGGTACTAGCGATCGTGTTGATGCTGATGTTGGTGCAGCTTCCCGATCGCCAAAGACAAACTCTTTCCCCGAATATAAAGCGCTGACCGCCCAAGTCCCACTCGCGATCGCTGCTTGACCCGACTAACGCTCTTTCATCACTCTAAGAAAGGAAAAATCTGACCATAATTTGATAATGCTAATCTGATATGGTTTTGTGGAGCGATTTTCTAACACCTTGCTGGCGTTGGGAGCATTTGGCAAGAGATCCTTTGCTGTCGTGTCTTCGAGAATTTACTCTCATGAAAGTGACGAAAGAGCGCTAATACCATTTTTTTTAAGTTATGACAGACTTTAGCAAACAGGGAAAGTGTATAAATTACAATGTCTTGTCGTGTTCGATCTCTATCGGATCTTTAGAAAAATGGTATGAGGTAGGGGTTCTAAACAGGGAGTTAACTTTGAGAACTGTCTTGGGATTGGGCGATCGTACAATCGGCCGAAAAGCACTTCTGAGTCAAATCGCTGATAATATCTAAGCTCATATTGTCCAATACTTCGGACAGTTTTAGATCTAATCGAGGCTCTCAAACCCTTGATGGCTATAGAGATGACTATTTTTTCAATCTTTAATTCTAGCCCGCTCGTTTCAAAAAATCATTAAAAATGCCATGGCTTACGCTGTAACGCTTACAGAGCCGTTAAAAAACTGTCCGAAGTATTGATTGTCAACTAATTTAGTTAGAGCCGCAGCAATTTGCTTCTGCGACAGCGCAACTCGCTCAATCAACAGCCTTACCGCTTGCTCGTCTCCACAAGCGGCTGCTTTATAAAGCTTCTCAATCGACTCCCTCGGCAACACAGACAGCGACTCAGAAGTCAGTTGCACAACAGGCTCATCCTGTTCGGACTTCCTCGGCGACTCCTCTTGATAGATATAGCGAACTCCCAAAGGTCGCGCCATCTTCTCGAAAATTACTGCCTCTCGGAACGGTTTGGCAACAAAGTCATCGAAGCCTTTCGACATGGCGAGTTCCTGAGTTTTAACAAAAGCATTAAGTAGGTAGGCGGGAAAAAACCACTCTATGTAACAAAACATTAAGTTACCTAATTGGAGTTAAACTTAAGACGTTGCGTAGTGTAATTTCCCCTTTGTCCTCTAGCTTCTACTCCATGAATTACGGCGTAGGCGAGTTCTAATTCATCATCAAACAAATGTCGCAGCCAACTCATCTTTCTTAATGTGTTGCCACTCCAATTCAATGGGGTTCATTTCCGAACAATACTTGGGTAAAAAGAAGATATATAAACCTTGCTTTTCCCAATGTGGCCATAACTCTTGGACTTCTTTGCATCGGTGTATTGGGCCGTTGTCTTGTACAATTACTCTCGGTCGTCCAATCTCAGCAGCTTCCTGGGCTTGGAGTTCCATAATTTTGATATAAGCTTTTCGATCGACACCTCCAATTACCAAACCGTAGACAAAACTGATGTCAGGTTGAAGAAGTCCGACAATACTTAGTCTACGACCACGCCGTTTCGTTTGTTCTAACCGTTTTTGCTCACCTATTGGGTAATAAGTATAACCTGGTTCACTCCACATACAAAACCCTGATTCATCTAAATACTTTAAGTCAATTCCTCCCGCCGCTGCCTCTAATTGCAACATATCTAAGTCGGATTGCTTCGTTTCTTGTACTATGGGGTCTTGTTTTCCTTTGTGACTTTTTCTCGCTCTTTTCCAAATAAACCTTTTTTTTAGTATGCGTCTTAATCGAGCAGCACTTAGTTTAACAGAACGTTCTTTTTCTAATTTCTGGGCTAATTAAAGACTGTTATATGTACGTGGTTCGTTTTTGAGGCATTCTTTTAAAAACTCTATATCTTCCTCTTTCCACACTTGAAGGGCTCCTCGACCAGGTGACTCCCAAAGCCCTTCCATGCCTAGATGCGACCATTTATGTAAAACCTTTCTCACTGTTTGTGGAGTCCAGTTAAAATGAGCAGCTATTTTTTCAACGTACCAGCCATGTGCATTTAATCTAATTACTTCTGCTCTGTCTTTGACTTTTTGTGGTACATCCGCAGTTCTCAGTTTTAAGAGAGTTTTGTCTTGCTGTTGAGTCAGGAATACCCTTAATCTACCACCCATATATTGAATTACCTCAGTAGATATATTCTTTTTTTTTACTTATCTTAACATAGTTATGTTTTTTTGTGCCGACCTACTTAGTCGCTGTTTTGTGGCCGCATCCCAGGCGATCGAACCGGCCTACGAGTTGGCAAGTGGTTCCTATAGCGTATTGACGGATGGGCTTTTACAGGGATTGAATCCGGAACGTTTGCCGGGGCAATCGATCGATACCCTATCTCTATGTGCCTTTGTTAATCAATATCTAGGACTTACGCATTGACAAAATCACAAAATAGTGAATCGATCAATCAATATGAGTAGTCTACTTTCCAGGTATTTGACAATGAGAAAAACTACCAAACCCTCGACAGCACAATGCAACGCCGAAAAGTATATTTTATTTTTGCTCTTAGAACCAAAGTTTGGGGGGTGTAATAGGTTAGCAGAAATATTGGGAGATGTTTCGCATGATTCTATCAATCGATTTTTATTAAGAGAAAGATATGAACCGAAAGATTTATTCGAGACAGCTCAGAATATTATCACCTTAGAAGGAGGAATACTGAGTATTGATGATACAGTAATATAAAAACCTTATAGCGACCCCAAAAGCACAAAACTAATCGGTCGTTTTTGGTCTGGCAAATACCATAAAACGATAATAGGGTTAAACTTAATCACCCTGTATTATAGTGACATTAATGGTAATTCAGTCCCGATCAATTATAGAATATATGATCGAGAAGAGGGAAAAACAAAAAATCAATATTTTAGAGAAATGATGACGGAAATCATGAATTGGGGGGTGAAAAAAAAATAGTGACGGGTGATAGTTGGTATTCAGGGGTAGAAAATTTAAAATTTCTCAGAAACCAGAAATTGGGTTTTTTATTCGCAGTTAAAAAGAATAGAACTGTCTCCAGTAAACCTCAAAAGTATTGTGCAGTAGAGATTATGGAGGTTTCAGGTGAAGGAATAATCACTCATTTGAAAGAATTTGGATTTATAAAATTGTTTAGGAAAGTGTTAAAAAAAGATGACTCTAGACACTATATTTTATATTTACCAAACTCGGAAGAACTCGGATAAACAACTAGAAGTCAATTTGTGACGATTCATGATACTCATTGGGGCATTGAAAACTTTCACAGAGCAATCAAACAAGTTTGTGAAATTTGTCGTTTCATGGTGAGAAATACCAATGCAATCAAGACTCATATATTTTGTTCACTTCAAGCATTTGTTAAATTGGAGTTGATGCGGTCTGAAAAGATAATTGGTACTTGGTATCAAGTACAAAGAAATATGTTCACTTTAGTTATACGTGAGCATATTTTTGCGAACCTTCAGAGTGATGCTATGGCCGAGAGTACATAGATAATGCTTTTTGTCAATGCGTAAGTCCTAGATTCCATGAATTCAAACGTCAACTGGAATACAAAGCTAAAAAGTTTTGCTGTGAAATAATTGTTGCTGACTGCTGGTTTCCGTCAAGCAAAACCTGCTCAAGCTGTGGACATACCCAAGATATGCCACTAAAAGAAAGAACTTACAACTGTGGAAGTTGCGGTCATTCGATGGACAGGGATTTGAACGCAGCAATTAATTTATCGCGCTTGGCTTTCATCGTGAAAGCTTACTGAGGGATAACCGCTCCCATGCTCCCGATGAAGTAAGAACCAAATGTCTAGACTTGTCTAGTATTTGTATAGCAGGACACGAACATTGGTGCCAACGTTGTCATATTGTCAGATCTACCTCCTGACACAACAGCGGTTAGTATGTCTACGAATAGGCTTAAATCTACCCAGGCTCAGGAAAATGATTAAATCAATCTTTCAGAAAATCCTTCGCCACTTTGCCATGCGCTATGGCAAGTTCCGAGGCCTCTACGTCAAATTCTGCGAGCCAAGTTCCGAGGAGTACACCCAATTTCTCCGCCTTCACGGCAACCTGTACTCGATCGGCGAAAATTGCACGATCCTGCCAAGCACGGTGTTTACAGACCCCTCCTACGTCCGCATCGGCAACAACGTCCACTTTTCCAGCTCTATCCTGATCGGCCACGACGGAGCGATCGCCATGCTCAATCAAGCCTACAACGTCAAACTAGATGCTGTGGGCAAAATAGACATCCGTGACAACGTATTTATCGGCTATCACTCGATCGTCCTCCGCAACGTCACCATCGGCCCAAATGCGATCGTCGCCGCCGGTGCGGTCGTCACCAAAGATGTCGCAGAAGGCGATATAGTTGCCGGTGTTCCCGCTAAACCCATCGGACGCGTCGCAGACTTGGTGGAAAAATTGCAGGCTGAAACTCAAAGCCTACCTTGGGCCGATTTAATTAACAGTCGCGAGGGAGCCTACGACCCCGAAATGGAATCCCAGCTTATACAATTGCGATTGTCACACTTCTATGGAAATAAATAGACATATCCAATAATACTCAAACCCTTATATACAATCTTTTTTTGAAGATTTTTTGGGCATTTTTGGGGTTTTTCTTGGCAGTAAAGCAGGCTTTTCAACAGAAGAGCTTAATAAGAGTGACCGCTTTTGTAAAATATGCCCGAACTATCAAAAAAGTAGGCGATGCCTCAAATGGCGATCGCGCCAGCTTGCCATAGGGGTACAACTTGAGCTAAAAAGTTGTTAAACCAACAACTGCACTTATGTCCAAAGCCAGCGAGTCCAATCACCCGTATCCACTGCTGGTTGTCATTGTTAACTACCGAACCCCTGGTTTAACCATTGACTGCTTGCGCTCTCTAGTTACCGAAGTGCGATCGCTCCCCGGTATGCGAGTTGCAGTTGCCGACAACGCATCAGGCGACAATTCTAGCGAACAAATAGCAGCCGCGATCGCAGCAGAAGGCTGGAGCGAATGGGCATCCTTCGTTCCCCTAGACCGCAACGGCGGATTTGCCTTCGGCAACAACGCCCTCATACGTCCTGTCCTGCAATCCACCAATCCCCCCCCTTACTTCCTGCTGCTCAACCCAGACACCGTAGTTCGCCTAGGTGCCTTAAAAGCCCTCGTCGATTTCATGGACTCCAACCCCGAGGCCGGCATCGCCGGCAGCCGCTTGGAAGACCCCGACGGAACGCCGCAACATTCAGCTTTTCGGTTTCACGATTTCTTAACCGAACTCGATTTTGGTTGGCGGACGCGCTTTTTATCCAAATTATTGGCAAAGTGGAATGTAGCGCCTCCTATTTCCCAAGAAATCTGTCAAACTGATTGGGTAGCTGGAGCCAGCATGATCGTCCGTCGTGAAGTATTTGAAAAGATTGGCTTGATGGATGAAGCTTATTTCATGTACTGCGAAGAAATGGACTTTTGCCTGCAAGCGAACAAAGCTGGCTGGAGTTGCTGGTATGTACCTGAAAGTCGCGTGGTACACCTAGTAGGTCAAAGCTCAGGTGTGACTGACACCAAAAAACCCCCTAAGCGACTCCCACAGTATTGGTTTGATTCCCGGCGCAGGTACTTTCTCAAAAACTACGGCTTGGTTTACACAGCATTAACTGATGTCACCTGGGCTTCGGGCTTTGGAGCCTGGAGGGTGCGCCGCGTACTTCAAGGTAAGCCGGACGGCGATCCGCCAAAAATGCTCACCGATTTTATCATGAATAGTGTATTTTTTAAGGGGGGTAAGATTGAAGATTCAAAAATTTTTTAAAAGGTGTTTGTAAATAAATCAAAGCCAGAGAAACCCCGTTAATCCTGGCTAACCAAACATTGCTTCAGTTGACAGTTGATCTGGGACAGCTTGTCAGTCAGCGAAGCCGAAGGGTTGACAACTTGAGGACACTTAACAAAGGAAAGAAGAGGATTAGATTAATGAATCGTCTGATTTTAATTTCTCCCTACAAGGGTTCCGGATTTCAAGCAATTCTTTGAGATAATTCACCGCAGCACTTGGTGTTTTTGAGTGAATAAACCGGGTGCACTACTCCCTAAAAACCAGAGAAATAGCTTAATATCTGGGGCATCTAATAACAACTTAAACAAAACAGAGTGTTGAGTACAGCTTATGGTAACGGAGTCAAATTTAATAGCAACTGAAAATCAAGTAGAAACCCCTGCACTCGGATTGTGGGAGCAGATTAAAGAAGACTGGATTGCTCACGGTCGCGATTGGACAAAACCGGGATTTCGCGCCGTAGCAGTTCAAAGATTCGGTGTCTGGAGAATGCAGGTAGAACCAAAACTGCTGCGGGCTCCCTTGAGCATTCTATATCGATCGCTCTACCGAAAAGTCCGCAACACCTACGGCATAGATTTGCCGTACACAGTCAAGCTCGGCCGCCGAGTGGTCATTGAACACGAAGGCTCTATCATCGTTCATGGACACTGCACTCTTGGTGACGACTGCATTATCCGCCAAGGCGTTACCCTGGGGAACCGCTACTTGGAAAAACCCCTAGAATCACCTCAATTGGGCGATCGGGTGAACGTCGGCGCCGGAGCAAAAATTCTCGGCAAGGTCAACCTGGGAGACGACGTAAATATCGGTGCAAATGCTGTCGTTTTATCAGACATTCCTGCTGGTCAAACTGCCGTTGGCATCCCTGCCAAAATTATCAAATCCCGCCCTGTCGAAAACAATCCTTAAATTAGTACCAAAAAAAGTGACCTGTCTCTTCTGTTACTTAAATAAACTAGAGATCTATCGCCTCTATAGTGATAGATGCTTGTACGAAATCGTCGAGTTTTCTGGCAATTGTGATTGTTGAAGGCAGAGTGCGATCGCTACTGCTTGTTAGTAGACATTAACTCGGTCAACCAAATAATTACAAGTTGACAATATAGTAATTCTGTATGAATTGTAACATTTTGTAGGTTAGTACCCCGCCGTGCCTACCAGTAAAACCTGGCAACATACAAAAACCTTACAACTCAAATAGGATTGTCACAGAATTTCAACAAATAAATATTGTCAATCACCAACCAGCGATCGTATACTGATAATTGAATGTCACATGATTATCAGTATATCTTATCTGTTATCTTGCACAAATAATGCTTCAATCAATAACTACACCTGTCGTTTCTGCCACCGAGCCAGATTGGAGTCGCGAAAAACTTTGCCAGTGGTGGGATCCCAGTCGCCAACTTCTAAAATCTATCCGCGACTATCAAAAATGGCGGCAGCAAGGTGGAAATTTAGGGTATTTTTTATCCCGGTTCAACATAATCCAGCATATATTCTGGAGCATTGTAGCTGGAACTGACATCCCTTTGAACTGCCAGATAGGAGGGGGACTCATTATGCTTCATCCTAATGGCATAGTCATTCACCCAGAGGCATCTATTGGCCCGAACTGTATGATTTTTCAACAGGTGACAATTGTTTCTAATGTCCAAGTTGGCGGTCACGTCGATATCGGTGCAGGAGCAAAAATTATTCGCTCCGTAACGATCGGCGATCATGCTTTGATAGGCGCCAATGCAGTGGTGATTTGCGACGTACCACCGGGCGCAACCGCAGTCGGAATACCAGCAAAAATTATCCCCAAAAAACCCTAAGCCTGAAAATGCACTCCTAGAAATATTCGCAGGAAAAAGGAAGTTGCAGAGCAAGGATTCTTTCAGATAATTCTCCTAATTCCTAAACTTTCAATTTTTCCTGCATCAAATCTTTCCGGCGGCGTGCTACTTTTTCCCAGGTAAATTCCTCGGCTTGCTGGCGAGCATTATAACCCATCTGTGCTCTCAACTCCGGGGACAAAGCAAGCTTTCGCAAGCCTTCAACAAAAGCTTCACAGTCGTAAGGGTCTATGACTATCCCATCTTTGCCGTCCCGGGCAATGGCCCCCGCTCCCATAGGTGAGGTGAGAACTGGCAACCCGTAAGCCATAGCTTCATAAGTAACCATCGGGCCACCATCTTCGAGACTCGGAAAGGCAAAAATGTCAGCTTCGCCATATACGCCCGCAATATTGAGCGTGTAATCTATATGAATTACATCCGAGCGTCCTAAAATATCGCTGCAACTTTCGGCAATTGCAGGCTCCATCTCTCCGCAAAGCACCAGTCTGCCTTTAATGCCAGCTTTTTCCCAGGCTTGCAAGAGCAAGTGAGCTCCTTTTCTGACGCAGATGGTGCCCACAAAGAGCGCAGTAACGGTGTCTGATGGCTGTTTTTTGGGCGAAATATTTGGGAAACGCTTGGGACACCACCCGTAACTGCTTGACATCAGTTTGTATTCGGGAACTCCTATTTCGAGAAAAGATTTTTTTACCTCTGGACTAGGAGAAAAAATGAAATCAGCCAAGCTCATTTCTTCATCTTCTTGCTGAATCATCGCATCTGTAATTCCATGTTGGGGAGCAATGCCCAAGCGACCGTAAGCATCGTCAAGAATATATTTTGCCTTCTTAGTAGAGCAGTTAATACGCTCAAAAAAAAGTGTTTGCCCCTGCTGCTTTACCTTTCTAACAGTTTCGATTGAAGTGCGAGGCCACAAGTAAACTGCATCAAAATCATTGATATCTCTCAGAAAACGCTTTTCAGCAGAAGATTGCGCAAAATTTCCGAGCCTGTAGTACACCCTTCTGAAATATGGGGGTACGCTTTCGACCATATTATACCCGCGATATGACGGTGCACAACTGGGAACAACCATGCGGGTTTTAAAGTCTGGGTAATCCCACTGACAAAGTGACAAAAATGTATGGCTAATTCCTTGACCGCCACAGTAAAAGGTGAACAAAGAACTGATATTTAGCATGGTTGACTCTTCTCAAATAAAAATGCTGGATCGGATTTGACTTAATATATAATAAGCTAAACACGCTTTGACGCGCACTACAGCCACTCGCTAAAAGTTTGGGAATCAAGATATTGTGAAATTAGCTTGACTTTTACTAAAATATTAAAATAATAGATCGCAAGTGGAATTCCAGAGGTAAGCTTTGAAACAAGTTGGATTGGTTGCTATCGGGCGGAATGAAGGATCTCGCCTCGGAGCGTGCTTGCTGTCAGCGATCGGCAAAGTAGCTTGCGTAGTTTATGTCGATTCCGGCTCAACAGACGGCAGCTTGGAATTAGCCCGATCGCTCGGAGCTGAGACAGTAGAACTCGACTTATCTACACCCTTTACAGCAGCACGCGCCAGAAATGCAGGATTTGCCAGCCTGCGACAAGCAGTTCCAGACATCGAATTTGTCCAATTCGTAGACGGCGACTGCTCCATAGTTGATGGGTGGCTCGAATTTGCCCAGCAAAAACTCGCAGCGCAACCCGAATTAGCTGTAGTGTGCGGGCGCCGCCGCGAGCGGTATCCCAATGCCACACCATACAACCGACTCTGCGACATTGAGTGGGACAGCCCGATCGGGGAAGCCAAAGCCTGCGGGGGCGACTCGATGATGCGGGCATCAGCCTTCGAGCAAGTCAGCGGTTTCAACCCCATACTGATCGCCGGTGAAGAACCGGAACTCTGCGTGCGGCTGCGCCAAAATGGTTGGAAAATCGAGCGATTAGATGCAGAAATGACTTTGCACGACGCCCAAATGACTCGTTTTGACCAGTGGTGGAAGCGCTGTCAAAGAGCAGGCCATGCCTACGCCGAAGGTTCCTGGTTGCACGGAAACACCCCCGAACGCCACTGGGTCAAAGACAGCACCAGCATCTGGTTCTGGGGATTCGTTTTGCCCGTGCTAGCAATCGGGACAGCGTGGGTTACGCACGGCTGGAGCCTGTTGTTGCTTTGGGGCTACCCGATACTTGGCTACCGCATCTATCGGCGGATGCAGCAAAACTTAAAATCAAAGGATGCTGCTCTCTACGCATTATCTTGCGTGTTGGGGAGATTTCCTCAATTGCAGGGTCAGATGCTGTTTTACAAACGCCGGTTGCTCAGACAGCGCAGCAACTTGATCGAATACAAGACATCAAGC
Source organism: Oscillatoriales cyanobacterium (assembly GCA_004292955.1). Lineage (GTDB taxonomy): Bacteria > Cyanobacteriota > Cyanobacteriia > Cyanobacteriales > Microcoleaceae > Microcoleus. The sequence continues at coordinate 88,647 of RDXX01000010.1, read as the reverse complement.
CCATCAATTGAGAAAGTTACAATGAGTGCTAAGTCTACTAAGTAGATCAGTTACCATCAACTTAACTTGTTTTTTCTGCAACTTCTCCCCTGTAATTGCAAATCGGGTGTTGATGTAGAGGCGGATTTTTCCATCAACCTCTACAGCCGACTCTCGCATCGAAAAAAAAAACGCTTAATATCGATTAATCTCTTCAAAACTCAACTTCCAAATATTCATCGATCGTCAACAAAGGAATCTAACCAATGAACGACCAAAAATTAAAAGTTTTACTAATTGTAGAGCAGTGCAATCCTGAATGGGCTTCTGTACCTTTGGTGGGGTACAATTTTGTTGAACAAATTAGCAAGCTAGTTGATGCAACACTTGTCACCCATGCTAGAAATAAATCCGCTATTCAAAAACACCCTGAATACGAAAAAGTTTTTTATATTGAAGAAGGAAAGATTGCTACGCAGTATTACAAAGTAGTAGAAAAAATTACCGCGAATGGTAAAATAAATTGGCCACTGTATAATGCTTTGAGCTACCCAATTTATGAAGAATTTAATCAGCAAGTATATCAAAAATTTCACTCCAAAATTCTCAAGGGAGATTATGACATAGTTCATGCAATTACCCCGATGATGCCGCGGTATCCGTTTAAGGTAGTCAGCGCCTGCCAAAACACTCCTTTTCTGCTAGGCCCAGTCAATGGAGGCATTCCTTTTCCACCAGGCTTTCAAGAAACTGCCAAACAAGAATTTGCTCAATTCAACTTTTTGAGGGCAGTTGGTCGAGCCTTAATTCCAGGTTATGTAGAAACTTACAAAAAAGCAGACCAAATTTTGGCAGGTTCAACATATACCTTAAATATGCTCAAAGATTTGTTTGCGATACCAGACCAGAGAATTCAACTATTTTACGAAAATGGTATTGCCAGTAGTTTCTTAAAACAAGAACCAAAAACAAAAAAGGGTGGCCAGATAAATTTACTTTTTGTAGGTCGATTGGTTCCTTACAAATGTGCTGACATTCTCATCGAAGCTGTGAATAGACTAGAACCAAAAATTAAAGAAAAAGTTCAATTAACAATAGTAGGTGACGGGCAAGAAAGAAAAGCATTAGAATCTCAAGTAGAGAAGCTTAACTTAGGAGAAAAAGTTAAGTTTGCTGGTTGGGTAGGTCAAGCAGAAACACTTGACTATTACCAGCAAGCGGATATTTTTTGCTTCCCTTCGATTAGGGAATTTGGCGGCGCAGTGGTAATGGAAGCTATGGCTTGTGGGTTGCCTTGTATTGTACCAAACAATGGCGGTATAGCCGAATACGTGACTGAAGAAACTGGATTTAAAATAGAGCCAACTTCTAGAGAGTATCTTACTCAGGAGTTAACAAATAAAATTCAGATTTTGGTCGAAGACGATCGCTTGCGGCAAGTTATGTCAGCTAAGTGTATCGAAAAAGCGAAAGAATTTACATGGGAGCCAAAGGCAGAAAAAATTCTTGAAATTTATCATAAAATGATTGACGCTAAAAGTACCGCTCGCTCTAAATAAGCTGTTGTGCATCTAGATTGTGTATGGTAATTGAGGGTTAGAAGGGCAGCGGATTGAAGATTTTTGTTCGCAAACCGAAATATACAATTTAAATGCACAACAGCTTAGTAGATAAATCTCTTTATGGGGTGGAAAACAAGTTATGCGAATTGTAATTGTTGCTGAAAATGCCTCTAACAAATTCGGTGGAGAGTCATTGCTGCCGGTGCACTACTTCCGAATACTTCGATCCCGCCAAATAGAGACATGGTTAGTGGTACACGGGCGCACTCAAGCTGAACTCGAAGCGCTGTTTCCAGAAGAATGCGATCGAATGCGCTTTGTACCCGACACATGGGTGCATCGGCTGCTTAACAATTGCGGGCGATTCTTGCCTCCAAGGTTAGGTGCGCCTACTTTAGGGCTGCTCAGTCACCTATACACCCAAGTGCTACAGCGCGGTATTGTCGATCGGCTGGTGAGCGAAAAACAGATTGATATTGTTCACGAGCCGACACCAGTTTCGGCAAAATTTCCGTCCCTGATGTTCGCCTTAGGGGTGCCGGTAGTTATGGGGCCACTGAATACGGCGGTTAAATTTCCTTTGGCATTTCGATCGCGCCAAAACCGTTCAGTAGATATTTTAATCGAGATCGGTTATCAGTTCGTCAACTTGTTCAACCGTCTTTTGCCCGGTAAAATCAAAGCAGAGACGGTGTTAGTGGCAAACGATCGCACGAAGCAGGCACTTCCGGCGGGGGTGCAGGGTAAAATCATCGAACTTGTGGAAAACGGCGTGGATTTATCGGTGTGGCGATCGGAATCTATGGCATCAAAGGAGCCTAATCAACAAATCCATTTTGTTTTCTTGGGGCGACTGGCAGACTGGAAGGGGGTAGACTTGCTGCTAGAAGCCTTCAGAGCCGTCGCCGCTCAAACGGATGCTGTTTTGGAAATCATCGGCGATGGGGAGATGCGAGGGGAACTCGAAGCTCAAACAGCTCGTTTAGGCCAGGAGGCCAGGGTTGTATTTAGTGGCTGGTTGTCTCAGGATCGATGCGCTCTCAAACTGCAACAAGCCGATGTACTGGTGCTGCCGAGTTTGCGGGAGCCTGGGGGAGCCGTGGTAATGGAAGCAATGGCCGTCGGCTTGCCCGTCATTGCCACCAATTGGGGCGGCCCGATGGATTATATAGATTCCAGTTGCGGTATTTTAGTAGAACCAGCTTCTAAAGAAGGCTTTGTCAAGGGACTGACTGACGCTATGCTGAAGCTCGCTCAGTCGCAGGAGATGCGACAGAGTATGGGTAGGGCGGGATGGGAGCGGGTTCGGGAGCATTTTGACTGGGAACGCAAAGTCGATCGCATGATTGAAATTTATCAACAAACGATCGACACTTGCCAGAAGCATTAGCTAGTCAAGGACAAAAGCAGCAACTTTCAGATAAAAAGCTGCTGCTTAAGCTTGCAAAAAAGTACGTAGCGGATAAAAAAACACTCTACATCCTCGCTAAAAACGGGTTAACCAGTATTTGGTTAACCCGCAAGCTTAGAAACACGCAGAGTTATTAATTTTGCACTACCAACTTGACGTTGGCGTTTTGCAAACCGCGCTGCTTGACTGCTGCCAAGGTCTTGTTAACTGCGTACTTCTGGTTAATGGAGTTAATTAACTCAGTTTGATTGTGCTTTTTGGCAACGCCCCAGAGGTCTGCAATCAGATCAAAGGAACCGTCGCTATTGCGAGACCAACCCAGGTCGTATTCGCCTTCCAGAGTCGCCACGATGTCGGAGCGAACGCGCTGACCATTATAGCCACGAACATCAGCTTCTGACTTGACTGAAATGCCCAAGTCACGTAGGGAAGCTTTCAGGATTTCGGCATCAGTGATTTTGGTACGCAGAGTGCTAAAGTGAGACATTGGATTTCCTCCTAATAAAACTGAGAGAGAAACAACAACGGTCTGGATTTAACGGTGCCGCTGGGCGGCTCTTCAATCGAACTGCTAGCTGTTGCTAGCCTTTGCTCCTGTTTGGACCAGGAGAAAGCTTTTAGAATTCCATTCGCTGGTATTCAGCGACGGAAGACGCAGCGGGCCGTGCGCGCTGTCTCGCCCAATCTCGGAGGGCGCTGACCTGTTCGGTCATGGTTTTAGACAGTGGCAATGTAGATTTAATGGCCGCGATGATATCTAACTGCGTAAACTCTCTATCTTGAGCGAAGGCCTCGTACATGGCTGCTACTAGCCCTTGCTCAATTTCTGCTCCTGAAAAGCCGTCGGAAACATTGGAAAGTTGCTCTAAATCGAAGCGAGAAATTTCCCGACGCCGTTTTGACAGGTGAATTTTGAATATATCTTGGCGTTCTTCTTTCGTCGGTAGGTCAACAAAGAAGAGTTCGTCGAATCGACCTTTTCTCAAGAATTCCCCGGGTAAACGCTCGATGCGGTTGGCTGTTGCCATTACGAAGACTGGGGAAGTCTTTTCTTGCATCCAAGTGAGGAATGAGCCGAAAATCCGGCTGGAGGTTCCTCCGTCTGAGTCGGCCGAACCAGTGCCTCCTGCAAAGGCTTTGTCTAGTTCGTCGATGAAGAGGATAGCTGGGGAGATGGATTCTGCGGTTTTGAGCGCGTTGCGGAGGTTTGCTTCCGATCGACCTACCATCGAGCCGTCGTAGACTCTACCCATATCTAGCCTGAGCAGGGGCAGTCCCCACAGGCGGGAGGTAGTCTTGGCAATCAGCGATTTTCCGCATCCGGGTACGCCGAGAATTAGCATTCCTTTGGGTTGGGGCAAGCCGTATTCTCTCGCCCTTTCTGTAAAGGCGTTGGAACGCTGCTTGAGCCACCGTTTGAGTTCTTCTAAACCCCCGACTGCATCCAGGGTTTCGTCTTCTTCTACAAACTCTAGAATGCCGTTGCGCCGAATTAATTGCTTTTTCTCCGACAGAACTATGTCTACTTCTTCTTCGGTTAAGCGCCCCGTGGAAACTTGGGCTTTGCGATAAACTTTTTCAGCTTCATCCTTAGTCAATCCCAAGGCTGCTTTTAAAAGTTTTTCTCGCGATTCTGTGGTAATGCGTCGCGATTTCGTTTGCTCCAACTGGCTAGACAATACTTGGTTTAGTTCCGCCATGTCTGGGAGCGCGAAGTCTAAGACTACCACTTCCTTTTCTAGCTCGATCGGGATTTGCTGCAAAGGAGACATCAGTATAATTGTCTTTTGTGTTCCTTTGAAGTTGGCGATCGCATCACGCAACAACCTTGTTACGGTTGCATCATCTTTAAAAGGATGCAGGTCTTTGAATACATAGATAGTAGCGTTGTTGTTCGGTTCGCGCTGCCTAATCGCCCATTCAATAGCTGCCTGCGGCGAGAGGGTGCTTTGCTGAGTGTTTGCACGAGGTTGACCGTACTCTATCATGCCCTGGGTTACAGTCCAGACAAAGACTCGGCGCTGCGGCTTAGCTTGAGCTATTGCGGAAATTGCTTGCTCACACCGCTCTTCCTCGGATGTCACGAGGTAGATCAGAGGATATTGAGCTTGGATTAGGATACTGATCTCTTCTTGCATATTCCTCGACCCACTAGAGACGGTGCTATCTTTGCTGAATCTCAATGCTGCCATTAGCCCATTGCTGAATGAGATTTCCAGTTATGGCTTTTTGAGCAAGCAAGGCATTCTTAGCAGGGAACCAATTCTTCCTCTCCCGGTTGGGCTGTGCTGGCACTGACGCCTGACACTTGCTTGACTGGAAGATCCTGCTCAGCCAATACACTCGGCTGACTTGTTACGGATGCCAGTTCTCCATCTCGCATTACTACTGAACCCGTGCATTCTGGACAAGTGTACACCCGGTGGGTTTGTCCGTAGGAGGCTTCTACTTCGTCAACCAGTTCGGGGTTTCCTAGGTAGAAGACAATTGCCCTTTCTGCAATTGATGACATCGGTTCGGTTTCTACTGCGGCTTTGATTTTGAGCTGGCGATGCAGTTCAGGTGGAAGATACAGTGTAACTTTTTGCTTTTCTTGCATATCAGTGAATTGACTTACCCGGGTATGTATATTAGATTAGCTACTTAATTCTTTGCTGTCAAGCCTCTATGCTGCTTTAGCGTCATTTTGTAATATGTCGTTACAATTGCTGCGATCTTGGGGCGGCTAACAACGGAAAAACAAGGAATAGAGTTGATGAGGCAGCTATCAAGGTACGTAGTTGCGCTTCAGCGCTCTTTATATATATATAAGAGCGCTGAAGCGCAACTACGTACCTAAAGGCGAATGCTGGGAAAAACTCTAATTTGAAAGCTGATTAGCCGATCGCCCCCCGAGATATGGGAAAATCAATCAGAGTCTGCCGGTAAACATCCGGCAATCCCGTGTCAAAACACCGCCCTCGCACCACATAACCAGCCATTCCCTCGAACTCCCGCAACTTATCCAAACACGACGTTAACTGAAATTCGCCTCTTTCTCGAAAATTGCTATTAATATGTTCTGCCAAACAATCAAAGATTTTAGGATCGAGGACATACATCCCAAACATTGATAAGAATAAATCCTCTGCCAAGCCTTCTACGCTTAAATGCTGCCGCGCATACTCGATATCCGGCTTTTCGTAAACTTGCGTCACCGACAAAATAGCATCTTGTTCCTGCCAAACTCCCGCCGCACAGCCGTAGTGATGAATTACATCAGATGGTGTTACCCTCAAACCAATGACGCTGTGCTGCACTTGCGAGTAAATATCCAATAGTTGGCGCGCACAAGAGCTTTCTGTTTGCGACGAGTAAATGTGATCGCCCAAAAGCAGGAGAAATGGCTCGTTGTTCACCCATTCTCTAGCACAAAATACAGCGTGTCCGAACCCTTCCTGGACATCCTGAGTGAGAATTGTAACGCGCTGTCCCAACTCTTGTAAATATTGGCTATAATCCTGATTTTGCTGAGACAGTTTTTGGAAAAGTTCGGGAGACGGCCCAGTTTTAAAGAAATCTTCAAAAAAAGTGCGATCGCCCTTTTGGACAACTATACCAACTTCCTCGATTCCCGCACTCAAAGCTTCTTCCACAATTGCCAAAATTATCGGTTTAGCGCGGCCAGTGCGATCGATAATTGGTAAGAATTCCTTCTTCACTGCCTTAGTAGCCGGAAACATCCGAGTGCCGAAACCAGCGGCTGGAATCACGGCTTTTCTGACTTGCAGTCGGGAAGCTTTTCCTGCATCTTTTCTTTCTTCTATCTGCGTGGAACAGGCGTCCCGCCTGTATATTTCTGGGGTTTCTGCATCTTTTCTTTCTTCTATCTGCGTGGAACAGGCGTCCCGCCTGTATATTTCTGGGGTTGTTGCTGCATTAAATTCTGTTTCAGGCTGCAAATGGGTCTGAGAACTAATAGTAAGTTTCACACATTCCATCTGGGGGAAATCCCTGGTGACAATATCGATAACTTGCTGTTGACTTTTTGCATCTTTCACGATAAATTGCGCCGTGCCGTCTCCCTGAGAACCAACTCCCTTACCGCCCAAAATATAAGGCTGAATCGGTTGACAATTCAGGAGTTCGTGCAAGACTGGAGCCGTTAATTGACCAGGACAAGCGGGGATTAAATGCTTGTCAAATTCCCTCTGGGCAACTTTCATCAACTCGCCGAGTTTGACCGCATCTCCCTGCTGCAAAGCTGCGGCCGCATCTTGCGTAATTTTAGAACTAATCGCGCCAAGATGTTTCTGCACGTTTGCTTGAACTTCAGTCACAGCAAAGGGATAAGCCTGATTCAGACTTGCCAGAATTTGTTGAGTGTTTTTGCTAGCGCCCAAATCTACGATGACAAAAAACAAATCTTTGGCAACTTTTAGCTCAACAACATCCATTTGATCGCCGTCAAAAAACATCAAAATTGGTCGATTTCCATAGGCACAACCCTGATCCATGCGGCCGCAGCGCGAAGGTGTGGCAATTTCGCCTAAATAAGCCATTTCCATTTCGTCGCGGACGTTCATTTTTAAATCGTATAAGCGATTGAAAGCGCGGGCTACTAACACGCAAATTGCGGCACTTGAAGACAAGCCTTTCTGAATTGGCAAATCAGTTAAATAATTGTCAATTTCTACTCCTCCCGCGTAGCCGTGCGAGAGAAATTGAGCGGCAACACCGGCTGCATAACTGAAAAAAGTTCCTGTTTGGGCCTCAGCAAGCAGAGCATTTTTTGCCATCGGGAGTGCAGTTTCAATTTTTGTGCCATCATTTAAAGCTGCCCGCAAAATCAAGTGTGTCGGATGTTTTTTGACTTCGGCATAAATTCCTTGATTTGTACTGGCTATCAGAGTACAGCCTTTTTCTATAGCGGGATTGTGCGGGCGATAACTGGCGGCCCAATCGCTGTGTTCGCCAAACAAACAAAGGCGACCCGGAACAAAAAGTTTCATTGCATCTATCTAAGGGTATCTATATTGTGATTACTCTAACCTGAGATGGAGATATTTTACTAAAGTGCGATCGTCCTTTGGGTTGATGTACTTGACGGAGGAAATTTGTTGTAATAGATGGAAACTAAGAGTTTAAGGAACAGTTTCAATGCGTAAGTTAAACATAGGTCTATCTGACGAACAACGTGCAGGCGTTATCGAACTATTGAATCACGACCTGTCAGATGCTTATCTGCTGTTAATCAAAACCAAAAAGTATCACTGGGATGTAGTAGGCCCGCAGTTTCGATCGCTCCATCAGTTGTGGGAAGAACACTACCAGGCGTTAACAGTAAATATCGATGCTATGGCGGAACGGGTGAGAACTTTAGGTGGCTACCCAATTGGTACTGCTGAGGGTTTTCTGAAGTATGGTTCGATTAAAGAACATATCGGCGATTTGCCTTTGGCGACTGAGATGGTGTCGCGTTTAGTTGATGACCACGAACTGATTATTCGCAATCTCCGCCAACACGTCGAACAGTGCGGTGAAGAGTTTAAGGATGATGGAACCGCCGACTTTTTGACTGGTTTGATGGAACAGCACGAACAAATGGCTTGGATGTTGCGATCGTTTATTGAAGGGGAATCTATTTCACCGGATGGTAAGCAGCCGAAAGCTAAAACTCCTACAGCTTCTCACGCTTAGATTATAGCTCGATCGAACAGATTTAACTGTTGTGAGTCAGAGAATTTCACCGCGATTCTCGCAGTACGACAGGGGTTTTCAACCCCTGTCTCATAGCGAAAGTCCTCTTTTAGAGGACTGGAGTTAACCTGATTTCGATCTGGTTTTTGAGTCGTTTTTTAACCGACTTTCGCCTTGAGGCAGGGGTTTAAACCCCGGCCGGACTCCGAGGAGAGCGTGCTTTTTGACAGATTTTGAGTAAGACATGATTACGGACAAATTTGATGTACAGTCTCTACGTATCTGTTCACAGAGTGATATTATTATACTGCTCGATTTCCCAAACTCTTCAACCGCATTCTTTCATACACCTGCGACGGCAACATTCTGTGAATATTCATTCGCTTTTCGATCGCAGCAATTGTCGTCCCGGCACTTGAATCCGATGTTTGCTTCAACTCCAATCCCGATTCACTTCTCGATCCTAATATCATTTTTACCAAACTTTCTATTGACAACAAATACAAATTATGACGCAGCAAAGCCATCACAAAATCTTCTTTTAAAGCTCGATATAGCCAAAACAATGTACTCCGGTAATTGCCGTTGCGGTTGCTTTTGACAGCTAGATAAATGTAAAAATTACTGCTAGACCAGCAGTAAACTTTCTCGGGAACTTTCGAGTGATACCGCCGGACATCTGCCAAAATCAAAGTATGGCCTTTTGCCATTGCGGCATAGTTGCAAGACATACTGCTGGAAATCTGTCGGTAGCCGACTAAATACTCCGGTACTACTTTAAATTGATAGTATTGGGCGATGCGGAGGTGCAATTCCCAGTCTTCGCAACCTTGAGCATTTTCTAGTTTGAATTTGCAGTTGTAACCGCCGACTTTTTCAAAGCAAGCGCGACGGATTAGAGATGAACTGGCATTGCCGATAAAATATTTATAAACTAAGGCATCGTGAACCGATCCTTCGATCGTTGAGTTGTAAAATCCACCTGTCAGCAAACCTTCTTCGTTAATATCCAATGACCAGGAATAAATAACTCCAACAAAAGATTCCGATTTTGTCAGGCATTCAACTTGTTTTTCCAGGTTTTGCGGGTACCAAATATCGTCAGCGTCGATCGGAGCAATATGTTCGCCTTTTGAGTGTAAATAGGCTAGGTTGCGAGCGACGGCTACACCTGCATTTGATTGCTGCAATAAGATGATTCGGCTATCTTTTTGAGCAAAAGATTTGATGATTTCAGCGGTTGTGTCTGTAGAGCCGTCGTCCACAACTAAAATCTCTATATTCTGATAAGTTTGAGATAGCACAGACTCGATTGTTTGGGCAATAAATTCCTCAGCATTGTAAGCCGGTATAATTACTGAAATTAATGGCTGATTTAAATTGTGTTTGGTGTTGTTCATGCGATATAAAAACTTTTTTATGTAAAATTTTTGACTCTCAGGCACCGATTTAATGGTATCTTAACAAAGTGGTAAGGTCGATCGCACACCGTCGAAAATTTGCAGGCGTATATTTGAAATATATTGCCAAAACTCATCAAATGTGCATTGACATAGCAGTCTGGATACAGACTTGGTGCAGGAGTGACTCGCCGATCGCATATATAAAATCAACTGTACTGGGCAACTCGCGATCGCCGGAGAGTCTCAGTATATCATATGTTGCTTTTTATACTTGTTACGGTCAAAAAAAATCAAATTCTTGTGCGGTGGAATACTCTGAAACACAATGGCTGGTGGGGCTTTTTAGAAGGTTTACAAAAACAATGATATATATAAAGATTTCGTAAAGCTGTTGTCTTCATCAGGTGAGTCTCAGCCAGATGTGGCTTAGAATACAGGCATGAATGGGGATCAATGCAGCCTACATTGCCAGCAAAAAAATTAGTTGAAGATAAACAGAAATCGGGTTATAAACAAAAATGTAGAGCTGATTTTACTTTTCGTAAAGTAGGAGCATTGAAATTCAATCATTGGTTTTCCATGCAATTCAAAAAAAACTCGGTAATGATTTATACTAACGAACCGACTGTATCCGTAATTATCCCAGTCCACAATGGGGGAGCTTACTTCCGCACCTGTTTGTCAAAGCTGGCTCAAGCTAGACCGAAGCCGATCGAGATTATTGTAGTAGCAGATGGGGAAAGCGACGGTTCTTGGCGTCTGGCCAAGGAATTCGGCGCCAAAGTCATCAGAATTCCCGAATGCGGCGGCCCCGCCCGAGCCAGAAATTTTGGAGCGCAAGCTGCGAAGGGAGATATTCTGTTTTTTGTGGATGCTGATGTCGCTGTTTGTCCTGAGGCTGTGGGTTATGCGAAATCGGTGTTCAAAAATAATCCCTACTTAGCTGCTTTGATCGGTTCCTATGACGATGCTCCTGGAGATCCCGATTTTTTATCGCAGTACAGGAACTTGCTCCACCACTACGTGCACCAAACAGGTAATGAAGAAGCTTCGACTTTTTGGGGCGCTTGCGGAGTGATTCGCCGGGAAATTTTTTTGCAGATGGGTGGCTTTAATGAGAGTTACCGCCAAGCTTCGATCGAGGATATTGAGCTGGGCTACCGTTTGAAACAAGCCGGTTATAAAATTCGATTGTGCAAAACATTGCAAGTCAAGCATTTAAAGCGCTGGGAAGCGGTGGGGATGGTGAAGGCTGACTTTTTTTACCGAGCGCTGCCTTGGACTGAACTGATTTGGCGCGATCGCAAATTGAATAATGACCTCAACTTGCAAGTGTCCAACCGAATTAGTGTAGTTTTAACTTATGCCATGCTGCTGGCAGTGGTGGGGACGTGCTGGTCGCTGAACTTTCTGCTATTGGCTGGGTTGCTGGCAATACCCTTAGTAGCAATTAATTCAGAGCTTTATCGATTTTTTCAGCAAAAACACGGTATCTTATTTGCGCTGAAAACCATTCCTTGGCACTGGCTTTTCTATTTTTACAGCGGACTGGCATTTGCGATCGGCACGGGTCGTCACTTATCCCAAAAAAAGCTGTTGACTGGCAAAGTTAGGTTGCCAGTATCCGCTCAATAAATCAAGGCAAATTGTCCTTCAACTTCCAGCCGATCGATATTTTATCAGGGTATTCACTGGTGCATATATTAATTTTAGAAGTTATAAATAATTGTATAGTGCAATAAAAAGGCTGGAGGTAGGCTGAGTGAAACATTATCCTGTGGCGATCGTCGGTGCTGGGCCTGCGGGTTTGACGGCTGCTTACGAGCTAGTCAAGCAAGGGATCGTCCCTGTTGTACTCGAAAAAGGGGATAAAGTTGGCGGGTTGGCCCGCACCGAAAGCTACAAAGGCTATCGTTTCGACATTGGCGGCCACCGATTTTATACTAAAGTTGCAGCGGTGCAGCAGTTGTGGCAAGAGGTACTGGGAAATGAGTTTATTAAAGTGCCGCGCTTGTCGCGAATTTTTTATAGAGGTAAATTTTTTAACTATCCGATCGGGGCCTTCAATACTCTGTTTAATTTGGGGATAATTGAGAGTGCGCTAATTATTTTGAGCTATCTGAGAGTTAGACTCTGGCCGCTTCCCAAAGAAGAAACTTTTGAACAGTGGGTAATCAATCGTTTTGGCGATCGCTTGTACAAAACATTTTTTAAGACTTATACAGAAAAAGTTTGGGGAATTCCCTGTTCGGAAATTCAAGCGGATTGGGCGGCACAGCGGATTAAAGGATTGTCACTGACAACCGCAATAATTAATGCTTTGTTTGGTAGTAATGATACTAAAACTTTAATCAAAGAGTTTGACTATCCGGCTTTGGGGCCGGGGATGATGTGGGAAAAGTTCGCTGAAGCTGTGGAAGCTAAAGACGGCAAAGTTTATCTCGATACTAAGGTGATTAGCTTTGAGCGTGAAGGTAATAAAATTAAAACTATTACTGCTGAACATAACGGAGAATTAGTTGAATATTCGGCGGATAATTTCATTACAAGTATGCCGATATCGGCGCTGGTAGCACGGATGAAACCGCAGCCGCCTGAGCCAGTGTTGCACGCGGCGCGATCGCTAAAATATCGAGATTTTTTGATTGTATCGCTGATTGTCGATCGCCCAAGTTTGTTTCCTGACAACTGGATTTACATTCATTCTCCCGAAGTGAAAGTCGGACGGATTCAGAATTTTAAGAATTGGAGTGCTGCATTGGTTCCCGATGCGAGCAAAACTTGTTTGGGAATGGAGTATTTTTGCAATGAAGGCGAGGAACTTTGGGTAATGTCGGATGCTGAACTTGTGGAGTTAGCAACTCGCGAGTTGGTTGAGTTGGGTTTGGCAAAAGCTGCGGATGTTGAGGATGGGGTGGTGCTGAGGCAGCCGAAGGCTTATCCTGTTTACGATGCCGAATATCGCGGACATTTGCGGGTTTTGGAAGGTTTTTTGACTGGGATTGAGAATTTGCAGACGATCGGGCGAAATGGTATGCACCGATACAACAACCAAGACCATTCTATGCTGACGGGGATGCTGGCGGTGAGAAATCTGCTTGGGGAAAAGCACGATTTGTGGGATGTGAATACTGAGCGATCGTACTATGAAGACTTTAGTGTCGATCGGTCTAAGGAAAAAAAGGATTCGGATTTGATGGCGCAGTCTAGTTGATATTTGGGGATTGTAGTTGTGACAATGTGAGTTAAATCACACCTGAAATGGCGATCGCCCGTTCATATTTTCCGCATAATCTTGTAGGGGCAATCCCCCGATCAGTTGCGTCGCTTCATCCGGCGTAGGTACGGGGTGACTCGCCTACATTTACCACAACCTATTTAGGTGTTGTGAAGTGGAAATATTGTATATTGGTTAAGTAAGCTGACCATTTTTTTAACTTTTCACTCCTCGGAGTCGTTTTTCTATGCTCCAAAGACTATACGTACATAACTTCAGATGCCTGGAGAACTTTGAACTGATTCTCAAAGAGATGCCATCCTCCCTTTTAATTGGGAAAAATGGTGCAGGTAAATCAACCATCCGCGTTGTATTGGAAATCCTTCAACACATCGGTCGAGGCATTAACAGAATGCGTGATTTTGATAAAAATCATCTTGGTCTTATCGACCCGAAAGATTTCAATCGAGGCAGGTCTGATGTTCCAATTCGATTTGAGATAGAAGTATTACTTGACAATAAATTATACAAATATATTCTGGCATTGGAATTACCAGAAAACTTTAGAGAGCTTCGAGTTTTTGAAGAGCAACTGTTAATTTCAGGAAATCCAATTTACTCTCGCAAGGAAGCCCAAGTCACTATTCATTACACCAGCCCGCGAAATCCTGAAGCTAAGTTTCTGGTGGATTGGCATCTCGTTGCTCTTCCAGTGATTCAAGAACAATCAGAAACCGATCCGCTTCGTATTTTCAAGACTTGGCTGGCGCGCACGATTATTTTAGCCCCGATCCCAAGCCTGATGACTGGAGACTCTAACGGGGAAACGTTGGAGCCAAAACGAGACGGTTCAAATTTTGGGGAGTGGTTCTCTGGGTTACTCAGTCGCTACCCTGCTGCCTACACACAGGCTTACAGATACCTCCAAGAAGTTATGCCTGACTTTCAGGATTTTCTGAATGAACAAATCGGGAAAGACTCTAAAAGTATGATTGTTCGGTTTGAAGAAAAGAATGCCAATCTGAGTGTTGACTTTAAAGACTTATCTGATGGGGAGAAATGCTTTTTTCTTTGTGCTGTTGTCTTAGCTGCTAACAAGTATTACGGCCCACTTTTTTGCTTTTGGGACGAACCTGATAACTATCTTTCTCTGTCAGAGGTTGGACATTTTCTTACATCACTACGACGCTCATTTAAGGATAGCGGTCAGATTATAGCGACCTCACATAATGAAGAAGCAATCAGAAAGTTTTCAAATGAAAATACCTTTGTACTCGATCGAAAAAGTCACTTAGAGCCAACCTTAGTTAGGTTGCTCAGTGATATACCTGTCAGTGGCGATCTTGTAGATACCTTGATTCGCGGCGACATAGAATTATGAAAGAGAAGCAAAATCCATACAAGTCTCATGTTGTTGTGTTGCCAGAAGACCGTGCTAATGAAGAGATCGTAAATGGATTTAATAATTTTCTAGACCTTTACTCCAGAGCTATTCAGATTGAGCGGCCTGCTGGTGGTTGGGAAAAAGTTGTGGAGAAATTCCTAAAAAATCATGCCTCTGAAATGAAGAAAAAATTTCCAGAAAGAAAGAATGATGGTCTTGCTGATTGATTTTGATGAAAATTATGAAGATAGGTTTAGTTATGTAAAGGAGCGGATTCCCGAGGATTTAGAAAATAGAGTATTTGTTCTTGGAGTATTATCTGAACCAGAGAAGTTAAGGAGCGATATTAGAAAGAATTTTGAAAATATCGGAGAAGCCCTTGCAAATGACTGTTCCAATAATAACACGAATGGATTATGGGGGCACGATCTTCTCAAACACAACAAAACAGAGTTAGATCGTATGATTCTATCTGTTAAACCATTTCTGTTTAATTAAGTCAACGAGGAATGAATGCGTTTTGTCGATATCTGAGCATCTTGTGCTAACTCTTGACCACATACTGATAAAATAAGAAGAGCTAGATTGAGATATCATCTTATGTCGCTGATTAAACAACGCCTTCTAGAAGCGATCGAACGAACTCCTGAATCGCTTTTAGAGCAAACCCTGACATTCCTAGAATTTTTGACCAGTCGGACACAAACCGCGATCGCCCCAGACTTCGACTCAGATTTTGATTCAGACACCGACTCCAACGACCAAATCCTCGCTGATCTGAAAACCTCCCTCCACCAAGCCAAAACGGGACAAACATTCCCCATTGAGGAACTCTGGGATGGCATCAATGTCTGATACGCCAGTCCAACTAAAATTCACAGTTGAGACAAATTTTTTTAACTTGTGCTAAGTCTTGACTTACAGACTTAGAGAGTGAAAATATGCTAAGACGCAAGCAACAAACAAACCAACCTATGAACTTTTCAGAAAAATCAGGGGGCAAAAGTCCCACATCCACAAAAACCAACCCAACACAAAATCTCAACACCGGCGGGCTGCGGACATTACTCCTCGCCGCCGGCATAGCCTCTCTCTGCGCCAGTTGTCAGAGTCCCCAAACACCAAGCGCCACAACCCCCGGCAGCAGTCCTGGAAGCTCTCCCGCAGCCTCTCCCATCGTCGTTAGCACCCCCGGAGACCCAAATACCGTCAAAATAGTCTCCATGCTCCCCATGACAGGCAGCGCCTTGGGTCAAGCTCAAACAATGGTCAACGGTGTCAAACAAGCCCTTGCCGAAACCGACTCTAAAGCCTGCGATGGCAAAATCAAAATCGAATACGAGATTCTCGATGACGCGACTGCTGCGGCTGGCAAATGGGATCCCAGCCAAGTCACATCGAATGCTAACAAAGTAGCAGCGGATGGTTCGGTAGTTGGTGCGATCGGTCATTACAACTCCGGTGCCGCCAAACTTTCAATTCCCGTGCTCAACCAAGCCAATATAGCGATGGTGAGTCCCGCTACCACCTATCCGGGCTTGACAAAACCAGGAAAAGGTGAGCCGAAAGAACCCAACGTTTATTACCCTACAGGCACTCGCAATTTCGGTCGCGTTGTCCCCGCAGACGACCTCCAAGGCTCTGTAGCTGGCAACTGGGCGAAATCTTTAGGAGTTAAAAAAGTCTACATCCTCGACGACCAAGAACTGTATGGCAAAGGTATTGCTGACGTTTTTGAAGCAACTGCTAAAAAGTTGGAAATTCAAGTCCTCGGCCGGGAGGGAATTGATATCAAAGCCAGTGATTACAAAGCTTTAATGAATAAGATCAAAGCTTTAAATCCCGACATGATTTACTTTGGTGGCACTACTCAAAGTAATGCTGGACAAATCATTAAAGACATGAGAAATGTCGGGATGACTGCTGATGCAGTTAAATTCATGGGCCCGGATGGCATTAAAGAACAAGCTTTAATTGATGCCGGAGGCAAAGATGCTGAAGGAGTTTATGCTACTTTTGGTGGTTTGCCTCCTAAAGAATTGACTGGCGTTGGTGCGAAGTGGTATGAAAGCTACAAGGCAAAATATAATGCTGAACCAGAAGCTTATGCAGCTTATGCTTATGAATCTGCTAAGGTGATTATCGGCGCAATTAATAAGGTTTGCAAAAATGACCGCGCGGCTATCCGCGATGCTGTTTTGGCAACTAAAGATTTTAACGGCGTACTTGGCAATTGGAGTTTTGATGCTAATGGTGATACTAGCTTGACTACAATGTCAGGAAATGTTGTTAAAGCTGGTAAGTGGGAATTTGTGAGTGCACTTAAGACTGAATAATTAGTCAGTTGACTGTTGTCAGTTGACTGGTTAACTGGTTCCCCGGCTCTGCCTGGGAACCGATGTCTAGAGGCTCTGCCTCGCTCTTATACCAGGAAAATTGCCTCGCTTTTCTAGTAGGAAGATTGTCTCGCTTTTCTAGTATAAAAATTGGAGGCAGAGCCTCCGGATCTGCGTTACCAGGCAGAGCCTGGGAACGAGTAGAACTTCCCCATGCCCAATTCCCAATTCCCAATTCCCAATTCCCAATTCCCAATTCCCAATTCCAATAATTATGAAAAACTGGAAAAGTATTCTCTTATATATAGGTGTAGCGTATATAGTTTTGTTGTTAGGCCCGATCGCAGGATTTGACTTACCGAAAATTATTGGCGAAATAGTCCGCAGCCCAGAAGTGTTGATTCAACAGTTGTTAGTGGGTTTGGTCAACGGGGCGCTGATTGCAATTATTGCTTTGGGTTACACGATGGTTTACGGCATTATTGAGCTGATCAATTTTGCTCACGGCGATTTGTATATGTTGGGTGCTTTTGCTTCGCTGACTGTTTTCGGGGCTTTTGGGATTCAAGACGGCGCACCTTTAAGTGTTGCGATACCGGTGATGTTAGTCGCTTTGGTTGTATGTTCGGTGTTTTGTGCTGGACTAAATATTGTGGTCGAAAAGTATGCTTATCGTCCTTTGCGAAATGCTCCTCGTTTGGCTCCGTTAATTTCGGCGATCGGGGTTTCTTTTATTTTCCAAAATCTGGGATTATTTTGGGGAGGATTGAAAGCTTTTATTCCGGTGATGGGTTCTAATTCGGCGGCTCCGAAAAGCTTCCCCGATTTGTTGCCGCGAGTTGATATTCTCAAAGCTATGGGAATTCAAACAAGTATTGTATTTACTACAAAAGATTTAATTGTGTTGGTGGTGGCTCTGGTATTAATGGTTTTGCTTCATGTGTTTGTGCAGTACACTCGTCTGGGAAAGGCGATGCGGGCAACTGCTCAAAGCCGCGATGCTGCTAAAATTATGGGAATTAATGTCGATCAGATTATTGCTCTGACTTTTTTGATTGGTGGGGCTTTGGCTGGTTCGGCTGGGATTTTGGTCGGTTTGTACAATAATACGATCGTGTTTACGATGGGTTTTACGGCGGGGTTGAGGGCTTTTACGGCGGCTGTTTTGGGGGGGATTGGCAATATTGTCGGGGCGATGTTAGGAGGGGTTTTGATTGGGGTGTTGTCGTCTTTGAGCGATCAGTATTTGTCGAGTCGCTGGACTAATGCTTGGGTGTTTGGAGTTTTGGTGGTGATTTTGGCTTTCCGGCCGGGCGGTTTGTTGGGTGAGAATGTTCAGGAGAAGGTTTAAAGGTGCAGGGTTGAAAAAATGGCAAAAGACATTTATCATTATCAAATAAGGACTGCTTTAGAAAAGGATGGGTGGATAATTACAGACGATCCTCTGACTCTGCAATTTGGTTCGCGCAGTGTGTTTGTGGATTTGGGAGCTAAAAAGTTACTAGCAGCCGAACGCGAGGGACAAAAAATTGCAGTTGAAATCAAAAGTTTTGTCGGCAAGTCTCTAGTCAAAGATTGGGAAAATGCGATCGGACAATACAGTTTGTACTTAAAAATACTCTCTAAAAGAGAGCCATATCGCGCCCTATACCTAGCCATTACTGAAGAGATTTATACCAGCTTCTTTCAGGAGGATATCGTGCAAGTCGTACTTGAGGATAGAGCAATGAAAATTATCGTTATCGATCCTATTCAGGAGGTTGTTACCAGATGGATAAACTAGATGAATACCGTGAGTTGATTTATAAAATCCTGTCGTACTATGCCAGCCTACCCTACAATTACGCCGAGATTAATAACAAAGTCATTGTCAGCGAAGACCGAAATGATTTTTTATTGATGACTGAAGGCTGGGAGGGGCACAAGCGACTCCACTATTGCCTCATTCACGTTGAAATTCGCAACGGTAAACTCTGGATTCATTATGATGGTATGGAAGACGGCATTACTGATGAATTACTGGAGGGTGGTGTTCCTGAAAACTGCATTGTTTTGGCGTTTCATTCGCCTGAAGTACGCAAGCATACCGGATTTGCGATCGCCTGAAATATACGCTTGCAAATCCAGAAGCGATCGCAGCAGTCAACAGTCAACAGTCAACAGTCAACAATCATTCCGGTGCAACCGGAATTGATATCAATCAATTCAAACAAAATTAACAAAAGGAGCTGGAAGTCTTCTCGCTTCCAGCTCCTTTTGTTAATGCTAACAGTCCCAAATGTTAGACAGTTAGCGGTTGCGCCAATTCCTTGACTGGTGCTTCACTGTCACTTGACTGCTGCACCCGAATTAGCCACCCTTCGGCTTTAGAGTAGTTATCTTTTTGCACCTGTTTGATAGCTTGTTTGAAGTTCAACTGCACGCCCCAAACATCGCTCGTGAAACGCTTTTCTTGCTTCATATTGTCGAAGAACACGGCGGCTTCGATGTGAGATAAACCGCCTTCGGTTTTGGCAATAGAGAGCATCACTTCAAACACATCATCCGCCATCTTCGCATCCCCACAAACGTAGTAGTGACACTTAGGATGACTCAGCAGCTTCCAGACATCCTGGGAGTTTTGCTGCATGAGGTTCTGCACGTACAGCTTTTGGTCGCCAAGACGGGAAAATGCTACTTCCAGGCCCGAAAGTACACCTTGATTCTGCCACGTCTGCATCTGCTCCTGATAGAGGAAGTCACTGTGATTGCGACAGCCAAAGTATAAGGTAGCATCGCCCAAGGGTTGTCCTTGCTGCAACAAGGCATCTCGGTACTGAAGGAAAGCAATCAGCGGAGAGACTCCCGTACCAGGTCCCACCATTAGCATCGGTGCATCGAGTTCGCTAGGCGGACGGAAGCTAGAAGTACGGACACCAATGCGAACCTTCGCTCCGGGTTCCAGTCCAGCTAGGTAGTTGGAACAGAGTCCTTGACGGACTTTGCCTGCGTCGGTTTTGATTTGCAGCACGCCAACGGTGATTTGTAGGTGCTGGGGATGGAGCAAGGGAGAGGAGGAAATCGAGTATAGGCGTGGCTTTTGCTTCGGCAGCAACTCTAGTAGGGTGGCGAGGGTAATCTCTGCTGAGGGAAACTCATCAAATAGATCGAGAACACTCATGAAGTTGTCTGCGATCGTTTTCTTGAGCAAAACGCTGTCGGCATTGTCGTCTACCTGCCGGAGAATCTCCAGCCAGGTTTCTAGGCGATGTTTCTCCTGGGGATTTTGGGCTACGGAGTACAGGTAGGTAAGCAGTTCGTTGAAGGGTTCCCGCAAAGCTAGATCGAGTTCTTCGGAGAAAACCTGACCTACGGTTGTTGGGACGGCAATGGGGGGTTGGTCTTCTATTTGAGTGCCATCTGGTGTTACGTAACTAGCTGTGAAATAGGTATTAGGGGTGACTGAAAGGCGATCGCACAACCGCTGTACTAATTCTGGTGGATTGCAAGGATAAATAGCAACGTGATCGCCGGTTTCGTATTGTAAATCGCTATCGGAAATATCGAACATGATATAACGAGTAGAACGACTACCAGGAATCACCTCTTGGAGCAGTTCTTGATTTGCGACGACAGGAACTTCGATGGCTTTATCTCCACTCACGGCTAGAGGGGCAACGGTTGCCGCTTCTGCCTCATTTAAGAAGGTAACGTTGAGTTTTGGGGCGGATGCGGTTGTGGCATCTGCGGAGGTGACATCCTCACCTAAAACGCGGGAGATGAGTCCCAGCCACTGTTTGAAGGTGTCTGCCTGTCCCTTAATTTCATCCCCTTTATGCAACGGCACAATGCAGTTAGCCCCTGCCTTTGCGAGTGTTTTATCTACCGAAATTGCCGCAGCACAGAAGTGTTCGTAAACGGTACTGCCAATTCCCAGGATGGAATAGCTCAACCCACTGAGGGAACCCGCAGGCTGTTTCTTCAACCACTGAAGGAATTTTTGGCCGTTTCCGGGGATTTCGCCATTACCGAAGGTGGAGGTGACGATTAGGAGGAGCTTTTCAGAGGCAAGGGTATCGGTATTGTATTCATCGAGGGCCATCACTTTCGCTTTGTAGCGCTGGAGTTGACGGGAGGCTTTCCGCGCAAAGCCTTCGGCTGTACCTGTTTCAGAGGCGTAGAGAATCAGGATGCGGTCTTGCTTGTTGTCGTCCTCGTCGGTAGTAGTGATGAATTTTTCCAGGTCAATGCCGTCTTCCACTGTCCATCGATCGGCTCCATAGTGATAGGCAGGGTCTAGGTAAAAGTCGCGCATCTGGTGATGCCAGACTGGGCAGGTACTCCCTCCAGAGGGTGGTACGACCCAACCCCAATCTGCCGGACACTCGCGCCCTGCTTTCTTTTCGCGCAAGTCGTGAGCGATGAATTGTTTGGAGGCAGTCTGGTGATCCACCATCGAAACTTTAGCTTTTTGGAATGAGTATAGGATAGCGATGTTGAGTTCTAATGCTACGCGATCGCGCCACAACGTTTGCTCAGAACTGGTATCCAGCTTGAGAACTTTGGCGATGTCCTCCGTTTTGTCGTAGCGCCAATCTTCCAAGAAATCCCGCATAATCTCGGTACCCATGTACCAGCCATTGAAAGGAAGGCAGGCGTAGGTAATGCCGCCGATGTCCATGCGGAAGTTGCTGATGGCTGGGATGGCATACCACCGAAAGCCGAGGGACTTGAACTCTGGAATTGTGGGATGCTCAATTTCCACTTCCAGTACATCGTCTTGATGAAACTCATAGAATTTCGGTTCCATTCCTGGGACTTCAATCACTAGGGGGAGGATGTCGTAGGGTGTGCGTGGTTCCGGTGGTTGCCAGCCGAGTTTTAAGATTGCTGCGGTGAGCTCAAAGTTGGCGCCATCGCCCATAATACTCCCGTTCGGTTGCTCGTAAGCGGCATAGCGAATCAATTGGGAATTCCAGACGCGTGGGCCCCAGCGTTCCTTCGGCTGTTTGGGACGGAAGACGGTCATCGTAATTTGAATATTGCCCCCATTCGTGGCGTATCGCAGGTGTTCTTCTAACTCGCGAAACATCTCGTCGGGGTTGGTGACATAGCGGCGATCGCGCACCACCATATTATTCCACTGAATTCGAGCAATACACTTGGAAGCATTGCGCCACGACAACTGTGCCCCATAGGCTAATTCTTCGTAGGTGTGGGTGTAAGTGCCTGTGGCTTTCACTTCCTCTTGGATTTCTACCCAACGCCGCGCTTGATCCTCCGGTTCCCATTCTTGCTCGGTAGCAATCTGCTTCAAATACTGCTTGGCTTTTTTGAGAAATCGCTCCTCATTCAGCTTGGGCAACTTCATCACGTTAATAACGCGATCGAACAACGTCTGCCATGCGTGCCCTAACTCAGGGGTGAAGTCTGGCACATACTTCTCAAGTATGAGCACCAATACCTGTACCATACCAGCATAGGCGCAGGAGGGTATATCATCAATACTCACCTGGGTTCCTAACTGCTGGACTATCAACTCTTCAAATTCATCAAAGTCAATCTCGCCACTACCATCGACATCTACGCGAGCAAACAGATCGTTCAACTCGCTGATGGGGATGGATAGCCCGGACTTGCGCGAGTAATCGATGAGTTCCTCAATAGAGATTGTTCCAGTCCCGTCTGTGTCAATCTCATTAAAGATATACACGCGGAGATCTTGAATTAGTTCGTCTCTACTGCCGCCGTGGAAGCAGTTAACCAAAAATTCCAATACCTCAAACAGGTTCAAGGACAGATAATCCATGTTTGTCCGTCCAAAAATAGGCAGCATGAACGGGTATTTTTCAAATAGAGTTTGAAAAAATGCCTCTCCAATCTGCTGCGTATTCTGTCTGAGGATGGTTAAAGAATCCGCCATGCGTTGCTTGACATCTGGAAGCATTGCCTCTTCGTAGCGACGCATCGCCTCTACCATTGGGACAATCACATCGGTGTTGAAAAATCGGTAAACAGCGGAGTGGGTTCCTTTTGCTAGATTTTCGCGATCGTACTCTTCTAGGTACGGAATCGACGGCAACATCCACATCCACACCTGCCGGGCTTTCAACCAGTGATGAGGACGCATCCCCATATCGGCAAACAGCGCTCCGTAATCCTGAACATTATCGAAGCTATCACCTTTTTCTGCCGGCACCCCCATCAGAGGTTCCGAAATCACGTTCTGGGTATAAGGCTGAAGCTGATGTACGCAACAGTCAAGCAACTCAAAAAAGTAGTCGCTTACGGTGTCGAGGGCATCCCCAAAGATGTACTCTAGTTCTGGAGCCTCCAGCAAGAGGCGCTTCAAGAACTTTTCCATTTGCAATTCTTTCCACGCCCGCAGCTTGTTCCAAACGTCTTTGACAATTACTTCCTCTTGCGGTGTGAGGGGAACCGCTTCGGGCATCTCGAATTCATTTTGGCCGTTGCTCTGACTTGCTGGCGCGTGGAGGCGACGATTTCCCGAATGTCCCAACAGCGTCAGCGTGCTGCTACTTACGTCACTGGTACTTTGGGTAAGGCGAGTTTTCAACTTCAACTGAGGTGCTAGATTCCAGTTGGCGATCGCAAATTCTAACTCGGCGCTGGTTTCACCATTGAGGTAATCCTGCGTCGCCAATGTGACCGTTGCGGCATCCTGCCAGGGCAGAGTAATATCTCCTTCCCGGTAGCATAGGGTAATGGCGATCGTGCAGTCTCCGTTGTTTTTCAGATCCAATAACCAGCTTGG
Source organism: Oscillatoriales cyanobacterium (assembly GCA_004292955.1). GTDB lineage: Bacteria > Cyanobacteriota > Cyanobacteriia > Cyanobacteriales > Microcoleaceae > Microcoleus. Next base: position 64,922 of record RDXX01000010.1, on the reverse strand, counting down.
TTGCTTGCGGCTAAAGGAATCCTTTTGCAACAAAGGTTGTCCCTCATCGGAGAGCATCTGCACGCGGCACTTGTACCTGTAGTTGTCGGAAGTGGGGAAATCGGTCGCCGAAACCTCGGTTAAGTGGATAATTCGTGGATTATTGTGCATACTAGGCAGGAAAATTATGTAAGAAGAGCAAGCAGGCTAGGTGTCGTGCACCTGTGTAGCAAAAGCTTAAAGTATATTATCTTATATTCAAGATAAAAAATAGTCCGCGATCGTGCTAAGTTATATTACTGAAAAAATACTTAATGTTGTGTCGATAGATACAATTAAAATTTATGTTTATTTGTACAGTAGCACTTCTCAATTGATTGCAATACAGTAGCCCCATTAAATATTCCCTGGTTTCAAACCGAGGGATAGCCGCTCCCAATTTGATATCACTCCCTCTTCCCTCTTCCTTCTTCCCTCTTCCTTCTTCCTTCTTCTATGTCAAACAAAATAATCCAAGCAATTAAATCTAGTGGTATTCTAGGAGCGATCGCCTCTTTGACAGTCATCCTATTCGGCGGTTGGAGCGGCACCGTCATCGGCTGGCTGATGGGCACAGCCGCAGGCTTTATGGCTGGTCAGGAACAGAAGGTTAACAACCCGAAAATGGGTGCGACAATTGGCAGTTTAGCCGGATTGGGATTGGGAGTTTGGCTGTTAGTTGCTAGCGTCCTCGAAGGAGTTGTGATTCGACCTTTTTCTGGTCAATCTGCGGTGGATTTGCCGACTACTTTACTGCACGGAATTTGCAGTTTGACGATCGCAATTTTGACAGCTACGTTAATGGGCGCTTTGCAGGGTTTGCAGGGAGAACGCCAGCGACAGGCTACTCTGGTAACATTAGCTTTTATCTTAATTCTGTTTCCGTTTATCGATCTTGAGGCTAAGACCGGCTGGATTGCTACGGTAGTACAGATTCAAATCTTTATTATGTTGGCGCTGGGTTTGAATATTACTGTGGGTTTTGCGGGCTTGTTGGATTTGGGATATGCGGCGTTTTTTGCGATCGGCGCTTACACCACGGCTTTGCTATCTTCGGGACAGGTAAATATTGCTTGGAATTTTTGGGTGGTTTTGCCGATCGCCGCTGGTGTAGCTGGTCTATCCGGCGTTATCCTCGGTATTCCGACACTGCGACTCAAGGGCGATTATTTGGCGATCGTCACCCTCGGCTTTGGTGAAATTATTCCGGTGGTATTTAGAAATTTAACCGCGATTCGCATCGACGAACCAATCTCGAAGATAGTCGCTGCTGTTTTGGGTAAGCCGGAATTGGTGCTTTGTCTCGTTGGGTGCGATCGACCTTTTAACCTCACCGGCGGCGAAGCAGGCATAAACCCGATCGGGCGTCCATCTCTCCCGATCGTCGGCACATTCAGCACCGGTAACTACTTTCCCTGGTACTACCTAATTTTGCTGCTAGTTGTCTTCGCATATTTCATGATTTCGCGGCTGCAAGATTCCCGTTTGGGAAGGGCATGGAATGCCATGCGCGAAGATGAATTAGCAGCGAGTGCCATGGGCATTAACCTCGTCAAAACCAAACTTTCGGCTTTTGCAATGGGAGCGACATTTTCGGGGTTTGCAGGCGCATTTTACGCAGCTTATATCAGCGCCATTTTTCCCAGCGTCTTCGATTTCTCAGTCTCCGTCATCATCCTGTGCATGGTGATTTTAGGCGGTTTGGGCAACATGACAGGCGTGATTTTGGGCGGTATCATTATCATGTCTGCCGATCGGCTTTATCTACCCCAACTCGCCCAAGTCCTCAAAGGTTTTATGAATACTTTTGTGTTGCCGAGAATAGCAATTCCGCAGTTAGCAGACTTTCTCGCCACCAGTTTAGACCCGATTCAAATGCGTTTATTTCTCTTCGGTTTAACTTTAGTTGTGATGATGATCGTGCGGCCGGAAGGGCTGATTCCCGATAAAATTCATCAAGCAGAATTGCATGATGATGCTGAGGCGAACAATCAGACTTTAGCAGATGCGAGAAATCAATAGATCCATCCAATAATTCTTGTGGAACAGGCATCTTGCCTGTTCAAGAAAGGACTTTCTGGAAATATCTAATAGTTAAGGGGGAAAATGAGCAATGAGTAAGAATGTAACAGCAACTGCTTTTGTTGTCGCAGAATTTAGAGCAGAAGAAAATGCAGAAACTGCTCCTCTTTACACCGACAATGTAGTCAAAATTTGGCTAAATGAGGAAACCAAAAGAATTGCCGGCGAAATAGCTCAAAATTCTCCTGCTGCTAAAGAAATGATTAAGTTGCGGACTAAATATTTTGACGATGTGTTGTCAAATCAAATTTTAGCAGGCTGCAAGCAAGTCGTGATTTTAGGATCGGGTTTGGATACTCGCGCTGCGAGAATGAATGGAGAATCAGTGGCTTATTGGGAAATAGACGATCGCGCGACACTTGAATTAAAAGCCTCAACTCTCAAAGCTAACAAAGTTACAGCCAATGTCCGCTACATTCCCGGCGATTACGTGCAAGATGATTTAATCGCTTTGCTGAAACAGAACGATTTTGATTTTGAGCAAGCTACATACTTTTTATGGGAAGGTAACACTACCTTACTTGCCAAGAAAGATGTCATATTTGTATTAGAACAAATTCGCGACAATGTTAAATCTTTCAAGTTGTCCTTTGATTATATGTCGGAAAAGGTGATTGCAAGAACCACGGGCTACCAAGATATCAATGATTACATCGATAAATACGAAAGTATGTATGCGCCGTGGATTACTGGATTTGAAAATATTGAAACTTTGACTGAAGAACTCCAACTCAAAATTATTGACAACTTCTCAACTGCGGAGTTGCACCAACAATACCGCCCTCACCGTTCCCTAGAATCTAATCTATTAAAATTCTACTTTGTTTGTACGTTAGAAAATGCAGTCTAAAATATCGAACATAACATAATTAAGTCAAGCGAATTCGTAAAGAATCAATCAGACGGTTTTTAGCCAACCAATCTTTTACCTCTGGCGTTAAAAGACTCAGGGTAGCACCCTCATTAGCAGCAACTCTCAGAAAACGAAGCACTGCTTCAGGAACCTCATCAGCATTTAAGCCATCCCAGCACTGCTTTAATTGCTCAATTAGCCGATCGACTTTCTCAAAATCCTCAATGCTTTGGGGAATTGAGTTAGATTCCTGAATGTGCCAATCTAAACTTCTAATCCGTTGGACAGTTGGCTTAAATGCCGAAACTTTATCCAATAAATTCAGGATTTCATTATTAGTGCTGGGCTTATTTTGATTTCGATAGCACTGCCAAGATTGATTCAATTGCTCTCTCAGAGAATTTTGTAATTGCTCTATCCTAGTAGTGAAATTCTTTTTGTTAAAATTTTCATTGTCTATAATCCACTCAGGATCTGCTTTAAATTCTGCCTCAACATCCGTAATAAATATCAGTAGGGTATCTGCTTTTTGAGCTAAAGCAAAATTGGCAAGTCCTCTTTGATGAAAAGCTCTCAAACATTGAACGAGAGGTATAGTTCCAGCGACAGCTTGCTCGATTTGTTGTTGTCGAGATTGAAAGCCTTGAAGATTAGTTGCATACCTTTGAAGATTAATTTTTTTTTGAGATAACTCAATCAGTTGAGTGGATTTTTCGACAAGCATATTATCTATCCTTTAATTTCAGTAATTAGATTTCGCAGTCTAGCCAATCCATCTTGAATAGCTCTATGGCAAGATTCTACTGTCGCGCCACCTGACCTTTCTAGTAGTTCAATCTGGTTATTGACATCGCTTATAGAAGCATCAAGAAAATTGTTAGTGTTTCCGAGAAATTCCGAAGCTTCTGTCATTGCTTTTTGATGATTTTCGCTGAGATATTTAAGCAGCTTGCTCGGTTTGCTATCTGAATTATCTTTCTCAGCTTGCACGCGCTTCATTGTTTCTAAATAGCTAGAAAGCCCAACTCGTTTAAACTGTTCCACTACAGATGTTAGGTCATCGCCACTCTTTCTCCCTCGAAATACACCAGCTTCTTTTGAACTATCGATCGCCTTTTTGACTAAATCGATAACATTTTTTTTCTTGATGTCTTCTCCTAATTCAGATATGAGAGAATTGTAAACAGCAAGTTGCCGATCGCACTCTTCTTGAATCGCTGTTTCTAGCATTTCATCCGCAGCTTGACGCGCTTTATTGATTTCGGGAAACTTTTCTCGAACATCGACCGGAATTTCACATTGAAGTTGCCAAGATTTGCTAACCTGTTGCAATGGATCGAGGATTTGTACAACATCAATAATCTGAAATTGTTTAGAACTTCCTTTTGTGCAAGCCGTGCGGCTGGTAACAATTTCTAGTAAAGCCTCGCGCTGGTTTTTCAAGCTATTAAATAGCTTTTTCCAGTTAGCTGAACGATTTTCTAAATCTTTTGCTTCTAAGTCGAGAAACAAACTATTAATCAAATCTTCCATCGAATTTGCAGGATTTCCGGCCATTGTTGCTGCGATCGCCAGTAGCTCAACTGCCGCAGGTACAGGACTCCAGGGTTCCCCAGACTCGCGGGGATACAGGCGAATCTGGCCAACAACATACTGACTCCATCTTTCCAGTTGTTTGGCGTAGGTGCGGAAGTAGCGATCGCCCTCGGGGAACTTCCAATGCTTGTAATGATTGTACTGCAAAATGGCTTGAAAGGCGATCGCGCTTTCTCGAAACTCATCTGCATCATCAGGATTAAGGGGAAGAGATAATTTAACTCCAGAAATCGTCTCCCTTGTCACTTTTGGACTGAAAAAAGTAATATTTCTGCTTTTAAAGTATGTTGTCCCACTACTAGCAAAACTCCCCTTAAGCAGCATTTCTGTGTCCCATTCTATCCGCTCGCCGATCGCTGAGTAAATCAACGGTCGCAGTTCTCCACCGATATCTTGCGGGAGAATATCTTGGTTGTTCCAGCGATCGAGATTTTGGAGTTGTTTTGTCAGTTTTTCGGGAAATTTTTCAGTTTGAGATTGCGGCTCAACTTGATAATTATTAACCGAAGTTCTAGACTCTTTAGCCCGCGAAACAGATGGTGAAACTTTAGTCGAATGTACCTTCAGGCCCAGTGCAGGAAGATCGAATGCAGAGTGAATTTCCGGGTGCAAATCGCAAAGCTCGTTACTATCAGTCCACAAATCGAGGAGAATTTGGCGGCGATCGTAATTTTGTTGGTCTTTGGCTTTAATATCTGCCTGAACCATTGCACTCAGCCGCATCTTACCAAAATGTTCTCGCAGAGAAATAGCAGGAAAGTCTCCATGCTTAAGATCGGAAATAGAATTTTCTAGAGTCCACTTGAGAACATCTCTAATCAAAAATCGAGGTTTAAAAGTTTCGGGGTTTACCCTGGCAAGCATCTGCTCTAATGCTTCAGGCGTGAAGGGATACAAACCAAAACCGTCCGCTTCTCCAAAACCTGCATGACAAGCTAGTTTGTGTTCGCATTCACTGCAAGCACTACTTAAAGCTGCTTTATCTGAATCTTCATCATTGCGAGACTTAGCCCAATCTTGAATTATTTTATCCTCCAAACGCACCGCGTTGAGATATCGCGCCACAAATTGTTTGATATCTGAATAATTCACTAAAGATTGTTGTTTTCCAACTGTACCGACATCGAGATTAACGCTAAAAGTAATCCGTTGTTTTACAGTATCTAACCTCAGACCGTCAAAATATCCCGTAGTACAAGCTAGCGCCGTTCGGATCGCGCACAAAGATTTGCCTCCGGCTTGTTGCGGCCTCGCTAAAACTGCTTCTAAAACTTCGCGATCGATTCCTTGAAATTTCGCAAAATCTTCAATTAGCAAAACTAATTCTACTCCTTCTTCTGCTAAAGTTTCGCGAACTTCTCGCATTAATCTTTGCAAATCTTCCCGCCCGAGGCTCAAAACTTGAGCGATTGCTTCATCTAAATGTCGGTTCAACCAATCTACAGTTTCCTTTTGGATATCATCATCGCCGATTAACAAGCTATAAAATTCCCGCGATCGCTCCCCAGCTTTTTGCAAGTCTAAAACATTTAGAGGCAAGTCCTCAAGCGAAAATTGCCGCCGTTCTTCCACAATTTCTACCGTATCTCGATGTCCGAGAATGTGGATAACTAATTGATGAATAATACCTTCATCCTTTAGCCAGTGTTCTCGGAAAAATGGATCGTATAAAAAAGAGTCAATTACATCAACTAGGTAATCTTGTGCATCAGAAAGATTAGTGCGATCGCCCCGACCATTTGGGCCAACCGCAGCAGCAAGCTGATTCAGAGTTTGTTCCCGCGCTTGTGCTTCAGTCAAGGTGCTAGTGGCTCGATTTAAACGCTGCCGGTATTCATCGAAGGTGGCTCCTGCCATCCCTTCTAATATTAAACTGATAATATCTTTGAGATTCGTTCCTATTTTGGGAATCAGCAAAACTCGACGCTTTTGTGTCGATTCAATATTGGCGGCTAGCCACCGAATCAGGTGAGATTTTCCTGTGCCAGAACTTCCTAAAACTGGTACGAAAGCGAAATCTTGTTCTGCCAGAAAATCCTTCAGAAATTGTTCCTCACTGTAGCGAACTTGCGACGGTATTTCGATAAGTTCCTGGCGGTACATGGCGATCGGATGGTGAGTTGCCAGAAATATACTATCTGCCGTTTGGGTAGCTTCCACACCCATCACGCGGCGAACGCGATCGACATCCCAGCAAACAAATTTTGTAAAAGTCATAGTTCTACTCCCGTCCAAATAATATGAGAAAATCCTGCTTCTTTGTCACCAATTGGAAGGATGAATAAATCGGCATCCGACTCTTTTATAAGCTCGATGCAGCCATCATCCTGAAGGCGGAATAAAGCAAAAGCCGTGCTAGTTGATAAATGATTTGGCAAGCAAGAACCGATTTTATCCTCAACTTGTTCTCGAAATTTGCCAGTTTCAAACAGAGGACATTTTTCGGCTAAACGATCTACAAACTCTCCAAGCGAAAGTTTAGCTTTTACTTCTCCTTGAAATAACTCTTTTAAATTTCGTTTGAGATAAGCAGTTGGTTCGGCAACTATTCTTTTATTTCCTCCTAAAGCATGACTCCAAGCAAACCCAAAATAACACATCCAGTCCGCGAGTTGACCGAACAAAGTATTGCTGGATATTTTCAAATCTAAAGACTCAGCAACTCCCTGCTCTGCGACAAGCTGTTCTACTTTTTCCCATGTATCGGGAGCATCATAAATATCTTGGGCTAAATACCATGCTATTAACCTGCCTAAATCTGCTTCATCTTCATTATCAGAAGCGAAAAATAGCTGTACCAGCGTATCCGGCAACAACTTATCGCCAGTTTGAGGATGTCGAGCTTCTTCAGTAAGATTAAAATTTATAGCAATATCCTCGTTTTCTTCGATTAATAAACCGCACTTGATACTTTCTCGCAGTGCAGCATCAAACATCGGATGTTCCGCACCTTTGTTTCTCCCTTCTGATAATTTATCGGGAGAAAGCAACCCAGTGAGTTTTTCCCTGTTTTCTCGCTGTTTGGGTGCTTGAAGTAAATATCTAAATATGCCTCGCATTCGGCTAGGAGCAGCCAAAGCAGTTTTTAATACGCTCATAAATTCACCTCCGTACAAAAGTGGTTAAACATAAAATATTTACCTGGAAAAATATCAATTAGCTTGCGGTCATTGCGACTGGGATCTGCTGTATCTACCGGAAGCACGATAATCAGCGGCGCGTCAGAAGTTCTGTTTGGTGACAGATATTTCTCAGGAATAGCCTTTCCTGGTGGATGAAAGATCAGGGTAGGAATGCGCGGCATCAGAATGGGTTGGTATTTTTCAAACAAAAATAGAAAAGCATCTGGGATTAGATTTGGTTCTTTAATTAATGTACTATGAAATTCGCGAGTAACAACTAAATTCTTAATTCCTTGCTCCGTCAACCATTGAAAAACTTGAGGGCTTTTGCGTTTCCAACTTTTCTCCTCCATAGATTCATAGAAAATCAGCATTAAGTTATCTCCTGCTAGCAATCGTTCTAGTTCTTTACCTACAAAAAGTTTAGGGTTTTGCCATACAGATATCGGCGCGGGCATAATTCCCGAAAATATTGATTCCCGGTTTTTTCGGCAAACAGGACATCCGCCACAAGCACGAGAAACTATCACCTGCTTTCTCGGTTCTGGTATTGCACGATCGCCTATAGTGTAAGCTTCAGCTAATATTTCCGAAATACAGCGTTCGGGTCGCAAAGCCTCGCGCATCAATTCCAAGTTTTTATAGCTCCTGTTTTGGCTTTGCTGGCGAATTGGTTCTACTTTCTGTTCCCAGGTTTGTTTTTTCAGATGCGATTCATCTAGAATCCGAATAAAGCGGGATTCTCGGTGCAGTTCCCAAGCTTTTTGATAAGCGTTTTTCGATTCAAAATTTTTGATAAGCGGCGGTCGATCGGCATCCATTTCGATTAAACTTGCCCGACTCATCAGCGTTAAAGTGCGGATGTTCCAAGCCTGATTCTGTTCGCTGTTCATGTCAATATCTGCTAGTTGTAAAGATGGAGGAATATTGACAAGAACGCGAAACCGACCATCGATCGAGGGTTCTTTTTTGAGAAACATACTTTCCCACCGCTGCAAACCCCGTTCGATCGTAATTGCAGATTTTTCGTTAAGATACTTGGCAATTTTTAGGTCTTCATCGGTATGCAGTGCGAGGGAAATTGCAGCCTTGCCGTCTCGACCTCCGCGACCGACTTCTTGATAGAATCGATCGATAGTTTCGGGGATGCAGGCATGAATTACGGCTCGAACATCTGACTGATCGACGCCCAATCCGAAAGCCGAAGTAGCAACTACTATATCAACTCGTCTCTCGCGCAAGTCTTGAATCAGTTGAGAGCGTTCTGTTGTGCTAGATTCTCCGGTCATCATCGCACACCGCTTGAATCCAGCACGCAACAAATCCTGTTGCCACCGCCTGACATCTTCGCGTTTGGTGGCGTAAACAATCAGAGGGCGAGGGAGATGATAAACAGCTTCAATTAGTCGCTGTTTTCTGATTTCTGCACTTTGACACCAAGCAAACCAGTAAGAGGGTTCTGGTCGCAATTGCACGGCAGATATCACTTGAAACGGGCCGGGTTTTCCGAATAAAGTTTCCAGGGTATCTAAAATCAGGAAGCCCAAAGCGGCATTCGGGCTGACTCGATCGACATCCTCTACAGCAAGTACCTGGACGCGATCGGCAAATTCAGAGAGAAAGTCAGAGAGATAGAATTTATTTTCTAATTCTTGAAGCCACTGTTCCCGCAGGTATTGCGGTACAATTACCACTGCACGTCCCTGGGGTTCATCGAGGAGATACTGGCGCAGAATAGCACCTGCTTCGATCGTCTTTCCCAGTCCAACTTCATCAGCTAAAAGATAGCGTTGAATCGGGTCTTCGAGCACGCGGCGGACAACTTCAACTTGATGGGGATAAAGGTCAATATTGGCAGAAATCAGCCCTGTCATCCCGCGACTGACGGCGCCCTGTTGGATCAGACACCGGACAAAAGCTAAACGCCGATCGTGAAAGTAAGGCGTTTCCTGACCTTTCATCGCTAGAATTTCGATGGGATCATCGATGGGTAGGTTGCAGCGAACGTAAATTTCCTGTTCGGCAACTAATGCTATCTTTTTATCGGGTAGATCGATGCGATACAGACTTTTATCTTCGTCCCAGTCAAAAATTCGACCAATTATCCATGTATCCTGGTTTTCTGGCTGGATGTAACATCGTGTCTGAGGCGGGAGTCGAACTCTAGAAAGCGAAGTTAAGGGTAAGATTTTTTCTAGGCGTTGCCCGATCGAGCAGAAGTATTCAACCGTTGCTGTAGAGTAGGATAGCTCGGTAACTTTTCCGATTCCTAAGTCGTTGTTTGGAGATTTTTCTGCGGAGAGGTTTTGCGATCGCACCAGCAAACCAAGCTTCATCATAATTCCGACCTCAACAATACCCCCTACTATAGTAGCCGATCGCCCGCGACCAAATATCAGTGTAATTTAATTTTCCACCCTTTTTGTCGTCGTTAAGCTGAAACCCAGTTATAAAGCTTAGCCTAAGACTTTATGTAACGCATTCCGAGGCCCTAATTTTTCCTTGTCGTAACGAGCATCCCACCACAGCCAAGCTGACGCACTTTAACAGATCAGATTTGGTATTATATAGAATCCGAACTCTCATACCAATTTAATGTGAAGTTGCACATATCCCGATCCCCCTCGCATCCCCCGAATAGTCGGGGGACTTTGAGTAACTCTTGTCCCCCCCGACTATTCGGGGGGTTAGGGGGGATCAGATTCTATGCACCCTCATAAAAAATTGGTATCACAGCTTAACTAATATTAGGAAACACAACCAAAATGTCACTATTAGAAGCACAGCAACTGACAATGCGATTCGGCGGCTTGACTGCGGTAAATCAAGTTAGCTTAACCTTAGAAAAAGGATCGATCGCCAGTTTGATTGGCCCCAACGGTGCGGGTAAAACCACATTCTTTAATATGCTGACCGGCATCTACAAACCGAGTGCGGGCCAGTTGGTACTGGAAAATAAAAATATCACAGGTTTACCGCCCGATCGCCTGACAACTTTCGGGATTGCTAGAACTTTTCAAAATATCCGATTGTTCAACAACATGACTGTGTTGGATAATATTTTAGTAGGCAGACATTGCCGTTTAAAAGCTGGTTTGTTGGGTGCAATCCTCCGCCCTCCGACTGTGAATTCGGAGGAACGGGAAGCTAAAATAAAAGCGCTGACTATGCTAGATTTTGTCGGTTTAGGCGTGAAGAAAGCGCCGGAGTTGGCAAAAAACCTTTCCTACGGCGACCAGCGCAGATTGGAAATTGCGAGGGCTTTGGCATCTGACCCAAAAGTTTTGCTGTTGGACGAACCGACTGCGGGGATGAACCCGAATGAAACGGCCGATCTAACTCGGTTTATTTACCGGATTCGGGATGAGTTGGATTTGAGTATTTTGCTGATCGAACACGATATGAAAGTGGTGATGGGAATTAGCGATCGCGTGAGTGTAATGGAGTACGGTACTAAAATTGCTGAGGGAACTCCCGATGAAGTTCGCGCAGATCCTCGCGTGATTGAGGCTTATTTGGGAAAAGAAGAAGATGCCAACGGGTAATGGTAAATATGTCCGTGTTTTGATTAAAATCTATATAAAGATAGCCGACAAAGAGTAATTATGCTAGAAATTCAAGATATTCATACCTATTACGGAAATATTCACGCCCTCAAAGGAGTCTCATTAACGGTTAAGGAGGGAGAAGTTGTGACTTTAATTGGTAGCAACGGGGCGGGGAAAACTACCACTCTCCGCACGATTCAAGGATTGCTGCGCCCGCGCAGCGGCACTGTATTATTTGAGGGTAAGCCTTTGGAATCGCTGTCTACAGAGGCGATCGTCCGTTTGGGCATTTCTCAAAGCCCGGAAGGAAGGTTGATTTTTCCGCGGATGACGGTGCAAGAAAACCTGGAAATGGGTGCTTATCTACGCAACGATACTCTGGGTATCAAGTCGGATATGGAAAAAGCTTTAAATTTATTTCCCCGTTTGCGAGAAAGAATTAGTCAAAAAGGGGGCACTCTCAGCGGGGGGGAACAGCAAATGCTGGCGATCGCCCGCGCTTTGATGTCCCGCCCCCGTTTGCTATTGTTGGACGAACCGAGTATGGGTTTGGCGCCGATGTTAGTGAGTCAAATTTTTGCGATCGTCCGCGATATTAATGCTGAAGGTACAACTATTTTACTCGTAGAACAAAACGCTCGCATGGCTTTAAGTGTAGCCCACCGCGGCTATGTGATCCAAACTGGTGAGGTTGTAGTCGCTGGTAGTGCTAGCGATTTGCAGTCAAATGAAACTGTTCGGAAAGCATATTTAGGTGAAAGTTAAATATGGGAATTGGGCATTGGGAATTGGGAATTGGGCATTGGTGATTGGTTATTGGTTAGGTGCATCTCAATTTTGTAAGGGCGAAGCATTCCGGCAGACAATTTATTAGCGATCGCCAGAGATTTACTGCCGGAATGCTTCGCCCCTACGAATATATTTGCAAAAAAGAGATGCACCCTATTGGTTATTGAAACTGGGAGCATCTCAGTTTTGCAAGAAGCATTTTTTATGGTAGTGCGAGCTTAAGAGCTCGCGTGCTTGTACAAGCACGCGAGCGGGGACAGCACTGTAAATGCAAAACGGAGATGCTCCCATTGAAACTAACAACTAACAAATAACAACTAACAAATAACAACTAACAAATAACAACCAACAAATAACAACCAACAAATAACAACTAACAAATAACAACCAACAAATAACAAATTACCCCATTTGCGATCGCAAATTCCCCGTTTTCAATTCCGTCTCAAAAGCCGATCGCACCTTTTCCCACTCAGCTTCGGCTTCCAATAGGCGATCGCGCGCCGCCCTCGCATCAAAAACCTGTTCCCCTCCAGACTCAACCGCCACGCGGCCCATCAACTCCAACTCCTTGCATACTTCCGAAAAAGACACCGCTCCTAAATTGGCGCTGCTCGACTTCAGCGTGTGAGAAGCTAGCTTCAAACTGTCAGCGTCACCTAGAAAAATAGCTTCCTTAATTGTTTCTAAATGCTGCTGTGCGTCTAACAAATATATCTTAATCAACTCCCCCAAAAAATCCGGATCGTCCTCATCGTCTAGCTCGCGGAGATTGTGCAAAACCTCAAAATTAATCGGCGAATTTGCTGGCGGTTGAACGCTCGAATGTCTAGTAACATGACTGCCATTTTGATCGGAAATATCTGGATTTTTTGGTTCAGTAACGGCATTCAATTCATCCCGACGCAGAGGTTGGCACTTGCTGAGGGCGAGGGCCAACTCTTCCCGGCGCACGGGCTTAGTAATATAATCGTCCATACCCGCTTCCAGACACTTTTCGCGATCGCCCTGCATGGCATTAGCCGTCATCGCAATAATTCTCGGCTTCTTGTTAGCTGGCCATTCCGCACATATGCGGCGCGTCGTTTCCAAACCGTCCATCTCCGGCATCTGCACGTCCATCAGCACAACATCGTAAGATTGCCGCTTGCACGCCTCCAAAACCTCCAAGCCATTAGCCGCAATATCCGCCCGATATCCTATCCTGTCGAGCAAATGCGTAGCGACTTTTTGATTCACCACATTGTCCTCTGCCAGCAAAATCCGAATCTGATTAGCATTACTTGGATCGTGTGGGGCTGAATTGCTCGGAACCTGCCTCAAAACCGCAGGCGTCCGCTGCGCGCGGTGCTGTTCTTGAGAATTTTCAAAATACTTCAATCCCGAAGTCAAAGTCGCCACATTTGAAAGTTCTCCCTTGCTGCTTCTACCAGCAACATACCCAAAAACTTGCAGCAATACATTATAAAACTGGGACTGTTTTAGAGGCTTAGTTAAAAACGCCGAAAAATGTACTTCTGTAGTTTCAAGTTTTTTCCAAACTTCCGCCTTGCTCAAATAAGTAAACAGCACCAAAGGTAGCGTAACTTTGCGAGGGCTTTTAACTTTGATGACATTCGGATTTAGCGCGTCGCCATTAGATAAATTGCTCAGCTCAAATTTCCGAATCTCCACAGCCAAAGCCACACCGTCCATATCTGGTAGATTCATCGCCAAAATAGCCAAATCGATCGCCGAGTTTCCTTTGATGATTTCCAAAGCCTCAGCGCCTGAAGTTACAGCCACGGGTATCATGCCCCAAGCCTCAGCTTGCCGGATCAAAACTTGGCGGTTAATGGCATGATTCTCGGCAATTAACAAACGCTTCCCAACAGTAAATTCCGGTTTTTTTTCTTCAGCCGCGTTTTGATTAGCTTCAGCAATCACCGTGAAATAAAAAATCGAACCGGAACCCGATATCGACGGTGCAGAAAATCCCGCAGGTGGGATTCCTGCCGTACTTTGTCCGATCGCAGAAACAGCAGGTTGAGACTTGGAACTGCCCGGAGCTACCTGACTGACAACCCACATTTTACCGCCCATCATATCGCTCAAACGTTGGCTGATAGCCAATCCCAGCCCAGTCCCGCCGTAATGTCGCGTTGTCGAGGCGTCTACCTGCGAAAAAGCTTTAAACAGGCGATCGATCCGGTCTGGCGGAATGCCAATGCCCGTATCTTGGACACCAAATTGAATCTCGTACAGTCTCCTACCTGCCAACTTTCCCTGGTTAATTGCTAGCGGTTGCGGCTCTAGAATATTGCTAATTTCCGGCGAACTCTTAGCAGGTAATTGTTCAACTTTCCGAGCCGTACAGCAGACAACAATTTCTCCAGACTCTGTAAATTTAACTGCATTGCCCAGCAGATTTACTAAGATTTGGCGCAGCCTTGTGACATCTCCTAAAATGTTTTTCGGAACAGAATCATCAATAAAATAAGCCAACTCTAAACCTTTTTCCGACGCTCTAGGAGCTAGCAATTCCAGAGATTCTTCTATACAGTTTTGCAGATCGAAGGGGCTGCGTTCCAAATCCATTTTACCCGATTCAATCTTGGAAAAGTCGAGGATATCGTTAATAATAGTTAGCAAAGCATCGCCACTGGTGCGAATTGTCTCAACAAAATCCCGCTGTTCTGGAGTTAGTTGCATATCCAGCAGCAAACCCGTCATCCCGATTACCGCATTCATCGGAGTGCGGATTTCGTGACTCATAGTTGCTAAAAATTCGCTCTTAGCTCTGTTAGCTACTTCGGCCGCTTCTCGCGCTTGCTCCAAAGCTTCATTTTGCTCTGCTAACTGTCGCTGGCGCTGAACTTCCGTTTCTAAGAGTAGTGCTTGAGCTAAGGTAATTCCGACTTGAGCGGCAACATCTTCTAAGAGTTCAATTTCGTCGGGAGTCCACTGGCGAGTTGCATCGCACTGGTGCAAAGTAATAATGCCATTCGGTTCTCCTTGATAGGAAGTGCGAACCGCCAACATAGATTTTAATCCGATGCGGCGGCACATTGGTACGGAAGATTCGAGCAAAGGATCGGCAAACACGTCGGGAGATGCCAGGGCGATATCTTCTGCGAGTAGTTTTTCGGTGTAGGGGTTGTAAGTGACAGAAAGTTCTAAATCTAAAGCCGATTCGTGACCTGGTTCTAGGTATTCTGCGACGCAAGGAAGGTGGGGATAAGGTTGGGAAAGATAGGTGTGAATTGTGCAGCGATTGACGCCGAATACGCGGCCGATTTGGGTGGCGGTAGTCTGAAAAATTTCTTGAGTGTCTAAGGTCGATCGCACTTTTTGAGTAATTTGTTTGAGCAGCAAGACGCGCTGGTACTGTCGCTGCAAAGTTCGCTCTCGCTCTTCCCTGGCAATTTCCGCCCCGATGTAATTGCCCATCAGCTTTAAAATTTCAAAATTCAGCGGTTTTAAAGGAGATTTAGGGGTGCGGGAAGTAAAGCTCAAGGTGCCAAAAACTCGCCCTTGAACTATTACCCTGGTGCCGACAAAAGCCTCCAACCTCCGCACGGCGTAAGCGGGATGCTGCTTCCACTGAGTAGTGCCGGCTGATTCGATCGAAATAGGTTCGATCGATCGCAAAACCTCTCGCTCGAAGGTTCTGCTTAAAGAAAAACCGTCTCCTTTAGCAAATCCGAAGGGAAAATCTTGCGGTACATAAGCCGCGAGCACTTCGTAGCGATCGCCCAAAACCCTGCCCAACAGCCCGATATCCATCCCAAACTGACTGCAACCCATTGCCAGCAACCGGGCCGTTCGCTCGTCAAAAGAGCCGGACGAGCCTACCATTACCTCGTAGAGCGATCGAATTGCCCGCTCGCTTTCCCGCAGTTCCTCAACTCCTTCAACGCGGTTGCAGACATCGTGCAAAGTCCCTAAAATTCCCAGTATTTCACCTTGGGAATTCAGCCGGACTTGGGCAAATATTTCAACTGAAACAAAGCCTGAATCAATCTGAATTCCCAATTCGTTTTTGCCAGATTCCAACTTGTATTTAAATCGCAGTTCTCGCCGATAAAATGGTGAATTACCAGACAGCAAAGACTCCAATAAATTTTCACAATGCGAGCGCTCATCTGGATGCACCCAATCTAAAAAATTAGTTGTCAAACTTTCAGCCACCGAAAAACCCGTTATTTCAGTCCAAGCACGGTTGAGAAATGTCCAAATCCCCGCCGCATCCATCTGGAAAATTACTGTTGCTTTCAAAGCATCAAATACTTGGAATTCCTCGACGCCATCGGAGTTTTTGAGTTCTAACTGCTGGTTTGGAGTAATATCTGTATGAGTTCCGACTACCCGCAGCGGTTTGCCCGTAGCGCTACGCAAAACTTGACCTCGGTTCAGCACCCAGACAGTGCTGCCGTCTTTGCAGTACATTCGATATTCGGCTGCAAAATCCGCTGTTTTTTGTGCGAAGTGATCTTCTAAAGCTGCCTTTACTCCGTCAATGTCGTCTCGGTGGATGCGACTCCACCATTCCGATCGCCGATTCGAGATTTCCCCTTCTTTGTAGCCGAGCATTTCTTGCCATCGCGCCGAATAAAAAAACTCATCTGTTTCGAGATTCCAATCCCAAATCCCCTGATTGTTGACGGTAGCGGGGAGATTTGGGGGCTGCGCGACGCTACTGTTTTGAGCAATTTCTGCATCTGGGTAGGGATTGGCTGCCGGAATTTGTATTTGGGCCAAGAGTTTTTTGTACTGCGCGTTGCTAGATTCTAGCTGGCGCTGCAAAGCGAGCAAGCCTGAATGCAGAGATTTTGAGTCCAGTGCTTGTAACAGGATAGTTTGAGGATTGACAATCCCGATCGGGTGATTGCTGTCGTTGATGACTAATAGAGGTAACTGGCAGTAGTGTTTTCGCAGCAGGGCGATGGCTGCTTCGAGGGTAGAGTGCGATCGTACCAGGGCTGGCGAACTGCTGCAAATCGCTCCTGCTTTAATTCTGCTAGAGTCTCTCCCCGTGGCTTGCAACTGCACGATGTCCCGCGAACTTACCACCCCAACCAGTTTGTGGAGGTTGGGATTTGTAAATTTGGCATTTTGAGCTGCACCATTCGAGTTTGGTTCCGGGGTTTCAGTGATTAATACATAGCTAACATTGTGTCGGAACATCAGTTGCGCCAAATAGCGAACTGAAGCAGTAGCCGGAGCGTGAATAATTCGCGACGCTCCGATTTGAGGGATTTGATCGAGTTTAATTAAATTTGCGGGGATCTCTAATTTCGGATGTAAAATTGGCAGTGGCGGAGGAAATGGCAAGGGCGAAGCAGGTGGCGAAGGGCTGCTAATGGGTTGTGGCGATTCCCCAATTTCCTGCAACAGTTGTACCAAGCTTTGAGAGCTAATTAAACCGACAAGTTCTTCAGCGTCGTTGACGACTGGTAAATGCCCGATCAGATGTTTGTCCAGCAGATTGGCTAAGGCAAAAAAGTCGGGAATTTCCGATTCTCGGGCTACAGTTACGGTTCTGATCATGATTTGCTCGATCGCAAATCCCCTCAAAGCAGCGCCGATCGAATTTAGCTGTACGACATCTCGCGCTGTAAAAATCCCCAGCACCATCTGGCCACCGGTATCGTCGGCTTTTGAGCCGTTGAGGCCGTTGAGACTGAGCCTGTTAGCACCTGCGTGTAGCGCACGCGGTAGGCCTTTGTAGAAACCTAACTGTTCCCGCGACTGCGGGGAAGTCCCGTTGGTGGGATTTCCCAGTTGAAAATTTCCGCGCGGTTCTACCACAAGGACGTAACTGGCTCCTGTGCTGCTCATCAGCTCGATCGCCTCTTCTACGGGCGTCCCAGGGGTGACGGTGAGGGGATGGCGGTTAATGACCTGACTGAGAGAGGGAATAAACATCAGCGGGCATAAGAGTGATATTTGTTGGAAAAACCCGATCGTCGCAAGCAGCAGGTTGATTGAGAGGCTTTGCGCGCGAGGTTACCTGTGCGCGATCAAAGTTTCTGTAAGATTAAAATCACCCCTACTATCAGCATCTTGGCATTAAAAATTAATTCCGTGCCAAATCCTGACAATTGACGGGCGCTGAAAGTCAGAACCAATGCTATCTAGCAGAGGGCGGACATGAAGACTGGCCGGCAATTCCTCGCCTAACCTAACTACTGCGGGTTTACGAGCAAGAATTTCTGCGATGTCTAGACTTCGGCTACCTTCTCGCGCTCAAGGGAATTCTCGATCGGATTCTGTTGGAGGCAAGATACTTACACGCTACCAATTTACCAGCGACAGGAGGGGAATCACAACACGATTTAGATATTTCAACTGTCTAATTAAGGGTTCGAGGGTTCGAGTGCACAAAATAAATAATTGCGATCGTAACTAATTCTATCTTATCCCAATTCTGAACTCCGAGAATTTGACATTCAATTCGGGCGATCCTCTTCGAGGGCTGCGCTAACGAACTTGATGAGAATAGCACTGTTCCCCGGCACCAAAAAAGTCGCCTTACCACCCTTCAGGGTCAAGCTGCTAACAACCTCATCCATTGACTTCAAACTAAACTCCCGCACCGTCCCATTACCAGCTTCGATTAAAGCTGAAATATCGGCACGAACAGTATAAGATTTTGCTCGATCGTTGACAGCCAGCAAGTAAACATTCTTACTAGAATCGAGAGTTGCAACTGCCATTAAATCGGAACTATTAGCGATCGGAAAAAAGCTAGCCCTACCCCCTTGCAAAGCCCGAATTCCCATCCGCAAAGCATAGTAGCTCGCGCGCCGTTTTCCCCCGTCCCCCAGCAAACCTTCCGCCAGTGCCGGCTTTCCCCAGTCGTACAAACAGAATATGTGACTCCCGTAAATATAATTATCCCCCGGTTGGGAACCTCGGATCAAATTTTTAATCAAACTTAAAGCTAAAGGGAAATCGTTATAGCTAATTTGATAACTTCCCCATTCTCCCACCCAAACCTCCGAGTTAGCACGGACTGTCCCCTTCATCCAGCCGCGCACTTTGCGGGTGTAGTTAGAAATATCTGCATCGTAATTGTGGAAGTTGACAGTATCGAAATAATTAGGAATTTCTCGCAAAGCCTCAGCAGGCCAAATGCTGCCACCTACGCTTGTCGGGCTGTGGATGCGGTAAGCGCGCCCAGGCAAATAACTTTTGTAAACAAAGTCGATCGCATCTTTGGTCACTTTCACCAACTCAAAATAGTCAGCCATAGTTCCACCCCAACCCTGTATGCGGTAGTCCGGTTCGTTGTGAATTTCCCAATCATCAACGCGGTAATCGTTGCGTACATTCAACCAATAAACCGTAGCAAACACGTGTTCCCACCACTCGTTCCAATCTTCTTTAGTTCGGGGCGGATTTAATTGCAGCGCCCAGGACGGATTCCAGCTACTGTCCACATTACGAATACTCACAACCGGGCGAATCTTAGCCTGTTTGAGAGCATTAAAAATAGTCCTAGCATTGCCTTCCCAAACTTTACCACGTTCTCCCGACCACGAATAATCGCTACCCCGGGGCGGATCGGTCATAATTTTATCCCAATGCGCCCAATTAATAATATTTGGATTTGCCTTAATTTGGGAGATTTCCGGCCAGCCGTATTTACCGTCATCGTCTTCCGGTTCCCATCGAGACATCCCGCCGTAAATGCGGTATGTATTAATTCCCAAATCTTGCAAATCTTTGAGATCAAAGTTAATGTTGCCCTCGACTGCACCGATGTAGCGAGTGCTGACACCCGCAGCAGTACCGGAGAATTTAATTGTTGCGATGTTTTGAGCAAAAGTTGTCGTTGGGCCCAACAACTCTAGGCCGATGGCAATTAAAAAGGCGAGGGTGAAATTCCGAATTAGAGTTTTTGATAACACTGGGTTAATAACTAATGGCTAACCGCCTAAGACCTACTGACTAATTAACTTTAACCTACGCTGAAGTTCCCCCGCCGCCGTGGCGATTACGATCGCCAAAATCGGGTGCAGTGGCTCGCTGTGGCGAACTTCTGCATAAGTAAGCGCATGAATCAAAGTAAAATAGCCGCAGACTGCCAGCAGTGGCAAAAACTCCCGCCAGCGATGCCGCAAAACTATCATGCCCAAAGCCGCAAATACAGGCAAAATTCGCGACGCTAAAATGCCGACAATCCGTTGCGGCGAAAAGAATTTCCGCATTGCCTGCACATTAAACATAGCGTGATGAGGCCAGTCACTTATAGGGTTTCCCAACCACAAATAAACTGCCTTTTGCAAACAATACCAGAGATAGACAGCCGGCTCGCAGAGTATTGAAGCGATCGCCCGTTTGGTAAAATAGCGATCGCCCTCAATGGTAAAAACATCGTGTCCGCCATTCCGAGCCGGATTGAGTTCTTCCTGCCAAATTTTAGTGATATGGCGTTTTGGCAGTTGTTCGTAGGCAAAATGATAAAACTCTGGACTTCCTTGCCACAGCAGCCCCGTAGAAACACTGTAAATCAAAAAAGTCTTGTGAGTTCGATAATTGTGGTAAGTCCAAGGTGTGGTAATGATGATAATTGCGCCCAAATAAGCAAGAAACAAAGCAATCTTGCGCTTAAAAGACCATTGGCGCGGCATCAATAGTGGGACAATTACCGGAAACAACATCGCTGTCGGCCGACAAAGATTCGTAATTGCCAACAACCCACCTGCTAATGAAAAATTTTGCCACTCCGGCTGTTCCAATGCTCGCAGCAAGCCCAGTATTGTTAAAATCATTAAAGGCGCGTATAAAATCTCTGTTTGCAGCAGCCTGACATGAAGAATCAGGGAGGGATGTAGCGCAATTAATCCAGCGGCGACTAAGGAACTTTGAGGGCCAGTAAAACGCCGTGCCAGGATAAAAGTTAGGGGTATGATTGTCGCCCCCAAAAAAGCTTGTACGTAGACTACAGATGCGGGAGAACGACCGAAAATTACATAACATCCAGCTACAAAAAATGGATACACTGGTGTCCTGCCCGGCCAATCAAAAAATTTACCCTCTAGCAAAGAGTGTCCCAAATACTCGTAACCTGGTTCATCGCCTGTGAGACGGGCGGGGGTATCGGGGAGAGTTTGGTTGGTGCGCCACGCCAAATAGAGCCGGAATGCTAGTCCCAGCAGCGTCAGAAAAATCAGCGCCAAGACAATTATGCGGTCATTTCTTTGCTGCTGCGTTGCCAAGATATCTCGTGTCATCAAAGCTGACTGCGAAAATTTGATTGGTTTCCTCTCAATTTTTTAGGTTGGGAATGTCAAAAATTATATCGTTTTAGATACATTTTTTTCGAGAATTGATATTTTTCACGCCATGTCCGATTATTCCAGCGGACGATCGCATTTTGAGAATCTTGGGTGCAAGTAGATCTTTGGGCCAATCCATGCTGCAAGCTTTCCGTGTCGCAAAAGCTAACGCGCTCCGGGCGATTGTTCCCCACTCCTATCAGGCGCCACAGAGTTGAGTAGTTTTAGAGGCGACCCCACGGATAAATTCGGGGGAAGAGAGGATTTTAGATTTTCGATTTGGGATTGATTCCACGGATAAATCACGTGGCGGGTACCACAGGTCGAAATTCGCTTGTCAAGAGTTGACACAAAGTTATTGATAATATTTCCCTATAATTGATATTCAAATGCGATCGCCCGCAACACCAATTAAATAAACTTACTCGCCAAAAAATCTCTGATGTACCGATTGACTAACTGCGGCTGTTCCTGATGCACCCAGTGGCTGCAATTGGGAACGTAATGAATCTGAAAATCCCGCACGTAATCTGCGGTTCCGTAGGTTAACTCTTTGCCGAGGGCCCGATCATTTTCGCCCCAAATCATCAACGTCGGAACTTCGAGGATCTCTCTATGCGGGCGATCGACAAATCCGCGAGCAATATTGCGGTAATAATTGATAGTAGCAGTCAGAGCCCCCGGTTTAGCTGCCGCATCTTTGTAAGCTTGGATATCGGAGGGGGTAAAGCTGCTTTTGTCAACTGCCATGCCTTGCAAAGCGCGATCGATCGCCCGATAGTCGCCCAACTTAATTAAAAATTCCGGCAAAAATGGCAACTGAAACAAAAAGATGTACCAACTTTTCAGCAATTGTTGGCGAGTTCGCAACCCTTCAGCAAACTTTGCCGGATGCGGTATATTCATCACAATTAATTTATCCACCATCTCAGGATAAGCATAAGCAAAACTCCAGGCGATCGCGCCTCCCCAGTCGTGGGCAACTAAGACGCAGCTTTTGTATCCAAAGCCTTGAATAATTCCCTTGATATCTTGTACAAATTCTGCCATCATATAAGCAGATTTATCCTTAGGTTTGTCGCTGTCATTGTAACCCCTGAGATCCACAGCAACAACTTTACGATCTGATGCAAATTCCGGGATTTGATGGCGCCAAGAATACCAAAACTCAGGAAATCCGTGCAGCATCAGCATCAGCGGCCCAGAACCTTGAGTGACACAGTGCAGTTTGATGCCGTTTGTAGCGATAAATTCGTGTTTCCAAGCAGCTTCTAGCACAGACATAAATTTTCACTCTAGATGTAAACTTATACTAGCAGTTGCTATCTTCAATAGAGGTAAACTGAAGACAGAGCTCAGCCAAAACTAGGAAGTTAAGGAGTCATTACCATGTCTGGCGATCGCCTGCAAACAATTGTCAACCGCTTGACAGAACGTCTCAAGCGCGACGTATTAATTGAAAAATCCCTATACGACATTCGAGAAGTGGTGCAGAGCGATCGCGCGGTACTGTATTATTTTTACAGGCAGTGGCAAGGTCGAGTGACTTGTGAGATGCTAAGTGCGATCGAACTGTCAATCTTGGGTTCTACTGGCCCAGACGAGTGTTTTAACGACGAATACGCTGCTTTGTACGAAGCGGGCCGAGTCAGAGCAATTACAGATATTGAAACAGAGCCAATCCACCAATGTCACCGACTGTTTCTGCGTAGCCTGAAGGTTCGCGCCAATTTAGTCGTGCCAATTTTAACCAAAAAAGGACTGTGGGGGCTGTTAATTGCTCATCAGTGCAGCGGGCCGCGCACTTGGTTGCGATCGGACATTGAATTCATGCAAAAACAAGCAGAAAATATGACAATGTCTCCCACGATTCAAGATAGTTAACTAATTAAAATTGACATGAGATGCTGTAGATGCTAGCGTAGAATTATAAATTTATCGGTTATATTTACCATGTCACTTTTGAACGTTCAAGCTTTAAACAAAGCATTGCCTACCGTTATCTTAGGCTTATTCCTTAGCAGTTATACCACCAACATTGACCGCGGCCAAGTGCCTAACATTGACTCGAAATTAAGCAACAATCAATTAACTACACCTATACTCATAACCTCAACAGAGATTCTAGCTGATAACACCAGCGATCAAGCAGCAATCAAATTATTAATCGATCGGCAGTTCAAAGCTTTGAATGAAAGAAATCCTGAATCCTATATGGCGACAGTAGATCCAAACTCTCCTGGTTTTCAACCAACAATAATTACAATTGCAGAAGTCTTCAAAAGAAATTTAAAGTACGAACCAACAAAAATTGAAATTGTGGGAATTTCAGGAAACGAAGCCAAAGTAAGAATCGAACAAACAACCACAAAGATTGACGGGTCATCTTCAACTTTCAGAGATAATAAGATGATAATATTACATACGTTACGCAAATCAAATGGAGAATGGAAATTTTTTAGTTCGGTACCGGAAAATATTCAGTATTTGAATTAGGCTAACTTATACCATGAGAGCAAAAGTCGCCCTAGGGCGCCGGTACAATCGCCAACCATTTTTTTGTCCTCATGCGAGAGCCCTGCCAAGGTCTACATCAACATACATACTATGTCGCTTGTGTCAACCTTTAATACTGAACCGACGCCCTAGACAATAGACCTTTTGCAAAAGCCCTTTTAATCAAATTGTGGGACGCTGCTGGGAGAAACGTCCCACAATAAAAAAGATTTTTGTGGGACGTTGCTCCCAGCAACTTCCTAACTATTTTTGCAAGAAGTCTATTCCCCCTCTGACAATTAATCCACCCTGGGTTAACTGGGTTTAAAGGGGGTTGCTCTCAGTTTATTGTGCTGTTGTCGGAATGGTTTTTTGTAGGATGAGTTGAAAGGTTTTTTCAATGCTTTGTACTGTCATAACTCAGAAACGAAACGAGATAACTGTTTGCTTAATCTGCTGCAAACTACCTCGTAATGTATCAGAATTTCTCGCCAGTACGGTACACCACAATTGTTAGACTACAACAGCATATTAGATAGAGCTTGGATCGACTCCCATGAATCCGACTTTTATGCCAGCAGATTTCATTGCTTTCATTGCTTTATCGTGTACCAGTAGACTCAGAATTGGCACAAGTGAACCAACAATAAGCCAAATTATCCATGCAGAAAGCTTGAGGGATCTTACCAGCTTGTATAGCGCAAATATCCGAAATCCTGTTGCTGCAAAATGTGCGAGTAAACGTATAGGTTGTAGATTTATAGCTTGATTTTGTAAAGAAACATGAAATAGGTTAATAACTATCAAGGCGAGGATAGACCATAAAAACAATCTGTGATCCTCGGCAATTTTCTGAAGTTCTAGACGCGAAAAAGTTGTAGTCATTTACGACTCCTTAAAGATGATTTAATGGTGGATATTTCAACTTATTGATTGATGAACTATATCGAAAATTGCGATTGCCAGATCAAATATAGGTTCTTCCTTTGTGATTTGAGCGATCGCTCTCTGCTTTATAGTATTCCTTTTAATATTATTTTATTGTAAGGCTCTAAAATATAAAGATTTATGACCTACATTCCGCACTTCTTAACATAGCCAGAAGTGTATCCGCTCAATAATCCGGGGTAAATCGCTCAACGATGCACCTCAAATGACGCAAAATCGTTCCTGAGTGGGTAGCAGTAGGGTGCGTCAGCCACTTCTGCCTCTCCACCTGAAAATTAGGCTAATCGCTGACGCACCCTACAATATCTATCCTGACCGAGTATTAGCTAACAGCTACAGCACTCCCTAAAGGATGCTGCTCTAAAACAGCTTTCAAATATTTCCCAGTATAAGAACGAGGATTTGCCGCCACATCCTCCGGCGTCCCCGCCACAATAATTTCCCCTCCCTTATCTCCCCCTTCTGGCCCCAAATCGATCGCCCAATCGCAGCACCGAATCACGTCCAAATTGTGTTCGATGACCAAAATTGAATTACCCTTATCCACCAATCTTTGCAGCACATTGAGTAAGTGGTGAACGTCATAAAACGACAAGCCAGTCGTGGGTTCATCAATCAAATAAAGCGTCTTCCCAGTAGCGCGACGCGACAGTTCCGTAGCCAACTTCACCCGCTGCGCTTCCCCGCCAGAAAGCGTCGGCGCAGGCTGTCCCAACTGAATGTAACCCAAGCCAACATCCACTAACGTTTCCAGTCTGGCGCCCGCCCTCGGAATATTTTTAAACATTTCCGAAGCTTCCTCCACAGTCATGTTCAAAACATCAGAAATTGACTTGCCTTTATACTTCACTTGCAGCGTTTCCCGGTTGTACCGCGCACCTTTACAAACCTCGCACTGTACGTAAACATCCGGCAGAAAATTCATCGAAATCACGTTCACGCCTTGGCCGCCACAAGCTTCGCACCTTCCCCCTTTCACGTTAAAAGAAAACTGCCCGGCTTTGTAACCTCTTGCCTTCGCTTCAATGCTTTCGGAAAACAAATCCCGAATCACATCAAAGACTCCCGTGTAGGTAGCGGGATTGGAACGCGGAGTGCGGCCGATGGGAGATTGATCGATGACAATGACCTTATCAACCACATCATCTAGAGAGCGTTCGCCCTTGGTTTTTAGGGCGTCCATATCGGGTGGTAAAGGAACTTTTTTGGTCAGATAGTGTTGCAGTGACGGATAGAGCAATTCATTGATTAAAGTTGATTTTCCAGAACCGGAAACACCTGTCACGCAGACAAGTTTTCCCAGGGGAATTTCCACATCGACGTTTTTTAAATTGTTGCGACTCGCATTTTTGAGCGAGAGAGCTTTGCCGTTGCCTTTTCTCCTTTCATTGGGAGTTTCAATTACTCGTTTTCCCGACAGATAAGCACCAGTCAAAGATTCTTCGGCCGCTAGCAAGTTTTCTAAACTTCCTTGCGAGATGATTTTGCCGCCGTGAACGCCTGCGCCGGGGCCGATATCGACAATGTGATCGGCGGCGCGCATGGTTTCTTCATCGTGTTCTACGACAATCAAAGTATTGCCTAAATCGCGCAATTTTGTTAAGGTTTGCAGCAGGCGAAAGTTGTCTCTTTGGTGCAGTCCGATGCTGGGTTCATCTAAAACGTAGAGGACGCCGGTCAAACCGGAACCGATTTGAGTTGCGAGGCGAATTCGCTGGGCTTCTCCGCCGGAAAGTGTCATGGCTGCACGGTCTAATGTCAGGTAATCTAATCCGACATCGAGCAAAAATTGCAATCTTGCTTTGATTTCTCTGAGGGCTAAATCGGATATTTGAAATTGCCGATCGCTCAATCCCAAATTATTGACTCGTTCCCGACATTCGCGAATCGAAATCCCCGTCAAATCCACAATTCCATAGTTTCCTAACCGTACAGACAGCGCCTCTGGTTTCAAGCGTTTGCCGTGACAACAATCGCAAGAGCGATCGACTCGATACTGTTCCAGCTTCTGTTTGATCAAATCAGAACCTGTATCGTCGTACTGGCGCTGCAACATGGAAATTACGCCCTTAAAATCTCTCCTCAAATCGCTGGCGTTGCTGTCTCGCTTCTTGCTTTCTGCGGTTTGTTTTGACTCATTACCGTACAAAATCACTCGCTGGTGTTCGGGCCTCAAGCGGAACCAAGGAGTGTCGATATCAAACCCGCAACTATCGGCAACGCTGCACAGCAAAGAGAGATAATAGGAGTTGTCTTTGTCTGACCAAGGGGCGATCGCACAATAAAGAGGTGCTTTCTCGTCAGGAATGACTAACTCCGGTGCAAAAGTCCGCAAACTCCCCAAACCGTGACAGTTGGGACAAGCGCCGTAGGGCGAATTAAACGAAAACAACCGGGGCGAAAGTTCTTCCATCACCGCGCCGTGTTCGGGACAAGCAAAGTTCTCCGAAAATACGATCGGCCCATTGGCTGGTTCAGAATTTTCGTCAGGCGGTAACTCTTCTACGATCGCAATTCCCTCAGAATGTCGCAAACAAGTTGCCAGAGAATCCACTAAACGCTCTTCTAAACCCGGTTTTTTAACTAACCGATCGACAACTATCTCGATATTGTGGATATGATTTTTATCTAATTCGATATTTTCCGAAAGTTCTAAAATTTCTCCGTTAACTTTGACGCGAATAAATCCTTCGGAAGCTAAACTCGACAATAATTTGCGGTGAGTGCCTTTTTTTCCGCGCACAACTGGGGCCAGAAGGTGAAAGCGAGTACCGTCTGGAAGTGCCATAACTCGATCGCACATTTCATCAATTGTCTGCGGCGCAATGCAGCGATCGCAAATCGGACAGTGCGGTTCGCCAGCTCTGCCGTAGAGCAATCTAAGATAATCGTAAATTTCTGTAACAGTGCCGACAGTCGATCGCGGGTTGTGCGAAGTTGACTTTTGGTCGATCGAAATAGCAGGGCTCAACCCCTCTATCGCATCGACATCCGGCTTATCCAACTGTCCCAAAAACTGGCGGGCGTAGGCGCTGAGAGACTCCACGTAGCGGCGCTGTCCCTCGGCAAAAATTGTATCGAAAGCCAGGGAAGACTTACCGGAACCGGAGACACCGGTAAAAACTATCAGTCGATCGCGCGGCAGTTCCAGATCGATATTCTTAAGGTTGTGCTGTCTCGCACCGCGAATCCGAATCGTATTTTGGCTGTTGGAGTTAGAAGTCATCACATGATGCCCGTTGTCGGATGCACTTGGCTGGCTGTGTGAGGTTTTGGCGCGTTGGGACATGAGAGTAGTGCAAAACAGTGCTTAACCATCTTAGCGCTGCCTTTGGACTAGCTGGCATCCAAACTCAAGAATATCGAATAATTTTAAACAGTTGACAGTTGACAGTTGAGGGTTGAGGGTTCAGTTTTATTTTCCGCTGCTGTTTGCACAGTAGACTGGATAATGTTTACTTCCCCTGCTTTGAAATTCATATTAAAGAATCTTAAAAAATTGACAGTTAACAGTTGACACTTGAGGGTTCAGTTTTAATGCCCGCTGCTGTTTGTAGAGCAGACTGCATATCGTAGACCAAGTGCATTTCTGAAGTAAAATCGAGTCTAATCCTTTAATTGCTGAGGTCTGGTGTGATGCCAATTCCCAAACTTAGTGAAACGATTATCAAGAATAACAGTTCTGAGCGATCGCTCAACCGAGCCGAAGATTACTATCTCGGTGGCAATGTTGCTAGCGCAGTTCTCCGCGGCCATATGGTGCAAGCAAAAGTATACGGTTCTCAAGTTGAACCTTACGATGTTACCTTGCCCTTTACTCATGCCGGATTAACATCTGGAGTATTCTGCACTTGTCCTTACGATGGCGATGGATGGTGCAAACACATTATCGCTACGCTGTTTTTGTGCCTGCGAGAACCAGAAAAAATTGAACGGGGCGAAACGCTGGAAGAGTTGCTCTCTCGCCTCAATGACGCCCAAATCTATGAGTTATTAGAGCATTTAGTGGACAACGAACCGTCGCTGATAAGTGCGATCGAACTATACGTCAACTCAAACGCTGTGTCTGGGCCGACAAACCAACTGGCGACAACACATCGGCGAAGTGCGATCGATCCTGCTCCTTTTCGGCGACAAGTGCGAGAAATTTTCCGACAAG
Source organism: Oscillatoriales cyanobacterium (assembly GCA_004292955.1). GTDB lineage: Bacteria > Cyanobacteriota > Cyanobacteriia > Cyanobacteriales > Microcoleaceae > Microcoleus. The sequence goes on along the minus strand of RDXX01000010.1, from coordinate 36,045 downwards.
CTCAGAATCATTGGGAGGATGAATATGCTTATGATGAAGAAGACCCGATTACAGAAGAAATTTTAGAACTGATTCAGCAAGCCCAGGAATTCAGCGAACATGGAGACGGCAAAAATGCTTTAGTAATTTTAGAAGCCATTACCTCAGGTTGTGTTGATGATTGGGATGACGTAGCAGAATATGGTTGTGAAAGTTATGAAATCACTAATGCTTTGGATGAAGCTTGGACAGAAGCCATTTTGACGGCTGAGCTAACTGCTGAAGAAGAAATAGATTTCGAGGTGATGTTAGAAGGTTGGAAAGATGAATGGGATTGTGATTTCAGTATGAGCTTGGAAGCTTTACGCCAAGGTTGGGACTACCCGCCACTCCAGCAGATATTGGAAGGAAACCTTAGTGGACAAGGGATTTGGGAGGTTGACGCACCAGATTATGCTCGTGACTTAACCTTGACTAGATTGCAAATTCTCGATCGGCAGAATCGCGACAAAGAATACTTATACTTAGCCAAAGCAGAAGGCTGCATTCAACAATATCTGACAATGTTAGCTCGTTTGGGGAGAATAGAAGAAGCTGTGAAAGCTGCCGCAACCGACATGACATCAGTGGAAGAAGCTTTTGCTCTAGTTCAAACCTTACAAGAAGACGGCAACTCAGAAGAAGCTCTAAAAGTTTGTCAACTTGGGTTAAATTTACCCGGAAATTCTACCTACGAACTGGCAGTTTGTATGAGTGAATTAGCCGATGAATTGGGAGAAAAAGAAGCTGCGTTTAAGGCTAAAATGAAAGTTTTTGAAATTCAACCTTCCTTGAATGATTATCTTTCATTGCAGGAGTTATCAGGAGATAATTTGTCAACTTTGAAAGCAGATTTATTGGCAATTTTAAGAGCCACTCAAAGCTACAATTCTACCGAAGCGAAGGTGGATATTTTTCTGCATGAGAAACTGATTGAAGAGGCGATCGCCCTTGTTGACACATCCTACGGTTCACAACTGGTTCATCGAGTGATGGTGGCGGCAATTTCCCATCGCCCCGATTGGGTAATCGTCAATGCTAGTCGCCGCGCTGAATCGATTCTAAATCAAATGAAATCAGCCGAGTACGATAGTGCGATCGAGTGGCTAGAAAAAGCCCGTGCTGCCTATATACAAACTGGGCGAAATGTTGAATGGTCTGCTTATCGCGCTCAACTCATGGAAGTACACAGTAGGAAGCGGAAATTCATGGGCTTGTTCAAAAACTCATATTTAAACTGAGTCTTAACTTTACCTTCATTCAGTTCACAGTTGACAGTATTTGTAGGGTGCGTCGCCACCAACAATCTTTGCATCAAGACCGACAATTTGATAGCGATGCACCTGACACAATTCCCATGTATGAGGTGCATCGCTTGCTAGATAATTGATTGAATTATGGGATTAAAGAAGGGAGAGGCACCCTACGAACAATCTGCGTTTATCTGTGTTTATCTGCCTCGCATCTGCCGTTGACTTATCAATATTATTTGACAACAGCAGTCGGTGCAACCATATTCCAATTTACCCGTGAAGCACCGTACAAAATAAAATTATTCAAAAGCCCGTAAGCATCCCCGCAATTGTAACCTTTAGCCTCAACACACTTCTTATCAGCCCTCTGATTCACAGCCACAAAAATATCAACTCCATCCGGCAACAAACCCGCATACATCTGCAAATTAGCAAAATCATCAAGGATGCGACCTTTATCGTCCACAGGCGGCAATTTCCACTCTTTCGGATTGTTACTTCCCCCTAACTGAATTGCCCAAGCCTCAGTACCATCGAGCGCTCCGTTATGAGCAGTATATCGATTCCAAACATTATTTCGCCTTTCCCCAATGCGCGGATTGTTTTCATAACCGCCCACCCAATATTGTGACATGAATTTGAGAAAAACTCCAGCTTCCGCAGCAAGCGAACCAGTTCCTGGACTCAAATCTGTACTTCTTCGGGAAAAAGGAACCTGGCTTAAATTCCAAGACCAGTTAATCTTCCCTGGCTGCGGATTTATCCAGCTAGAAAAGTCGCAAAAATTACCATTCCAAATACAGTGCGGTCGCTTCAAATCCCATCCCTTACCGTAGTAATTTTTGCCGTTCCAGTGGCGTTTTTCCGGCTCGCGATCGCCAAAATTTTCTACTCCTTGGCTCATGAAAATTCCCTTGGTAGCCGTAGTAGGAATTCCCAACTCGGTTTTGAAGAAAACCTCCAAAGCAGAGCCTTGATGAGTTTCTAGTTTACCCGTTTTAGCAGCAAATCTGCCGGAAGCTACCAACTGCTGCAAAATAATCGTAGGAAATGCCGGACTGGTATTGGAATAATGATATTGACCGAGAGGATACTGAAGGCATCGCCCAGCCAAAACCATCATAGTTTCTTCTAAATTAGGACTAGGCAAAAAATAGCCTGCATTAGCAGAGATGCCGAGTTGATTTTTAGCAGAACTGACAGATTTGTTCCCCCATTCATTGACAAGTAGCTGTTCTTGGGATTTAAAATCTGCTGGGGTTTTCAGATTTCGCAGCACTGGCAAATTTGCCGTCATATCTTCACCGTATCTGGGCGCGCTCCGCTGAAGTCCCGAGCGATGGGATAATAAATTTCCGAGGGTGACGTTTTGCCACTGTTTGTCTGCAAATCCTGAGTTAAGATTGCCACAATTACTGTCTTTAATAGCAACTGGAAATTTGACTTTTCCCGAAAATGCCGCGTGCAATTTTTCCGGGATAATCGCTATTGGATATTGCTTGTTCAAACCGGGAATTAGCGGCGGATAATGTTGGGGGTCGAACAATTTCATCCCTTCAATTTGGTCGTCAGTCAGTTCTAAATTTGCCCGATCGCGCGCCGTCTGTTTTAGCGCCCAGCGCACCATGGCAAAGGTAACAGGCTTGCTGATACTGCCGATCCGCATGGGGGTATCTGCGGGTACGATCGCACTTAGAGGGGTCTGCATATCGTCACCGCAAGCCGGATTTGAGTTATTGGTCGATCGGTCTTTCATGCGCCCCAAACCCCAAACACCCACGGGCTTACCTTTAACAGAAACACCGAGTACGGCGGCACCGACGCAGCGGTGGCGCATAAATTCTGTCAGCGATTGTACAATTGGCTGGAGTTGTGCGTCGCCGCTACCGCTAACGGGGATGCTTTCTTGGGCCAAAGCTATGTTGTTGTTGGACTCGAAAACCTTTCCCAATCCTCCTAAAAGGATAGCTGAAATTAATATCAAAGTTGTGTAGAAAAGTCGGTGGTATTTCGGTCGATCGTCCGCAATTTTCATCATAAAAACTCCTATTTTAAAATAGTGAGAAATCCTCAATTTTCGCCCTGAGGTAGCGAAGCTTAAGCGTGCATTTCAGAGTGGCAAATGTGTCTGGTAGGGGCGAAGCATGACCGCAGTAAATATCAGATTATAACTAATAACTTATATGCGGTCATGCTTCTTCAGGCTTCAAAAACCAGATGCACCCAAGCTTAAGACTATTGAGGGATTGGAGGCGCGGACAAGAATACTTGATTCGGGTTAACATTAGTTAAGTTTGTCTCTAAAACAACACCAATCAAATTGTCCTTGTAGAAGATACCAGTATCTTGAACCTTGTTATTGCTCCAATCGCCAGCTTTCAGCGAATAGCCGTCTGCTAGATTGCCTTTAATTTGGATTTTATCAGTACCTAACGTAAAATCCGTAATCGTAGCGTAGCCAGTGCCGAGATAGTAAACATTATTAACATTACCGAGTACAAATGTGTCCGCACCCGCGCCGCCGGCGAGAGAATCGGATTCACTACCTGCGCCGATACCGTTACCAGCACCCGAAAAATTAGCACCGTCAAGGTAATCGTTACCGTCGCCGCCGATTAGATAATCTTTGCCGCTTCCTCCGAATAGATAATCGTTGTGAAGGCCGCCAGACAGTGTATCTTTGCCACTACCTCCATACAGGAAATCCTCGCCAGCTTCGCCGTATAATTTATCATTACCCGCGCCGCCATCTAGCTTATCCCCCCCGAAGCCACCGTAGAGGATGTCATCTCCGCCGCGACCTGACAAGATATCATCGCCTTTATAGCCGTAGATTATATCATTTGAAATCTGAATTTGACCTTGACCGTCGATTGTCCAATCATCTCCCACTAACGATTTATGGAGTTGACCGTCGCCGTTGACAGTGTTGTTGTCGTCGTAGTCAGTACCTTTGATAAGTGAGGACATTTTTGTTGCTCCTTGTGGTTTTCCAATTAGTGCAAGAATGAGAAAGACTCAACTAACTGGCTTGATGTATTTAGTTTCTCCTCTCGTCAAAGAACCGACAATGGGAATAAAATCAGGTGTTTAAATAAACACAAATATGGCCGGCACCACTGATTTACAGTAAAAACCAAAGTTAATCAGTTAAAATAGGGAAAAGTCAGGGTGATTTCCCGATAGAGGAACAACTCCTCTCTTGCCATAGTCTGCATACTTACGTGTATATTTAATTACCCGTGTCCAGCCCATGAAATCAGAATTAGAATTCTCTTGGAACAAAACCAAAGAATCTGCCGATCGCATTTTTGCCCAAAACACCGGCAAACATCTCAGCGACATCGAAATGAAAGTCCTGCAAGGTTCTTGGGAAGGTAAAAGTTACGATGAAATCGCCACAACTTACGGCTACAGTGCTGAATACCTCAACAAAGATGTCGGCAATAAATTGTGGCATAAGCTTTCCGAAGCTTTGGGAGAAAAAATTACCAAGAAAAATTTCAAAGAAGCTCTAAGAAGAGCTTCTGAATCAGAATGTAGTCAATCTGTTCAGACAAATCCACCTTTACAAACATTACCAACGGCAGCAAATTTGCATTTTCCCGAAGGTTCAGTAGCCTTAGATTCACCTTTTTATATAAAACGTTATAATATCGAATCACTCTGCGACGAAACAGTTCTCAAACCCGGTTCGCTGATTCGGATTAAAGCACCGGAAATGATGGGCAAAACTTCACTAATGAACCGCATCTTAGCTCATGCAAAACTGGAAAACTATCACGCAGTTTATTTAGACTTGAGTGCAGCAGACCGAGGAATATTAACAAATCTTGATAAGTTTCTGCGCTGGTTGTGTTTGATGGTCAGCCGACAGTTAAAATTAGAAAACAAATTAAACGAATATTGGGATACGGATATCTTAGGTAGCAACGATAACTGCACAGTTTACTTTGAAGAGTATTTGCTAGCAGAAATAGAAACTCCCCTAGTGTTGGGATTGGATGAAGTCGATCGCCTATTTGGCTACACTGAAGTAGTGGAAGACTTTCTGGGGATGCTGCGAAGTTGGCACGAAAAAGCCAAGATTTCGGATATCTGGCAAAAACTGCGGTTGGTAATGGCGCATTCTACCGAAGTTTATATTCCTTTGGACATGAATCAATCTCCGTTTAATGCGGGGGTTCCCGTGGAGTTGCAGGAGTTTGACAGCCAGAAAATTCACGATTTAGCGCGGTTGCACGGCTTGGATTGGGATGAAGGGCAGTTGGGAGAGTTGATTTGTGCGATCGGCGGACATCCTTATTTAGTCAGATTGGCAATGTATGAGATTAGCTGTGGCAACATTACCTTAACCCAGCTATTAAAAAATGCTGCTTCAGAATCAGGAATCTACAGCAATCATTTACGCAAGCATTTGGAAATCCTGCAACACAATCCCGAATTAGCTTTAGCTTTGAAAAAAGTTGTGAATTCGGCAGAACCAGTTGAATTAGATTCGATGCAAATTTACAAATTGCACAGTATGGGAATTGTGCGGCGGCAAAACAATTATGTCATGCCGCGTTGCAATTTGTACCGCGAGTATTTCTGCCGGGTTTTAGGTTGAAAAATAGAATAGGACTCGGCGGTTGAAACCGCTTCTACACACACAAAGTCCGCCTTCGCGGACTAAAGAATATACTGGTTACCAGGCTCTGGTAACCAGTATACCGTCAACATAGTAAAAACTCTTCAGTCCTCTTTGAGAGGACTTTCGCTTTGAGGCAGGGGTTTAAACCCCTGCCGGACTGCCGGACTAATGTATTGCCTCAGTCATCCTCAAACAAAGGAGAGGGTTAAATCCGCAGTCATGTTATCTGAAACTACGGCAACCATATCACCATTATAAAAGATTTTCGTGTCTTTTTTTGAGGCATCACCATAACCGTAGTAGCCCGATACAAATTCGTAATCTAGCTTATTCCCTAGCATCAAAATTGCATCCCCGTCTGCTTTTTTGAAGTCCCGAATAATCGCATAGGCGTTCTCGCCCAGACCATCTACATAAGGAATTTCTAGCACTGGGCCGTCCATAACCAGCGAGAATGTATCGGCACCTGAACCTCCAATTAAGGTATCGATTTCATAATAATCATGTCCGTCATCATTGGCGTGACCGACCAGAAAATCGTTGCCACTATTGCCTTCTAACCAGTCGTCGCCTCGACCACCATAGACCTTATCATTGCCAGTACCGCCAAACAGGAAATCGTCACCGTCAAGGCCTTTGAGTGTATCTGCACCACCACCACCAAAAATTGCATCGTTAATGTCATGTTCCCCGACTAGGTAGTCATTTCCTGAGGTTCCCTGTATGTTATCAGAATCGCCGCCACTGAGTTCATCGATGCTGTGGAACAAGTTATGAGTGAAGTTGCTGTCAAGGACTGTTAATTCAAGTGTTTCTGTTCTGTGATTTGCAGATTCTTCCGGGCGAGGACGATCGGTCAAATCTTCCATTGCACCGAATTTATTATGATTGGAAGTTCCCGGTTTACTTGCATTGGGGTCTTCTGTCTGGGAAACATTGGGGTCTTCTGTCTGGGAAACATCTGTTAAGTCTTCCATTGCACCGAATTTATTATGATTGGAAGTTCCCGGCTTACTTGCATTGGGGTCTTCTGTCCAGGGAACATCGGTCAAGTCTTCAATTAAACCGAATGTAGCGGTAGAAATGTTAGCATCGGCGATCGTTCTAAGTGCTGTCATGGGAGTAGTTCCTATTTTTGACTATTGTTTAAGTTTGCGGAAGCAATCGGCGTTTGTATTTTGTTTGCTGCACCTTTTGCTTCTTGTTATCAGTTTGTTGCTAAAAATCCTGAACCGCAATGGTGATATAATCAGGTATTATAGGAACTGATAAATAGCTTTCGGTTGTGAATTTATAGGAAAAAATTAGGTACAGCCCGATCGCAAATCAGTAAAAGTCAGGTTTTTTGCTAAATCTCTACATAGTCAAGTTTGCGATCGTACAATCAAAGCTAGATTTGGGTGTAAGCAATGACCAGAGAATTTCCAGTTAGCGATGAATATCAGATTGGCGGTAGTCTCCCAGCAGATGCGTCGTGTTACGTCACGCGCCAAGCAGACTTGGACTTTTACGAATGCTTGAAAGTTGGTGAGTTTTGTTATGTTTTGAACTCGCGCCAAATGGGTAAATCTAGTTTGCGGGTGCGGGCGATGCGAAGGCTGCAAGCGGTCGGTACTGTTTGTGCTTTTATCGATTTAACTGGGATTGGTAAGGAAGATGTAACTCCCGAAAAATGGTATGCGGGAATGATCAATTCTTTGGTCAGTAGCTGTCAGTTAGGTGATAAAATTAATTGGCGAAATTGGTGGCGAGAACGCCGGGATTTGTTATCGCCACTCCAGCGGTTTAGTTTGTTTATTGAAGAAGTGGTTTTAGTTGAGATAGAACAAAATATAGTTATTTTCATTGACGAGATCGATCGAGTGTTAAGCATGAATTTTTCGGCGGATGAGTTTTTTGCTCTAATTCGCTGGTTTTACAATCAAAGAGTTGACAATCCTCTATACAGCAGGTTGACTTTTGCGCTGTTGGGTGTGGCAACTCCTTCGGACTTGATTGCGGATAAAACTCAAACTCCTTTTAATATTGGTAAGGCGATAAATTTAGGCGGTTTTCAGATTAATGAAGTGCAGCCTTTGATTGATGGTTGGCGGGGGCGGGTTGTAAATTCTGAAAGCGTTATTGCTGAGATATTAAATTGGACGGGCGGACAACCTTTTCTGACGCAAAAGCTGTGTAAGTTGGTGTTGGAGGAATCAGCATTGGGTAATTCGCGATCGGTTGAACAGGTGGTGCAGTTGCGGATTGTGGATAATTGGGAATCCCAGGATGAACCCGAACATTTGAAGACAATTCGCGATCGCATTCTGAGAAATCAGCAAAAAGCCGGACAGTTATTGGGGCTTTACCAGCAAGTTTTGGAATCGGCTAACCCCCCCCAACCCCCCCTTGCTAAGGGGGGGCTAAATACCGCTATATCTCCCCTAGGAATGGGTGAGCTAAATTCTGTTCTTGCTCCCCCCCTTACCAAGGGGGGGCTGGGGGGGGTTATTACCGATGGCAGTCCCGAACAAACCGAATTGCGACTGTCAGGTTTAGTGGTGCAACAGCAGGGAAGATTAAAAGTTTACAACCGAATTTATGCCGAAGTTTTCAATCTGGAATGGGTGGAAAAACAGTTAGGCAAGCTGCGGCCTTATGCGGAAAGTTTTAATGCTTGGGCTGCTGCTAATTTTGAGGATAATTCGCGGCTGCTGCGGGGAAATGCGCTGCAAGAGGCTCTGGAATGGTCGATCGATAAAAATTTGAGCTATCTCGATTACCGCTTTTTAGCAACATCTCAAGATTTGGAAAAACGAGAATTTAAATTAGCTTTAGCCATTCAAGAAGAAGAAGGTCAGATATTAGCAAAGGCGAATGATACTTTAGTTTCAGCTCAACAACAAGCAAAAGTAAAATTAACTCAAGCCCAGCGGAGGGCTACCCGGATTATGGCTATCGGTTCTATAGTTCTGGCAGTTTCTATCATCACAGCAATCTCGATCCAATTACAAGTAAAAAAAGCCCAACAGGAACTAGCAGAACAACAAGTAGTGCTACAAACTTCATTCTCTAAAGTAGCTTTAGTTTCCGATCCTTTTGCAGCACTGCTGACAGCATTACAAGCAGCACAAAAGATGAAAAAATTAGAACCATCAGCTACCAAAGATACACAGATGCAGGTAATGAGAACCCTGCAACAAGCAATATATCATGTCAGAGAACGCGATCGCGCGATCGGTCATCGTGGCGCTATCAGAAGCGTAACTTTCAGTCCCGATAGCAAAATTTTTGCTTCTGCTAGCGAGGATGGTACGGTAAAACTGTGGAATGCCAAACCAGCGACATTGATATCAACCCTGACAGGACATACTGGTAGAGTTACGAGTGTGAGTTTTCATCCTAATGGCAAGATTTTGGCTTCTGGCAGTGAAGATGGTACGGTAAAGTTGTGGGATGTAACGCGCAGCACTTTAATTAAAACTATTAAGGCTCATCATAGCTGGGTAAGAACTGTTAGTTTTAGTCCTGATGGTCAAATTCTCGCTTCCTGTAGTTCCGCTGGTTTTATTAATTTGTGGAAAACAGCCGACGCTACATTATTAAAAACTCTGAAAGGACATACCAATATCGTTACTCATATTAGTTTTAGTCCTGATGGTAAAACTCTCGCTTCTGCAAGTTTCGATACAACCGTGAGGCTGTGGAATATTGGCGATGGAACTATCATAAATACTCTGAAAGATCATAAAAGTAATACCAGAAGTGTCAGTTTTAGTCCCGATGGTAAAACCTTAGCTTCTACCGATCAAGAAGGCCTAGTCAAACTGTGGAATGTATCCGATGGAACTTTGCTACAAAACCTCCCAACTCATCGCAGGGCTGTCTGGAGTGCGATTTTTAGTCCTGATGGCAAAACTCTAGCTACTATTAGTTCCGATAGTACCGTAAAGTTGTGGAATTTAGACGATATAAACGACAATAGAATTGAACCGCAACTTCTCAAAGGACATCGCGGGAGAATTGAGAGTATCGGTTTTAGTCCAGATGGCAAAACTCTGGTTTCTGGAAGTTTTGATAGTGCAATCAAGCTGTGGAATTTAGAGGTTAGGGAACCGCAAACTATTAAAGGAAATAGCACTAATGTTCAAGCTGTAAGTTTTAGTCCCGATGGTAATACGTTGGCTTCCGGTAGCGACGATTTTAAAATAAAGCTGTGGAATAGCAAAAATGGTACTTTACTCAAAACTCTTAACGGTCATCAAGGTCGGGTGTTAAGTGTTAGTTTTAGTCCCAATGGTAATATGTTAGCTTCCGGCGGTGATGACAAAACAGTAAAGTTGTGGAATGTGCAAGATGGTAGATTGCTAAAAACTCTCAACGGCCATCGTGCTTGGGTAAGGAGAGTTCGCTTTAGTCCAGATGGGAATACCGTTGTTTCTGGTAGTTCTGATAGTACGATAAAACTTTGGAATATAGCAGATGGTAGTTTGCTGCAAACTTTTAAACAACCTCGCAGTATTGTCACCGATTTAAGTTTTAGTCCAGATGGAAAAGCTCTAGCTGTGGCTTGTTCTGACGGTGATATAATGCTATTAAATTTAAAAACAGCTACTTTGATGCAGGCTTTTCCAGCCCATAGTGGTTGGGCAAATACCATTAGTTTTAGTCCCAATGGTAAAATTTTAGCTTCTGCTGGTTCGGACAGTATCGTCAAACTATGGAATGCCGAAAATGGCAGCTTATTGTTCACTCTCAAAGGACATTTATCGGGTGTAACTAATATCAGTTTCAGTCCTGATGGCAAGATTTTAGCTTCATCTAGTGAGGAGGGTACTGTGAGGCTGTGGAATATAAAAAATGGTATGGAAATTTCCACGTTAGAAGGGCATCTCGGTAGCGTTAATAGCGTTATGTTTAGTCTCGATGGTAAAACACTGGCTTCTGCTGGGCTTGACAATACTATCAAGTTGTGGAACTTAGAACTTGATTTAGATCGTTCTATTAGTCAAGGTTGCTTGTGGTTGGAAGATTACTTTGCTTCCTATCCTGAAGAGGCGATAAAATTTAGCCAAATCTGTAAATAAATAATTTATGGCTGAGTGATTATATTGCCAATTATCCTGAAGAAAGGGCGATCGCAGATTTGTGCTGTTCAAAAAATGCCATAAATTATCACATAATTCAGGGCTTGTAGATACGGTCTTGACCTTGTATCTTAAAAGAGTGAGGGCGATCGCACCGACAATCAGTCGATCGGCACTTCGATCGCAAATTCCGTACCTGCGCCCAACACAGATTCGCAAGTCAGCTTACCACCGTGGGTTTCCTCCACAATTTGGCGGCTGATAGACAGCCCCAAACCCGTACCCTTCCCGACTCCCTTCGTAGTAAACAAATGGTCAAATATTTTCGCCCTCACATCCGGCGACATCCCTCCCCCGTTATCTTTGATGCGAATCACCACGCTGTTGTTATCCGGCGAGACATGGGTGATAATGGCGATCGTATTAGGTACAGCCTCAACAGAAGCATAACTGCGACCCCGATTGAATTCGTCAAAACAGTCGATCGCATTTGCCAACAAATTCATAAACACCTGATTCAACTGTCCCAAATAACACTTAACTTTCGGAATATTTCCATACTCCTTAACCACTTGAATCAGCGGGCGGCCTGGATTAGCTTTCAAGCGATGCTGTAAAATCATTAAAGTGCTGTCAATTCCTTCATGGATATCCGCCGACACTTTTTGGCGGGTGTCCCCACGGGAGAACGTGCGGAGAGATGTGCTAATATTGCGAATGCGATCGCACCCAACTTTCATCGACCCCAACATTTTCGGCAAATCTTCTATAAGATACTCCAAATCAATATCCTCAGCATCCTGTGCAATTTTTGAGCTAGGATCGAGAACTTCTTCCTGATACAGTCGCAAGTGGCTAATTAAATCGCCCACAGCCGCAGTAGCTTCGGTAATATTCCCCGAAATAAAACCGACTGGATTGTTAATTTCGTGAGCGACACCAGCAACTAAATTGCCCAAAGAAGACATTTTTTCACCTTGAATTAATTGCAATTGCGCTTGTTGCAGTTCCGCAAAAGACTTTTCTAACTGTTGGGATTTTTCTTGCTCGCGCGCGTACAAACGAGCATTCTCGATCGCAATAGCGACTTGACTAACTAAAACCTTTAAAACTTCCACCCTGTCTGCGGTAAAAGCTGCTGCCGCTAACTTATTTTCCAGATAAATAATCCCTTGCAACTGGGATTGATAAATAACTGGCAAACACAGGATTGATTTAATTTCAAATTCTCGAATGTACGCATCCGCATTAAAAGGTGCAGTAACAGTCGCATCATCCAATACCAGAGGCTTTTGAGTGCGAAAAACATAGTTTATAGCAGAAACAGGCAAATCTTGACTATTTTCAAATGGTATAGATCGTAAAACTGTAGCCTGGGTATCAGTAGAATTTCCTACAGCTTCGATGTAGAGTTTATTATCTTTTAGCAGCAGCAGCGCAACTTTTTGAGCCGCCGCATTTTCTAAAATGATTGTGATTAATTTTGTCAGCAAGTTGTCCAGGACAATTTCACTGTTAATGGCTTGCGAAGACTTAATAAAAGTAGCCACGTCTAAAAAATCGCCTAAACTGTTGCTGGTAGTGCTTCCAGTATTAGTCCGCGTGACATCGATGGGTCGAGTTTCTGTTGCGCGCGTTTGTGCTACTAAGAAAGGATGTCTTGATTCCAAGTGTTTAACTTTCGCTAGAGCTCCCCAGCGGATATAGCCGTAATAAGCCTTAGTCAGATATGCTTGAGAAATTATCTGTTTTCCCAGAAATTGATAGAATTCTCCGGCTAATTCATAGGCTAATGCTTCCTCTTGAATATAACCATTTTTGGCAGCTCCAGCAATTGCGCGATCGTACAAATCCATTGCTTGCGTATCATACCCCAATACCCGCGCTTTCTCCGCTGCTACCAAGTCATATTTGTGTTGATAATTCATTGGAGCATCAACAGCCCATTTTTTCATTTTATTTTGGTTTTGTACCAATTTATTTAAATATTGCTTTTGCCCCTCTTTGTCAGATTGGGAATACAAAGCTAGGAGACTGAGAGAGTAGTAAAAATTATTCAAGGAAACTAGATAAAATCCAGAAACTGATTCTTCATATTTCTCAAATAACCTTGAATTTTCTGAAGCTTGTGCATAATTGCCGAAGAAGAAATTAATCATAGATTTGGCATTACAAATAAAACAAACTAAAAAAAAGTTTTTAGTTTCAATTGCAGCCGTAACAATTTGGTCTTCATTAAACTTCTTATCTACCAAGTTACATGATTCTACAGATTGACCACGCAAAATTATGGCTGTATATCTCAATATACTAATACATTGTGAAGAGCCTTCTTGTTTAAGTTTCTGCATTAATTTTAGATACTTACTTATTTCCTCTTCAACCAGTTCGAGAGGCTCTCCCATCCACAGTTTATAAGTACAATATCCATTGACAGAATAACCAACATACGGTAAATCTCCAGTTTCGATTGCAGCCTTAAACCCTTCCATCATATAACTCAAGGCTAACTTGATATCTACTTTACGGTGTTGAATTGAACAAGTAAGTATTAGATAAACTCTACTTTTGATAGAATCAGATGGAAATCTATCTAAAAGCCTAATTGCCAATTGACCAAATTGGTATCCTAAACTAATGTCTCCTATTCCACACAAAATTGCACCATAAAAAACGTAAGCGACACTAGCATAAGGCGAATTTCCATATTTAATGGACAGCTTAACCATCATAAATACTAACAATGGTAATAGTCTGGGCTTGACCGCCATCGCGGTACCCAGAATCCCTGATAAAATTCGCATGGTTGCTTGTTTTTTAGAATCTGTCATTTCTGGCAAATTAGCTAAATCCTCAATTCCTTTCAACCCCAATCTCAGTTTTGTATTAATCAATTCCACCAAGATATTCAATAATTTGGGATTTTGAGGAAAATAAATCCCTAACAATTTTAGGACTTCCAGCCCTGTATTTACTGCTTCACTAACTCTATTTTGAACAGTATAAGACTGAATTTGCAGCTCATAAACATTGAGTTTGTCCAGTAAAGTTTTAGCCCGACTTAGAATAACATCAACTAATTCTTTTGAGATTGAATAGTTCGTATTTAAGTATTCAGCTCCCGCTGTTGATTCATAAATTGCTAACGTTAATTGATACTGACTGTCCCAACTATCCTCTGGCAATAATCCCATCGCCACCCGCAAATACCTCACAGCAGCTTCATAAGCATTCGCTGATTTTGCTTTGCGTCCCGCAGTTAAATTTAATTCGGCTAACTGCGTCTTTTCTGCTGGCTGGCTAATTGTGTCAATTCCCACATTCAACTGATTGACAATATCAAAGATGTTTTCTTCTAGCTTTTCGGGTGGAGTATTCTGTAACAGTAATTCGCCAATTTTTAAATGGGTGGATTGCTTTTGATTTTCGGGAATGAGAGAATAGGCGGCTTGCTGGACGCGATCGTGCAAAAATTTGTAACTAACCCGCGAAGTATCTAATTTGAGGTCGATCGATTCAGCGCGATCGAAAACCAAAGGAATGCGATAAGCATCGCTCAACGGCAGAATCAACCCTGCTTGCAAAGCTGAATAAAGTTCAGTAGCTGTAACATTCACTGACTCTTCGCTGACAAGTGACAGTACATCTAGAGCAAATTTATCGCCCACGCAAGCTGCTAATTTTAACACTTCTTGCGTGGCTGCGGGCAACTTTTCAATGCGAGAAGCTACGAGTTCTACGACACTTTTATCGGTGATTCCAATCGCTTGAATTTCATCAATACTCCAATCCCAGCCTCCTTTACCTGCTAGATAATCGAACTCGAATTTTAAAAAGTTTTCTTGATAAAGTGCTTGTAACAGTTGCGTTAAAAAAAAAGGATTTCCTCCCGTTTTATTGCAGATTAATTCGGCTAAATCGTTGGTTTTTTCTGTGAAATTGCTAAGGGTTTCAAAGACTAATTCCGTTACATTTTCTAACTCTAGCGGTTGCAATACAATATTGTTGACAACCGTACCCGTTTTTTCAATCTCTTCTACTGTCTGAATTAACGGGTGAGTCGGACTAACTTCATTGTCTCGATAAGCACCGATTAGCAACAAATATTGCTGGTCGGGGTCAGTTATCAGTGTTTGCATTAACTTTAATGTAGCTGAATCTGACCACTGCAAATCGTCTAAAAAGATAACTAGCGGGTGTTCTTTTTGGGCGAAGACGCGAATAAATTCTTTGAATACGCGATTGAAGCGATTCTGCGATTCTACAGGGGAGAGTTCTGCTACTTCTGGCTGTTTACCGATAATCAATTCAACTTCCGGAATTACATCGGAAATTACTTTGCCGTTAGTTTCCAAAGCTGTTAAAATTTTAGTGCGCCATGTTTCTATAGCAGCAGTGCTTTCTGTGAGCAATTGGCGCAGCAGCGAGTTGAATGCTTGAATTAATGATGCGTAGGGAATGTTACGTTTGAATTGGTCGAATTTGCCGCTGATGAAGTAACCTTTTGAGCGAGTTATTGGTTTGCTAACTTCGTTGACGACTGCTGATTTGCCGATGCCAGAATAACCGGATACTAGCATTAGTTCGCTTTGGGAACGGGCGGGTTTTTCTGTATTTTGGTTGGGTGGTAAAGATTGGGGCGAAAGGGTTTCGGCGTTGGGGGGGGCGGGTTTTTCTGTATTTTGGTTGGGTGGCAAAGATTCGGGCGAACCCGCCCCTACACGTTCAAAGGCTGCTAATAGTTCGTTGACTTGGTTTTCTCTACCGTATAATTTTTGGGGTATCAACAATTGGCTGAGAATATCTAAGCGTCCGGGGATAAAATCGATTATTTCTCCTGTTGCTTCTAACTGATGCAAACAATTTTCTAAGTCTGCCAATAATCCGGCTGCACTTTGATATCTATCTTCGGCATTTTTTGACATCAATTTCATCACTATTCCTGAGATTGATGTGGGAATTTCCGAATTGATTTGAGCGGCCGAAATTGCTTGAGTTGCGATGTGGCTGTAAACTATTTCTAAAGGGTCTTTACTCGGAAATGGCAGTTCACCTGTCAGCATTTCATACAAGGTAATTCCGAGTGAATAAAAGTCGGTGCGGTAGTCGAGGGTGCGGTTCATTCTCCCGGTTTGTTCGGGAGACATATAAGCTAATGTGCCTTCGACGGAGTTGGGATTGTTAAATTGTGGGTTTTCTTTGTTTAGTTTTGTCGCAATCCCGAAGTCGGTGAGTTTAACTTGTTTTGTTTGGGAGTTGATAATGATGTTGCTGGGTTTGATGTCTTTGTGAATAATCTGATTTTGGTGCAGGTATTCTAAGGCTTTGACGATTTGGATGGCGATGTTTAAAGTTGCTAGCAAACTCAGCCTTGCTTTTTCGAGTAGTTGTCCGAGAGACTCGCCGCCAAAGTCCTCTAAAACTATGCCTAATCGGTGGTTAAAGGTTTTGAGACTGATGGCTTTGACGATTTGTTTGCTATCTAAATTTTGGCGGATTTGATATTCGTGTTTGAGGCGGGTAATGGCTTCGAGTGTGGGATATTCGGCTTTGAGAACTTTAAGAATTGTTGCGGACTCGTCGCTCGCTCTCTGTCCGCGATAAATAATTGTTTCGGCACCTTCGTGCAGAGTAGAATGTATTTGGTATTCTGAAAAAATTTGCATAGGTTTATTTTAAAAATTTATGGCATCTAATTTAGCCTAGACTAGCGCTAATTTAGGGAAAATTTATGTGATGCCGATCGCACTTTTTGACGCTACAAATCACAAGCAACGTACAAAAGCTTGATGAAAACCTTGCTGGGTCAGGCTTGCACTCATCAATAGACATTTTGTAGGGTGCGCCGCAGCGCACCTTACTCGTAGTAATTGCTGTTTAAATTAGCGATTTTCAATCTTGTACGACCGTAACTTCACTGATATGAACAATTGATTCGGGTTCCGGTAAAATACGGACGCGGGCAAATTTTAAACCGCTGACTCCTTGCAGTGATTCTACCATCCCTGTCTGCACTTTTGCTTCTACCCAACCTTCGCGAGACAAGTAGCGCAGGTATTGTTGGTACTCTTCCCATTCGTCTTCGGTTGAATAAACTACGGTTAGCATTCCTGATTGGGTAATTCGCTCTTGTGCGTCTTTGTCAACGGCTTTTTCGATGCGCTTTTTGACGAGTTCGTAGCGGATGTCGCGGGTGCCTTTGACATCAAACATTTTTTCGGTATTTTCATTATGAAAAATGTCGATGGTGGTATTTTGTACTAAGACTAAATGGGCTAGTTCCATGTTAATTTGAGACTCGGCTTGCAGGCGAAAAACTGTGCGACCGCAGTCGCAAATTGCTCGCAGTTGTTCGTACCGCAAACTGTGCAAATGAAATTGGCTGAATTTGGGATCGATCGCCTTTCCGACATATATCATGTGATCCATGCCGTCGGTGCATTCGATGTCGCAGTAGTGGGGGAGGATTTGCTGCATTTTTTCTTGCCAGCGAGTCCAGGTTTCTTGGAGTTTGGTGCTGATTAGGTTTAACATTTGATCGTAGCGGTTACGATCGCCATAAACGCAGTTGTGTTCGTTATCGCAGGCGGCTTGGTAAGCTTCAACTGCTGCCTGAACCGTGGGGCTACACTGCACAAAGTAGTCAAAATACACTTCTAAACGCTCGTTTAAATATTCGGCTGCTCGCACCTCCATATCGACTGTGACTTTTTCTTTTAAATGCTCGATGTAGTCGAGCAAGTCGAGCCGCAGTTGCTCGCCGAGGTGGGTAGTTTGTGTTTTACAAACGGCATCGGCTATGGCTAAACCCAAGCGGAATTGTTCGAGCAAATCTGTTTGAATGGCTCGGTTTCTTTCGTCGCTGGAACCGCGGATGTCGGAAATTCCGTAGAGGGGATGAACGTCTGCAAATACGATCGTCTCTTGGGGCAGTCCCCAACTGCGCCTTTCTGCTTCTTGGGCGAAGCGCCACTCGACTGCGGGATGAATGTTGTGAATGTGGGTAAACCGCTGCTGGATGGCTTGCCGCAGGGCTGCAATGAAGGCGGGAATGAGTTCTTGGGCGTGTTGGGCGTCAATGTTGTTGAAGTGGTTGGGGCGATCGCACAACAGCCCCACAACGCCCAAAATCCGCAGCCCGCAGCCCTCGCGGGTGACTGATTTGACTACCAGGGGCACCAGCAGCATCGATTGAGCGCCCATTTTCCGCAAAGTTCGCTCGCACTCGGTGCGGCACTCCCGGCGCAAGTCTGGGACGTTCCAAACTTGATTTGCTGCGGTAGCCTTGAAAAAGTGAGAAGTTTCTAGGGACTCCATTGAATAAGCAACCGGCTGCAAATGATGGCCGTCTTTAGCAACTAATAGCTGTACCTGTTCGCCGTCGGGGCGCAAAAGCAAAGTGCCGTCAGCATTAAAGAGCGATCGCAAATAGCGATCGATTCTCTCAAATTTGTCAGGGCGCAGCATGGAATCGCGATCGATCAATAACTGAGTCAGGCGGCGAATTTGCTCCTGTACCGTGACATCAAAACCTTCTAGCAGCAGCAAACCTTCGATGCGGTAATTATCTAAATTTAGTCGATCGGCTAAACTTCCCAATTGATTAGGCTGCATCAGCCAAGCTTCCCGTTCTGCAACAGGCATTAAATTTAAGGGAAGATCTGCAAATTCATCTTTTTTTGAATTAATCTGAGTAATTTTCAACTGTTCCGAACCCAGCCAAAATTCAATAAATCTAGATTCATCCTGTTGCGAATTTTTAATGCTCACCGTGACAGGTTCATCTAGCACCCGCAAACCATCGAGGCTTATTTCATAAAATTGCTTAAATACCCAGTGTAAAAGGTGGCGGCGGTACAATTGTTCTACTATTTTTGCATCACAATCCTCGAACAGTTCTAGCAAACAGATCCCAGTTTCTGTAAACCAACCGTTATGAGATTGAGTTACCAAAGGCGTTCCCTCCCAGCCCGCCAAGCGACAAAATGCCGCGTTAGCGTAACGCAGAGCAAAAGTTCCCGGTTCCATCACTGCGATTAAAACGCGGCGATCGCCCAGAAATTGAAACAGTCGCTCTAAATCTTGTTTCCAAGTTTTCAAGCGTTCAATTTCAGCAGATTGAGTCGGTACTTGAGCCGTCAAAGCTTCGAGTAGCTGTTCCACATCTGGTTCGTTGGGCAGATTCTCACTGTCTTGCTCTGTCGCAATGATATCTGGATCTGCCGTTGGCAGTGATTTTACGGAGTTGTTATTGTTTTGAGAGGAAGATGATTTAGGAGTAGGCATGAGGAAAACACCTGAAAGCAGTAGATTTTGTTAAACAATGTGAGCGATCGGCGATTTATGGATTTGTCAAGAACTTAGAGCCTGTTTGTAAAGTTTCTGTGTATGTATCCGAAACTAAGTATTTTCTCGGACGATATGTTCCTAAATTTTTACTTTTCTTCACAAACAAGCTCTGAGTCTTGACGTTATAAGTGATATTAACGTGTTTGCGACCTGGCTGGTAACACCCATTATAAGTGGTGTGCCGTAGTGGATAGTGTCAGCGACTAATGCTATAGCGGTTCTCAGAAATATCAGGTACGTTGTTGGGCTTGGGCCCTCTTTTATGTGGTTATAGAAGCCGTCAGCCATACCTCATCTTTTTGAGAAAGGCTATATTTGACTCACAGGCGAGATATATGGCAGCTTTCGGTTGAATGAAGAACAGGCCCGGTAATTGGAATTGGGCATTGATAATTGAATTGGTAATTTGTAATTGGCAAGTGGCAAGCAGGTTGCGAGCCACTAATTTAGCCAATCAAACGGGAGCATCTCAGTTTTGTAAAAAGCATTTTTTTTTATAGTGCGAGCACTTCAAGAGCTCGCGTATTCTACAAATCGCGAGCGGGGACAGCACTATTAAAAGCAAAACCAATAAAGTTGCTATTGGGCAATGGAATAATTAAAATATATAATACAGGTAGGAACACTTTTGAAAGGACATATCTATGGCTTTAACGCTTAACAATCTCATCGGCGATTTCACCGGATTTCCTGTATTTTCTGGCGGCGGGCCGCGTCTTTTGGGATTCGCTACATCAGATGACATTGACGTAGAGAATGGAAATTTGTCGTCTTTTCCCTGGGGAGTTTGGGGACTAGACGGCAACGATACGATCGCAGGTTCGTCGGATTCCAACGAGCGCCTATTAGGGAATAATGGGGACGATATTATCGGTGGTGGCGGCGGAAATGACATCATTTACGGCGGTAAAGGTAACGATGGTGTGGATGGAAATGATGGCAACGACGTAGTTAGGGGCGACAGCGGCAACGACCTAATCTTTGGGGGGGCCGGGAACGATATCCTGCGGGGAGGGCAAGGAGACGACGATTTAGAGGGCAATGACGGCAACGATTTCTTGGCGGGCGATCGGGGAATTGACGTACTCACGGGAGGCCTTGGTGCTGACATATTTATCCTCAGAAGCAACGAACAGCCTGGAGTCAATGGAGCCGATGTCATTACCGATTTTAACTTTGACGAGGGCGATCGCATTGGTTTGACTGACGGTTTAACAGAATTAGACCTCATCTTCACTGACGACAATTTGATTGCTTACGACAATGACGGAATTATCAACGACATGGTGATTGAAAACGCAATAAATGGACAGATTGTGGGGATAGTTTTAAACACGAATAACTTTGAACTTATCGGTGCATTTGAACCGGCGAGTCCGTTTGCTCTGGCAGTTAACGGTTCTCAATTTCAGTTTTTGGCTTAGCTATTGATAATTCCAGGTAGGGAAACGGCACTGCCGTGTCCTAGTTCCAGGTAGGGAAACGGCACTGCCGTGTCCTAGTTTTGGGTAGGGAAACGGCACTGCCGTGTCCCTACAGATATCGCGGATTTGGCAAGATTGATATTAAAACAGTTCTCCATTTAGATAGTTTTTAAGCTAATCTAGAAGTAGGAAACTCAAACTCGGGGAAAGTATAAATGACCGCTACAATTCACCCCCCATTGACTGCACTCCCAGAACAGCGGTTGATTTTGCCGCTATCAATGACTTGGGAGCAGTTCAAAGCTCTCGATTCCTTGCTAGAGTACACTCGCAGTGTTCGCTTGTCTTACCTCGACGGATATGTAGAAATTATGACACTTTCGCCGGAACACGAAACCATTAAATGCCTGCTGGCATTGCTGCTAGGTCAATTCTTTTTAGAAAAAGATATGAGTTTTAGACCGACGGGTAGCGCTACACTCCAAGGGGAAACAAAAGGCAGCAGCAAGGAACCAGATTTATCTTACTACTTTGGCGAAGACCGGCGGAGGCGAGAAACACCCGATTTGGCGATCGAAGTTACTTTTACTAGCGGAACAATCAACAAACTGGAATACTACCGCAGATTTAACGTAGCGGAAGTTTGGTTTTGGGAAGACGGAGTGTTTTCGATTTACCAACTGAACTCGGAGGGTTACGAGCTAGTTTCTCGGAGTATGCTGTTGCCGGATTTGGATCTAGAATTGCTGGGGAAATGTCTGCAAATGTCGGAAGAAAAAGAAGCTTTGAAAGTGTTTCGGGACGAAGTGCGAGGCTGCTAACCTAGAATATCCACAAGTAAAATATGGCAAAATTACGAAATGTACGAAATGTCATAAAAATCGCGATCGCCTAAAAATCTCCTCCAGGCTTTCTGGTTTTAAAATATTAGATTTTCATCTATACTATTCGGAGTATAAAAAATCTTAGTCTTCAGCAATCATCTATGAATAGGGATTATTCGCGGTTTGATTCCCTCGCCAGCATCCTAGCAGGAACAGCAACGGTAGCAGGAATAGTCGTCTTTGCAGCATCACCAGTTTTCGCAAAAACTCCCCAAGAAATTGCAAAATTCGCTGAATCTGTTACCGTTCAAATTAACGGAACAACTGGTAGCGGGACTGGATTTATTATTTCCAGACAAGGCTCGAATTATACTGTACTGACCTCTAATCATGTTGTTGCTAATATGAGGGATAACTATACGATTCGCACTTCTACCAAAAAAGATTATCAAGTAACACGTAGTGTACTATTGGAGAAAGGTCAGAATGCTCCAGATTTAGCAGTCGTAACATTTAAAAGTACAGAATCTTATCCAGTTGTAACTTTAGGCGATTCCGAACAAGCGACAGTTGCTACACCAATTTTTGTGTTTGGATATCCAGGGAATCATTTAGAAGAAAAGTACGGAAATAAACGCTTTTTTGAATTTTCATCGGGGTTTGTTACCAGTCGTCGCCCGACTCATCCACGCGGTTATACTTTGCGCTACAGTGCTATTACCAAAGGGGGCATGAGTGGAGGGCCTGTATTTGATACAGAAGGCCGTGTAATTGGGATTCACGGACAAGGAGACCTCGATTTTATAACGGATAACGAAGGAAAGATCGTAGATAAATTTACTGATAAAACAGGATTTAATGCTGCAATTCCTATCAACACTTTTATAGCTAAACTGTCGGAAGCTGGGTTAAATCGATCGGCTCTTTTGATAAATACTTCTCCAACTGCTACTGCACCTCTGAAACTGAACAATCCGCAAGATGCTAAGACTTATTATGTTCGCGGTTTAACTCGATTTGACAAGGGAGATTTGTCAGGTGCTGTTGCCGATTTTAACCAAGCGATTCAAACTCAATCGGATTATGTAGAAGCTTATTTTTATCGAGCACTGGCTTATTTTGATTTGAGACAAATGCCCAAGAGTATCGCTGATTATAGCAAGGCGATCGCCCTAAATGCCAGTTATGTCGATGCTTACTACAATCGGGGGCTGGTGTTGTCGGCATTGGGAGATAAACCGGGGGCGATCGCCGATTATACTCAAGTCATCCGCTTGGATCGAAACTTTGCCGCGGCTTACAACAACCGAGGATTAGCGCTTTCGGACTTGGGCGATCAAAAAGGGGCGATCGACGATTTCAATCAGGCGCTGCAAATTAATCCCGGTCGCGCTAACACTTATTTTAACCGAGGATTGGCGCTATTTCGCATCAATAACGATCGCTCTGCCTTAGCTGATTACACTCAAGCAATTCAACTCAATCCCAGCTATGCTAAGGCTTATGCTAATCGAGGCATTACGTTGGTGAGAATGGGAGATAGGCCAGGGGCGATCGCAGATTTGCAGCAAGCGGCTCGTTTATTTAAGGCTCAAGGAATGAATGCGGATGCTCAAAAAGCATTAGATTTGATTGGGCAACTGCAAAGACAATAAACGTTACGATCTAATCATCGTACTTTAAGCAGAATGCTGCTAATTTGGTTGAATTTTGGCAATAACAAAAGGAGATTCTAGGTCGATCGACCAGTTTTCATCAATAACTTTGAGATTGGTATCTAAAATTAGAGTGAGTTCCCCAATTTCATCATCTTCCTCATCGTTAACTAAGTCCTTTTTGCTAGCAGATAGATCTGCTTTGAGTAAAATTTTCAGTTTAATCCAGTCAGAATTCGGGTGGTTGTTGGTGAGATTTGTGCCTATCGATCGACCGATTAGATCCGCACAGATTGGATGAATTAAAGCAATTTCTTCGTAAAATTTGTTATTGCTATCCCAGTAACCTCTTATTGTGTAATTGCAGGCTTCTAAATGTTGGGTGGCGATGCGATCTATATTAATAGGTGCTAAGAGTTTAGCAAGTTCATCCCAAATTTGGCGATCGGTCAAAGTTACTGCACTCATCAGCTTAATTCTCCGTTAATGACTTGTTTTGACACCAGGAAAGTGTAAAACTCCTTCAATAAACTTTCCATGATAGCGATAATCTCCACCCGATCCTAACACCTTAGATTTGAGATCGTATCCTTCTTGTTCCGAAGGAACAAGACCCATATTACCATCGGACGGTACTCTACCATTTTGAATAGCTTTGAGATGTTTATTGGTTCCATCGTATCTTTGGCCGAGGCGGATTTGCTTTTTGCTAAAAGATACTAGGGCGTCGGTTCAGTATTAAAGGTTGACACAAGCGACATAGTATGTATGTTGATGTAGACCTTGGCAGGGCTCTCGCATGAGGACAAAAAAATGGATGGCGAGCGCGATCTACTGTCACCCTCATCCTTCGCCCTACATAATACATATTTCGTTCTTTTTGTCAAAATATTCTACTGTACCGGCGCCCTAGCATATCAGCCAGCGTTTGATATACGATGTCAGGCTGAATGTCCGCCCAGTTATTGGGTAGAGATTCCATTCGGTTGTGTGCGATCGGGATTATTTTATTATACTAGACAGCGATAGGGGATATTTAACCCGGATCTAGTATTACCTTTTCCCCTAAAACCTCACCGTCACCAAAATCACCCGCCGAGGCTGATTTTCCGCTTCAATAGTATACTCAACCCGCCCAAAACCTTTCGGCCCCGGTTCAACTAAATCATAGCGAGATGTCACCGTACCGGCGGCTGTATCGTATTGAGCAAAAACAGCACCAGGATTTCTCCCAGCAGACGCATCGGCATCCCCTCCCCAAGAGCCCCAATCATCCAATCGCGATCGAGTTGGCAAGACAGAAGCGGCGATTTCTGGAGGTGTTAATCTTTGATCGGCTAAGACTCTTTGAGCGTTATGAATAGCGCACATTGTCGGCCCAGAAATTTTGGCATCGCTATATTGATCTTCCCATTTTTGGACGAAGCCAAAACCAACATTCGGGCCGACTTTATCCTGTCTTTGCCGCCCCCACAGCCGACTGGTATCTGATGCAAAATTAGAACCGCTGCCAGTTACGGCTAATTCGGTTCTTTTGCTGGTAAAATTGCGGTTTACAAATTCTTTATCTGCGGTGCGAATAGCGTTGGCGGCCGCTGGTTCTATTTTACTGCTAACATTACTATTGCCTTGTACGATCGGTGATAGAACGCCGGGGATGGGTTGTGCTCCACAATATTTTTGAATACCGTTGAAAACGCGATCGGCTGATAAAGCACTAATCGGAAATTCTAGGGAATAAGCTTCGGCGGGTTTGGGGAAAAAGATGCCGGATGTGGCGGAAGCAGCAAAAGAAGCGCCACCCCAGATGATGATACGATTAAATTGACGGCGGCTAATACTCATAATTTATCTTCTCCCTGGAGAGCTTGCCCCCGGCTCAATTTGAGCTTTCATAAAGTAGTAGGGAGTAAAACTCTGACAATTTGTGGCTCTAGCACAAAATACTTCTACTGCTAGACTTTTGCCATTGCTAATATCTACTAGCATTGTATTTACTTGACCTCCATCACCAGTGCGAGAAGCTACTTGATTTCCGTCTACATAAACATCTATTCGTGCTGGTGGGGAGTTTTCGGTGTCAGGAATCGCAAACTCCAGTCGGAGAGAAGCGGGGCCACCAGCAAGCCTACAAGTTATAGCAGTACCATTTTGAATATATAAAACAGTGGTGTAAATTTGTCTGCCTACAGAAATATCTCGTTGGTCACTCTTCCAGTAACCAGATCGCTTAACACATGGCAGGTCAGCCAAAGGAATAGGCCGCTGGGCCTGGGCCACTTGTGCCCCAACAGTCGCTAAACTAAAAGACAATACCCCAGCCGAGAACAAACCGCTGAGCCAACGAACTCGCTTCATATAAAATATCCTGCTAACACCTTAACGAACTAATATAAAGGATGAGCTGTGTAGGAAAAATCCTGACTTTAGATAGATGACAAAATCAAAAATGTCACGATTGTACGAAATGTCAGGTATAATAAATAGCGTAAACTCCAGCTTTTCCCGAATCTATGGATATTGCAGAAGTCTTAACACTGGCAGATCAGCTAATTTTTGCTAAGACGGGAAAGCATTTAGATTATGTGCAAGATGCTATTCTGCGGGGGACATTAGAAGACGCAACTTACACGCAAATTGCTCAAGAACTTTACTCAAGTCCAAGTCATGTTAGAAATGTCGGATCGAACCTTTGGAAAACACTTTCTAAAGGGTTGAAAAAAAATATTACTAAAAACAATTTTAGGGCTGTATTAGAAAAGGCAAATTTTTATAATTATCAATTAGCTATTGTTGAAAATGTAACAGCCGAGAATATAACAGTTAATCATAACGTTAATATTTGTTCTGAAAAAGTGCGATCGCCCAAAACACCCCAAAACCCAGAGCCAACAGCCAAACATCCCCGCATCGACTTAGGCGACGCACCGGAAATCTCCACATTTTTCGATCGCACATCCGAACTCACCACCCTCGAAAACTGGATTTCAAGCCGCACCCGTCTCATCACCATCCTCGGCTTATCCGGTATTGGCAAAACCGCCCTGACACTCGAACTAATCCCACAAATTCAACAGGAATTCGACTGCATCATCTGGCGAAGCCTCCACAACGCGCCACCCCTCGCATCACTCCAAACCGACATAATTAAATTCCTATCCCAGCAGCAAGAAACCGAATTACCAGATTTAATCAACTATTTGCGATCGCACCGCTGTCTGATCATCCTCGATGATGTGCAAACAATCTTCAGCAGCCAACAACTAGCAGGAAACTACAAACCAGGCTATGAAAACTACGGCGCATTCTTCAAACAAATAGCAGAATCCTGCCACAACAGTTGCATAATCTTGATTAGTTGGGAAAAACCCAGAGAAATTGCAGCATTAGAAAGCCAGCCGAAAAGTTGTCAAACATTGCAACTCAATGGTTTAGGTGAAGCAGCGCGAGAAATATTCACAGAAAAAGGCTTAGCAGAATCAGAAAACTGGTCAGAATTAATCGAGCTTTACCGAGGAAATCCCTTGTGGTTGAATACAGCAGCCGCTGCAATTCAAGACTTATTTAACGGCAATATTTCTGAATTCTTATCCTATGATAGCTTGGTTTTAGGAGACTTAGAATATTTATTGCACCAACATTTTCAGCGCTTGTCAGACTCCGAAAAGCGAGTATTGTCCTGGTTGGCAAATCAAAACAAACCAGTCGAAATTTCCCAAAAGCCAGCCCTGCTCGAATTATCCCCTTCCGAATTCCTAAAAGCCATCGAATCCTTGAGACGGAGGTTGTTAATCGAAAAAGTCCAAAAGGGCGATCGCACCCTGTTCACGCTCCAACGGGCGATCGCAGAATACTTAAACAGTTGACAGTTGACAGTTGACAGTTGACAGTTGACCATTCGGCTACGCTCAGGGCAGGCAGTTGATAGTTGACAGTTGACAGCAAACAGTTGATAGCGAGGTTATAACTGTAAAACATCCAAACACATCAGCGTTAATCTGCGTTCATCAGCGGTTAAAAAATAAAAAAATCAATAACAACGATCGCCCTTCTACATAAAAGAGCGATCGCCTATTTTTGGGGAATGGCGATCTCTTCAAATCTATATTCAAGCAAACAGCAAATTTTCTACTAAAGTTTTAGGTTCTGGGAGAGATTTACCATCTACCTGATATTCTTCAACTAAAAGCTCTAATACCTCTACTGCATTCTGCAAAGCGGCTTCGTAGGTATCTCCATGAGTGTGGAACTGCTGAGATGGAAAATCAGGTAAGTGAACTAGATAGCAGTTATCTTCATCCGACCATTGAATAACAATTATATAAGGTAATTTCATGATTCAGGTTCCTCTTCTTCAATTGCTTTCAATATTCCAAGTTTTCGATTAACTTCTCTCTCTAAATACAGTTTCGCATCATCGCCATCATTGCCAGCAATGGTAATTGGTTCAGTAGGTAGTAAAGGATGAACCCATCTTGTATGGCTGCCTTTTGCCGAACGATAAGTAAACCCAGCTTTTAGCAGCAGGCTTTTGAGTTCTCGAATCTTTTTGGGCATAAACAGACATTAAAATTGTGGCTAGGCGACGAAAATACTTTAATCATATTCCAGAAAGTAGGGTTTGGACAAACGTACCCTACTACATGAATTTGAAGTAGTTTCAGCGTTAATCCGCGTTCATCAGCGGTTAAAAAATAAAAAATCTAACTTTTAGCAAAACATTAATCCAAAAAGCCCCATTTAGCCCTAAAATGAAAAAGACTGACTAGCCAACAATGCCCTATGTTTGAAGCCCTTGCCGATCGACTCGAATCCACCTGGAAAAAACTGCGCGGACAAAATAAAATCTCCGAGAGCAACATCCAAGACGCCATCAAAGAAGTCCGCCGCGCCCTCCTGGAAGCCGATGTCAACCTCCAAGTCGTCAAAAACTTCGTCGGAGAGGTAACAGCCAAAGCACAAGGCGCAGAAGTCGTTTCAGGCGTCCGTCCCGACCAACAATTCATCAAAATCGTCCACGACGAACTCGTCCGCGTCATGGGGGAAACCAACGTACCCCTCGCCACCGCCGAATCCGGGCCCACAGTCATCCTGATGGCCGGTTTGCAAGGAACCGGGAAAACCACAGCTACCGCCAAACTAGCGCTGCACCTCCGCAAGCAAAATCGTACCGCACTGCTAGTCGCAACTGACATTTATCGACCAGCCGCGATCGACCAATTGCTGACTCTCGGCAAACAAATCGACGTACCAGTATTTGAACTAGGCACCGATACTGACCCCGTAGAAATTGCCCGCCAAGGCATCGAACATGGCAAACAACTAGGCGTCGATACAATCATCGTCGATACAGCAGGCCGCCTGCAAATCGACCAAGACATGATGGCCGAATTGCTTCGCATCAAACAAACAGTACAACCCCACGAAACGCTGTTAGTTGTTGATGCCATGACCGGCCAAGAAGCAGCGAATTTAACCCGCACTTTTCACGACCAAATCGGCATTACCGGCGCCATCTTAACCAAATTAGACGGCGACAGTCGCGGCGGTGCAGCGCTATCAGTGCGGCAAATATCCGGCGCGCCAATTAAATTTGTCGGCGTTGGTGAAAAAGTGGAAGCATTGCAACCATTTTATCCCGATCGCATGGCATCGAGAATCCTCGGCATGGGCGATGTCTTGACGCTAGTCGAAAAAGCGCAAGAAGAATTCGACATCGCCGATGCCGAGAAAATGCAAGAGAAAATGCTCACGGCAAAGTTCGACTTTACCGACTTTCTCAAACAAACTAGATTGCTCAAAAACATGGGTTCCCTCGGCGGCATCATGAAAATGATTCCCGGGATGAACAAACTCTCCGACGAACAAATGCGGCAGGGAGAAGTGCAATTAAAACGCACCGAAGCCATGATTAATTCGATGACAACTGAAGAACGTCGCAACCCCGAACTTTTAGCAAGTTCTCCATCCCGCCGCCGTCGCATCGGAAAAGGCGCAGGCTACGCAGAAAACGACGTAACAAAACTCGTTAGCGACTTCCAGAAAATGCGTACCATGATGCAGCAAATGAGTCAAGGTAACTTTACAGGAATGGGAGGATTGCCGGGAATGCCGGGAATGCCAGGAATGCAGGGAATGCAGGGAATGGGCGGCCAGAAGAAAAAGAAAAAAAACAAGCCTAAAAAAGGTTTTGGTCAGTTGTAAAAAATGGTTCGTAGTTAGGACTTCAGTCCTCTCTTTGATGCGGACTGAAGTCCTCACTACAAACCTATGGAAACCGTAGGGTGCGTCGCTATTGATAATTTGCACATCAGCTTGAAAAGCTCATAGCGACGCACCCTACACAATAGTTTTTTTGTTACCAATTTTTACCCAAAAAAGGCTGCAATTGAATATGGTACAAACATTTACTCAACCAGAAACCATATCTCTAGAAGTGCCGAATTCGATCGCCCTGCTTGTAAGTTGCGAGCAATTCGAGGCCCTAGCATTGGCAAATCCCGACTTAAGATTAGAAAGAACCACAGAAGGAGAATTAATAGTGAATCCACCCACCGGCGGAGAATCCAGCGAAAGGAATTTCAACATTACCGGGCAACTTGCTCGCTGGTGCGATGACAACGAGGATTTAGGATCGGGTTTTGACTCTTCGGGAGGATTCATCCTTCCTAACGGTGCTAACCGTTCTCCCGACGCTTCCTGGGTGAGTCGAGAACGCCTCGAAGCCTTGACACCCAAACAGCGAAAAGGCTTCCTCCACCCTCCAAACAAAGATGCGAGAATATATTGACAATGGTGCGAGATTGGGCTGGTTAATTGACCCGCAAAATCGGCGCGTAGAGATTTACCGACAACAAGCAGAAGTAGAAATATTAATTAATCCAACCGAGTTGTCGGGAGAGGATGTATTGCCAGGATTTGTGTTGAATTTAAGGCGAGTTTGGGGTTAAATTTACGGAGAAGTTGCTATGGTACAAACATTTACTCAACTAGAAACCATATCTCTAGAAGTGCCGAATTCGATCGCCCTAACCGTCACCGGCGACCAATTCGAGGCCTTAGTATTCGCAAATCCCGACTTGAGATTAGAAAGAACCGCACAAGGAGAATTAATAGTGAATCCACCCACAGGAGGCGAATCCAGTAGCCGCAACCTCAGCATCAGCGGGCAACTCGGCAACTGGTGCGAAACACACGAAGATTTAGGAGAAGGCTTTGACTCTTCGGGAGGATTCATCCTTCCTAACGGTGCAACCCGTTCTCCCGATGCTTCTTGGGTGAGTCGAGCTCGCTGGGAAGCACTAACTGCAAAAGAACGAAAAGGCTTCGTTCCCCTATGTCCCCTCCACCCTCCAAACAAAGATGCGAGAATATATTGACAATGGTGCGAGATTGGGCTGGTTAATTGACCCGCAAAATCGGCGCGTAGAGATTTACCGACAGCAAGCAGAAGTAGAAATATTGGCCAATCCAACCGAGTTATCGGGTGAAGACGTATTGCCGGGATTTGTGTTGAATTTAAGACGAGTTTGGCGTTAAATTTCCTGTACGCCCCCATACCAGAAGATGGCGCCCGAGTTCTGGCCCAGAGAGATATTTGGCTTTGTCAGGCCACGATAGATTTAGCTGTTACCTTACAGCTTTTGATGCGATGATTTTTAATGCCATTGGCCTCAAGTCCTAACTGCGAACCACGGACATCACGAGTTTTACAGAACTTTACGTAGCTTGAGAGCGATCGACCAACAATAAGCTTTAGACTTTTAAACAAATGTCGCTAATTCCAGAAATCCGGACTTTAATCTACCGTAAAAAAACATTATGTTTCCAACTCACCGCCCCCGCCGCCTCCGCAACCATCCCCAACTCCGCCGGATGGTACGCGAAAATATCTTGACAACCAGCGACTTAATTTACCCCCTATTTGCCGTACCAGGGGAAGCTTTTGCCAAAGAAGTCAGATCGATGCCCGGAGTTTACCAGCTATCGGTAGACAAAATCGTAGAAGAAGCAAAAGAAGTTTACGATCTCGGTATTCCCGCGATTATTTTATTCGGCATTCCCGCAGACAAAGATACAGACGCGACAGGTGCTTGGCACGATTGTGGCATCGTCCAAAAAGCGACGGCAGCAGTTAAAGCAGCCGTACCAGATTTAATTGTTATGGTCGATACTTGTCTGTGCGAATATACGAGTCACGGTCACTGTGGCTATTTGGAAGTCGGAGATTTAAGCGGCCGAGTTTTGAACGATCCGACGCTAGAATTGCTGAAAAAAACAGCCGTTGCTCAAGCTCAAGCTGGTGCAGATATTATTGCACCTTCGGGAATGATGGATGGTTTTGTGGGAGCAATTCGCGAAGGATTGGACTCGGCTGGATTTGAAGATCTTCCCATCATGTCCTACGCGGCAAAATATGCCTCAGCTTATTATGGCCCGTTCCGGGATGCGGCGGATTCGGCTCCGCAATTTGGCGATCGGCGCACCTATCAAATGGATCCAGGAAATGGCCGCGAAGCTCTCAAAGAAATTGCTCTGGACATTGCTGAAGGTGCGGATATGCTAATGGTTAAACCAGCTTTAGCGTACATGGACATTATCTGGCGCGTCAAGGAAGCCACTAATTTGCCAGTTGCTGCTTACAACGTTTCTGGAGAATACGCGATGGTGAAAGCCGCCGCCCTCAACGGTTGGATTGATGAAGAAAGAGTGGTGATGGAAACCTTGACAGGATTCAAGCGTGCTGGTACCGATTTGATTTTGACTTATCACGCTAAAGATGCCGCCCGCTGGCTGCAAAACTGAGACATTCGTGATGCCCGAATACCTTTGAACTCGGAATACCGGGCGGTTGAAACCGCGTCTATACAAACAAAACCCGCCTCCGCGGGTTGAAGACAAGGAGGTAAAAATTACGCGATCTTCTTTAGGAATACTGGGCGGTTGAAACCGCGTCTATACACACAAAACCCACCTCCGCGGGTTGAAGACAAGGAGGTACAAATTACGCGATCTTCTTTAGTCCGCGGAGGCGGACTTCACTTGTCTAGAAGCGGTTTCAACCGCCGTCTAATCTTTATACAAAAAAGTATTAATAATTACGGAAATTAGTTGCGTTTTGTGTATAAATAAAAATAGTTTTGTAAATCGGGAATTCAATCATCGATCGTTCCCAAGCAAAATTAACTTTCACTCCTGCAAGACAGTAAAAGTAACACAGTTTAGATAAAACTTACAGGCACATTGAGCATGACATCAACGACTAGGGATTCCAGTCAGATTCAATTTTGCACAAGTCGCGATCGCGTTGACATAGTACAAATCCAAGAACTATTTAAAGCCGCCGCCTTTTGGGCGAGGGCGCGCAAGATAGAAGATTGGGAAATTGCGATCGCCAACAGCGAACCAGTTGTGACAGTTTGGGATGGCCCGCAGGCGATCGGCTTTGCCAGAGCCACCTCAGACGGCATCTATCGAGCCACCATCTGGGATGTCGCCATTCATCCAGATTACCAAGGTGCAGGACTCGGCCGCAAATTAGTGCAAACTGTCTTGAGTCACCCTCGGATGTGCCGAGTAGAGCGAGTTTACCTGATGACAACTTACAAACAAAGCTTCTACGAGCGCATCGGTTTTCAGCATAACGCCAGCACTACAATGGTACTTGAAAATCAGCTTTTAGAAGAGAATATCGAATTAGAAATTAGCAAAGGCGAATTGCTAACTGCTATTTGCTAAACCAGCACAAAAGTCCCACCCAAATCTATAAAATGTAGGTGCGCCGCAGCGCACCTTACTACTTATTAATTATTATCCACAATCAGCCACAAGACAGTCGTTTTCCTACAATTAATTGAGCGATAGTTATCTCAAATCCGTTAGGATCGGAATGATATAAACGGAGGACACGGCAGTGTCGTTTCCCTACCATCGATCGCGGTAGGGACACGGCACTGCCGTGTCCTCTATATTATTTCGGCAAAGCCGGAATGGATATTAATCAGTTACAAAGTCAGTTGCCGAACTTCCTCGATCACAAAGTTGCCAAAGGAATAGAACATTGAGTGCGGTTAAAATTGGACTCTTCCGACTCAGAAGGCACAGCCAAAACTTCCAACTTTCCCTTCATCAAAGTTAAAAGTGTCTGATTCATCAACAACCTCATGCCAGAAGAGACGTGAGAATTATCGCTGCTCTTAGTAGCATCCGACTCCAAATCATGCTTCAGCAAATCCCAAGATTCGCTCCAAGCACTAACCGAGCGCTGATCGTCCACCCAAATATGAACGCATCCAGATTCCGGCGAAGAATGTGCAGAAACAGAAATACTTCCCTCCTCCATCTGAGCAATAGCAGTATCTATCAAATTGACTAAAACTTGCCTAAACCTCGGCAAATCTGCCAATACATAAATGCCCGGATCGGGTGGCAATATCTCCAGACGAATGCTGCGATTAGCAGCTTGTAAGTAAGTTAAATCATCAATTTCATCAAAAACCTTAGCTAACTGAATCGGCTCAATATCCATCGTGTCAGTGCCGTGTTCAGTTTTAGCAACAGAGATAATTTCATCTATCAATTTCACCAGCTTGAGTGCTGCAACGTGAGCTTGTTCGACAAACTCTCGCTCCTCAGCAGGATCGTCGCACAAATCCGACAGAATTAATTGGAGCGTACCAATCATAGTGCTCAGGGGCGATCGCAACTCGTGAGAAGTTCGAGCCAAAAAGCCCGCCTTAAATAGACTCATCTCCGATGCCATCTGATAAGCCAATTGAGTTTGCTTCAGTTGATCGGAAAGGGCATCAAACTTCTCTAAATCATTTTCTTGAGGAGTTGGAGGCACATAGGGAGCAGGTTCTGGCTGTTGCGAGCTTTTTTGCTGCCTGCGCCAAATCAAACTGCTTCCGAAACCCAGTCCGAGTCCCATACCTAAATATATCAAGTCGCTCCAGCCGATCGGCGCCATATTACTTTGCCTAGGAGTTTAGCTTTTAGCATTCTAGCTCGATCGCGCCTTGTCGCAATATTTCCCAACCGCCACCAGTCCATTTAGCCACAGTCGAAGGCAAACTCGAAGCCGTCGGTGCGGTTGGCGCTGTTGCTAATTCAGCAGTCACTAATGTCAAGACTTCGGGAAACTGGGCCTCAATTTCTGCCACCGACTCTAGAGGCGCTTGGCCGGATAAATTAGCACTGGTAGTCGCCAAAGGGCCTGTCTGCCCTAAAATCTGGAGTGCAAGGGGAAAATTAGGCACTCGTACTCCGATCGTAGTGCGATCGATCGCATTCATAGCAGCCGGCACAAGTGGCGAAGCCGGCAGCACCAAAGTTAACGCCCCAGGCCAATAGGATGCGGCCATTTGCTGCCACAAATTCAACTCTCCTGGACTCCCCTGCACGTAAGGCCACAAAGCCTCAGCCGATGCAGCCATCAAAATCAGCGGTTTGTCTTGACGGCGCCCTTTAGCTGCAAAAATCAACTCCGCGCGATCGGGCCGCGTCGCCAAAGCGGGTACAGTATCGGTAGGAAAGCTGACAATATAATCTCCTGAAATTGCCCCTTGAATCAAGGAGGCGATCGAAACTTGAGTCATCCGATTTTAGATTGTAGATTTTAGGTTTTAGATTTTAGATTTTGCATAAATCTTTGATTGATAAGTTAACCACAGATGTCAAGCAGATCAACACAGATCGACGCAGATAATTTCAAGATCGGAGAGCGAATAAATCCCATGCAAGTCTATTTTAGAATTGCAGCATATTTTTGGAATCTAAAGACGATAGGCTAAAGCAAAGCGATCGATTCCTGCCAAATCCGCAAATATCTGAACATCGCAATAACTCCCGTGACTTTGTAGCATATCAGCTACCGCCGTTTCTTGTCCCGCCATCATCTCAACCAACCAAACTCCCCCAGATTCTAAATAATCCGGAGCCGTTTCTACCAAATGCCGGATGCAATCTAAGCCATCAAAACCGCCATCTAAGGCCAGGTGAGGTTCGTGCTTCAAAACTTCGGGTTGCAGAGTCAGCACCGTGCTGCTGGGAATGTAAGGCGGATTAGACACCATGCCACTAACTTTAGCCTTGAGAAATCCTAGCGGTTGCCACCACAAACCTTGATAAAAATTAATTCGCGATCCAAAGCCTAAATTTTCAGCATTCAGTCGAGCAACTGCCAAAGCTTCCGAACTGCAATCTACTGCATGAATCGTAGTATTTTTCAACGCACAAGCCAAGCCGATCGCGATCGCCCCGCTACCCGTTCCCAAATCCACCCAATCCGATGTTGGATTCACTGAATGGCTTTTCATAGCATCCACAGCCAAATCGATCAGCAATTCCGTTTCAGGACGAGGAATTAGCACCGCCGGCGTTACTTTCAGCGAAAAATCCCGCCAATGTGCAACTCCCGTTAAATACTGCACCGGCACCCGTTCCTGCAACCGTCGCTGCCAAAGTCGATCGAGTTCTGATACAGACAACTTTAATTGAATTTTTGGCAAATCTTTAAACGACTCCAAACGCAGAGCCAACTTATCCAAACCTGCCAGCTCTTGCAGCAGCCAGTCGAGTTCTACTTGGGGAATCTCAGAGGCGATCGCATCAATCTTAGCTTGATTCACCCACTGCCAAAGCTCTAAACCGGAAACAAACATAAGACTTTTTGGTAATTGGTAATTGGTAATTGGTAATTGGTAATTGGTAATTGGTAATTGGGAATTGGTAATTGGTAATTGGTAATTGGTAATTGGTAATTGGTAATTGGTAATTGGTAATTGGTAATTGGTAATTGGTAATTGGTAATTGGTAATTGGTA
>RDXX01000113.1 GCA_004292955.1 Oscillatoriales cyanobacterium | reverse complement strand
AGGCGGACATTGTTTGTGTAGCCGCGATTTCAATCGCCGGGGCTTCATTAGTCCGCGGAGGCGGACATTGTTTGTGTAGCCGCGATTTCAATCGCCGGGTATTCTTGCAAACAATCATCTAACTAACGACTGAAGCCTGAGCCGCCAAAGCATCCCGCACTCGCTGGTTGCTAATTTCGCCATCACGAGCCACACAGGAACCAGCAATGATATCATCTTCAAAATTTAAATTGAGTTCCTTATCTTTCAGCATCAACTGAAGCAAAGCCGAGACATTCTTCGAGTAAGTTTCACTAGCGTGTACTGGCATCGACGACGGTAAATTAATCGGACCGATGACATTAACTCCGTTCCATTCAACATCTTTGCCTGCTTCCGTGCACTCGCAATTCCCACCTTGTTCTGCTGCCAAGTCAACAATTATTGCTCCCGGTTTCATTTGAGAAACCATTTCTCTGGTAACTAAAATCGGGGCTTTTCTACCAGGAACTTGAGCGGTTGTAATTACTGCATCAGAAGCGCCGACGTGCTGGGTGAGCACTTGGCGGGTGTGTTCTTTAGCTGCTTCTGATAATTCTTTAGCATAGCCGCCTGCTGCTACAGTTTCTTCTTTGAGTTCGACATCAATAAATTTAGCGCCCAAACTTTGCACTTGTTCTTTTGTTTCCGGGCGGATGTCAAATGCTTCGACGACTGCGCCCAAACGACGTGCTGTGGCGATCGCCTGTAAGCCCGCAACGCCCACACCCATCACCAATATTTTCGCGGGGCGAATTGTACCCGCCGCTGTTGTCAACATCGGGAAATATTTCGGTAATGCACAGGCTGCAATCAGTACGGCTTTGTAGCCGGCGACGTTGGCCTGGGATGATAGTGCATCCATGCTTTGGGCGCGGCTGGTGCGCGGAATCATTTCCATGCTGAATGCAGTTATTTTGCGATCGGCCAACCGCTGTACTAACGCCGGATTTCCCAAGGGATTCAAAAATCCGATGAAAACTCCTCCTTCGCGAAGTTGGTGAACTTCTGATTCTTTGAGCTCCCCGATTTTGACGACGACATCGGCTTCGCCCCACAGCGTAGCGGTATCGGCGACAACACGAGCTCCGGCTTCTTCGTAAGCAAGATCCGAGAAAAAGGATTTTGCACCCGCACCCGCCTCAACCCAAACTTCGACGCCTTGTTTGACTAATCGGGCTACAACGTCGGGTACTAAGGCTACCCGGCGTTCCTCTGCTTCGACTTCTTTGGCGATCGCTAATTTCATGGACTCTCCTTATACTCTAGACACAGACATAGACAGGGCGGTTGAAACCGCGTCTACACAGACAAAACCTGACGGGAGCAGGTTGAAATTCAAATTTCCCAGTCGGCGTCCGGCGGACATCGTTTGTGTAGGCGCGATTTCAATCGCTGGCTGTCTTCGTTTGTTTGGCGTGCGACTTCAATCGCTGGCTTCTCACGTTGATACTAAAGCCGATCCCCAAAATTACACTCGCTTCTTTAACTTGTCTTATAGATTCAAATTCACTAAACTGTTAACCTTGCAGCCCAGGGTGATATGATACAATGCTGCCTAATTCGGTAGTTTGAATGTCTGTTGTCAGTATTATTACGCAAAAAAAAATTGAGCGAGCGCGGGCGTTTCGGCTGAGAGAATTATTGAGAAATTCGGTATATTGTAGGCTCGATCGCAAATTTCGGGCGATCGATATTTAAGCTTCACCAGCAGTTTGATTAGAGGAGTGATTATGAAACGATTATTTTCAGCACTAGCAGTTACAGGTTGCTTGCTGACAGGCTTACCGGCCATCAGTTTAGCCCAGTCGATGCCCGGATTCACGATTTTCGGCGGCCCAGAACGCGCCAACCAGTTAAACTATCGCTTGGATTACGGCAAAGCCGGAATGGTTGGCGACAGATACCGGCTGCGAATTCCTTCCAAAAAAGTAAGTTTGGCGATCGCCCAACTCAACATTACTTATCCAGACTATTACAAAGGCGAATTCGACCAAAAAGACATTAAAGTGCGCGTCAAAGACAAAACAATAGCATTGCAAGAAGTAATCTGGGACAAAGAAAATCGATTCATAGAAATTTATCCCGCAGAGCCAATTCCTGCCGGTAACAACGTTGAAGTTGTCCTCTCCAACGTCAGAAACCCAAGTCCGGGCGGAATGTACCATTTCAACGTCCGCATTCGCACTCCTGGGGACGTTCCATTGATGCGTTATTTAGGGACTTGGCTGTTGAGCATTGATTGAGGTTCCCGGAAGCAAATTTTAGCTAAACAGGCGATCGCGACAGAAAAACTCAACTGTGGCGATCGTTTTGCTGTAGGGAAGAAATTAACAAGATAATTCGCGATCGCACCGATGGCCAGAAACCGGGTTTTTTCTCAAAAATACTAGATTGCAGCCCGCAGATACGCAAAAAACCCGGTTTCTTTGCAAGGAGTGCATAAACCCTGAATACTCAAATCCTAATTTTCCGAAATCCTAAAATAGAACCAGAGGCTCATACCGCAATTGTATTTGATTCGTAAAATAAGTCTATGGTAATTCCCCGATGGTTGCCCTAACTAATTAGACGTATGCTCCGGGGCGCTACCATACAAAATATTGACGAAACTGATACATGAATCTTCTAGCAAAAATCAAAAAAATCAAACTTCCGCCAGCACTGCGATCGCAAAACTACCGCCTATTTTTTGCAGGACAAGGCATCTCGCTGATTGGCAGTTGGATGACGCAAGTCGCTACAGTGTGGCTTGTCTACAACTTGAGCGATTCACCTTGGATGCTCGGCGTAGTAGGATTTACCAGTCAAATCCCCACA
Organism: Oscillatoriales cyanobacterium; assembly: GCA_004292955.1. Taxonomy (GTDB): domain Bacteria; phylum Cyanobacteriota; class Cyanobacteriia; order Cyanobacteriales; family Microcoleaceae; genus Microcoleus. Next base: position 20,925 of record RDXX01000113.1, on the reverse strand, counting down.
TTAATTTTACTGCCTTTTGCAGGAGTTTTAATCGATCGCACGAATCGGCACCGAGTGATAATTGCCACTCAAATCTTAGCGATGGTTCAATCCTTAGCCCTAGCATTTTTAGCGCTAACAGGAGTCATCAACATTTGGCAAATCCTGATACTGAGTTTCTGTCAAGGAGCAATCAACGCCTTTGACGCGCCCGCACGGCAAGCTTTTGTGTCCGAGCTCGTAGAAAAAAAAGAAGACTTAGCAAATGCGATCGCCCTCAACGCTTCCATGTTCAACGGAGCGCGACTCATCGGCCCAGCAATTGCCGGATTAGTGATAGGTACAGTCGGCCCGAGTTATTGTTTTCTGCTGGACGGAATCAGCTACATCGCCGTCATTGCAGGCTTATTAGCAATGAAGATCAAACCCCGTAAAATAGCAGCAAGCAATACCAAACCCTTACAAAGATTAAAAGAAGGATTCGATTACGCCTTCGGATTTCCCCCGATTCGAGCCATCTTACTGCTATTAGCATTAGTCAGCTTCGCCGGAATGTCCCACACAGTATTAGTCCCAATTTTTGCCACCAAAATTCTCAACGGCGGCCCGCAAACCCTCGGATTTTTGATGGCAGCTTCCGGAGTCGGAGCATTTGCAGGCGCGATTTATTTAATCGGACGAAAAAGTATCGTAGGCATCGGCAAACTGATTGCAATTTCGCCAGCAATCATGGGATTTGGATTGATTGGTTTTGGCTTGTCCCGCATTTTGTGGCTGTCATTAATCATGATGTTGTTTGTAGGATTTGGTTTCATCATCCAATTTGCCGGAGGAAACACATTTTTGCAAACAATAGTAGAAGACGACAAACGTGGCAGAGTAATGAGCATCTACACGATGGCATTTTTTGGAGTGACACCGTTTGGTAATTTAGTAGCAGGTGGAATGGCAAATTATATCGGCTCTCCCAATACAGTCATACTTGGTGGTATAATTTGTATTTTAGGTTCAATAATTTTTACCAGACAGTTGCCAGCTTTAAAAAACTTAGTCAGACCACTTTATCAAAAAATGGGTTTAATTTCCTAAAAAATTGGTAAACTTCTCTCCTTCTTGATTCCCCTCTCTTACTCTGCGCCCTCTGCGCCCTCTGCGGTTAAAACATCCAAATTAATTACACAAGATGCAAAACCAATGGCAAACCCCAGTGCAATTCTACAACAACAGAGCGATCGCGTACCATTAAAAACCTGGATCGGCGTCATGGGAACAATCCTCGGCGCATTCATGGCAGTTTTGGACATCCAAATCACCAACGCTTCTCTCCGAGATATTCAAGCAGCTTTAGGCGCAACATTAGAAGAAGGTTCTTGGATTTCCACCGCCTATCTAGTCGCAGAAATAGTCGTCATTCCGATTACGGGTTGGCTGTCGCAGGTGTTCTCAGTGCGCCGCTACATCTTGGTAAATGCCGCTTTCTTTGTCTTCTTTTCCATGTGCTGCGCTTGGGCGTGGAATTTGACTTCAATGATTGTATTTAGGGCTTTGCAGGGATTGAGTGGCGGAATTTTAATTCCGATGGCTTTTACGTTTTTGCTGACCAATTTGCCGCCCAAAAAGCAGCCGATTGGCATGGCGATGTTTGCACTGACAGCGACTTTTGCACCATCGATTGGCCCGACATTGGGAGGTTGGCTGACGGAGAATTACGGCTGGCAATATGTCTTTTATTTAAACTTGGTGCCGGGGCTGATGCTGCTAGCTGCTGTGTGGTATGCCGTCGCCCCTGCACCGTTGCGGCTAGAACTGCTCAAAGGTGGCGACTGGTGGGGAATTGCCTCAATGGCGATCGGCTTGGGTTCCCTGCAAGTTGTGTTAGAAGAAGGCAGCCGGAAAGACTGGTTTAGTTCTGATTTTATTGTGCGTTTAAGCATAGTTGCTGCTATATTTCTCGGCGCTTTTTTCTGGATTGAACTAACTCGAAAAAAACCGTTTATTAATCTACGACTGCTAACTCGCCGCAATTTCGGCTTAGCAACTATTGTCAATGTTTCGTTAGGTGTAGGATTGTACGGTTCGGTGTTCATTTTACCACTGTATTTAGGTCAGATCCAGCAGTACAATGCCATGCAAATTGGCGAGGTAATTATGTGGGCTGGCGTACCGCAGTTATTCATCGTGCCGGTGGTGCCGAAATTGATGCAGCGCATCGATATGCGGTTGCTAATCGGTATAGGTGTGAGTTTGTTTGCGGTGAGTTGTTTTATGAATGCCAGCATGACTCACGAAACGGGTATCGATCAGTTGCGTTGGTCGCAATTAGTGCGAGCATTAGGACAACCATTAATTATGGTGCCGCTGTCAACTATTGCCACTGCTGGTATGGAGAAACACGAGGCTGGTTCTGCTTCGGGTTTGTTTAATATGATGCGAAATATGGGAGGTTCGATGGGGATTGCGGCGCTAGCAACTTTGGTAACGCAGCGCGAGCAATTTCACTCGAATCGCTTGGGAGAATCTGTTTCTTTGTACAATCCAGCAACGCAGGAAAGACTTAATCAAATGACTCAGTATTTTGTGAGTCGCGGTGCTGATTTGAGTGTGGCGAAAGAACAGGCAATTAAGGCGATTGATGGTTTGGTTCGTCGGGAAGCTTATGTGATGGCTTTTAATGATTGTTTTTACTTTGTGGGAATTGCTTTGTTGTTAAGCGGGATTGCTATTTTGGGTTTTCAAAAGGTGAAACCGGGTGCTGGTGGTGGGGGTGCTCATTGAGATTCAGCGCTTTCTTCTATATAAAAAAGCGCTGAAGCGCAACAACGTACCTCAAGAAATGTTTTTTAGTTTATTCACCATTCTTGTTGGGCTTCTGCTTCTGCTTGGATTAAATTTTGTCGTAGTTGCACCCAATCTATTCGATCGGATGGCAAATCTTCGAGGAGTTTTCCGCGCTGTAAATGCAGAATTCTGGTGCTAAATTGTTCGGATAATTCTAATTGGTGATTGACCATTAAAATTGTGGTTTGATTGTTAGTTAGCTGTGTCAATACTTCCAAAAGGTTGGCGGCTTTTCCTACATCGAGGGCGGATGTTGGTTCGTCTAAAAGCAAGATTTTTGGTTGCAGAATGATGCCGCGGGCGATCGCCACTAACTGCTTTTGGCCCGTGGAAAGCTGCAATTCCGTGCGATCGAGTAATTCTTGGGGTATCCGCAGTTGTGCGATCGCCCCGCTAATTCTCTCAGCAATGTTTGATGAATTCACGCCCCGCAGCTTCAAAGGATAAGCCAAAGCTTCCCGCACCGACATCCCCAACAGCTTCGATTCCTGTAGAATCAGGGTAATTTGGCGCCGAAGTTCGATCGCCGGAATTTGCCGGTATTCCGTATTTTCAAGATAAATCGAGCCAGTCGTGGGGCTGCTGAGTCGGTTTAACAACCGCAACAGCGTAGTTTTCCCAGCCCCCGAAGGGCCGACAATTGCGACGCGATCGCCCTTTTGTACCTGAAACGAGATATTGTCCAATAAGTAGCTAGAGGCGATCGGTGTTTTAAAACTTACACCATCAACCCGCAATTGAGGAGTAGTTTCTGGATAATTTTCAGAATAATTAGGCATTAAATTAATTTAAAATATGATATTTCTGCAAGCAAATATGTGTGTAGGGGCGAAGCATTACCGCAATCAGCATAAGATTATAACTAATAACTTATATGCGGTAATGCTTCGCCCTCTTCAAAACCCAGATGCACCCGAATTTCACATTACTTACTTCTCAAACCTTCACAGCTTTTTTCAATGGAAAACCCAACTGTTCCCGCTGTTCCAAATAAAGCTGAGCCACCCGCCGCGCCAAGTTGCGAATCTTAGTAATATACCGAGTTCTCTCCGTCACCGAAATCACACCTCTAGCATCGAGTAAATTGAAAGTATGCGAACATTTTAGCACATAATCAAGACTCGGCAAAACCAATCCTTTCTTGGTCAATTGTTCGGCTTCTTGTTCGTACAATCCAAACAAAGTAAACAGCAATTCAGGATTGGAAGCTTCAAAATTATAAGTACACTGTTCTATTTCCCCTTGCAGGTGAACGTCGCCGTAAGTGATGCCATCTTTCCACTGAATTTTGGTCATCGCATCCACTTCTTGCAGATACATTGCCAGACGTTCAAGTCCGTAGGTAATTTCAATCGATACCGGGCGACAATCAATGCCACCGCACTGTTGAAAGTAGGTAAATTGAGTGATTTCCATGCCATCGAGCCAGACTTCCCAGCCGACACCCCAAGCGCCTAAAGTTGGAGATTCCCAGTTGTCTTCTACAAAGCGAATGTCGTGGTCTTCGGGTTTGATTCCTAATGCTCTGAGTGAGTCCAAATAGATTTCTTGGATATTAGGAGGAGATGGTTTAATGAGGACTTGATATTGATAGTAATGTTGAAAGCGATTGGGGTTTTCGCCATAACGTCCGTCAGTGGGGCGGCGACAGGGTTCGACGTAGGCGACTGACCAAGGTTCGGGCCCAATCGCTCTGAGAAAGGTGTGGGGATTCATGGTACCTGCCCCTTTTTCGGTATCGTAGGATTGGGCGATCAGGCATCCGCGATCGCTCCAGAATTTGTTTAAGGTGGCAATGACTGATTGAAAGTTCACTGGTTTAAATATGGTTAGTAAGTGTCTGAACTTATTTAAGCATACTCAAGGCAGGGTTTATTGAAATAAACCATGTATCGCTGGATATTTAAGTTCTTTTTTCAGGTATATTGTATCGATCGAGTTATTGCGATCGATAATAGCAATGTTTTCTAGATCGAACAGTCCCTACTGCTAGGGAAAAGAGCCATCATGTTGTTTGTGGATAGGGTGGTGGATATTCTCCGCTCGTGATGAGTTGCTCGCGTTCGAGGATACGTTCTGGGAGGTTAAATTGTAGAATTTTAGCGGTTACGCGCCCTTGCGGAGTCAGTGGGACAATGGTTCCTCTATCTAGCCGAAAGTGGTCAGACCATTTCTGAAGACGGGGATTAAAAAAGGGAGTTAGCTGTTGTGTTTCAGGGTCGATCGAACCGAGGTCAGTTCCTTTGAAACGGTTGCAGCAAGGACACGATAACGCTAGGTTTTCAGATTCGGTAATGCCATCATGTTTTTCAGCAATAATGTGTTCCATTTCAAAGGCAAAAAGTGCACCCGTTTGGGGAAATCGGCAATACTCGCATTGCTCTCCAGCGCGTTGAGTCACTAGCCGGCGGAGACGGGCTGATACATAACTCATGCTGCTGTCTGTAAGCGTTTGTAGGCGTGAGCTTTGGCTAAGCGCACCCAATGTTCTAAAAGCAAATATCGATCGAGTTCGACTTCTTCCGATCGCGAGAGAGTGCTGGATTTATTGCGATCGAGCAATTCACTCATTCGGGCTTGTAATGCAGGCGTGGGGCGGATGGCGAGGATGACTTCTGGGCTGGGTTGACTCGCAAGCAGTTCGACGATTTGGCGATCGTCTTGGTAGGGGATGGTTTCTGCGAAGGTAAGTTCCTGGAGTGCGCGATCGAGGGCTTCTGGGAGGCGATCGCCCAATGCGTGCAGTTGTTCGCCGAGGCGATCGGGGACTTCTAATATAATTTGCATACTTCGGTGATGTGAGGATGAGACTTGCTGTGATTGTAACAAACGGGCGATCGATCCATATCTTGAGTAGAATCGCCCTACTCGGCTTTTTCACGTTTGCGTTTTTCGATTTCGGCGATCGGTAACAATAATGTTTCCTCTATTTCCTGTCTCACCTCTAGGCTACCATTGTAAGTGCAGTTAAGACAATCTAACAGTAATTCGTTGGCGTCATAATACTGTTTTAATAATTCTTGTTTTTCATTGACAACTCGCCAGTTTAAAAAAGCATCGGGATTGTGGTTTGCAAAATCTCTTACTTGCTGTAATATGCTGCCACTACGGACTACCCACCAAGTAAAGTAAGCTTCACTATAAAGGGACTTATCATCAGGATGCTCATCTTGTATGAGTTGCATATACTGCTTTAATTCTGGAGTCCAATCAAAAAGTATAAAGTAATAATTAATTAAATCAAGTGCGATACAGAAATAAATGTCTTTAATGCCGACAGGGGCAAATCGATAGTCTCCTCCTACAACATTTTCAATAGCTATAGTACGATACAATTCATAATCTAAAATTCGAGTAATTTTGAAGATGCGACTCAGCGTACCCTTAGTATTGGTAGTAAAATCAACACCTAGATCAAAGCATAAAGCTCGGACAGATGCAGCTTTGTATGGAGCATCAATCCAGAGAGCTAATTGATGTAATTGAGAGAGAAATTTTTGCACCCTAATATCAGAGATAACTAAATTGTCAATTTTTTGTTTCATCGCCGTTAGCAAAACATCTGCTTTCGGCAGCATTTCAACAGCCAATAAAAATACTTCCCTCCAGTGCCTATCTTGCACATGGCTTGTCAATTCATTCAGTATTGAATCATTTATTGATGACGGGTTACACTTCGCCAAAAACTGACGGGTTATCAAATATTCTTGAAATGTCAGGTGTGAAAATGACCAAACTTTCTGACTTCGCTCAATCAACAACCCATGCTGCGCTTCCATTGCCCTCAATACCACCCGACTATCCCGCTGCCCAATCCCCAAAAACTCCGCAATATAACCCTCTATTTCCGCCTGCTCAAACAACACATATTGCTCTTGCTCAAACTTCTTCACTGCCAGAAAACTCAATAACTCCAGCTTCCGCTCTAGCGACAAATCACGATAAATTTCATCCCGATCGATCTCCCGCGACTTGTCCCACTGTTCTAGCAGCAACTCCAACCCTTCTTCATAAAGCTTGGAACGCTTCGAGTAAAACTTCCCCGTCTGGTGAAACACGGCACAGGTCAAACTCAGCAAAATCGGCGTAATTGTTAACTCCCGAATCGGCTTATTTGCCTCTAAAAATAGTTGTTCTAAAAACTCTCGTGCTTTCGCCAATCCTCCTGACTCATCCCCCATCACCGTCTTAAACCAATGTTCTGAAAACGATCGCACCTGCGACTCATTAAAATCCGCTACCTCCACATAATCAAACTTCTCAAACCGCGATTCCTGACTCTGAGTCCGACAAGTTACAATTACCTGCACCTGCGGATAAATACGAGCAAACCGCTTGATTTCTTTGGCGATGTTCTTCCCATCTTCTCCCGTCACTTCATCCAACCCATCCAGCAGCACCAGCGATCGACCTCGATCGAATATCAATTGAGTTTCTGCATCCGATAACCGCCAGCATTCCTTTAGATAACGCTCTAGCGAATAGGCAACCTCACGCCCATCCTCGACAAAATTTCGCAGCCTAATCAAAACCGGAATCCGGTGCGCCTGTAAATTCCCTGCGTTGCACTCCCTCACCACTCGTTGCAAATAGGTGGTTTTCCCCGAACCCGGTTTGCCCACCACCATTAGGTTTGTATTCTTCGCCAGCACTTCTAACCCCGGCACTCGTTTCTGTTCCTTGCCCAAGCCAATGCGATCTAAACCTCGATGGCTGGGATTGTTCATGAAATCTTGGCACAAATCATCGTATTCCGATTTACGACTACTACTCAGTTCCTCCAGAATATTGACATCCACAAACAAGTCACCCAAAGGCACACAACGATCGATCCCCCAAAGTGGCATTGTGCTGTGCAAGCGTTGGATGTCATCATGGAGGCGCGATCGTACCTCCTGAACTAACGCATCAATATCATCTTTCAGGCTCTCCAGAGTCGGATCTGACAGCGAATTTGGTGGTTTACCTTTCTCCTGAACCTGTTCATCGTCGGGTTCCCATTTCAGTTTGAGCTTTTTGCAGATGCCAAGAAACTGCTTGCGCTGAACAGGTTCACCTTTGAAAAATTTGTTGATGGTGGTACGCGACATTTGTAATTGAGCAGCCAAATCGGATTTGCTACCAAATTTTGCTAATGCAATGTCCGCGTTTTTGAGTTGAGTTGGCGATAGCCTGAGAGATCGTCCGCTAGGTTCCGTCATGTAGTGGTTTCAGGTTTCTCCAATTATAGCGACGCGATCGTAACTTGGACAAACTTGTACATAACCTGAGCGGTGGGCGATCGGATCTAAAACGAGCCTCCTATCTTGCATTTGGCAGATTGTTGAGAGTTTCAACAAAGATGACCAACATGAAGATTTCAAATAAAAAGAAACTGCTCAAAGTAAGCGAGTTTGCGGTGGTAGGCGTTGCCACTTGCCTCAATCCCCAAGCAGGACTTCTGCTCTTTGTGCTCAAGCTGTGCTTTCTAATCCTGACAGAGTTGCAGAAAGATGAGAGAGACGAGTCAAATAGATAAAAGCTAGAAGCCCCGATCGCCTTTGCGAAAAAATTCAACAGGGCGATCGGTTCCCCAATTCCTATAGCAATATCACAGTTTCAGCAGATTGATTTCCCCCATTACGAGGGCGAAGATGTAAGGTGATTTCCGTATCGAGTCGCTTCAGGAAAATCAGTAGTTTTCCTTCGCTGAACCGTTGAAACTCTCCGTTCATTAAATGAGATACTTCTGGCTGTGGAATTCCAAGTAATTCGCTCATTTCACGCTGTTCTAAGTTGCGCTGTTTTAACAGGCGAAGTACCTGAATACCGATTTTACCTCGCGCAAAAAGTTCATCAGCATCTGCCAATCCAAGGTCAGCAAATACATTACCACTGCTTTCTTCAAAAATAGTTTCTTCTGTCATAATTGTTCCTCCCTAGCTAGTGCGTCTTGATAGCGTTTTTTAATTAAGTCAACATCAGCCTGTGGGGTTTTAATCCCTTGCTTTGATTTCTTCTGAAAAGCGTGCAATACATAGATTTTTTCACCAATCTTTACAGCATAAACTGCCCTGTAAGTATCGGTATCGTAACGTTTGACGATTTCATACACACCGCTTTCCACCCCTTTAAAGGGCTTGGCTGACAAAGGTGTTTCCCCAGCTTGCACCAGTTGTAGGGAATAACCTACGGCTTTTTGTACCTCTTCAGGAAACTCGCGGATATTTTTGCGAGAGTCTCCCATCCAAACAAGAGGTCGTAAAGGCACTTCTGTAGTATCTTTGTTATCGACCATTTTATCCGAAATTTCCTGTAAAAACAAAGTTAGACAATAGCATAAAATGTTGCCAAGCCTAAAAATCAATTTCCCCGATTGTGGGTTCTTGCGTTATGTTTGTTCCTCTCTTGGCATGGTATAGTACCCATCTTCGATTCCCATCGACAACTCATGAAAACAGACACCATTTTCTACAGCCTGTTTCAGGAATTTCCCAGCTTCTTCTTTGAACTGATCGATCGCCCTCCAGACGAAGCCACCGCCTATGAATTCACCTCCCGCGAAATCAAACAACTCGCATTCCGCATCGATGGCTTATTTCTGCCCACAACCGAAGCACCGGAAAAACCATTTTACTTGGCGGAAGTTCAGTTTCAACCCGATCCCGACTTGTACTACCGCATCTTTGGCGAACTCTTTCTCTATCTGCGACAATACAAACCCGTCAATCCTTGGCGCGTCGTTGTCATCTATCCCAGCCGCCGCATCGAACACGAACAGATGCTGCAATTTCAGGAACTCTTAACCAGTCAGCGCGTCCAACGGATTTACCTCGATGAATTGCCAGAAGCCGCCGATCGCTCGCTGGGAGTCAAAATTGTTAAACTGGTAATCGAGCCAGCAGAGACAGCCGCAGAACAAGCACGCCAATCGATCGCAATGGCCCGACAGCAGTTGTCCGATCCCACCGTTTTGCGCGATTTAATCAACCTCATCGAAACAATTATCGTCTACAAACTCCCCCAGAAAAGCCGCGAGGAAATTGCCACCATGTTGAATTTAAGCGAACTCAGACAAACTCGATTTTATCAGGAAGTCAAGCAAGAAGGTTTAGAAGAAGGACTCGAACAAGGACTCGAACAAGGTGAGCAGCAGGCGAAGTTAGAAGCCATTCGTCGGATGATCGCGTTTGGAATGAATTTAGAGACGATCGCACAATTATTAGATTTGTCTGTAGAATTTGTGCGGCAAACAATTCACAAAATCCAACGGGAATCCATGTCAGTCCCCGAACAAAAGATTGACTCGTTGATCGAACTATTAACTCACCAGCGATCGCTCTTTTCGGCCACACAATTAACTGAACTAGCGCAGCTAATTGAACCCTTATCCGATAAAAGCGATGTTCTTTCAGAAGTGATTTCATCCTGGGCTGAAAATTACCCTTCAATTCAGGAAGCTCAATCCAAACTGCTCGAACCACTACCGCCAGCTAAAGCATCAGAAACAACAGCAGTCAGTCCAGAAAGTAGCGAATCTCAAATGGGCGATCGCCCCAACAAACAAGCTCTCAAAAATGCCATTTTATTGTAGCTATAATCCGGCGGTTGAAACCGCTACTACACAAACAAAGCCCGGATGGTGCGCGGGCTAAGAAATAAAGGGGGTACTTAAGCCTAATTGCCGCTCAACAACAGAACAGTAAGAGCCCCGACTTCTTGAAGAATTCGGGGCTCTTACCGTGAAAAGGTTTAGATCGATCGCACCGTGCGGGCCACCAGCTACCTTGGAAGCGGACGCGACCTGTTTGATTCGGGTAAATCGATTCATCGACGACTGCTTCTTCGTTGAAATAGACAAAATTGGTATTGATGTAGTTGTCCACTAACATATTGTTTTCTGTGCTGTAGGTGTGAACAGAAAAAATCGCACCGAAAGCTTTTGCTAAGTTAAACATTTCCCTGACTCCTTTTGTATTAAAATATATCGAAGTTTAATCGCCTGTTTCTGCTATTTGAAAGGTCGCATTTCCTAGTTGTTCATCCTCTGATTTAGTCTGCGGGAGTGAGCGAAACTAACAGAGTGATGCTGTCAACGCCGATGACATAAACCGTGTCTCCGGGTGTGAGAGTGATTTGGCGATCGCACCGTGCGGGCCACCAGCTACCTTGGAAGCGGACGCGACCTGTTTGATTCGGATAAATCGATTCATCGACGACTGCTTCTTCATTGAAATAGTTAATAACAGATTGTTGGCTGTGCTGTATCCTTGAGTGGAGAAGATAGAGCCGAAAGCTTTTACTACGTTGAACATAATATTTACTCCTGTTGTGTTACAATATATGGAAGTTTAATCGCCTGTTTCTGCTATTTAAAAGGCTGCATTTCCTGGTTGTTGATGTTCTGATTTAGTCTTAGTCTGCGGGAACGAGGGAAACTAACAGAGTGATGCTGTCAACGCCGATCACATAAACCGTGTCTCCGGGTGTGAGGGTGATTAACAGATTGTTGGCTGTGCTGTATCCTTGAGTGGAGAAGATAGAGCCGAAAGCTTTTACTACGTTGAACATAATATTTACTCCTGTTGTGTTACAATAAATGGATGTGTAATTGTCGGTTTCTGCTATTTGAGAGGCTGCATTTCCTCGGTTGAGATTGATTGATTGTTCTGATATTTCATTGTTCTTGTCTTTCCTTCTTTTATCCGGATCGAAGCCCAAGAATTTTTGAAATTTAGAAGGGATTTGAGAAGCGGTTGCGGGAGTTTAAATTCGGTAATTCCGAGGTATTGAATTAACGATTTAGTGGTTGAGCCGTGGGTGGGATTTACCTCAAGGGTAGATGTGGTTATCTACACTAGGGATTGGCTGATTCCGCATTACTGCTGCTGTGAAGATGTTTTATTTTTGGGGTTGCTTTTTTGTGATTGGGCTGTGACTCGTTTGCTTGACACTTACTAATTTCCCAGGAATCGAATGTGTTTGGTGCGATCGCCCTGACACTTTTATCGTCTGGTACTGGCACAGGACACTTGTCCGCCAGGAAACAACGATTTTTTAAAGGTTTCAGCCTACTCATCTGACTGGTAGCTGTGCCAATTTAGGCAACTGGACTAGCGCAGGCTGTGAATCCTGAGTTTACGCAAAGTCGATCGGGCAATCCGGAACATCCATACATATCTAGTGCGTGAGTCAGAGGTTCGTAGTGAGGACTTCAGTCCTCTCTCGTCTGATGAGGACTGAAGTCCTCACTACGAACCGATTTTAAGTTCGTAGTGAGGACTTCAGTCCTCTCTCATCTGATGAGGACTGAAGTCCTCACTACGAACCGAGCCTGTAATCCCAATTATTGAACAGATCGAACTTAAAATCAATTCATAAATTCAGAATCTCAAATTCATAAAAGTCATAATTATCAAGAACCTGCTTGATACTGCATAATTGTTACCGGAAGTCTGAATAAAGTTTTACCTAACTGAGACAAACCGAACTTGAATTTCAGGGACTGCGGCAAATCTTGCACGGAAACTTCTACGAAGCCAAAGCGGGTATAAAATGATGCGAGCCGCTTTCCCAAACATTCTAAATATAGCGGTTCTGTAGCCTGTTGAATTAAATGTTTTGTCAGGTAAATGCCCAAACCGCGATCGCGCCAATCCTTCGCCACCACCAAACTACCCAACTCTTGCGCGCCCGTAAACTTCCGCAATTGTCCGCAAGCAGCCAATTTCCCCTCACATTCGATCGCCCAAAATTGCTCCCAGCGCAATTGAGTCGGATCGAGTTTCGCACTCCAAACTAACTTTCTAATTGATTTGATATCTTGCTCCGACGCTTGGCGGATTGTGCATTCTGGGGGTAAGGAAAAAGAACTTGCAATCATGAGTTATAGCTGGAAACTACAGCAGCGATTCGTTTGAAAATGCGAAAAACTTCGTAAAAGTCTTGGGCGCGATCGATTACGAACTCATAAGATAAAGCGTACTGCGGAGTATCTTGTTTAACCAATTTAATGAATCTGAAGTTGCTGCCATTTGTCAGTATCCCAAAAGTTGGTCTGTCAGGATTGGGGTTACTCAGCATATAAAAGAGTAGCTGTGGAAGTCCTGCCTCAAGGGAGTATTGAGCTCGCTTCGCTTCGATCGCCACAACCCAAAAAGATTCAATTAAAAGCAGAATATCAATGCTGCCTCTGACAAGTATACCTTCATCCACAGTCAGAAGTTCCACCGATTTTTCGGACTCTATGTGAAACGGAGTTAGAAAAAAATCTGCTAAAAATAGCAAAGGAGCCAGTACCACCATTTTCACGGTATCTTCTATCATGGGGTACTCGGCACTGTTAATATAGCCAACCTTTATTTTGTCTAGATATCGCTTTTCTTCATCATTAATTTCTGGTAAATCTTCAATCCACTCCCGGAAGAATTGCTCGTCTTCAGCAAGTTGGAAGTTAAATTTTGTTTTGACATCGCGCAGTGTCAGTGCTTTTGCTTGAATGCTTTGTGTCATAGTTTTCTGTAGCTCCGAGCTAGTTGTAACTTATTGTAGCATCTCAATTGGCGATCGCCCCCAGCAACACCTCCGCACCAAACCGCACCGGATCGGTACAAGGCAATCGCGTTTCTGCGTGAATTCCTGCTATTGCTAACAGCGCTTCTGCGTGAGTTAAGTGATGAGTATTCAGAGCGATCGCGCTGACTTTTGCCCCAACAAAAGCACCCGCACCAGCCGCCACCATTTCGTACAATTCAACCACTTTCGACAAACTTGGAATCGATACATGAGGGTGATTGCGAATGTGAATTTGTCCGGCTCGGTGCGCTAAAATTAAGTGAGTTGGCTGCGTGCCCCGCAACAGCGGCAGAGTCGCCGTCGAACCCGGATGCAATAGCGAACCTTGCCCTTCTACGTGCAGAATATCGCATTCCGAACCCAATTTTATCACCGCTTGTTCGACAGCACCGGCGGCAAAATCCACTCGCACTGCATCCAAAGCAATGCCTTCATTTCCAATCATTAAACCCGTTTGTCCGGTTGCTAAAAATTTGGAACGCAAACCACGCTGCAAACAAGTGCGATTGAGTTCCAAACTGGTTGACATTTTGCCAATGCTCATATCTGTACCGACAGTTAACACGCGGCGACAGCTTAATTTAGCAGCGGCGGCAGAGGCGATCGCCCCAACAGACTTCGGTTCCTGACGCACGTCCCAAATCCATTGATTTTCGGTTAACGGAACCGTTATCAAAGGTGCAAGTTTCGCGTGCAAACCGTTGACAACCGACAAACCTGCTGCTACCGCTTGATTAATTTCTGGCAGCCATTCCGGCGGCAAAACACCGCCGGATGGAGCAATACCAATTAGCAGAATATCCGGCGCAAATTGCAGTGCTTCTGCAACGGAAGCAACGATCGGTAATTGTTGAGGAATACCAGTTAATTCAGATAAAGATTTTCCCGGACATTGGCGGTCAATTACTGCTACAATTTGTGCTTCACTGTAGCGCAAAAATGCTAAGCCTGTTTTGCCGGAAGTGCCGAGAATTCCCTCGTGCAACAAGATAGCAACTTTGCCATTTTTGATAGTAGGATAGTTTTTAGTCATTGGTTCACTTTTAAGCTGAAAAATTGTAGATTGTAGATTTAATCTACAATCTACAATCTATAATCTACAATTGATTGTTCGCTGTGATTTGCGATTACTGGTTTAAAGCATTCGGATCTTCTCCCAATTCTCGCAATCTGGCTTCTAGTCGCGAGGCTCGTTGGCGTTCCTGTTCCGCTTGCTGTTGAGCAACTTCTACTTGCTGTTGAGCAGCTTCGACTTGCTGTTGAGCAGCTTCGACTTGCTGTTGAGCAGCTTCTTCAGGTAACAGAATTAGATTGCCAGATTCGTCGTAAAAACGCACCCAAGTTGCTGTTTCTCGATCGACAATTCCGTCCCAAGTCCCCAACCAAAAGCCCAAACTTTGACTCCACAGCCAGCCCTGTTCGTTGGGGACTAACGGTTGATAGCGTTGATTATTATCTAAACGCCATCCCTGCAAAGAATTCGGATCGAAAGGATCGAAGACAAAATAATCTGGTGTTCTGAAAACCTGCTCGTAAATATCCTTTTTTTTGCCTATATCCTCATTAGCCGTTGATGGTGAAAGCAGTTCCACAATGATATCCGGGTAACGTCCGTTTTCATCCCAAACTACCCAGCCCTGTCGGGAAGTATTGCCGTCAACACCCAACACAGCGAAAAAATCTGGGCCTCGATAATCCCGATTGCGAACCTGTTGGGCACTGAAGTAGATAAACATATTGCCACCGACAAAAAAATCGTTCCGGTTAGCTAAACCTTGTTCTGCCGAACGGATTAAAACGGTCATTGCTATGCGGTGGCGGTTGCTTTCCATTTCTGCACCATCATCAAAGATTAAATCAGTGGGCGGCTTGTGTTCTTCAAAAAAAAGCTTGGCTTCTCTATCAATTCCCTGTCCTATTGATTCTACTGGCATCATAGTATCTCCAGATTTGTTTTGATCGAAATTCATGGTTTTAAAACGCTCGTCTTTAGGTGGAATATTTTTAGGGTTGGCTGTAAATCCCCATCCTGAAAACCTCGTGCTTCCTCTATCAACTGTCAACTGTAAGTAAGGTGCGTCGCTCATCAATGGTCGATTTTTATTTGTGATGGTTGGTGGCGACGCACGCTACAACTGTCAACTGTCAACTGTCAACTGTCAACTGTTTAACGATATTTCTATTCTACAAGGTCAATTCGCTGCACTCCCAATCCCGATCGCCCATTTGGCAGCAAACACCCATTTTCAACGACTGCGCCGCTGAAAGGATCGTCTAGTAAATTCAAGTGACTGTCCAAATCCAAGTAATCAGCGAGGGGAGAAAGTTGTGCTGCTGCGGTATTTGCGATCGCACTATCGGAATAGCAGCCGAACATCACTTGCAGATTGCAGGCTTTGGCGGTGTGAATCATCCGCATTGCTTCGCTCAATCCGCCGGATTTCATCATTTTGATATTGATGCCGTGGACGCACTGTGCTAACTTGGGTATATCAGAACTATTAAAGCAACTTTCATCAGCAAAAATTGGCAAGGGCGATTGACGGTAAAGTTCCGAGAATTCAGCCATATCCGCGACTGGTGATAGCGGTTGTTCGACATAATTTATGTTATATTTTTCCAGCCAGCTACACATTTCTACTGCTTCTTTTAAACTCCAACCGCCGTTAGCATCTACACTGATTTGAATGTTAGCCGGCGCTTCGTCTAATACTGCGATCGACATAGCTTTGTCGGCTTCAATTCCTGCGGGATTTCCCAACTTGATTTTGACAGCGCGGTATTTGATGCTGGCGGGATCTGTCGCATCTTTGCCAAACCAATCGCGCACTCTGTCTCTCGCACTCCTCGGCGAATTTATGCCGATGGTGACGGATGTGGGGACAATGCGCGATCGATCTAATCCCCACATTTTCCACAGCGGGAAGCCTGCTTTTTTGCCCAGCCAGTCGTGCATTGCCATGTCGATGCCGGCGCGGGCGGCGGAGGGTAACTCGATTTCTGTGAAAATTTGTTCGACTTTTTGGCGATCGCACGGAGTAAACTTTTCTAGTAGCGGTGCAACTTCCTGCAATGCTGCTAGCAGACTCTCGGTAGTTTGGGGCTTAGAACCTGTGGAAAAGGGCGATGCTTCTCCCCAACCTTCGATACCTTCGTGTGTTAATTTTACCCACAAATTGGTACTTTGGGCTGTTGTACCGCGGCTGATGGTAAGTGCAAACCGCTTGCGGACAGTGAAGGTTTGAATTTGAACGCGCATTTTCAGTTATTAGTATTTTTTTATACAGAACAATCAGCAGAGACGGATAGCGCGGATGTTTGCATTTTTTATTTTTTACTTTATAGTTTTATTTTGCTTGTTCTAGTTTACCAAAAAGTCGATGAAATTCATTATTTCTGTTTCGCCAAAGAGAGTTGCCTTCTCTCTTAGCATTTGGGTGCTCTTCTTTGCTGTTGCTGGTTTCACCGTACAAGTTCTGCGCTACGGTTTTAACTATCGCGAACGCTGGATTCATTTGTTTAATTTAGACAGAGAAATAAATTATCCCTCGTGGTACTCGTCATTTACTTTACTGTTTTGCGGGATTTTGCTAGGTATTATTGCTGCTGCCAAGCAGAAGCAGGGCGATCGATATTTTCGGCATTGGAAGGCACTAGGGTTCATCTTTGTATTATTCTCTTTAGATGAAATCTTGAGCCTGCATGAAATATTAATTATTAACGACTTGCGAGAGTCACTGAATTTAGGGGGATTTTTTTACTTCATTTGGGTAATTCCGGGGGCGATTTTTGTTGCAGTTACTGGGCTGACTTATCTCAAGTTTCTCTGGCACTTACCCCGAAAAACCAGGGATTTATTTCTACTCGCAGGCAGTATATATGTAGGTGGAGCGCTTGGCATGGAAATGGTTTGCGGTTATTATGCAGATGCGGTAGGTCAGCGAACTTTGATCTACGGTTTGCTGGCTTCGGTTGAGGAAATTTTGGAAATGGTGGGAACGATTGTATTTATCTACGCTTTGTTGTCTTACATTGGTTCCCATCTTGAAAATATTGATTTGCAGTTTAAGATAGTGGAGAATCAAGATAGGTAAAGCTGGCCGTAGACCCAAGTTATTATGGCGGTTGAAATCGGAGAGATTATGACTATCTACTTTTACAGCACTCGCAGCGAATACGGTAGTTTCTCTAACTTTTCCCGTCACGGATTCAAGTTAGACGGAGAATACTGGCCGACTACCGAACATTATTTTCAAGCACAAAAGTTTCCCCAAACGGAACACTGCGAGCAAATTCGCCAAGCAAAAACGCCGAAAGATGCAGCAACAATGGGGCGCGAACGCTCTCGTCCCCTGCGCCAAGATTGGGAACAAGTCAAAGATGATATCATGCGAAAATGCGTATTACGCAAATTTGAAACTCATGCCGATATCCGCGAAATTTTACTCGCTACCGGGGATGAAGAAATAGTCGAAAATGCGCCTGGAGATTACTATTGGGGTTGTGGGAAAGATGGCAGTGGCAAAAATATGTTGGGACAGATTTTAATGGAAGTGCGAGAAATTTTGCGATAGTGTATCTGGGTTTAACAAATATATCTGTAGGGGCGAAGCATGACCGCAGTCAATATGAGATTAGAACTAATAACTTATATACGGTCATGCTTCGCCCTCTTCCAAAACCAGATGCACCCTTTTGCGAAAATCCACGTAGCGAGTAAAACATAACCTACAAGTTTGTAGTCAGGACTTCAGTCCTTTCTTTCTAAATTCAAGAGGGAGGACTAAAGTCCTTACTACGAACCTATGATAAAGCAGGACTTATTTAATCCTAAGTCCTGCAATGCTGCTAAGCGAGCATTTCCTCAATTTTATTAAACAAGGTAACTCAAACATCCGCCTGACCACCTGTCAAATTGTGTGCCAATCTCCTCAGGCTGTTCTAGTAGAGGGTTTAGCCTCTCCTCAGAGACTGCAAAGCAGGGGAAACGGTAAAAACCCTGCACCACTTTTTGGTTTTGACAACTACTGTCAACCAGAATTAACTTTTATCGTGGTAAGTACAGCATTTTTCGCCAGTCGCCTCCCGGACACCGTTCTCCTTAGGTTGGCGATTCACAGGTAAAACAACAAAACTCCTGTTCTGGTTAAGGTTTATTTTTTATTTATGCTGTATGTTTCTATTCTCTGCGATTTCTCTAAATTGTGACCTGTTGTACAGAATTCTTTACACTTTTTCGATCTAAAAGATGCTGTTTTTGTTTTGATTAAGAGATCGATCGCACTTTTGGAATCCTCTCTCAGACTTAGGTTCGGGGATCGCAGCTTAAGTGAGTTTTCAGCGAATTATAAGATTGCGGACTGTTAAGATTTTTGAGTTATTTGGCTGCATTCGCGCCCAACTGCCGCCGTTGCTGTTGAATTCGGTTGAATTCTTTTTGTTCTTCGCACAGCAACGTATTGTCGATCGGCGATCGCATATCCCACTGCAACTCCGAGAGTAACAGCAAACATCCGGCCATAATTATGCCTGTGGTTAGATATTGCCAAGGGGCAACAAAGGTTAATAGAGGTATGCTAAATAAATGAGTTAGCCCGATCAGGATAAAAGTGCGCGATCGCAAACCGAGTCCAGTACAAAAATAGCCGATCGCGCTCAACCCCAACCACAAATCGCACAGATGCAGCAACCAAAATCCCCAACCCGCAAAAATACTGCAATCCGTCAAAATCAAACCAGAAATCATCAAAATCGCCCAAGAGTAAAGAATCCAGCTAACCCGCTCAACCTTTACCCAAAACAAAGTCAAAACGGCCATAATCGCAGTGCCAATTAGAGTCACTGTTGACCACAAAATCGCCTGAAAGCTCCAACTAAGCGGGACAAACTGAGCCGTGAAAAAAATCCCCGCCGTCACCAAAGCCCAAAGCAGAAAAGTTTGGTCAATGCGGGTATAAAATCCTGAGAAAAGAGTAATATTTCCGACTTGCCAGCGGAGGCGCAACAGGCCAGCGAGATCTTGTACGTCGAGATGTTCTTGTTTGGAGCGGATTAGGGGTTCGGAGGCGTTGAAGAAGGTCATTCCGTATAGTTTAAAATATCAAGTTTTGCGTATTGTAACAAAACTTCAAGAAGATTTTGCCGATTTTTATATACTTTTTTCTCATTCTCCGGCTCTGCCTGGGGAGGTAGATCCGGAAGCTCTGCCTCCCGCGAATCAGAGACAAGCTAGGCAGAGTCTCTGGATATTGGTTCCCAGACAGAGCCTGGGAAGCAGGGACGGGCAAGATGCCCATCCCACAGGAGTTCGATCGATTTTGTTGGTCGATTCCCGATATACGTCAAAATAGACGTACAATATAAAAAGTAAGTGCGATTCGTTTAGTCGAAACTGAGTAGCAATACTTAGGGGATGGCTAGGGTGACTACATAGTCATCATAACTGGATACACATCTGGGTGCGGTTCATCCCAAGTCCCAGTCCGCAAGTGCAGCGGTAAAAGCATATCCCCTACCTTGTTAAGTAGCAACTAGCAGCGTAAAGCGGGGATAAAAGGCAGACTACTGGTAGCCGAAACTGGTAACTGTTGAGCAAGAGTTCATGTATAGCGAAAGCAAAGATGTGTCTGAACCATCGATAGTATAGATGGTCTAACGGCTGAATCAAGAATAAACCCGTTGAGAAACACGGTAAAGACTGATTAAGACCAAGCCAAAATGGCAAGGCTAGGGCATAGGCGATTTTGCACTCGACCTATAAGCACCGCCCATAAACCCGGTGGATAGCATCACACTAAAAACTCAATCAATGTATATCTGGAACGAAGTAACTCTCGTATATTTCTGGAATCAGGTCGATTATCGGTAAGTAGCTAACGAATGATATACGAGAGAGGGATTGTATCAGAAGCCAATGCCCTGTTGTAATGACAGGGATATGCTAACGGATACACGGTAACTTCAAGGATAGGAACAAGAATAGCAATGAACAAGTCTAAAACGCGGGATAACCCGACGGTGGAATGGAATCAAATCAATTGGCGGAAAGCCGAAAGATTGACATTCAAGTTGCAAAAACGTATCTATCGAGCAAGTGAGCGTGGCGATGTAAAAGCAGTGAGGAAGCTTCAAAAGACCTTGATTAATTCGTGGTCTAATAAGGTTCTAGCGATACGACGGGTCACACAAGACAATACTGGCGTGCGTACAGCAGGTGTGGATGGTATTAAATCACTAACCCCGAAGCAACGCTTTGAGCTAGTAGGTCAACTCAAAACAACTGGTAAATCACAACCGACACGTCGGGTAATGATACCAAAACCAGGCACTAATGAGTCTAGACCATTAGGTATACCCACAATGTACGACCGCGCCTTACAAGCAGTTGTGAAAGCAGCACTTGAACCAGAATGGGAGGCTCTCTTTGAGCCAAACTCATATGGTTTTAGACCCGGTGTGCGATTCGTTGGGTAGAAACTAACCCTGAAATGGGTAGAGGATTACCCGCAAGCTACACAAGAATCTTCTCCCAAAAGAAGAGGCTTCGGCAAGACA